>NZ_SOBM01000005.1:0-590868 GCF_004364705.1 Azorhizobium sp. AG788
GCCGCTACGACCGGCGCCCAGAAAACTTCCTCGCAGCCCTCAAGCTCGCAGCCGTCCGCATCTGGATCAATGCGTTATGAGTCCGCTGCCTAGGCCGTGTGGACGGATTGCGGTGGGTTTAGGCAGAGGGGATTCCCTTCTGCCCCTTTCGGTGATTCATAGCGGGTCGGCTTTTGGCGAGATCGACCATGCTGACGCGGATGACGGACGAGGATTGGGCGCTGGCGCTGGAGGTGTTCCGCGCCTGCCGTTCACGGCGCGGCGACAAGGGTCGCGACGATCGCAAGTTCCTCGAAGCCATGCACTATTTCACTGTGCACAACATCACCTGGCGGGCACTGCCTGCCGAGTTCGGCGCGTGGAATAGCGTCTGGAAACGGTTCTGGCGGCTACGTCAGGCCGGCGTGTTCGAGCTTTACTTCGAAACCCTGGCCTCGCTGAGCCGCACGGCCCATCTGGTCCAGATGTTCGATTCCACCGTGGTGCGCGCCCACGTCTCCGCCGCCGGAGCAAAAGGGGGCAGGACGGCCAAGCCCTCGGCCGTTCGCGCGGCGGCTTCTCCACCAAGATCCACCTCAAGAGCGACTTCGACGGCCTGCCGATCGCCTTCCACCTGACCGGCGGGGAAGCCGGCGACAGTCCGCTCTTCAAGCTGCTGCTGGATCTGGGTCCCGATGTCACGCCGCGCGCGGCGCTCGCCGACAAGGGCTATGACGCCAAGGCCAACCGGGCCATCGCCCGGGCGCGCGGCATCGCGTCCGCCATCCCTTTCAAATCCAACGCGAAGGAGCGCCCAGCCTTCTTCCCGAAGGCGCTTTACAGGGGGCGCGCCCGCATCGAGCAGTGCTTCGGAAAGCTCAAGCGCTTCAAGCGCGTCGCCCTGCGCTGCGAGAAGACCGAATGCGGCTTCGCCGCCATCGTCGCTCTCGCCTTCAGCTTCATCCTCATCCTCATCCTCATCCTCATCCTCATCCTCATCCTCATCCTCATCCTCATCCTCATCCTCATCAAAATCCGTCCACACAACCTAATATGGCGCAGTGGCACTCCACAAACCGATTACACATGAATTGCGCAAGATGGTCAATTAATTTCCAATTCGGTGCCAATTATAAACGATAAGATATAGTATTATTATATGAAGATCTGGCCATTAATATGGCAGCGATCGGCAGTGTGTCGTGGAACTTATAGTCTATCGTGGTCAGGTATATGTTTTTTTCTCCACCGCCGCCGCGCAGAACTTGAAGTCCGGCACGCGGGTGGTGGGATCCAGTCGGTTCACCGTCAGTTCGTTCGCAGCCGCCTCGAAGAAGGACATGGCCATCCACACGACGCCCGGCCGCACCGCCCGATCGGGCATAGCGGCGAGATGCACCATCCCGCGGCGCGTGCGTACCTCCACTTCCCCTCCGACGGTCACGCCCAGCCGGGCGAGGTCGTCAGGATGCATGTGGGCCTGCGGCTCCGGGCTCAGGGCCTCCAGCACCGGCGAGCGGCGGGTCATGGTGCCCGTGTGCCAGTGTTCGCGCAGGCGGCCGGTCATCAGGATGAAGGGATAGTCGGCGTCCGTCATCTCGTCCGCACCACTCGCGTCGAGAGGCACGATGGCGGCCTTGGCCCCGCGGGGAAAATCATCGCCGAACAGGCTCTCGCCGGCGCCGGCTGGGCGCAAGGGGTAGCGCGCATGGTCGTCTTGGACCATCATCCGCCAGCTGAAGCCGGCAAGGGTGGGCAGTTCCTGCGCCATGTCCTCGAACAGGCTCTCCACAGTCAGATTTGCCCACGATAGGCCGAGGCGCGCGCCGATGTCGCGAATGATGCGCCAGTCCGGTCGCGCGCCGCCGGGCAGGGGCAGCGCCGGTGCGATGCGTTGCACCAGTCGGTCGGTATTGGTCACGGTACCCGCCCGCTCCGCCAGCGCCGCTGCGGGCAGGATCACATCGGCGAAGGCCGCGGTCTCGGTGGGGAAGATATCCTGCACCACCAGATGCTCCAGGCAGGCCAGCCCGGCGCGGGTGACGGCGAGGTCCGGGTTGGCCATGGCCGGGTTGCCACCCACCACATAGAGCCCGCGCACCGCCCCTCGACGGGCCGCATCGAACATTTCCACCACCGTGTGACCTGCCTGCGCAAGCGGCCGGTAGCCGGGGAGATAGTTGGGCAACAGGCCGGCGTCGCAGGAGCCCTGCACGTTGTTCTGCCCGCGCAGGGGATGGAGGCCCGCGCCGGGACGACCCACCTGCCCGCACACGAGAGCGAGGGCGATGACGGCCCGGATGTTGTCCGCGCCGAAGGCGTGCTGCGAGGCACCCATGCCCCAGAAGGTCATGGCCGCGCGCGTCCCGGCGAACAGGCGGGCGGCGGCCACGATGTCCTGCGCCGGAACGCCCGTGAGGCCGGCCGCCATCTCCGGCGTGAAAGGTGCGACCCGCGCGCGCAGCGCCTCGAAGCCCTCCAGCCGCCCAGAGACGAAATCCCGGTCGTGGAGCCCCTCCTCAATCACCACGCGCGTCATGGCGGAGAGCAGGGCCACATCCGTCCCCGGGGCCGTCCTGAGGTGATGGGTGGCGAACCGCGACAGGGCCTGAATGCCGGGATCCACCAGGATGAGCTTCGTCCCACGCCGAAAGGCATTCTTCATGAAGGAGGCGGCCACCGGATGGTTGCTGTCCGGGTTGCTGCCCACCATCAGCACCACCTCGGCGCAGGCGATCTCCTCGATGGGGGCGGTCACGGCGGCGAAGCCGGTGGCCTCCGCCAGCGGCGGCACCGAGGCGCACAAGCGTGTGCAGTGGTCAACATGGGGGGTGCCCAAGCCCATGCGTGCGAGTTTCTGCAGGAGATAGGCATCTTCGTTCGAACCCTTTGCCGACCCTAGCACCGCCAGAGATCCGGGGCCGTGCGCCGCGCGCAACCGGGCGAAGCCACGAGCGGCGGTGTCCAGCGCCTCGTCCCAGTCAACGGGACGGAACAGGTCCAGCACCGCGGCGCCGCGCAGGGCGAGGGCCGGATCCTTGGGCGCATCCGCCCGGCGCACCAGGGGCACGGTGAGGCGATCCGGATGCCTCAGGTAGGAAAAGCCGAAGCGGCCCTTGACACACAACCGACCGCGGTTCGCCGGGCCGTCGGCACCTTCCGCCCACGCCACCTCGTCGTCGACCATATGCAGGGTGACCCGGCAGCCGACGCTGCAGAAGGGGCAGACCGTTTCGCCCTTGGCCGTCACCGCGGTCCGTCCACCGGCCCGCTCCAGCGCCTTGGGCGCCAGCGCGCCGGTGGGGCAGAGCTGGGCGCATTCCCCGCAGGAGGCGCAGTTGCTCTCCCCCATGGCCATCCCGGCATCGAATGTCACGTGGATGCCGTCGCCTCGCCCGGCGAGGGCGATGACCCCATTCACCTGCACGTCACGGCATCCCGCCCGGCACTTGCCGCAGCGGATGCACGCCTCCGGGTCGAGGACAATGGCGGGGTGGCTGGCATCCGCGGGACGGCCTGCCGCCCGGTGGCCGAAGCGATCGGGATCGGCTCCGGTGCGCGCGACGAGATCGAGGAACGGCGTGTCGGGGTGGCGCGCCTTCGCCGCGGCGCTCATCTCGGAGGCGAGCAGGCTGACCGCGAGCCGCCGCACCCGCGCGGCGCGCGGCGTGTCGGTGCGCACGGCGAGTCCGGTCCGGACCCTGTGGCGGCAGGCAGGAACCAACTCGGCTTCGCCCTCCACCTCCACCAGGCAGGTGCGACAGCTGCCCATGGGCGCGAAGCCATCGCGCGTAGAAGCGCACAGGTGAGGTAGGTCGAGTCCGGCGGCGGTGGCCGCCTGCAGCAGGCTCTGCCCGTCCTGCGCGGCAACGGGCTGGCCGTCGATGGTGAAGTTGATGAGGCTCATGCGCTAACACCGCGGCCGGGGATGGACAGCCGCCCGAGGAAGCGGCCCGCATTGCGCCCGAGCGCGCACAGGGAGGCTTCGCCCATGACCGCTGCGAGGTCTTCGAGAAGATGCTGATCCAGCGGGCCCGGCGCAGCCAGGGCGCGCGAGGCGTGCGCGGTGCCGATGCGGCAGGGCCCACACTGGCCACAGCTCTCCCGTGCCAGATAGGCCGCCATGCGGGCGGCAATGGCGCGCGGCTCGTCTGTCGCGCCGAACACGATCGCCCCGCCCGTGCCGAGGCGCAGCCCTTCGTCCAGCAGATCGGCAAGCGGCCTGTAGCAGTCTGCGGCGCTCACCAGCGCCCCCGCCGATCCGCCGATCACCATGCCGCCGAGGGCATGGCCGTCCTGCATTCCACCGGCGATCTCCACCAGGTCGGCGAGGCGCAACAGACCGCGCATCGGCTTCGGCCCCGGTGCGCACACCCGGCCCGAGACGCTGAACAGCCGAACCTCGGGATCCAGGAGGGCCGAGGCAGGCGAGCCCAGCGTGCCGCCCCACGCTGCAGTGACGCGATAGAAGGTCTCCACGTTGTGCAGCAAGGTGGGCCGGCCGAGATAGCCGCAGGCGGTGGGAAAGGGCGGGCGCTCGACAGGGCGGGCCGGGCGTCCCTCGAGGCTCGCGATGAGCGCCGTTTCCTCGCCGCAGATGAAAGCACCACCGCTGCGCCGCAGCTCCAGGGCGAGGCCCTCCGCGAGGCCGGCCCCCGCCACCTCCATCAGCGCTTGACGCAGGATGGCGTGGATGGGGACGTAGTCGTCGCGCACGTAGAGGAACACCTGGTCCGCGCCTATCACCCGCGCGGCCACCAGGGCCGCCTCGATCACGCCGTGCGGGTCGTTCTCCAGGATGAAGCGGTCCTTGAAGATGGCAAGCTCGCCCTCGTCGCCGTTCACGATGACCACCGGCGTGCCGCCGGCAGCGATCACCTGCCGCCACTTCTCCGCCACCGGGAAGCCGACGCCCGCCCGCCCCACCGCCTGGTGCACCGACAGCCGCTCCAACATCTGCGCCGCCGCGCCGGGATCGGCCATGATGCGGCCGAGCTGCCCGTAGCCCCCTGCCGCCCGGTAGGCCGCGAAGGAGCGCGGAACGGGTTCGGGGCGGGGCCCGTCACAACGGTTGCGGCACACTCCGGCGCCGAGCGCGCCGTGCAGCAGGCCGCACACCAGATCGCCGCAGCCGTCGGCGGCATAGGGCGTGGTGGCGGCGTAGTTCACCGCCGGAAATGCGGTGGCCACCTCGTATGCCTCGGAGGGGAACAGGCGCAGGCGCTCGGCCAGCGCCAGAAGCCCGGCCTGAGAGATGCCGATCCCGCCCTTGGCGTCGCGGACCTCCAGCAGGATTTCCAGAAGCCGGCCGCGATCATCGCCGCGGGCAAGCACGGTGGCGATCGCGGCCCATTCTGCGGTGTCAGCGGGCGTCGCGGTCTCAGGAACGGGCGGCACGATACAGGTCCTCCCGCAGGCCGGGGGTGAAGGCGGCCGCCGGGCCGTCGAAGAACAGGCGCCCCTGGCGCAGGGCGATGATGCGGTCGGCGTAGCGCACGGCGAGATCCACCTGATGCAGGCTGCACAACACCGAGAAGCCGCGCTCCCGCGCCGCCCGCTGCAGGATCTGCAGCACGTTCTCGGAGGATTCCGGATCGAGGCTGGATATGGGCTCGTCGGCGAGGATCAGTTCCGCCTGCTGGGCGAAGGCGCGGGCGATGGCGACCCGCTGCTGCTGCCCGCCGGAAAGACGCTCCGCGCGCTGATAGGCTTGGTCCATGAGGCCCACGCTGTCGAGGCAGGCGAGCGCCAATTGCCGGTCCCGCGCGCGGAAGCGGCGCAGCAGCACCCGCCACAGGGGCGTCGTCGCGAGCCGGGCCGCCAGCACGTTGTCGATGGCGCTGAAGCGCTTTACCAGATTGAACTGCTGAAACACGAACCCCACCTCCCGGCGCAGCGCCTCAAGGGCAGCGGGCTTCAGGGCAGTCACCTCGGTGCCGCGGATGGTGACGCTTCCGGCATCCGGCTCCACCAGGCGGGTCAGGCAGCGGAACAGGGTGGACTTGCCGCACCCGGAGGGGCCGAGCAGCACCACGAACTGGCCGGCAGGCACGGTGCAGGAGACGCGATCCAGCACCACGCGACCGTCGAACGCCTTGCTCAGGTCGCGCACGACGATTGCGGCACCCTCCTCCTCGCCCAGGGAACGGTCGTGCGGCAGATGCGCAGGGGCGATGCTCTTCATCGGTCAACTCCCATGGGCCGCTCAGGCGCGGCTTTCGCCTTCGAAAAGGCGCGTCGGCGTGCCGGCGCGGGTGGCGGCGGTCTCGGGGCTCAGCACGAGACGGCGCAAGTGGGCGCTCAGGGTGTCGATGGCGATCACCATGGCGAGGATGACGCCCAGCACGGTGGCCAACTTAGGAAAGTCGAGCAGGTCGATGGAGTCCTTCAGCGTCTGGCCGATGCCGCCGGCACCGACGATGCCCAGCACCGTGGAGGCGCGCACGTTGAACTCCCAGATGTAGAGGGTGACGGCGACGATGTTCGGCCACACGTCCGGCAGGAGGGCGTAGCGGAACGCGCGCACCGGGCCGGCACCGGTGAGCTCCAACGCCTCCACCGGGCCGCGATCGGCCGGCTCGATCACCTCAGTGAGCAGCTTGCCGAGGGCGCCCACCATGTTGAACATGACGGCCAGCACGCCAGTGAAAGGGCCGAACCCCACCGCCGCCACGAAGATGAGGGCGAATACCAGGATCTCGGTGCCGCGCAGCACCCCGAACACCGCCCGCACCAAACGATAGACCAGAAGATTCGGCGTGGTGTTGCGCGCGGCAAGCGGCACCAGTGGGATGCACACGAGAAGGGCGCCGATGGTGCCCACCGTGGCCATGGCGAGGGTCTGGAATGCGTCGCGCAGCACCCGGTCGATATCCCGTACGTCCGGCGGAAACATCTGCTGGAACCAGGAGGCGATCTTCGGCAGCCCGTCCACGAGCTTCGCCAGGTCCACCTTCGCCGCCGCGAAGCACATCCCGAGGAACAGGGTCACGGCGAGGAAGACGAGCCCCCGCCGCAGATTGTGCCACGTTAGTAGCGACCGGGCCGGCTCGACGTAGCGTGTCTCCTCGAAGCTTGCGATGGTCATGGACGGTCTCCCCTGGCTCGGCGCGCTATGAAACGGACGCCCGGCTTCATGCCGGGCGCGACGTGGCCGGTGCCCGAAGGCACCGGCCCGCGCGGATCAGGACTTCAGCTTGCCGGTGACGCGGCCGGCTTCCTCTATGATGCCGTAATCGGCATGGGTGGCTGGCACGAAGCCGTTGTAGCCGCTGCCCATGAGCGCCTGCGCCTTGTCCTCCGGGAGGGAGACGAGAATGTCGCGGATCTTCGTCTTCAACGCCGGGTCGAAGCCCTTGGGCACACAGATTGCGTCATTGGGCAGTTCCTGGGAGGTCCAGTAGACGACCACCTTGGCCGGATCCATCTCGCCGGCCTCGATCATGCCGTTGCGGCCGCGGTCCATGTCGGAACCGAGGTCGATGAGGCCCTGCTGGATCATGGACACGTTGTTGCCGAAGGTGGCCCCCTCGCGCAGTTGGAAGAAGTCGCGCGGATCGATGCCGCTCTTCACCAGGAAGGCGTAGGGGATGAGCCAGCCGGAGGTGTTGCCCTGGTCGCTTAGGGACAGCTTCATGCCCCTGGCATCCTTTGGAAACTCCTTGATGGGGAGATCCGGCCGCCCCTCGATGATGGCGTGGTAGAACGGCTTGCCGCGATACTTGGCGGTGGCGATCACCTCGGTGCCGGCGTGCTGGTTGGCCAGCACGTAGCCCCACGGGCCGAGCCAGCCCACATCCACGTGGCCGTTGCTCATGGCCACCGAGATGGCAGCCCAGCTCTCCGGGCTGACCAACTCGTAGGTGGCGCCGAGTTCGCCCGCCAGATAGCGGAACACCGGTTCAAATTCCTTGATGGTGATGGCGGGAGTTGGCCGCAGGGGGGCGATGGCGAAGCGCAGGTGGAGCTTGCCGTCGCGCATCTGCTGGCCGTGCGCGGCACCGGAAACGAGGGGAAGCGAGAGCGCGGAGGCGGCAAGCGCCCCGAAGCGACGACGCGTGATCATGTCGACCTCATGGGTTTATGGCGTGCGCGCCGAGACGGCCCGCCGGCGGGGCTGCCGCACGATGCAACTCCGTGGGCGCCTTCTTGGCGGCAGATAGATTACATATCTCAATGAAAAATAGACAACAATTGCATTTCATTTTGATGACGCTGGCGGCGAAGAGGGCGCGCGGATGCGATTTTATCCATATGTTTCCGACACAATATGAATGAGCTCACCAACGTGCGGGAAATGCCAATTAAATATGAAGTTGCAACATACATTCGTTTAATGCATACATTCCGGTGCAAGGGATGGAGCGGCTGTGGCCGCACAAGGGCGGGGGCATGCGCATGCTGAATCTGTCTCAGGTTCAGACCTTTCTGGCGGTCATCGATGAGGGCGGCATCCAGTCGGCAGCGGAGCGCCTTGCCTGCTCGCAGCCGGCCGTCTCGCAGCAGTTGCGCAAGCTCGAGGAGTTCGTCGGCGTGCCCCTCGTGGTGCGCAACCGCAGCCGCGCGGTCCCCACCCGTGACGGCGATTTGTTCCTGCCGAAGGCCCGCTCCCTCATAGCCAGCGCCGACCGTGCCCGCGCCGTCGTCTCCGATCGCCGCCTGGTGGTGCATGCCAGCGGCAACGTAGGAGTCTATCTTGCGCCGCGCCTCATCGCCGTGTTCGAGCGCGACCTGGATCGGCCCGGCACGGTGGACCTCGTCATCACCACCAACCGCCATGCGGTGGACGCCCTCATCGCCGGCGAGGCGGACATCGCTCTCACCGAATGGAGCGAGGACCACCCGGCCGTGGAATGGCAGGGCTGGCGCCGAGAGAAGTTGGTGGTGATTGCCGGCCCCGACCATCCGCTCGCGAAGGAGCGCTGCATTCCGCGCCAGGCACTGCTCGACCATCCCATCATCGGCGGCGAGCCCGGCACCGGCACCGGCCGGGCGCTCGCCGGCATGTTCGGGCCCGATGCTGGGCGCCTGCGCGTGGCACGCCAACTCGGCAGCACCGCCGCCGTGAAGGAGGCGGTCAAGGCCGGGCTCGGCCTTTCCGTGGTGTTCGCCTATTCCGTGGCCGAGGAGGTGAAGGCCGGCACGCTCACCATGCTGGAACTGGAGGAGGCCGACATCTTCAAGACCTTGTTCATCGGCCTCGGCCGCGAAAGCCCGCAATCCTCCATGGCCCGGCGCTTCGCCACCTTCTGCCTCGCCTCCGCTTGATCCCACTCCTGCCGCAAGAGACATCCATGGCTCGCAAGACCCTCGTCACCAACTGGGTCCACCCCGAGGTGCTAGATCTGCTTTCCACCCGCGGTGCGGTAGAGGCCAACACCACCCGCGAGCCGTGGCCGCGCGCGGAACTCCTGCGCCGCGCGCGCGACGCCGACGCCATCCTGGCCTTCATGACGGACCACGTGGATGGCGCCTTCCTCGAAGCCTGCCCGGATCTGAAGGTCGTCGCCTGCGCCCTGAAGGGAGCAGACAATTTCGACATGGAGGCGTGCCGGGCGCGCGGCGTCGACGTGACCATCGTGCCCGACCTGCTCACCGCGCCCACCGCAGAACTCGCCGTCGGCCTCATGATCGCCCTCGGCCGCAATCTGCTCGCCGGCGACCGGCTGATCCGCCAGCACCCGTTCGCCGGCTGGCGGCCGGTACTCTACGGCATGGGGCTCGATGGGGCGGAGGTGGGCATCGTGGGCATGGGTGCCGTGGGCCAGGCCATCGCCCACCGCGTGCGGCCATTCCGCTGCCGCATCTCCTATTGCGACGCGCACCCGCTTTCTCCCGCCGCGGAGGATGCGCAGGGGCTCCTGCGGCGCGATCTGGCAGAGTTGCTGGCACGCAGTGACTATCTGGTGTTGGCGCTGCCATTGAACGCGGAGTCGCGCCACCTGATCGATGCGGCGGCGATCGCGGCCATGAAGCCGGGCGCGCTCCTCATCAACCCCGCCCGCGGATCGCTGGTGGACGAGGCGGCGGTCGCCAACGCCCTAGAGGCGAACCATCTCGGCGGGTATGCGGCCGACGTGTTCGAGACGGAGGACTGGGCCCGGCCTGATCGGCCCGCCGGCGTCGAGCCGCGACTGCTCTCTCATGCCCGCACGGTTCTGACCCCCCACATTGGCTCGGCGGTCGACAGCGTGCGGCGGGACATCGCCCTCGCCGCCGCTCGCAACATCCTGCGCCATCTGGACGGATTGCAGCGGGAGCCACCTTCGCACGATCGCTCTGCCGCCTGACACGGCCCGTCGGTGGCCATCAAGCAATACCAGCGCGACAGCAGCCTTCAAAGCATCATCATGACCAATGCGGAAATTGCGATCGCATCTTCAATCACCTCTTCAGCCGGGCCTTGCGCGAGGTGCGCGAAACCTCGAGCCCGTGATGTGCGTCGCCGTTGCGCGGCGTTGCCGCGCGATGACGGGTGGCGCTGCGATATGTGATGTCTCCGCGCCGCCCGCCATCGGTCATACCCTGCCATGCCGATCCTGCGCGGTGATGGGATTCATGCCGTAGCTTCATGCTCGAACGCCTGCTTTCCCTTGTCGGCCCAGAGCGCCAACGCCTTGTCGCGTTCATCGCTTTGGAGCTTGTCGGCCGCCCAGAGCAGGGCGCCGTAGATGATGGCGCGATCATCGCAGGTCAGGTCCACGATCCCGGCTTTGACGACGAGACCGCCGAGTTCGATCAGATGCCGCGTGCGTTGGCGGCGTTCGACCTGCCAGGTTCGCATATCATGCCGCGCTCGTGCTGCCTGATGCCGGTTGCGCACCGTCCGGTTGCGGTTGAGCGCCGCCCGCGTCGCGGTCAGATGCCGATGCAGATCGCCGCGCCCGGCTTTGAAAGAACGCGGCCCCGCGCTTGGCCCACGCCTCCCTCTTTCCGGCGTCCTTGGTTTCGGCCAGCACGATCAGCGCGCCCGCCAGTTCGTCGACGGTGAGCGCGTCGGCTCCGGTCAAGATCACCAGTTCGCCGAGTTGCTGCACCTTGCGCGTTTTAAGTTCCCGCGCCTTGTCCTCCAGCGCCTTCAGTTCAGCGCCATAGTCCCGTGGTTTCCGCATCGTCGTCTCCATAAGCAATGGATGGAGCGATGATAGTTTCGTGTCGGCCGGAATGCTGTAAGGTTGCCGGGACGGCCTGGAACGGCGCGGACCGTCCCGAGAAATTCATTTCTAGGGCGCGCTTATACGTCGTTCCGACGTGCGCTTGGGAGCAGTATCTGGTCGGTCGCCATGGCGATCTACCATTTCTCCGTTCAGGTCATCGGACGCGCGGCGGGCCGCAGCGTGGTGGCTGCCGCCGCCTACCGCTCGGCCTCGCGGTTGCGCGACGACCGGCTGGGCCGCGATCAGGACTTTTCCGCCAAGCGCGGCGTCGTCCATTCCGAGGTCATGCTGCCGGAGAACGCACCGGAGGAATGGAACGACCGCGAAAAGCTTTGGAACGATGTCGAGGCGTTCGAGAAAAGGAAGGACGCCCAGCTTTGCCGCGAGGTGGAGTTCGCCCTTCCGCGTGAGATGACGGAGCGCCAAGGCGTCGAACTGGCCCGCGATTTTGCCCAAGCCGAATTTGTCGATCAGGGCATGATCGCCGATGTGAACGTGCATTGGGATATCGGCGAAGACGGAATGCCGAAACCCCATGCCCATGTCATGCTGACCATGCGCAGCGTGGACGACAACGGGTTCGGCCAGAAGGTGCGGGAGTGGAACCGCACCGAGCTGGTCGAACGTTGGCGCGAACGCTGGGCCGATCACGTCAACGAGCGTCTTGCCGAACTCGACATCGACGCGCGGATCGACCACCGCAGCCTTGAGGCGCAGGGCATCGGTCTTGAGCCGCAGACCAAGATCGGCGCACCGGCGCAGCGCATCGAGGCTACCGGGATCGAGGCCGACCGCGCCGAGGATCACCGGCGCATCGCCCGCGAGAACGGCGCGCGCATCATCCAGAACCCGAACATCGCCCTGGACGCGATCACCCAGCAGCAATCGACCTTTACACGGCGCGACATGGCGATGTTCGCGCACCGGCACAGCGATGGCATCGACCAGTTCAACGAGGTCATGGGCGCGATGCGCGGCGCGCCCGATCTTGTCGAACTCGGCAAGGACGATGTTGGGCAGGACCGCTTCACCAGCCGCGGCATGATCGAGGCCGAACAGCGCCTGCATCGCGCCACCGCGATGATGGCCGAGCGCGAACGCCATGAGGTGAATGACAGGGGCCGAGAAGCCGCGTTGGCGCGCGCGGCGGATCGCGGGCTGACCCTTTCCGGCGAGCAGACCGAGGCGCTGGCGCATGTCACGGACGGGCGCGACCTTGGGATTGTCGTCGGCTATGCCGGGACGGGGAAGAGCGCGATGCTGGGTGTGGCGCGCGAAGCCTGGGAAGCGGCGGGCTATGAGGTTCGCGGCGCGGCGCTCTCCGGCATCGCCGCCGAGAGTCTGGAAGGCGGATCGGGCATCGCCTCGCGCACCATCGCCAGCCTGGAGCATCGCTGGTCGCAGGGCCGCGACATGCTCACCAGCCGCGACGTGCTTGTCATCGACGAGGCCGGGATGGTCGGCACGCGGCAGTTGGAGCGCGTGCTGTCCCATGCCGCCGAGGCCGGCGCGAAGGTGGTGCTGGTCGGCGATCCGGAACAGCTTCAATCCATCGAGGCGGGCGCGGCGTTCCGCTCGATCCACGAACGCCACGGCGGCGCGGAGATCAGCGAGGTTCGCCGCCAGCATGAGGACTGGCAGCGTGAGGCGACCCGCGACCTCGCCAGCGGCCGGACGGGCGAAGCCCTGAACGCCTACCGCGCCCGCGACATGGTGCATGAGGCTGGAACGCGGGAAGAAGCGCGGCGTGACCTGATCGACCGCTGGGACCGTGACCGGCAGGCCAGCCCAGACGCAACCCGTATCATCCTCACCCACACCAATGCTGACGTGCGGGAATTGAACGAGGCGGCCCGCGAACGGGTGCGCGATGCAGGCGAGCTTGGCGCGGATGTGCATATCGCCGCCGAACGCGGCGTGCGGAATTTCGCCACCGGCGACCGCATTATGTTCCTGCAAAACGAGCGCAGCCTTGGCGTGAAGAACGGCACGCTCGGCACCATTGAGCAGGTCAGCGGGCAGAGCATGACCGTCCGCGCCGACGATGGGCGCAATGTCACGTTCGACCTGAAGGGCTACAACAAGATCGACCACGGCTATGCCGCCACGATCCACAAGGCGCAGGGCATGACCGTGGACCGCGCCCATGTGCTGGCGACGCCCGGCATGGACCGCCATGGCAGCTATGTCGCCCTGTCAAGACACCGCGACGGCATGGACCTGCATTACGGCCACGACGACTTCGCCAGCCGGGACCGGCTTATCAACACCCTGTCGCGCGACCGCGCCAAGGACATGGCAGCGGATTACCAGCGGATCGACCCGGCCCAGGATTACGCCGAGCGGCGCGGCATCACCTTCCGCGAGCACGTCGAGCGTGTTGTGGAGATCGCCCGCCGAGTTCCCGAGAAGGTGCGCGGCATCTTCGACGACTTGCGCCTGCCCGCCGCAGACGGACAGGGGCCGGAAAGGAAGGTGGAGGAAGACCCGGAGGCGGCGTTACGCCGGGCGCGTGGGCGGGCGCTCGTCCGTCATGCCCGCGCCGTCGATGCGATCTTCGCGGCGCAGGATCAGGGCGGCGAGGCCAGACCTGATCAGGTCAGGGAATTGCAGGAGGCGCGCCAGCGGTTCGAGGAGGTGCGCCCCCACGGCTCGCATGACGCCGAAGCGGCCTACAAGAAAAACCCGCAGCTTGCGGCGGAGGCGGCGTCAGGTGACGCCCGGCGCGCGATCCACGCCCTGCAACTGGAAACCGAGTTGCGCACCGATCCCGGCCTGCGAGCCGACCGTTTCGTGGAGCGCTGGCAGAAACTCCACCGGGCCAGCGACCAACGCTATGCGGCGGGCGACTATGCAGGTCACAGGGCGGCGCGGGCGGCGATGGGGAACATGGCGCAGAGCCTCGAACGCGACCCGCAGATGGAATCCCTGCTCGCCAACCGCAAACGCGAACTCGGCATCTCATTCGATTCGGGAATGGGCGTCGCCCGTGACCTCACCCTCACGTTCGGGCTTGGCCGGGGCCGGGGTCTCGGGCTGTAAACCGTCCTATTTACCGCCCCCTCTGCGCCACGGCCCTACGACGGCTAAATCCCTATTGCACAACAATAAACCCTTGCCTTTGCCTCTCCTGGCAGTCCCACGAAAAGCCAGCAGGAGGCAGCCCAGCCATGCGCCAGCCAGATCGTATCATCCGCATGAACACCGTCCGCGACCGCACCGGCCTGTCCCGGTCCACCATCTACCGCAAGATCGCCGAGGGTACGTTCCCGCCCCAGATCAAGATCAGCATCAACGGCGCGGGCTGGCGGGAATCCGACATCGACCGTTGGGTCGCCAACCCCGTGGCGTGGCGGCCCGGAAGCGGGCGCGGCCGCGATGGCGTCTGATCGCGGAGCGCGCTCCCGCGCCCGGCGCGTCAGGCCGCCCACAGCGTCGGAGCAGCTTGAGGCGCTGCTGGGATACCATGTTCCCATGGGCCGACCGCCCAAACACGACCTGTCCATCTGGACCGTCACCGACGATTGGCCGCGCCCCGTTCCGGTCACAGAGGCTGAGATCGAGGTGTTCGAGCAATGGTTCGGCGACCTGTTCGATGAACTATTCTGTTCCGGCGGCTGATGCTTCAGGCGTCGAAATCGACGTTGAAATCTGCCCTCCGACAGACTACTTGTAGTCACAAGTGTCTACATATGTGAGGGCGCAACATGCTGACCATCAACCTCAGAGACGCCAAGGCTGGATTTTCGAGCCTGGTCGATGAAGCCGTCAAAGGAGAAATCGTGACCATCACCCGTCATGGCAAACCCGTTGCGGCCCTGGTCTCGGTTGAGGCGGCGGAGATCGCGCGCAAAGCGCTCGAACGTAAACGGGCGGGCCTTGTCAGTTATCTCAGGACGTTCCCAGGCGGAGAGTTCCCGCGCAACCGCAAACCATCGCGGGATGTCGAGCTTTGAGCGGCTTCCTTCTCGACACCAACGTCGTCTCCATGCTCGCGCCGTCGAAGGCGGAAGCATCCACTGACTTCCTCACCTGGCTGGACCGTATGGACGCCGATGGTCGGCTATTTCTGTCGGTCGTTTCTATCCACGAGATCGAGAAGGGAATCGCGCTCCTCGACCACAAGGGGGCGACGACGAAAGCCGCGAGCCTGCAAGCATGGCTCAGTGGTCTCGTCTCCACATACGATGACAAGATCATTGGCTTCGACGCGCAGGCCGCCGCAATCGGCGGGCGGCTGGAGGCGAAGGCGCTTGCGGCCGGTCACGACCCCGGAATGGCCGATGCCGTGATTGCCGGTATCGCCGCAGCGCATGAACTCGTCATCGTCACCCGAAACACGAAGCATTTCCTTCCGTTCGGCGTCGCCGTGTTGTCGCCTGACGAGGCGGCTGCACAAGGAGGCCCGGCATGACCGCTTCCACAATCCCTCTGCGTGCCGCCCTTTATCTTCGGGTTTCGACGGCGCGGCAGGCCGAGCATGACGTTTCCATCCCCGACCAGAAGCGGCAGGGCGAAGCCTACTGCGCCTCACGCGGCTATCAGCTTGTCGAAACCTATGTGGAGCCAGGCGCATCCGCCACCAACGACCGCCGCCCCGAGTTCCAGCGCATGATCGAGGCGGGGACCAGCAAGCCCGCGCCATTCGATGTCGTCGTAGTCCATTCGTTCAGCCGCTTCTTCCGCGATCACTTCGAACTGGAGTTCTATGTCCGCAAGCTGGCGAAGAACGGCGTCAAGCTGGTTTCGATCACTCAGGAAATGGGGGACGACCCCATGCACGTCATGATGCGCCAGATCATGGCTTTGTTCGATGAATACCAGTCGAAGGAAAACGCCAAGCACGTCATGCGCGCCTTAAAGGAGAACGCCCGGCAAGGCTTCTGGAACGGCGCGCTCCCACCTATCGGCTACCGGGTTGTCGCCGCCGAGCAGCGCGGGGCCAAGGTCAAGAAGAAGCTCGAAATCGATCCGCTGCACGCCGACACGGTACGGCTGATCTATCGGCTTGCGCTGGAAGGTGACGGCACCACCGGCCAGATGGGCGTCAAGAACATCGTCTCCTATCTCAACAGCCGCCGCATCTTCACCCGCGACGGCGGGCGCTGGGGCATCGGTCAGGTTCACCGCATCCTGACCCGTCGCACCTATATGGGCGAGCATGAGTTCAACAAGCGCAGCAAGACCAAGGAACTGAAACCCGTCAGCGAGATCGTCACGGTTCCGGTGCCGCCGATCATCGACCGCGAGACGTTCGACACCGTGCAGGCGCTCTTGAAGGCCCGCAACCCCAAGCTCATCCCTTCCGCCGTTATCAGCGGCCCGACCATGCTCACCGGCCTGATCCACTGCGCCAAGTGCGGCGGCGCCATGACCATCCGCACCGGCAAGGGCGGGCGTTATCGTTACTATGCCTGCTCCATGAAGGCGCGGCAGGGACCGACCGCCTGCGAGGGCATGGCTGTGCCGATGGACAAGCTGGACAATCTTGTCGCCGATCACCTTGAAAGCCAGCTTCTCCAGCCCGAGCGGTTGGAAGCCATCCTCGCCAGTGTTCTCGACCGCAGGCAGGAGCAATCCCAGCGCCGCCGCGAGCACATCGCCGAACTGAACAAGCGTGCTACCGAATCGGAACTGCGCCTGAAACGCCTCTACGATGCCATTGAGGCGGGCGTGGCCGACATCGACGATCCGGCGCTCAAGGACCGCATCGACGGCCTCAAGGCCATCCGCGATCAGGCCAAGGCCGACGCCGAGCGCGCCCAGGCCATGCTCGACAGCTCCGGCTCCAAGGCCGTCACCCCGCAAATGGTCCGCACCTTCGCCAAGACAGCCCGCCAGCGCATCCGCCTCGAAGGCGGCGGCTACCGCCGCGACCACCTGCGCGCGCTAGCCCAGCGTGTCGAGGTCGCGGACGGCGAGGTTCGGATCATGGGATCGAAGACCCAGCTGCTTCAGGCGCTGGTGTCGGGCGGCGGCGTAAGCGCAGTGCCCACTCAGGGACTGAAGTGGCGGAGACGGAGGGATTCGAACCCTCGAGACCCTTTTAGGGGTCTGCTCATTTAGCAAACGAGTGCCTTCAGCCTCTCGGCCACGTCTCCACTCGGCACCCTCTATGCCCAACCCGCGCCGGCTTTGCAAGCGGGGCCCATGCAGCAAACGGTTGACAATTCAGCCCGGCGCCAGCCTGCCCGCGATGGCCGCCACCTCAGGCGGCGGCCATGGTCTGCTTCACGGCGGCGGCGATGCGGGTGAAAAGGCCGGTCCAGTCGCCGGCCGTTTCCTGCCGCATGAGGCGCAGGGAGGGATAGAAGAGGCTGTGCTCGCCGCTCTCGCCCCAGCGCCAGTCGGGCACCGCCCGCAGCGCCACGAGGCCCGGCCGGCCCAGCGCGCCGGCGAGATGGGCGGTGGAGGTGTCGGTGGTCACCACGAGATCCAGATGGACGAGGATGCCCGCGCGGTCGAGGAAGATGCCGTCCGCATCCACCCCCTCCCCCAGCGTCTCGATGCGGTCGGCGAAGGGAACGGACGCAATCTGCTCGGCGGCCGCGCCGTGCTGGAGGGAGATCAGCCGCACGCCGGGCAGATCGGCCAGCGGCGCGAAGGCCGCGAGCGGCGCCGAGCGCCCCACATCGATGAGACGGGAAGGATTGCCCTGCCAGTTGATGCCCACCCGGAAGCCGCCACCCTCCCGCAGATGCGCCCATTTCGCCACCCGCTCCGCCGGTGCCGTGAGATAGGGCGCCACAGGCCACATGGCCGGATCGGGGGCGAACAGCTTCGCCAGGCTGGCAAGCGGCAGCCAGAAAGTGCCCGGCGCATCGGGCGCAATGCCGGAAATGTCCGTCACCACGGGGATGCGCGGCTCGAGGAGCGCGGCGAGCGGCGCAAGGGCGGGCCTGGCATGAAGGCGCGCCGGCAGACCGCGATCCGCCGCGAGCGAGAGAAGCCGGCCGAACTGCAGCACGTCGCCGATGCCCTGCTCGGCGAGAATGACTAGGTCCTGCACGGGCGCGACGCCATCCCAGCGCGGGAAAGCTGGCGGCAGGAAGGGCGGCGGCAGCAGGTTCTCGCGCTGCTCATATCCCAGCCAGCCCGCGGCCCATTCGCCCCGCGCCAGATCGAGCGAGGATTTCGCGACAAGCGCCGCCGGGTCGCGTGGCGCGGCGCGCAGGGCGCGGCCGACGGCGGTGCGCATCTCGTCGGGACGGCCGAGATCGGCGAGCGCCGCCGCCCGCACGAGCAGCGCCGGCGTGAAATCGGGGGCAACGGCGATGGCCGCGTCGGCGTCGCGCACGGCGGCGGCCGAATCGCCTTCCGCCCGGCGGATTTCCGCCCGCTCGGCCAGGGCCGGCGCGAGGCGCGGCTGGTCGGCCAGCGCCAGATCGCACTGGCTCCGCGCCTCGGCGAAGCGCTCTTCCATGCGCAGCAGGCGCGCCAGATGCACCCGCACCGTGGGGCGCGGCTGGGGTTCGAGCGCGAGTGCCTGGGTCATCAGGTCGATGGCACCGGAGATGTCCATCAGCGCCGCCTTCGCCTGCCCCGCCACGTGGAAGGCCTCGGCAAAGGTCGGGGCCGCCGCCATCGCCGCTTCGGCGGCGGCGAGCGCCGGCACCGGCTCGCCCATTTCCAGCAGGGTGCTGGCCTTGGCGACGAGGTGCAGCGGCGACCAGGGCTGCATCTCGATGAGACGCTCGCAATCAGCCAGCGCCTCCGCATGGCGGGCGAGACGGGCGTAGGTGGTGGCGCGGTTGGTCAGCGCCTCCACCGAGCGCGGATCAAGGGTAAGCGCCCGGTTGTAGCGCTCGATGGCCGCCGGAAAGCGCCCCAGCGCGGCAAGCGCGTTGCCAGCCTGGAAATGCGCTTCGAGCAGGTTCGGCGCGAGCTTGGCGGCCTCGTCGAAGGCGGCCAGGGCCTTGGTGGCATCGCCCTGCCCCAGCAGGCCGGCCCCCACGAGAAGATGGCTGTTGGGGTCGCGGGGGGCGAGGTCGCGCGCCTTCTGCGCCGCGCGCACCGCCTCCTTGGCCCGACCGACCTGAAGCAAAGCGAAGGCGAGCATACGATGGGCGTCAAGGAAACCCGGCGCCACCTTGGCGGCGGCACGGCAGGCCTCGATGGCCTCATCCATGCGGCCGGCACGATGCAGAGCGGAGGCCTGCCCCAGAAGGGCGCGCGGATCGGATGACATGGACGACCAAACCCTCGAAAGCTGGCGGGCAGCCGTCACCGGCGCCCCGTTTCGTCGCACATGCCAGAAACCATCGCCCGAGGCCAGAGGGGCGGCTTCACCGACTGGCCTGCCACCCGACCTCGCCTGCGATCAGCGGGCCCGCTGGCCGAACAGCACCGACTGGGCCGCCTTGTCCTTGGAGAGGTCCGTCTTCTGCTCGGCATTCACCGCAAGGCCGCGCTGCACGCCCGGGCGGGCCTTCACGGTCTCGATCCAGCGGCCGAGATGGGGGAATTCGGCAATGTCCTGCCCCTGCCGCTCCCAGAGCTTCGCCCAGCCGATGCAGGCGATGTCGGCAATGGAGAAGTCGCCGGCGAGAAATTCACGATCTTCGAGGCGCTTGTTCATCACGCCATAGAGGCGGTGCACCTCGTTCGTGTAGCGCGAGACCGCATAGGGAATCTTCTCGGGCGCGTAGAGGCGGAAGTGATGCGCCTGGCCGGCCATGGGGCCGAGGCCGCTCACCTGCCAGTACAGCCATTCCTCCACCTCGACGCGCTTGCGCTCGTCGGCGGGATAGAACTTGCCGGTCTTGCGGCCGAGATACTGCAGGATGGCGCCGCTCTCGAAGACCGAGATGGGCGTGCCGCCCGGCCCGTTCGGATCGATGATGGCGGGGATCTTGTTGTTCGGCGACACGGCGAGGAAATCGGGCGCGAACTGGTCGCCCTTGCCGATGTTCACGAGCTTGATCTCGTACGGCAGCCCGCACTCCTCAAGCATGATGGAGACTTTCCATCCGTTCGGTGTCGGCCAATACAGCAGCTCGATCGGCTGTTGCTGAGCGTCCGCCATTCCAGTGCTCCATCCTCGACCGGCCCGCCGGCGAATGCCGCTACAGGTAGGCCGAGCGCGCGCCGGGGGCAAGCGGGGCTGTTAACAGTTCGTTAACGGACCGCACAGCCGTTTGAAAACAAAAGATATTATGCGTGATCCCAACGCAGCGAAATCATGGTCCAGCTCAAGCCAGAGCCTCGACGGACGTCACCCCGGCACCGCCTCGCCATAGGCATGGATGCCGCCGCAATTGTCGGCCACCTGCCAGCCAGCGCCTTGCGGCGTGAGATAGCCGGGCGTCAGCGGCACCTTGCCGGCGCCGCCCGGAATGTCGAGCACATAGGTGGGCTGGGCGATGCCGGAGAGGCGGCCACGCAGCGCGCGCACCAGGGCCTGCCCTTCCGGAACGCTCAGGCGGAAATGGCCCGTTCCGGGAGCAAGGTCCGGATGGTGCAGGTAATAGGGCTTCACCCGCCGCTCCACGAGGGCGCGGAACAGGGCATCGAGCGTCTCCACCCGGTCGTTCACGCCCTTCAGCAGCACTGTCTGCGACAACAGCGGAATGCCGGCATCGGCGAGCCGGCCCAGCGCAGCGGTCGCCGCATCGCCCAGTTCGCGTGCATGGTTCACGTGCACGGCCACGTAGGCGGCGACGCCCGGTGCCTTCAACGCCCGCACCATCTCCTCGCTCACCCGCTCGGGCGCGGCGATCGGCACGCGGGTGTGAAAGCGCACCACTTTCACATGGGGAATGGCGGCGAGCCGGCCCACCACGTCCGCCATGCGGCGGGGCGAGACCATGAAGGGATCGCCACCGGTGAGGATCACCTCCCAGACCTCGGGATGGGCGGCCACATAGCCGAGCGCCCGCTCCAGCATGTCGGGCGTCAGGGCCGTTTCCGCGCCCGGCCCCACCATCTCGCGGCGGAAGCAGAAGCGGCAATAGACGGCGCAGACGCCCACCAACTTCAGCAGCACCCGGTCGGGATAGCGGTGCACGATGCCAGGAACCGGAGAATGGGCGTCGTCCCCGATGGGATCGACCAGTTCCTGAGGATCGGTGCGCAGTTCGGCCACATCGGGCACGAACTGGCGGGCGATGGGATCCGACGCATCGGTCCGGTCCATGGCCGCGACCAGTTCCGGCGTGACCGCCACCGCATAGCGCGCGCCCACAGCATCGAGCACGGTCCGCTCCGCCGCCGGGGCAAGGCCCGCCGCGATGAGGTCATCGGCCGTGCGCAGGGTGGACATGGGGGCACTCACGCAAACATGTTGGGCAGAGGATGGGAACCGCGCCGGTTTTGCCGGTCCCGGTGCGAGCCGGGCTGCAAAGCCGACGGCCCAGCCCTATATCTGGCTCTATATAGGCCGCAGCCCCCCGCGCCAACGCGCCGGCTGCTGCGCCCGCCGGAGACCTGCCATGCTGGCTCGTGAAGACGATGTGCTGGAAGCCGCCGCGCGGTGGCGCGCCGAAGGCAAGGGTGTGGCCCTCGCCACCGTGCTTGAGACCTGGGGCTCCGCCCCCCGCCCCGTGGGCAGCCACCTCGCCATTGACGAGACCGGCAACTTCCTCGGCTCCGTGTCCGGCGGCTGCGTCGAGGGTGCCGTGGTGACGGAAGCGCTGGACGTGATCTCCCAGGGGGAGCCGAAGGTGCTTGAGTTCGGCGTGGCGGACGAGACCGCCTGGCGCGTCGGCCTGTCGTGTGGCGGAGCCATCCGCATCTATGTGGAACGGGTGGACTGAGGAGGCACCATGGATCTCGCCCTTCTCACGGCCCTCAATGCCGAGCGCGCCGCCCGACGCGCCGCCGTGCTCGTCACCCATCTCGCCTCCGGCCGCCAGCGGCTGATCAAAGCCGCCGAGCTTGATGCCGATCCCCTGGCACCGGCGCTCGCCGCCGCGCTCGCCAGCGGCAAGAGCGGCATGGTCGGCGAGGACGAGGCGCGCAGCTTTCTGGCCGTCCACGTGCCGGCGGCACGCATCGTCGTGGTCGGCGCAGTGCATATCTCGCAGGCCTTCGCGCCCATGGCGCGGGCGACCGGCTTCGACGTGACCATTATCGATCCCCGCACCGCCTTCGCAACGCCCGAGCGCTTCCCGGACACGCGCGTCATCGCCGAATGGCCGGACAAGGCCCTGCCCGGCCTCGGGCTCGATCCCTTCACGGCGCTCGTCGCCCTCACCCACGACCCCAAGATCGACGAGCCGGCGCTCGAAGCCGCCTTGCAGGCCGGCTGCTTCTACGTGGGCGCGCTCGGCTCGCGTCGCACCCACGCCAAGCGCGTGGAGCGGATCGCGGCGCGTGGCCTGTCGCAGGGCCAGCTTGCCCGCATCCACGCGCCCATCGGGCTCGACATCGGCGCCGCCAACCCGCCCGAGATCGCCGTCGCCATCCTCGGCGAGGTCATCGCCGATCTGCGCCGGCCAGTTCGCCGTTCCGAGGCGGCCGCGTGAGGTTCGGTCCCGTTCCTCTCGCCGAAGCCGAGGGCGCCATCGCCGCCCATTCCATCCGCTGCGGCGACCGGGTGATCCGCAAGGGCACGCGGCTCGCTGCGGACGAGATCGCGGCTCTCTCTGGCGCCGGCCATGCCAGCGTGGTGGTGGCCCGCCTTGAGGCGGACGACGTGCCGGAGGATGCCGCGGCCCATGAATTGGCGCAGGCGATCGCGGGCCCCGGCCTCCGGGTGGAGGCGCCCTTCACCGGTCGGAGCAACCTCTTCGCGCAGGCGGCGGGCGTCATCGCCATCGACCGGGCGGGCGTCGATGTCTTCAACGGTCGCGACGAGGCCCTGACCCTCGCCACCATTCCGGACCTGCGCCCCGTGCAGGCCGGCGACATGGTGGCGACGGTGAAGATCATCCCCTTCGCCGTGCCGGCACCACTCGTGCGCGAGGCTGCCCGGACGCCGCCTCTCCTCACCCTTCATCCCTTCGTGCGCCGCAAGGTGGCGCTCGTCTCCACCCTCCTGCCCGGCCTGCCGCCGAAGGTGGTGGAGAAGACCCGCCGCGTAACGGCCGCCCGCCTCGCCCCGGCCGGCGCCGCCCTCAGCCACGACGTCCAGATCCCGCACGACACGGCAGCGCTGGCACAGGCCATCCGGACCGTTGCGTCGGAGGGGGCGGACCTGGTGCTCATCTTCGGCGCCTCGGCCATCACCGACCGGCGTGACGTGATCCCCGCCGCGCTGGAGGCGGCGGGTGGACACGTGGAGCGGCTCGGCATGCCGGTGGACCCCGGCAACCTCACCCTCATCGGCCGGCTGGGCGACCTGCCGGTGATCGGTGCGCCCGGATGCGCCCGGAGCGCCAAGGAAAACGGCTTCGACTGGCTTCTGATGCGCCTCTTGGCGGGGCTCGACGTCACGGCCGCCGAGGTGGCGGGCCTCGGCGTCGGTGGCCTGCTGGGCGAGATCGTCACGCGCCCGCAGCTCCGCGAGGAGCCGCCCGCGCCGCATGAGCCGGAGATCGCGACGCTCATCCTCGCCGCCGGGCGGGGCACACGCATGGGCGGCCCCAACAAGCTGCTGGCGGACGTGGGCGGAACGGCGGTAGTGCGCCGGGTGGCGGAGGCGGCGCTCGTCGCTGGGCCACGTCCCGTGGTGGTCGTCACCGGTCATGAGCATGAGCGGGTGGAGCAGGCGCTGGCGGGCCTTGCCGTCCAGTTCATCCACAATCCCGACCACCTGACCGGCATGGCGAGTTCGTTGCGCCGGGGCATTGCGGCGCTGCCCGCGGGCGTCGAGGGCGCCGTCGTCGCGCTCGGCGACATGCCGCTGGTGAGCGCGGAGCTGTTCGGACGGCTGGGCGCGGCCTTTGCGCCGGAGCTGGGCCGGCTCATCGTCGTGCCCATGGCCGGCGAGCAGCGGGGCAACCCTGTCCTGCTGTCGCGCCGCTTCTTTCCGGACTTGATAGCGCTCGAAGGCGACATCGGCGCCCGGCGCATCATCGCCGCCCATCCGGAGGCGGTCGTGGAAGTGGAGGCGCCCGGCGCGGCGGCCTTCCTCGATGTGGACACGCCGCAGGCGCTGGACGAAGCCCGCGCGCTCCTGGGTTCAGCGCGGGGCGACTGAAGCCGGCCGGCTCACGGCCGGCCGGGCCCCATCTTTTCTTGCATCAGGCCGCGCGGATGGCGGCGAGGAAATGCTCCACACGCTGGCGCAGTTCGCCCGCTTCCCGCGAGAGACGGGCGGCTGCCTCCAGCACGTGACCCGCGTCCTCGCCGGTGGCGGTGGCGCCCCGGCGCACGTCCATGACATTGCTCGACACTTCGGAGGTCCCGGCCGCCGCCTGCTGGACGCTGGAGGCGATCTCCTGCGTGGCCGCGCCCTGTTGGCTCATGGCCTCGGAAATATCGGAGGAGATGGAGGTCATCTCCTCGATCACGTCGCCGATCACGTGAATGGCATCCACCGCCTCGCGGGAGGCGTCCTGGATGGAGCGGATCTGCGCCGAGATGTCCTCGGTCGCGCGGGCGGTCTGGCCCGCGAGGGACTTCACCTCCTGCGCCACCACCGCGAAGCCCTTGCCCGCATCGCCCGCGCGGGCGGCCTCGATGGTGGCGTTGAGCGCGAGGAGATTGGTCTGGTCGGCGATCGCATTGATGAGATTGACGATCTCGGAGATGCGGGAGCTCACCGAGACGAGGCTCTGGACCGTGGTGTCGGTCTCGCGGGCGCTGGCGGCAGCGCGCTCTGCCACCCGGCGGGAGGTGGCGGCGCGGTGTGAAATCTCGCCGATGGAGGCGGCAAGTTCCTCGGACGCCGCGGCCACGCTACGGACATTGGCGGAGGCCTGCTCCGCCGCCGCGGCGGCGCCCTGCGCGTTGCGGGCGCTGGCGTCTGCCGTATTGGTGAGCGAGCGGGCGGTTCCTTCCAGCGTCGCGGATGCCGTGGAGACGAGATCCAGCACACCCGAAATGTCGCGATTGAAGGACGCGATCAGGCCGTCGATGGCCTCGGCGCGGCGGCGCTGCACTTCGGCGGCGGCATGCTCCTTGGCCTCCAGCCGCTCGCGCTCTATGGCGTGCTGCTTGAAGACCTCCACCGCCTCGGCCATGGCGCCGATCTCATCGCGGCGGTCGCGGTCGGGCACGGGCGTCGCGAGGTCGCCGGCCGCCAGCGCATTCATGGCCTGCGTCATGCGCGATAGCGGACGGGTGATGGTCTGGCGCAGCAACTGACCCAGCAAGGCAATGCTGATGAGGGCGATGATGACCGTCGCCGCGAAGGCGGTGACGCGGAACTCGGTCAGCGAGGCGAAAGCCTTGGCGGGATTGATGGCAACGGCCAGATGCCACTTCGCCCCCTCGAGCCCGGTGAGGGGCAGGAAGGTCACGAGCATGTCCGTCTCGCCCGCGCGGGCCTGAGAGATGGCGCGGGCGATGGGCGGCACCTGACCCGTGAACAGGTCGGACAGCTTCTTGCCGACGAGTGCCATGTCCGGGTGGACGAGAATGGTGCCGTCGTCGCTCACGAGGAAGGCGAAGCCCATGCCGCCGAAATCGATGGCGGCAAGGCGGTCCTGCAGGGCGGTCACGAAAAAATCGACGCCGGTGACGCCTGCCAGTTCCCCCTTCACATAGACGGGAACGGCGGCGGTGATGACGAGCTTACGCGTGGAGGCGTCCACATAGGGCGCGGTCATGATCGGCGCGCGCGCACGCTCGGCGGCCTGATACCACGGGCGTTTGCGCGGGTCGTAACCGGCCGGCATCGTCTCGCGCGGAGCATTGAAGAAGGCGCCGTCCCGGTTGCCGAAATAGCTCGACTTGAACTGCTGGATCAGCACCTCATTCTGGAGCAGGTCGGGAGCGTTCTCGGGAGCCTTGGCGATGGTGTCCGCGATTTCCCGCGTCAACATCATGCGCCCGGAAAACCAGTTGGCCACGGCGTCCGCCGCCAGAACGCCCGATCCGTCCAGCTTCGCTTCCACGTCGCGGGAGACCAGGGCCTGCTGGCGCCAGTCGATCACCAGCGAAAAGCCTGCAAACGAAAGCACGACGGCCAAGGATACGATCAGGATGATCCGCCGCAGAAGCTTGGTGCGCCGGGGCGCGGTGGCGGCGGGACGGCCCAGCACCGCCGGCCGCGTGCGATCCATGGACATCGAAGGCGAGGACATCGGTGAACTCCGTGCGATCCGGCGCCCCAAGGCCAAGCCCAGGATCGGTCCATCCACCGCTACCAGCGCTTCTGCGAAGCCCGTGTGAAATACTGCGGAAATGCCCGCAAAATCCCCCTGTCCTCATGCGGATATTGCGGCATCATTTATCATGATACCAAAATCGGGAATGACACGCAGCCTCTTGACGGCTTACCGCCCCTTCCATATGAAACCGCGCATTGGGATGATGCATCCCCGTAAGCGTCTAACGTGAAGCAACGCAGCCAACCGGCTTTCATGCCGCAATCTGAGGCTGCCTCATGCACGCTCCTCCCAAGCCCCGCGCGTCCTCCGCCCTCTTCGCGGTCGTTCCGATCCTGTTTCCGCTGACGCTCTCCGCATTTCTCGCGGTCCTGAGCATCGGCATTCCCCTGCCCGTCCTCTCCATCCGCGTCCATGAAGGCCTCGGCTTTGGCGCCGTGCTCGTCGGCGTGGTGGTGGGCAGCCAGTCGGTCGTCACCCTGCTCAGCCGGGGCATGGCCGGCACCACCGTGGACAGCCACGGCGCCAAATGGGCCGTCGTCGCCGGCCTGCCGCTCGCGGCCTGTGCGGGCGGGCTCTATCTCGCCTCGCTCGCCCTGCCCGATCCCTCGCTCAGCCTGGCCGTGCTGATCGCAGGGCGCATGATCCACGGCATTGCGGAGAGCCTCTTCATCACCGGCTTCCTGGCTTGGGGCATCGGCCGCGTGGGTGTCGCAAAGGCCGGCCTCGTCATGGGCTGGAACGGCATTGCGGTGAGCGCCGCTCTGGCAGTGGGTGCCCCGCTCGGCGTCGTGGCGCAGGAGAGTTACGGCTTCGGGGCGGTGGCCCTGCTCGCCCTCGCCGCACCGTTGCTGGCCATGGCCATTGTCGTCTGCGTCGCCGCCGTGCCCCGCTCGGAAGCACCGGCGGCGCCGCGCCTGCCGTTCGTGCGCGTGCTCGGCCTCGTCTGGCGGTTCGGGCTCGTGCTGGCGCTCTCCACCGCGCCCTTCGCCTTGCTCGGCAGCTTCGTGGTGCTCACCTTCACCGAGCGCGGCTGGGCGCATGCAGGGCTTGCCCTCTCGCTCTATGGCATCGGCTTCGTGCTCGTGCGCTTCGCCTTCGGCCACATGCCCGACCGGCTGGGCGGGGCCACCGTTTCGCTCATCTCGCTGGCCGTGGAAGGCGTGGGGCAGGCCCTGCTCTTCGCCGGCGGATATGGCGGGTTCGACCATGTGTGGGTCGGGCTCGCGGGTGCCGCGCTGACCGGCGCCGGCTTCTCGCTGGTGCTGCCGGCGATGGGGGTCGAAGCGGTGCGCCGGGTGCCGCGCGAGAGTCAGGGGGCCGCCATCGGCAGCTTCATGGCTTTCCTCGACATCGCATTGGGTGTCACCGGGCCTTTGGCCGGCCTGCTGGCGGGGGTAGCGGGCTTCGGCTCGGTCTTCGGGGCCGGCGCCCTTGCCTGCATCGTCGCCATCGGCCTCGTGCTGGCCATGGGTCGGAGAACGGCCAGCTAGAACGGGTCCGCCTCCAGATGGGTCACATCGAACCCCAGACGCTCGCAGAGGAGTTCCGCGAGCCGCTGGCGGTGGCAGCCCTCCACATGGCGCTCGTAACACAGGAGACAGACGGGCCGGCTGCGGGCGAGCGCGGTCAGTTCATCCAGCGCCTCGCGGGCGGCCGGTGTTTCCAGATGGGCGTTGTAGATGCGCATGAGGGTCGAGACATCACCCTTGCGCGCGGCGGTACGCCCATCGGTGGGCGTGCCCAGCGCCCGCAGGTGCACATAGCCGATGCCGTGCTCGGAGACGCCCGCCGCCAGCGCCGTCTTGGAAAAGCCGGGCCGGCGCGAGACCACCACCGCCCGCACGTCCACCACGAGGCCGACGCCCGCATCCTCCAGCGTCTCGAAGAAAGCGGCTGGCGTCGTGTGCTCATAGCCAATGGTGAAGAATTCGCTGACCTTGCTCATGTCACCCCTCTCCTGCCGCCAGAAGCTTGCGACCGGCAAATGGCACGGGCGGGGCGGCGAGCGCCGCCACCAGCGCCTCAAGGCTCGCCAGATCATGGACGGGGCGGAAATCGTCCACATAAGGCAGCATGGCCCGGATGCCCCGCGCACGCGGCTCGAAGGCGGAATAGCGCAGCAAGGGATTGAGCCAGACGAGGCGCAGGCAGGAGCGCTGAAGGCGGCCCATCTCCTGCGCCAGAGTCTCGTCCGCATCCCGCTCCAGCCCGTCGGTGACGAGGAGGACGATGGGGGTCTGCGCCAGCACGCGGCGGGACCAGTCCTTGTTGAAGGCCCGCAGCGAGGTGGCGATGCGGGTGCCCCCGGACCAGTCGGGCACGAGGCGGGACACCTCCGTCAGCGCCGCATCCGCATCGCGGTGCCGTAGCGCGCGGGTGACATTGGTGAGGCGCGTGCCGAACAGGAAGGTGTCCACCCGACGCCGGGTGGCGAGCGCGTGCAGGAAGTGCAACACCGGGCGGGCATAATCGGCCATGGAGCCGGAGATATCCAGCAGCGCGACGACCGGGGTCGGCCGCTCGCGGGGACCGCGCCGCTTCAGCGGCAACAGCGCCCCGCAAGTGGCGAGCGAGGCCCGCAGGCTGGCGCGGAAATCGGGACGGGCGCCGCGTGGATCCGCGATGAGGCGGCGCGTGCGGATGGTGTCCTGGGGCAGGCGCAAAGCGGCGATGCGCCGGCGGGCCTCGCGCAATTCCTCGGCGCTCATCTGCGCAAAATCGCGGGTGCGCAGCACGTCCTGATCGGAAGCCGTGAGGCGGGCATCGAGTGAAACCTGCTGCTCTTCCACCTCCGGCGGGCGGGAGAGGCCCCGGAACGCCTCCTCCACCCGTCTCTGGCCCGGCTTGGGCGGCTCCGGCGCGCGGGGCACGGCGACCGGCGAGAGCAGTTCCATGAGCTTTTCCGCCGGCGCGCGGCGGCGCCAGAAGCGGGCGAAGACCGCATCGAACAGGTCATGGTCCTCATGCCGCTTCACGAAGACGGCGTGGAGGGTCCAATAGAGATCCTGCCGGGTGCCGACGCCCGCCACCTCCACCGCCGTCACCGCATCGAGCATCACGCCCGGGCCGACGGTGAGCCCGGCGGCACGCAGCAGGCGGCCGAAATAGAGGATGTTGGCGGCGAGCCGGCCCTCGTGGGCCGGGCGCAACGGCTCAGGCGATGCGGCCGGCGGCATGGCGGGCCTCGTCCAGCAGGCGAGAGATCGCCGCCGCATCGGTGCGGGCGATGTCGTCCTGATATTTCAGCAGCACGCCCAGCGTGTCCTGTGCCAGCGCAGGATCGACGGCCACCGCATCGAGCTCCACGAGGGCAGCGGCCCAGTCCAGCGTCTCGGCGACGCCCGGCACCTTGAACAGGTCTTCCCGCCGCAGGGCCTGCACGAAGGCCACCACCTGCCGGGAGAGGGCCTGCGGCACCTGCGGCAGGCGGGCCCGCAGGATCTCCAGTTCCCGTTCGGCGCTGGGATAGTCCACCCAGTGATAGAGGCAGCGCCGCTTCAGCGCGTCGTGGATCTCGCGCGTGCGGTTGGAGGTGAGGATGATGATCGGCGGATGTTCCGCCCTCACGGTGCCGAGTTCTGGAATGGAAATCTGGAAGTCCGACAGCACTTCCAGCAGGAAAGCCTCGAAGGCCTCGTCCGTGCGGTCCAGTTCGTCGATCAGCAGCACCGGCGGCCCCGAGGGATCGGGCATCAGGGCTTCGAGCAGCGGGCGGCGCTGGAGATAGCGCTCGGAGAAGACGCCGGATGAGATCTCCGCCTTGTCGCTCTCGCCCGCGGCTTCCGCGAGACGGATCGCGATCATCTGGGCGGGATAGTTCCACTCATAGGCGGCGCCGGCGAGATCGAGCCCCTCATAGCATTGCAGGCGAATGAGGCGCCGCCCAAGGGCGTGGGCCAGCGTGCGCGCCACTTCGGTCTTTCCGACGCCGGCCTCGCCTTCCAGCAGCAGCGGACGGCCCATGCGCAGGGCGAGATGCAGCACGGTGGCAAGCGCCCGGTCTGGCACATAGCCGGCGCCGGTGAGCAGGGCCTGCGTGGCATCGATGGACGGGGGCGGGAAGGAAGCGCGATCCGGCATGACACAGATGTACTGCGGCTCGCGGCGCGCCGGAAGCGCTTCTTCAGTCCGGGCCGAGCGCCGGCCGGGTGGTTTGCCCCGGCCGGCGGCCCGCTTCAGGACATCAGCAGTGTGTAGGCGAATTCGCCGGCCAGCATCAGCAGGAAAACGCCAAGGCTCACTTCCAGCACGCGCTTGGGAAACTGGCCGGACAGGGCCGCCCCGAGGGGCGCCAGCCCCACGGCGGTGACGAGGATGACGGCGACGCCGAACACCTGCATGAAATCGGCACTGGCGGCGGGGAACTGCGGGTCCCCGAAAACCGCCGCGGCGAGGCCGAACAGGCCGGGGACGGCGAGCACAGCGCACACGGCCAGCGGGTCGGCCATCATGCGCCCGGCTCCCGCCCAGGCATCGCGCAGCTTGTGAAAGGCCCCGCCAAGGCTGCTTTCCAGATCGGAGAAACCGTCATCCGAGAGTGTGGCGGCACCGCCGCCGCCCGCCGCCACCAGCCGGGCGCCGGAGGGCGCCGAGATGTGGCCGAGAAACAGCATCTTCACCGCACCCGCGAGGACGGCGATGGTGAAGACGAGTTCCATCTCTCCTGACGGCAAGGCGGATACGACGACGCTTGCGGCGACCGCCGCAGCGGATACCGCCCAGAGCCAGCCTCCCGGAGCCAGACCGCGACCGGACCGGGCGGCCCGCCGCCCTCGCCAGAGGCGCAGCCCCGTCACGGCGACCAGAGCCAGGGAAATGCCCGTCGCCACATGGACGACCAGGCTGTTGTGCATGCCGAGCGTCGTGAGGAGCGGGTGCAGAACCGGGACGATCACCAGACCGCCATAGGCTCCGAATAGCCCCACGAGCAACCCGGCGAGTGCGCCCAGGGCAAGCAATGCCAGGACGAACTCGATGAGTTCAGGAATGGATTCCGACGCCATAAGACCCCCCTTGAGGCGCGAAGGGAACCATATGACGCATTAGTGGAATAAAACCACGATTTTTTAACAAATTTAGCTGGTATACATGACCTTAGCCAGCCATTACCTACCAAGCTACCCCATAGATGCAACCACCGCGCGCCGGGCCATCACTTTAACCAGATGAGCCCGATAGTCGGCACTGCCGTGGAGGTCCGACATCATGTCGGCAGACTCTACGGAAAGGCCGTCCAGAGCCTCCAGACGGAAGTCGGCGGCGAGTGCCTCTTCCGCCTCGCTCCAGCGGAATACGCCGCCCTGCCCCGCCCCGGTGACGGCCACGCGCACGCCCTCGGCGCCCTGCGCCACGAAGACGCCCGCCATGGCGTAGCGGGAAGCGGGATTGCGGAACTTGGCGTAGCCGGCCCGCGCCGGCGCAGGAAATTCCACGCCCACCACCAGTTCGTCCTCCTCCAGCGCGGTCTCGAAGAGGCCGGTGAAGAAGTCGTCCGCCGCCAGCGCGCGCTTGCTTGTGAGGATGGTGGCGCCGAGGCCAAGGCAGCCGGCGGGATAATCCGCCGTGGGATCGTTGTTGGCGATGGAGCCCCCGAGCGTGCCGCGATTGCGCACGGCCGGGTCGCCGATCACGCCGGCGAGTTCCGCCAGCGCGGGAATGACGCTCTTCACAAGAGCGGAGGTCGCCACTTCCGCATGGCGCGCCATGGCGCCGATGACGAGGCCTTCGCCCTGACGCTCGATGCGGGACAGGCCGGGAATGCGGGAGAGGTCCACCAGCGTGCCCGGCTGCGCGAGGCGCTGCTTGAGGGTCGGCAGCAGGGTCTGGCCGCCCGCAAGAACCTTGGGCTCGTCCACCGAACGCAGGAGGCCGATGGCGTCGTCAAGGGCGGCGGGGCGCTGATAATCAAACGCGTACATGGTCTGATCTCCTGAAGCACGTCCGGCTTCGATGTCTGGCAATCCAAGCCGCAGGACGGGCCCTGTTCAAGGGAAAAGGCGAGGTCGGAGGGCAGGCCAGGCGTGGCCTGACCCGATCCGCCGCGATGGATGCGGGCCGATCACTCCGCCGCCAGTGCGGGTGCCGGCAGGTCCCGGATGATCTTCCAGACCTTGGCCGGTGTCGCGGGCATGGGCACGTCCTCGGTACCGAGGGCATGGGTGAGCGCATTGATGACCGCCGGCGGGGCGGCGATGGCACCGGCTTCGCCGCAGCCCTTGATGCCCAGCGGATTGGAGGGGCAGCGCGTCTCGGTGAGCCCGACACGGAAGGACGGCAGATTGGCTGCGCGCGGCATGGTGTAGTCCATGAAGGAGCCCGTCACGAGCTGGCCGTCCGCATCATAATGCACGGCTTCGAGGAGCGCCTGCCCGACGCCCTGGGCAATGCCGCCATGCACCTGCCCCTCGACGATCATCGGATTGATGACGACGCCGAAATCATCCACCGCCACGAAATTCACGATTTCCGTGACGCCGGTGTCCGGGTCCACCTCCAGCTCGCAGACGTGACAGCCAGCGGGGAAGGTGAAGTTGGTGGGGTCGTAGAAGGCCCCCTCCTTCAGCCCCGGCTCGATCTCGGAGGTGGGGAATTTGTGCGCCACATAAGCGTTCAGTGCCACTTCCGCAAAGGCAAGGCCCCGGTCGGTGCCGGCCACGCTGAACCGTCCGTCCTTGAACTCGATGTCCCCTTCCGAGGCCTCGAGAATATGGGCGGCAATCTTCTTCGCCTTGGCCTCCACCTTGTCCAGCGCCTTCACGATGGCAGACATGCCCACCGCCCCCGAGCGGGAGCCATAGGTGCCCATGCCGAACTGCACCTTGTCGGTGTCGCCATGGACGATGGTCACCTGCTCGATGGGAATGCCGAGCCGGGCGGACACGAGCTGGGCGAAGGTGGTCTCGTGCCCCTGCCCGTGACTGTGCGAGCCGGTGAGCACCTCCACATTTCCGGTGGGGTTCACCCGTACCTCCGCGCTCTCCCAGAGGCCGACGCCGGCCCCGAGCGAGCCCACCGCCGCCGACGGGGCGATGCCGCAGGCCTCGATGTAATTGGACAGGCCGATGCCCCGCAGCTTGCCGCGGCGGGCGGCCTCCGCCTTGCGAGCGGGGAAACCGGCATAGTCGGCAAGCTCCAGCGCCTTGTCGAGGGAGGCGAAATAGTCGCCGGCGTCATAATTCATGATGACCGGCGTCTGGTGCGGGAAGCTCCGCACGAAGTTGCGCCGCCGGAACTCGGCGCTGTCAATGCCAAGCGTGCGCGCGGCGATCTCCACGATGCGCTCCACCAGGAAGGTCGCTTCCGGGCGCCCCGCCCCGCGATAGGCGTCCACGGGCGCCGTGTTGGTATAGACCGCATCCACATGGCAATGGATGGCCGGCATGGCGTACTGGCCGGAGAGCAGGGTCGCGTAGAGATAGGTCGGGATGGCCGAGGCGAAGGTGGAGAGATAGGCGCCCATGTTGGCCGTCGTCTCGACCCGGAAGCCGAGAATGTGCCCCTCCGCGTCCAGCGCCAGTTCCGCATGGGTGATGTGGTCCCGCCCATGGGCATCGGAGAGGAAGGCCTCGGACCGATCCGACGTCCATTTCACCGGACGTCCCACGCGCTTGGCGGCCCAGACGCAGACCGTCTCTTCCGCATAAATGAAGATCTTGGAGCCGAAGCCGCCGCCCACGTCCGGGGCGATGACGCGCAGCTTGTTCTCCGGCGCGATGCCGACGAAGGCCGAGAGCACGAGGCGGGCCACATGCGGGTTCTGGCTCGTGGTCCAGAGCGTATAGGCCTCGTCGCCGCTGTCATATTCGCCGATGGCGGCGCGCGGCTCGATGGGGTTGGGCGCCAGACGATTGTTGACGAGATCGAGGCGCACCACATGGGCCGCCTGCCCGAAGGCGGTATCGGTGGCGGCCTTGTCGCCCAGTTCCCAGGAGAAGACCGTATTGCCGGGCGCCACCTCATGCACCTGCGGCGCACCGGCCGCGCGGGCGGCGCTCGTGTCCGCCACCGCCGGCAGCACCTCGTAATCCACCGCGACGGCCGCGGCGGCGTCCTTGGCCTGATTGAGGGTTTCCGCGATCACCACCGCCACATGGTCGCCCACGTAGCGCACCTTCTCCTTGGCGAGCGGCGGATGAGAGCCCATGCGCATGGGCGTGCCGTCCACCGAATGGATCATCCAGCCGCAGATGAGGTCGCCCACCCCGTCCTGCGCCAGATCCGCGCCCGTGAGGATGGCGACGACGCCCGGCATGGCCGAGGCGGCAGAAATGTCGATGCCGCGGATGCGGGCATGGGCATGCGGCGAGCGCAGGAAATAGGCGTGCGCCTGCCCCGGCCGGTTCATGTCGTCCGTATAGCGGCCCTTGCCGGTGATGAAGCGGTGGTCTTCCTTGCGGCGGACGGGCGCGCCGAGGGGCGTGACGTTGCTGGCGTTCATGGGTTCCTCCCCCGAATGGGTGTCCCAAAGGGAATGCACGGGCTCCGGCGCCGTTTGTTGAGGCTGTCCGGATGAGCGGATGCTGCCGCCACGGGCGGGCAGACGAATGCTGTGCAATGGATCAGGAGGCGGGCACGGACACCCGCCGGTCCCTCACTCGGCGGCGAGGGCGGGCTGCTTCATGGCGGCGGCACCGGCGGCCACGGCCTTGACGATATTGTGATAGCCCGTGCAGCGGCAGAGATTGCCGTCGAGGTTCTCGCGGATGGTCGCCTCGTCGAGCTCCGAGCCGAGGCGCGCCACCATGTCCACGGCGGTCATGATCATGCCCGGCGTACAGAAGCCGCACTGCAGGCCGTGGTTCTCGCGGAAGGCTTCCTGCATGGGGTGCAGCTTGCCGTCGGCCGCGAGGCCCTCGATGGTCAGAACGCTGGCGCCATCGGCCTGGACGGCCAGCATGGTGCAGGATTTGACCGCCGCGCCGTCGAGATGAACGACGCAGGCGCCGCACTGGCTGGTGTCGCAACCCACGTGGGTGCCGGTGAGATGCAGCGTCTCGCGGAGGAACTGCACCAGCAGCGTGCGCGGCTCCACCTCCGCCGTCACCGCCTTGCCGTTCACCGTCAAAGAGATTTTGGCCATACGTTCCTCCCGGACCCTCGTTGTGCCGACCCGGTGAACTGCCCCGCACGACCGGACGGCTGGGGTGCTTTGTAATGGCTCCAGTGTGGGGCCGCGCGGTGGCGGCGGTCAAGCGTGGCGTTGAACGCGCAACGCCGCACCTGACCGCCTGCACATCACTTCGTCGCGTGCCGGGGCTCTGGCAGCGGGCCGTCTCCGGCGGCCTGAGCGCGGGCCTGCGCCTCCGCGCGCTCCAACCGCCCCACATTGTGGCTGGCGATGAAGCTGACCAGTACCAGCTGGATGAAGTGGAAGAGCATCACCGGCGCGATGATGAGGCTGAGTTCTGCCTGCGCGCCGAAGATCACGCTGGCCATCGGCAGGCCCGTCGCCAGCGACTTCTTGGAACCGCAGAACAGGACCGCGATGCGGTCACCGTAGTTGAAGCCGATGATCCGGCAGATCACGCTGAGGAGGCCATAAACGACAAAGAACAGTGCCACCACGCCCACCACCATCTCGATGATGAGGCTGGTGTCGTGCCGGCTCCACACCCCTCCGGCGACGCTGTCGCAAAACGAGTTGTAGACGATCATCAGGATGACGGCGCGATCGGCGATGCGTGCGGCCCGCTTGTGCCGGGCAATGAAGCTGGCCGCGACGGGGCGCAGCATCTGACCGATGCCGACGGGCAGCATCACCAGAAGCACCAGCTTGATGATGACGCCTTCCAGATCGAGCTGCCCGCCCGTCGCGTGCATGTACCAGGCCATCAGCAGCGGCGTGATGAACACGCCGATGAGGCTGGAGATGCTGGCATTGAAGATGGCCACCGGCACGTTGCCCCGCGCCAGCGAGGTCATCGCCACCGAGGACGAGACGGTGGAGGGCAGCGCGGCGAGGAAGAAGAAGCCGGTCACCATCTCGGGGGGCATCACGCGCAGCAGCAGCGGATGGGCGGCGAGCACCACCACCGGGAAGAGCACGAAGGTGGCGCATTGCACCACCAGATGCACCCGCCAGCGCCCGACGCTCTTCCAGAGCTGATCGGGCGCCAGCGACAGGCCGTACAGGATGAAGATGAAGGCGACGCCGTAGCTCGCGGCCTTGTCGGCGTGGAGCGGTCCATCCGTCACGCCCGGAACGGGCCAGACGAGAGCGGCAAGGACGGTCAGGGCGAGCGCGATGACGAAGGGGTCGAGCTTGAAGCGAGACATCGGAAACGCACGAGAACAGAGGGGCCGTCGCCCCCTACGGCGTCTCCTGCTGCGCGACCGCTTCGGCGAAGTTCTTGAAGAACTCGTCTGCGATTTTTTTCGCTGTCCCTGCCACCAGACGCTGACCAAGCTGGGCAAGCTTGCCGCCGATCTGCGCCTCGGCCTTGTAGGCCAAGGTGGTGCCACTTTCACCCGGGGTCAATTGCACGAATGCACCACCCTTCGCGAAACCGGCGATCCCCCCGTCGCCTTCGCCAGCAATCCGATAGCTTTCCGGCGCGTTGAAGTCACTCAGGGTCACCGTGCCGCGGAACTTGGCCTTGACCGGGCCGATCTTGGTCACCACCACCGCCTTGAGCTCGGTGTCGGAGACCTTTTCCAGCTCTTCGCAGCCCGGAATGCAGCGCTTCAGCATCTCGGCATCGTTCAGCGCGGCCCAGGCCACCTGCTGCGACACGGGCAGTTCGTAGCTGCCTTCCATTTCCAGCGCCATGGCGCCCTCCCTCACACGCAACCCACAGGCCAAGGATGTTGCGCCAGCGCAGCTTTAAGGAAAAGCTGGATGCCCGAGAAAATTGCGAAAGGGGACTGTCCACACGCCCAAAGGCGGATTTGTCACTCCACCCGAGCCACGCTATGAGTCGCATCGGTCCGTTGTGCCCATACATGAGGCACGTCTAAACAATAGGCGGACCAGAACGAGGGGCACCAGACGTATGGACGTCTTTCTGCAACAACTCATCAACGGGCTGACGCTCGGCTCCATCTATGGGCTGATCGCGATCGGCTACACGATGGTGTTCGGCATCATCGGCATGGTGAACTTCGCCCATGGCGACGTTTTCATGGTCAGTTCGTTCATCGGGCTCATCGCCTTCCTGCTGCTCACCACGGTGCTCGGCATCTCGTCCATCTTCCTCGTGCTCGCCATCGTCCTCGTGGTGGCGATGCTGTTCACGGGACTGCTGTCCTGGACCATCGAGCGGGTCGCCTACCGCCCACTGCGCGGCTCCTTCCGCCTCGCACCCATGATCTCCGCCATCGGCATGTCCATCCTGCTCGCCAACTTCGTGCAGGTGGCCCAGGGTCCGCGCAACAAGCCGCTGCCTCCGATCATTCCCGACGTGATCGTACTGATGGACAATAACGGCTACCAGGTGACGCTGGCCTACAAGCAGATCGTCATCATGGCCGTGACCGTCGCCCTGCTGGCCGGCTTCTGGTACCTCGTGCAGAAGACGCCCCTCGGCCGCGCCCAGCGCGCCTGCGAACAGGACCGCAAGATGGCGGCGCTGCTCGGCGTGGACGTCGACCGCACCATCTCGCTGACCTTCGTCATCGGCGCCATGCTCGCCGCCGTCGCCGGTACCATGTACCTGATGTATTATGGCGTGGTGAATTTCAACGATGGCTTCGTGCCCGGCGTGAAGGCGTTCACCGCCGCCGTCCTCGGCGGCATCGGCTCGCTGCCGGGCGCGGTGCTGGGTGGCCTGCTGATCGGCCTCATCGAGACCTTCTGGTCGGCCTATTTCTCCATCGAATACAAGGATGTAGCGGCGTTCTCCATCCTTGCCATCACGCTCATCTTCATGCCTCAGGGGCTCCTCGGCCGTCCGGAAGTGGAGAAGGTCTGATGGCCGCCACTCCGACCAAGGGCGGGGCCGCCTCTGCGCCCCCCGCCCCGTTTGCCGCCGCGCTGAAGGACGCGGTGGTGAGCGGTGTCCTCACCTTCCTCCTCCTCCTGCCGCTCGTCGGCTTCCGCGCCACCGAAAGCGGCAGCGGGCCGCTGACGCTGACCTACCGCTTTGGCCTCGTCACCATCTTCGCCCTGCTGGTGGCGGGCCTGCGGCTGGTGCTCAACCTCACGCTCTGGCGCGAGGGCCGCGTGAAGGCCACGAAGTCCGGCCCGTCGGCGCTGGCCGTCGTCGGCAACCAGATGGCGCCCTTCGCGAAGAGTGCCTTCTTCGCCATCGCCATCCTCTATCCGCTGCTGGCGGTGCTGCTCTCGGGCGGCCTCACCCCCAGCCGCTACTGGATCGACCTCGGCATCTATATCGGCTCCTACGTGATGCTGGGCTGGGGCCTCAACATCGTGGTCGGCCTCGCCGGCCTGCTCGATCTCGGCTACGTGGCCTTCTATGCGGTGGGCGCCTATGCCTTCGCGCTCCTGTCCACGTCCGTACCGATCAATGACTGGATGGCCGGCCACCTCGGCGAGAACTTCTGGGCGCTGTGGTCCTTCTGGGTGTGCCTGCCGGTCTGCGGCCTGCTGGCGGCGCTCTGGGGCGTCATCCTCGGCTTCCCGGTGCTGCGCCTCAGGGGCGACTACCTCGCCATCGTGACACTGGCCTTCGGCGAGATCATCCGCCTCGTCCTCATCAACTGGACGGATTTCACCAACGGCGCCGCCGGCATCGCCTCCATCCCGCCCATCTCCTTCTTCGGCATTCCCTTCTCGTCCGGAGACGACGGGTTCGCGGCGCTGTTCGGGCTCACCTTCGACCCGATGCACCGCATCATCTTCCTCTATTTCGTCATCGTGGCGCTCTCGGCCCTCACCGCTCTGGCCACGCTGCGGCTGCGGCGGATGCCGGTCGGGCGGGCATGGGAAGCGCTGCGCGAGGACGAGATCGCCTGCCGCTCGCTCGGCATCAACACCACGCTCACCAAGCTCACGGCCTTCGCCACCGGCGCCATGTTCGGCGGCTTTGCGGGCGCCTTCTTCGCGGTGCGCGTGCGGTTCGTGTCGCCCGAGAGCTTCACCTTCATGGAATCGGCGATGATCCTCGCCATCGTCGTGCTCGGCGGCATGGGCTCGCAGATGGGCGTGGCGGCGGCCGCCGTCTTCATGATCGGCGGCATGGAAATGCTGCGGAACCTCACCTTCCTGAAAAGCGACTGGCTGCTGGGGCCCGACTTCGATCCGACCCTCTACCGCATGCTCATCTTCGGCTTCGCCATGGTGGCGGTGATGGTCTGGCGTCCGCGCGGCATCGTGTCGGGTCGCCTCGCCACCATCTTCCTGAAGGAGCGCAAGACGGTGTCCGGCGATCTCGTGAAGGAGGGCCACGGATGAGACGCTGGGAAACCGATCCCATCCTGACCGTGGACCACCTCACCATGCGGTTCGGTGGCCTCGTCGCGGTCAACAACGTGTCCTTCACCGTGGGGCGCGGCGACGTGACCGCCCTCATCGGGCCGAACGGCGCGGGCAAGACGACAGCCTTCAACTGCATCACCGGCTTCTACAAGCCGACGCTGGGACGGCTCGCCCTCGCCCACGAGGCGCCGCCGAGCCCGGCGGAGCTTCAGGCGCTGACCGCCAACGGCCAGGCCGGGGCGAAGACCGAGAACGGTGCGCTCTATCTCCTGGAGCGCCTGCCGGACCACAAGGTCTCGGCTCAGGCGCGGGTGGCCCGCACCTTCCAGAACATCCGCCTGTTCTCAGGCATGACGGTTCTGGAAAACCTCATGGTGGCGCAGCACCAGAAGCTGATCCGCTCCGGCATGATGGCGCCCTCCGCCCTCTTCAACCTGCCCTCCTGGCGCCGCCAGGAGAAGGAAGGCGTGGAGCGGGCGCTGCACTGGCTCGAAAAGGTGGACCTGATGGCCCGCGCCGACGATCCGGCCGGCGACCTGCCATATGGCGACCAGCGGCGGCTGGAGATCGCCCGTGCCATGTGTACGGAGCCGGTGCTCCTGTGCCTCGACGAGCCCGCCGCCGGCCTCAATCCGAAGGAATCAGCCGCGCTCAACACGCTGCTCCTGTCCATCCGCGCCGATTACGGCACCTCGGTGCTGCTGATCGAGCATGACATGTCGGTGGTGATGGAAATCTCGGACCATGTGATCGTGCTGGAATACGGCAGCAAGATCTCCGACGGCACACCGGCGGAGGTACGCTCCGATCCCGCCGTCATCGCCGCTTATCTCGGCGTGGACGAGGATGCGGTCGAGGCCGTGGAAGCGGAGGTGGGCCTATGACGGCGCTGCTCTCCGTAAAGGGGGTCAAGACCTATTACGGCAACATCGTCGCCCTGAAGGGCGTGGACGTGGAGGTGAACGAGGGCGAGATCGTCACCCTCATCGGCGCCAACGGCGCCGGCAAGTCCACGCTGATGATGACCGTCTGCGGCTCCCCCCGCGCCCGCGAAGGGTCCGTGATCTTCGACGGGCGGGACATCACCCGCATGCCGACCCACGAGATCATGCGCCTCAAGATCGCCCAGTCTCCCGAGGGACGGCGCATCTTCGGCCGCATGACGGTCTATGAGAACCTCCAGATGGGTGCGGCCGTGGACGGCAACGCCCATTTCCAGGAGGATCTGGAGCGCATGTTCGCGCTCTTCCCGCGCCTGAAGGAACGCCTGTACCAGCGCGGCGGCACCCTCTCCGGCGGCGAGCAGCAGATGCTCGCCATCGCCCGCGCGCTGATGACCCGCCCCCGCCTGCTGCTGCTGGACGAGCCCTCGCTCGGCCTCGCGCCGCTGGTCGTGAAGCAGATCTTCGACGCCATCCGCGACCTCAACCGCACCGAGGGGCTCACCGTCTTCTTGGTGGAGCAGAACGCCTACCATGCACTCAAGCTCGCCCACCGGGCCTATGTGCTGGTGAACGGCACCGTCACCATGAGCGGCACCGGCAAGGAACTGCTGGAGCGGCCCGAGGTGAAGGCCGCGTATCTGGAAGGAGGACACTGAGCCATGGTTGCCCCCTCTCCCGATCCCGGCCGCCGCTGGGCCCCCATGGTGCTGCTGCCTGTCATCGCGCTGGTCGCGGTGGTGGCGGCCTTCGTGCTGCATCCGCAATGGGTGGTCGAGGTGTCCCTCGGCGACTTCCTGCTGGTGACCGTCTTCCTCGGCGGCGGCGCTGCCTGGATGTCCGGGCGCGCGGTGGCGAAGGTGTGGAGCCCCTTCCTGCTGGTGTTGGTCTATTCCGTGCTCGTGACCTGCGCGGTGCGCTTCTGCCACTTCGCCTTGTTCCACGGCACGCTGCTGTCGCTGAAGTATTTCCTGGTCGAGCTGGTCATCCTGTTTTCCATTGCGAGCCTTGGATTCCGCACGGTGCGCAAGCAGCAGATGACGCTTCGCTACGGCTGGCTCTACGAGAGCTCCGGCCCCCTCGCCTGGCGTCCGCGCCAGGGCTGAACGCCACGCTGCCGCAGCCCCGCCTCCCCCATCGACAGGGGACGGATTTGCGGCAGAATGGCGGGCATCCACGTCCCTGAATCGACTGTACCAGTCACACATCTGCCCGTTGCAGCCGGCCTCGCGGGTTCCGTCTCGCGACCGCTGGAAAAACCAGAGGAGATACGGATGAGGAAGCTTCTACTTGCCGGTCTTGCGCTTGGCGCCGGCCTGGCCTTCGCGGCCCAGGCTCAGGCCCAGGTGAAGCTGGGCGTGGCCGGTCCCATGACCGGCCCGAATGCCGCTTTCGGCGCCCAGCTCAAGAACGGCGTCGAGCAGGCCGTCACGGACATCAATGCGTCCGGCGGCATCCTCGGCCAGAAGATCCAGGTGTTCGTGGGCGACGACGCCTCCACCCCGGCGCAGGGAACCTCCGTCGCCAACAAGTTCATCTCCGACGGCGTGAAATACGTCGTGGGCCACTTCAACTCGGGCGTCTCGATCCCGACCTCCACCAACTATGAGGAAGGCGGCATCCTCCAGATCACGCCCGCCTCCACCAACCCGACCTTCACCGAGCGCAAGCTCTGGAACGTGTTCCGCACCTGCGGCCGCGACGACCAGCAGGGCGCGGTGGCCGGCGAGTACATCCTGAAGAACCTGAAGGACAAGAAGATCGCCATCGTCCACGACAAGACCCCCTATGGTAAGGGCCTTGCCGACGAGACCCAGAAGGCCATCAACAAGGGTGGCGTGAAGGAAGTGGTCTATGAGGGCATCACGCCCGGCGAGAAGGACTACTCCGCCCTCGTCTCCAAGCTGAAGGCAGCCGGCGTCGAGGTACTCTATTACGGCGGCCTGCACCCGGAAGCTGGCCTGCTGGTGCGCCAGATGCGCGATCAGGGCATGAAGACCGTCCTGTTCTCCGGCGACGGCATCACCGACAAGGAATACTGGACCATCGCCGGCCCCGGCGCCGAAGGCACGCTGATGACCTTCGGCCCCGATCCGCGCAAGAACGCCGCCGCCAAGGAAGTGGTGGACCGCTTCAAGGCCAAGGGCATCGATCCGGAAGGCTACGTGCTCTATTCCTACGCCGCAGTGCAGATCATCAAGCAGGCGGCCGAGGCCACGAAGTCCCTCGACCCGAAGAAGGTCGCCGACTACATGCACTCCGGCGCCACCTTCAACACCGTGCTCGGCCCGCTCGCCTTCGACAAGAAGGGCGACCTGACCAAGCTCGACTATGTGGTCTACGTCTGGAAGGACGGCGGCTATTCGGAACTCTGATCCGGCCCTGCCGATCATATCCATCTGACAGGGAGACGCCCGCGCCATGCGCGGGCGTTTTCTTTTGCGCCGGAGCGGTTCGAATTCCGCAACGGCAGGCCCATCACGTTCGCGCCGTGGAGCATTTGCCCCCTACCGGACAGGGGGGCATTGGCCTTATAAGCCCTAGCCGATGGCCGCTTTATCCGACCTCCTGTTCCAAGCCGTACCCGGGCCTGTGCTGCGGGCGATGGTTGCCGCGCGCTTCGGAACCGTGGTGCCCGCCGGACGCCGGGTCTGGGTGAATGCCGGCGCCGGCCGCGAGGACGGCCTCTCCTTCGAGAATGACGGGCGCTGGCTGGTGGCGACCGCCGGCGGCGAGCTCCTCAAGCGCGACCGCATCAACAGCCTCTGGAAGCGCGGGGCCATCATGGCCTATTTCGCCTCCCGCTCGAATGCGGACGCCCTGGAGACGAGCCTCGCCGACCACAGCGCCACGCCCCGCGTCCTCACATTCTGTTCCAACCATCCCGACGCCGTGCTGGTGCCGGACCGATCCTTCATGACGCCGCGCATCTACGCGCCCTATCGGGCCATCGCCCATAGCGTGCCATGGGCGGAGCGCGAGGACGTCGTGCGCTGGCGTGGGGCGCCGTCCGGCCAGGGCGAGATCGCCCATAGCTGGATGGACGCCGGCAACCCGATGCTGCGCCAGCGGGTGCGCATGTGCCTCGCGCTCCGCGACGAGCCGGGCGTGGACGTCGCCTTCGCCGGCCGGGCCGACCTCGCGCCCTATGGCATCAGCAAGGAGCGCCTCGATCCGCTGAGCTGGGCCAAGGTGCGCTATGCCATCGACATCGACGGCTTCTCCGCCGCCTGGATGAACTTCTTCTCGCGCCTGCTGCTCGGCTGCTGCGTCATCAAGGTCGCCTCGCCCTATGGCTTCCGGCAGTGGTTCTATGACGCGCTGGTGCCGTGGATCCATTATGTGCCGGTGAAGGCGGACCTCTCCGACCTCAAGGAAAAGATTGCTTGGTGCCGGGCCAATCCCGATGCCTGCCGGCAGATCGCCGAGGAGGGCCAGCGCCTTGCCCTCTCGCGCACGGTCGAGAGCGAGACCCAGCTGACGCTCGCCCGCATCGACGCCGCGCTTGGAGCCCGCAATGCGGCCAAGGCGCCCAATCCGCGCCTGCGCGACGCCAGTTCCTGATCGGGATCGTCAGCCGAGCGTGCTAAGGATAGGGAAGGTTTCGAGCAGCCAGTAGCTCATGCTGGCGATGCCGCCGGACAGGAAGGCGATGCCCGTGAGCACCAGCACGCCGCCCATCACCTTCTCAACCACCGGCAGGAAGCGCCGCATGTGGGCGAGGCTCTTGAGGAAGGGCCGCACGGCGAGTGCCGCCAGCAGGAAGGGCACACCGAGGCCGGCGGAATAGACCGCGAGCAGCGCTGCCCCCTTCGTCACCGTCGCCTCCGAGCCCGCGACCGCGAGGATGGCGCCAAGCACCGGGCCGAGGCAGGGCGTCCAGCCGAAGGCGAAGGCAAGGCCCATCACGAAGGCGCCCCATACGCCTGTCGGCTCCGCCACATGGGCGCGCGCGGTGCGCGAGAGCAAGGCGATGCGGAACACGCCGAGGAAGTTGAGGCCCATCAGGATGATGGCGATGCCGGCGATGAGCGAGAGCGTGTCGAGATGAGCGCGCAGCACATTGCCGATGGCGGACGCCCCCGCTCCCAGCAGCACGAACACAACGGTGAAGCCGGAGACGAACAGCACTGCCCCATAGAAGGCCCGGCGGGCCACCTGACGCAGCGGCTCGGCATTGGTGAGGTCGTCGAGGGTCGCGCCGCCGATGTAGCACAGATAGGGCGGCACCAGCGGCAGCACGCAGGGGGAGAGAAAGCTGGCAAGGCCGGCAAGGAAGGCGGCGGGCAGCGAAACGTCGGCCATCGGACCCTTGGGTGCTACGCCCCGCCTCCGCACGGGCGGGCTCCCGTGTCTTGGCCCCATCGCGCGCCAGCGGCAAGCCCTGCGCCCCGTGCCTCCCCGCGTTGTGAAGCCGCGCCCTCCCGCCCTACCCTGCCGTCCTGTCCTGATTCCCCGGTGCCGCCATGCGCAATCTCCTCACCGACGTGCCCGGCCTGACGGTGGGCCATGCCACCGACCTGAAGCTCGGCTCCGGCGTCACCGCCATCCTGTGCCATCCGCCCGCCGTAGCGGCGGTGGACGTGCGCGGCGGCGCGCCGGGCACGCGCGAGACGGACCTGCTCGACCCCGCCGCCACCGTGCCCCATGTGGACGCCATCGTGCTTTCCGGCGGCTCGGCCTATGGGCTCGACGCCGCCTCCGGCGTGACGAGCTGGCTCGCGGCGCACGGGCGCGGCTATCTGGTGAAGGACATCCGCGTCCCCATCGTGCCCTCGGCCATCCTGTTCGATCTCCTGAACGGCGGCGACAAGCACTGGGGCCGGCATTCACCCTATCGCGACCTCGGCTACGCGGCCGGCGAGGCGGCGGGCGAAGACTTCGCCCTCGGCAGCGTCGGAGCCGGCACGGGCGCCACCACTGCCCGGATGAAGGGCGGCCTCGGCTCGGCCTCCGCGATCGCGCCGACCGGCCATCGCGTGGGCGCGCTGGTGGCGGTGAACGCGTTGGGCTGCCCGCTCATGGGCGAGGGTCCGCATTTCCGCGCCGCCCCCTTCGAGCGCAACGGCGAGTTCGGCGGCCTCGGCCTGCCCGTGCCGCTCCCGGCGGACGGCGGCGGCATCCATCTCAAGGGCACGACGCCGAAGACCGCCACCACCATCGCGGTCGTCGCGACGGATGCCGATCTCACCAGCGCCCAGACCCGCCACTTCGCGGTGATGGCGCAGGATGGGCTCGCCCTCTCGCTCTATCCCGTCCACACGCCGCTCGATGGCGACTGCGTCTTCGCTCTGGCCACCGGGCAGGCGACGCTCTCGGACCCCATCGGCGATCTCCTCGCCATCGGCGCCACGGCGGCGGCGGTGCTGGCGCGGGCAGTGGCACGGGCGGTCTATGAGGCGACGGCCCTGCCCTTCGCTGGCGCGCAGCCCGCCTGGCGCGACCTGTTTCCGGGCGCGGTGCGGGGACGAGGCTGATTTCGCGCCGTCCTGTGCTAGATCAGCCGCGAACCGGCTCCGACCTGGAGCCTCGCCTCTTCAGGAGCCGCCATGTCCGCCTTGCCGCCGATCCCGAAGCCCCGCCGCCGCTCCGCGCAGCCCGGCGCCCTCGGCGGCCTGCTGGCCATCATCTTCTGGTGCGCCTGCGGCATCACCGCCGTTCCGCTGGCCGGCCTGTTCACGCTCATCTCGGCCATGGGGCCGCAGGGAGCCTTCTCCGCCATTGCGGATTCGTTTTCCGGCTCGTCCGCCTCCGCGCAGATGCTGCGGCTCGGCCTCGTGCCGCAATTCGTTCTCTATGTCTGGGCGGTGACGACGGTGGCGCTCACCATCCTGCGCTCACGCCATGCGCTGACGCTCGTGCCGCTGGCGCTGGCGGTGTGGGTGGCCGTCACCGCCTTCTGCCAGTTTTCCATCCGCAGCATGATCACGCCCGGCGACGTGACCTTCATGGACCTCGCCGCGCTGCTGCCGGGCCTTCTGGTGCAAGCGGCGGGCGTCGCGGCGCTCTATGGCTATTTCCGCGAAGGCAAGCGGCCGGCCGCCTTCTACACCCGCTGACGCGGGCCGCCCTCAGGCGGCGGCGAAACGCGCGGGCGAGAACGGCGTCGGATCGGTGAAGGGCGTGACGCCCATCACCAGATCCGCCAGCAGGCGGCCCGAGACGGGACCGAGCGTCAGGCCCCAGTGGCTGTGGCCAAAATCGAGGAAGAGATCGGCATGGCCGGGCGCCCGGCCGATCACCGGCTTGGAATCCGGAAAGGCGGGCCGGAAGCCGAGCCACGGCTCGGCGTGAACCTGCGGACCCACGTCCACGAGACGGCGCACGCCGGCAATCACCTGCCGGACCTGCCGATGGGTCGCCGGATCATCCCGGCGGGCGAATTCGATGCCCGTGGTGGCCCGGATGCCGCTCTTGGTGCCCTGCAGGGCGAAACCGCCGGCGCGATCGACGATGCCACGGTTGAGAAGCTGGCCCGGCTTCGGCTCGAAATGGATGTGGTAGCCGCGCTTCACCGCCAGCGGCAGCGGCTGGGGGAGGCCGAGGCCCTTCAGCGCATCGAGGCTCCAGGGGCCGAGCGCCACCACGGCGATCTGGCCATCCACGGGCCCCTCCGCGGTCTCCACGCGCCAGAGGCTGCCGCTGCGCCGGAGGCTGCGGGCATCCCCGCGCACGAGCAGGCCCCCCCGCCGCTCCAGCAGCCGGGCATAGGCTTTCACCAGCCCGCCGGGATCGCTCACATTGTCGCAATCCGGCCAGTGGATGGCGGCGGCGAACGGCCCCGTCAGCAGCGGCTCCAGGGCGCGGGCGCCCGCTTCGTCCAGTACCCGGAAGGGGATGTTGAGGTCGTCCGCCAATTGCCGCTCGGTGGAGGTGGCGGCGAAATCGGCGGCGGTGCGATAGACCTTCAGATAGCCGGTGGGCGACAGCAGGCCCGGCACGCCCGCCTCTTCCGCCAGCCGGCGATGCTCACCTCGCGCCTGCGCCATCAAAGGGCGCAGGTCGCGGGCGATGTTCGCCTGCGCCGCCGGCGCGGAGGCCTTGAAATAGGCGATGAGCCACGACGCGAGCCCCGGCAGCGCCCCAAGCCGGTAGTTGCTCTGGGGCGAGAGCTTGAGCGCATGCTTCAGCAGCACCACCGGGTCGTAGGGCAAGGAGGTGGGCAGGAGGCCGCTGCCCTCGATGACGCCCGCATTGCCGAAGGAGGTGCCTTCGCCGGGCTGCGCACGGTCGATCAGCGTGACCGAGAGCCCGCGTTCGCGAAGATGCAGGGCGGCGCTGACGCCGACGATTCCCGCCCCGAGTACGATCGCATCCGTGCGCGCCATTCTGCGTCCTCCGCGCCGCATCTTGGCGGACGGGGCTGGCGTGGGGAAGGTCGGGCGGCATGCGTGTCCTCAGGAAGCCGCACGATGCGCGCGGCGGCGCAGCAGCAGGTAGGCGACGGTGACGCCGACGAGGGCGGCCGCGAGCCCGTACCAGGTCAAAGCGTATTCCAGATGCCGGTTGGAGAAGGCGAGGCGCGTCTCGCCGCCCTGCGGCAGCCCGCCGGGATTGGGCGTGCCGTCGGCATCGATCAGGAACGGCGCGGCGTCGGCGAGCCCCCGCGCGGCGGCGATTTCCACGGGATCGCGGCGATACCAGGCATTGCGGGCGGGATCGTTGGCGGGGACGAAATAGCTCGCCTCCTCGGGAAAGCGCAGCAGGCCGGTGACGGTCACTTGGCCCGCCACCTGCCCCGCCGCCCGCTGGGCTGGCGCACGCGCCGCCTCGGGCACGAAGCCGCGATTGACGAGCACCGCGCCGCCTCCCGCCAGATGCAGCGGCGTCACCACGAGGAAGCCCGGCCCCTTCTGCGGCCCCGCCGCATCCGAGAGCACGGTGTAGATGAGCGTTTCCTTGCCGTGGTCGAACGTGCCGGTGGCGGTCACATGGTCATATTCGTCCCGCGCCCGCGTGAGGCCCGCCCAGCCCGAGGGCGGCGGCAGTGCGTGAGGCGGTGCCTCGACCCGGCTGTCCACCTGGCGGATGAGGTTCAGCTTCCACGCCCGCCGCTCCAGTTGCCACGTGCCAAGGCCGATGAGTATGAGGAAGGCGCAGCCGGCGGCCAGCAGCAGCGGCCAGATACGCCCCGCCGGTGGCCGCTCCGCTTCCAGGGCGTCCGTCACGGTGGCCCGTCTCCGCCGCTCAGCCGGCCCTCCGCGGCCTTGTTGCGATATTGCAGGGCGATCAGCACCGCCTTGAAGGGGCGCAGCAGCCCGAGCGTCACGCCGAGGATGGCCGGGATCCAGAGGAGTGCATGCAGCCAGAGGGGCGGCTCGTACTTCACCTCCACCCACAGCGCCAGCACCACCACCAGCGCGCCGCCGATGAGGATGACGAACACGGCCGGCCCGTCGCCGGCATCAATGAAGCCATAGTCGAGACCGCAGGCCTCGCAGCGCGGGGCGAGATCGAGGAAGCCCTTGTAGAGCTTGCCCCGGCCGCAGCGGGGGCAGCGGCAGGCAAGGCCGGCGGCGATCGGGGAGACCGGCTCGTAATAATGCTCGGAATTCATGGGACCTCCGCCGGCAGCAAAAAGGGGCGGCCGATGCGCCGCCCCTTTTTCCGGATGTGGCGCAGGATCAGTGCCCGCCGTGGCCGGCGGCTGCCCACACATAGATAAAGGTGAAGAGGAACAGCCAGACCACGTCCACGAAGTGCCAGTACCAGGCCGCCGCCTCGAAGCCGAAGTGCTTCTGCGGCGTGAAGTCGCCGAGATAGACCCGCAGCAGGCAGACGATCAGGAAGATGGTGCCGACGATGACGTGGAAGCCGTGGAAGCCCGTCGCCATGAAGAAGGTGGCGCCGTAGATGTTGCCCGAGAAGGCGAAGTGAACGTGGAGATACTCGTAGGCCTGGCAGAGGCTGAAGATCAGCCCAAGGCCGACGGTGCACCACAGGCCCCACTTCACGCCCTGCCGGTCGCCTTCGAGCAGGGCATGGTGCGCCCAGGTGAGGGTAGTGGCGGAGGTGAGCAGGATAAGGGTGTTGAGCAGTGGCAGGTGCCAGGGCGAGAGCGGCTCGATGCCCTTGGGGGGCCACACGCCGCCGGTGAACTCCATCCGCTGGTAGTTGATGGCCTCGCCGGTGAAGAGCGAGGCATCGAAGAAGGCCCAGAACCAGGCGACGAAGAACATCACCTCGGAGGCGATGAAGAGGATCGTACCGTAGCGGAATCCGATCTGGACCACGTTCGTGTGGAAGCCAATATGGCCTTCGCGCACGATGTCGCGCCACCAGCCGAACATGGTGTAGCAGATGCCGAGCAGGCCCAGCGACATGGGCAGCGCCGAGCCGCCGTGCATCCACAGCACCGCGCCGGACGCGCCGACGAAGGCGGCGATGGCTCCGATGATCGGCCACGGGCTCGGATCGACCACGTGGTAATCGTGATGCTTGGCGTGTCCTTCGGCCATCTGACGCGGCCTCCCCTTCTATCCCGTTTCCAGTATGCCACATCTGCGCCGATCTGGCGCGGATGGTTAGTCTTGAAACCCTTGCGTGTCCTCGGCGCGGCGAGATGCCACGCCCCGCGTCAGGGACCCGATCGTCACATGGGCCCCGTCGTCACATGGGCACCTTCTGCTTCGGAGCGGGCGCGGCAGCCTGCGCCGCCGCCGGGAAGAAGGTGTAGGACAGGGTGATGGTGGTGAGCCCGTCCATCTCCGGATCATCCGCGATGGCGGGGTCGATGTAGAAGACCACGGGCATGTCCACCTTCTCGCCGGCCTCCAGCTTCTGCTCGTTGAAGCAGAAGCACTGCAGCTTCACGAAATAGGCGCCCGCCGTGGAGGGCATCACATTATAGGTTGCGTTGGCATAGGTCTCGGACCTGCCGCGGCTGGCCGCGAAGTAATAGGCCATGCTGGTCTCGCCGACCTTCACCTCGGTGCTGGTGGCTTCGGGCCGGAAGTCCCACGGCAGGCCGGGGGCGACGTTGCCATCGAAGCGCACGGTGATCTTGCGATCCAGCACCTTGGTCGCCGCCCCTTCGGCGGTGCGCGTGGCGCCGCCGAAGCCGGTCATGCTGCAGAAGGCGCGATAGAGCGGCACCGAGGCGTAGGTCACGCCCACCATGGCAGCGACGAAGAGCACACATCCGACCACGACCCGGCCGTTGCGGCGGGAGGCACGAGGCGCGCGCGAGACATCGGCGGAGGGCTCGGCCCCGGCGGTCTTCTCGGCGGTCTCGCGCGTGTCCATGGCTACCTCACAAGGGTCGGTTCAACACCACGCCGGGTCCCAGCTTCACGATGGTGACCACGTAGAAGAGGATCACCAGGAAGCCGAGCACGGAAGCGATCGCGATGGAGCGGGCGCGCCGCCGGCGCAGTTGCTCCGGGGTCAGCACCACGCCGTCCTCGGGGGGCGGCGGCGCCGGAGGCGTCTTGCGCTCCGGCGGCGGGGCCGGCTTTCGCTTCACCGTCTGACCCAAGGGCTCACATCCCCCTCACCAGCGCTTCCGCCAGAAGGGTGGCGAACAGCAGGAACAGATACAGGATGGAGAAGCCGAAGAGCTTCTTGGCGGCGGTGACGGCGGCGGGGCCGGTGCGGCGGCGATAGACATTCACCGCCAGCAGCAGCATGCCGAGGCCGGTGACGCCCGCGACCACGCCATAAGCGAGGCCCGCCTCGCCCAGCATCACCGGGGAGAGGGCCAGCGGCACGAGGAAGAGCGTGTAGAGCAGGATCTGCTTGCGCGTCTCGTCCGGCCCCGCCGTCACCGGCAGCATGGGCACGCCGGCGCGGGCATAGTCATCCGCCCGATAGAGGGACAGCGCCCAGAAGTGCGGCGGGGTCCAGAAGAAGATGATGGCGACAAGGATGACGCTCTCGAGGCTGATGCTGCCCGAAGCGGCCGCCCAGGCGACCATGGGCGGCAACGCGCCCGCAAGCCCGCCGATGACAATGTTCTGAGGGGTCGAGCGCTTCAGCCACATGGTGTAGACCACCACGTAGAAGAAGATGGTGAAGGCCAGCAGCGCGCCGGCCAGCACATTCACCAGGAGGCCCAGCACGACCACCGAGAAGGCGGCCAGCGTCAGGCCGAAGGCGAGCGCCTCCCGCGGCGTGACGCGGCCGGCCGGAATGGGGCGGCGCTGGGTGCGGGACATGACGGCGTCGATGTCCGCGTCCCACCACATGTTGAGCGCACCGGCGGCACCGGCGCCGACCGCGATGCAGAGAATGGCGGTGAAGGCGATGACGGGATGAACGTGATCAGGCGCGCGCACGAGACCGACGAGCGCGGTGAAGATCACCAGCGACATCACGCGCGGCTTCAGCAGGGAGATGTAGTCCCGCGGGGTTCCAAGCCCTTCCGAGGCCTGCGGTGCGAGGCTGCGCCCCGCATTCTCGTTCAATCCTACGCTCACGTCGCTCATGACTTCTCATCCACCGGGTCCGGCCCGGCGCCGTGCCGGACGCTGGGGCCGGAACTGGGCCTCCGGGAAAAAACGGAGGCCGGCCCGCTTCAATGCCGCCAGAGGGGAGGCAACGCAACCCTGAAGCCCTGCCCCTCGCGCCCGCACCCTGGAGGTGACCGGCGTCCGGCGCATGGCCGGAGCGGACCCGGACGGAGCAGGGGCGGACCCCTGCTCCGTCCGGCGGACCTCACTTGATGCGCGGCAGCACCTCGAAGTGGTGATACGGCGGCGGAGACGGAAGGGTCCACTCGAGGGTGGTGGCACCCGCCCCCCACGGATTGTCGCCCGCCTTCTCCTTGCGGACGAAGGCCAGCGCCGTGCCGATGAGGAAGATGATCACCGCGACGCCCGAGATGTAGGAGCCGATGGAGGAGATGTAGTTCCAGTGGGCGAAGGCGTCCGGATAGTCCGCATAGCGGCGCGGCATGCCGGCAAGGCCGAGGAAGTGCTGCGGGAAGAACACCATGTTCACGCCGATGAACGTGACCCAGAAGTGCAGCTTGCCCCAGAATTCCGGGATCATGTAACCGCTCATCTTCGGGAACCAGTAGTACCAGCCGGCGAAGATGGCGAAGACGGCGCCGAGAGAGAGCACGTAGTGGAAATGGGCCACCACGTAATAGGTGTCGTGCAGCGAGCGGTCGATGCCGGCGTTGGACAGCACGACGCCGGTCACGCCGCCCACCGTGAACAGGAAGATGAAGCCGATCGACCACAGCATGGGCGTGCGGAACTGCAGCGAGCCGCCCCACATGGTGGCGATCCACGAGAAGATCTTCACGCCCGTCGGCACCGCGATGATCATGGTCGCGGCAACGAAGTAGGACTGTGTCGAGGCTGACAGGCCCACCGTGTACATGTGGTGCGCCCACACCACGAAGCCCACCACGCCGATCGCCACCATCGCATAGGCCATGCCGAGATAGCCGAACACGGGCTTGCGCGAGAAGGTGGAGATGATGTGCGAGATGATGCCGAAGCCCGGCAGGATGAGGATGTAGACCTCGGGGTGGCCGAAGAACCAGAACAGGTGCTGGAACAGGATCGGATCGCCGCCGCCCGCCGGATCGAAGAAGGTGGTGCCGAAGTTGCGGTCCGTCAGCAGCATGGTGATGGCACCGGCGAGCACGGGCAGCGACAGCAGCAGCAGGAAGGCGGTGATGAGCTGCGCCCAGGCAAACAGCGGCATCTTGTGCAGCGTCATGCCGGGGGCGCGCATGTTGAAGATGGTGGTGATGAGATTGATCGCGCCGAGGATGGACGAAGCGCCCGCCACGTGCAGCGAGAAGATGAGCAGATCCATGGCCGGGCCGGGATGGCCGAGCTTGGAGGAGAGCGGCGGATAGATGGTCCAGCCGCCGCCGAAGCCGTCGGAGCCCGCCGCGCCTTCCACGAACAGCGACATGATGGCCAGCGCGAAGGCCGGCACCAGCAGCCAGAAGGCGATGTTGTTGATGCGCGGGAAGGCGGTGTCGGGGGCGCCGATCATCAGCGGCACGAAGTAGTTGCCGAAGCCGCCGATCAGCGCGGGCATCACCATGAAGAAGATCATGATGAGGCCGTGGCCCGTGGTGAAGACGTTAAACGTCTGCGGATTCTTGAAGTACTGGAGGCCGGGCTCCATGAGCTCCAGCCGGATGCCGATGGACAGGGCGCCGCCCACGATCCCCGCCACGATGGCGAAGATCAGGTACATGATGCCGATGTCCTTGTTGTTCGTGGAGAACACCCAGCGCCGCCAGCCGGTCGGCACGTGGTCGTCATGGGCGCCGTAGGATGCTGCCTGAGTGGCCATGGTCCAGTCCTCGATCCCGAAGGGCGCCGTCGGCGTTCGCGGCCTGCCCTGATCCCTGATGCGGGCCGCCGGGGCGGCCCCTGGATGGCGATGCGCCACCCGCGAATGTCAGATCGCCCGCCCGCATGCTACGGCGGGCGGAAGGCTCAGCGCGCCGGGGCGGCGTCCGCCACCTGCGTGGGCACCGGCGCCTGCGTGTCAGCAAACTTCTGCTTGGCCTGCGCCAGCCAGGCATCGAAATCCTGCTGGCTCACCACGCGCACCGCCAGCGGCATGAAGGCGTGGTCGCGGCCGCAGAGCTCCGAGCACTGGCCATAATACACGCCTTCCTTGGTCGCCTTGAACCACGACTCGTTGAGGCGGCCCGGAATCGCGTCGATCTTCACGCCGAAGGACGGCACGGCGAAGGAGTGGATGACGTCGGCGCTGGTGACGTGGATGCGCACCACCTTGTTCACCGGCACCACCACCTCATTGTCCACCGCCAGCAGGCGCGGCTGGCCGGGCTTCAGGTCCTTCTCCGCAACCATCAGCGAATCGAAGCCGAAACCGCCATTGTCGGGATATTCGTAGGACCAGTACCACTGGTGCCCCGTCACCTTCACCGTCATGTCCGGCTCGGGCGTGTGCAGCTCGAGATGCAGCAGGCGGAAGGAGGGAATGGCGATCGCCACCAGGATCATCACCGGCACGACCGTCCAGGCCACTTCCAGCAGCGTGTTGTGCGTGGTCTTGGAGGGGACCGGATTGGCCTTCTCGTTGAAGCGGACGATGCAGATCGCCAGCAGCACGAGCACGAACAGCACGATGGACGAGATGATCACCAGCAGGAAAGTGTTGAAGGAGCGAATGCTCTCCATCACCGGCGTCGCCGCCTGCTGAAGGTTCATCTGCCAGTCGGACGGTTGCCCCAATCCCGCATGGGCGGCCGCAAGCGACAGGCCCATCCAGCAGGAGGCAGCAACAGCGAGCGCACCGGCGCGGCGCAATGAAATCATCTTAGGCCCTCTCCGAGGGCGGCAGAGCCGCCGGACGTGTCTTCCCTGGCGCCCAAACGCCCGGGCACACAACCCGTGATTGCCGTGCACTTTTACCGCACAGCGGCGCTTTGGCTTCTTTCTTGATTTACATCAAACACAAATTTGCGACGAGCCGCAATCAGCACACCCCTGCCCCACATGCGACACAAAGTCGGATTGGAAGGCGCCGCGGATGTGCATCGGCACCGGCGTTTAGAAAACGTCCACCCGATTCACGCTTCATGCCGCGGGGATGGAAACATCCTCAGGAGAAGGAGCCGGGCGTTCTCATTCTTGACATGGACGGCAGGCTCCTTAAGCACAGACGAGACATTTCAACGGCCGCAGGCATCCTGCTTGCTTGGCTGGAGCCCTGTTTGGTGATGCCCATGCTGCCCTTCCGCCTGATTGCCTCGGCGCTGCCCCGGATGCGCGCCCTTGCGCCGGCGGCCGCCCTCATCGGCCTGCTCCTCGGCGTCAGCCAGGCGACGCCCGCTTCCGCCCAGGGCGTGGTGAAGCAGACCTTCGGCGAGTGGCAGATCCGCTGCGACACGCCGCCCGGCGCCCAGAGCGAGCAGTGCGTCCTGCTCCAGAGCGTGCAGGCGGACGACCGGCCCAACGTCGGCCTCACCGTCATTATCCTGCGCACCGCCGACCAGAAGAGCCGCCTGCTGCGTGTGCTCGCCCCCCTCGGCGTGCTGTTGCCCTCCGGCCTCGGCCTCAAGATCGACGATGCGGACGTGGGTCGCGCCGGCTTCGTGCGCTGCCTGCCCAACGGCTGCGTCGCCGAGGTGGTGATGGACGACACACTCATCGGCCGCCTGCGCGCCGGCAAGATGGCCACCTTCATCATCTTCCAGACCCCCGAGGAAGGCATCGGCATTCCGCTGAGCCTCAACGGCTTCGGTCCCGGCTTCGACGCCCTGAAATAAGCCGGGCCATCGGCCCCCCGCCATCCACACGCGGCGGGCCGGATTTTCCGCCGCCGGCACGGTTTGGCCATGCTTGGGTTCCAAAAGGCACGCCCATGGAGCCGACCGGCGGGATCATTGGTCCCAAGCCGTGACACCGTCTCCGATTCTTTGGTAGAGAGAGCGCTGGCCGGTGCCGCCCTGCAGTGCGGGAGGCGCCACGGATGCTCTGGCGGGCCGCGGGGAGACGGAGCGGATGCATGGCGATGAACACACGCTCTTCCTGAGCGCCCTCGCCTTCCTCGCCGCGGCCGTCGTTTCCGTTCCCATCGCCCGCCGCCTCGGCCTTTCGCCGGTGGTCGGCTATCTCGCCGCCGGCGTCGCCATCGGCCCGGCCGGCCTCAGCGTGGCAGACCCCTCCACCGTCATCACGGTGGCCGAGCTCGGCGTCGTCCTGCTGCTCTTCCTCATCGGCCTCGAGCTCCAGCCCTCCCGCCTCCTTTCCATGGGGCGCTACATCTTCGGCCTCGGCACGGCGCAGCTTCTGCTCACCGGCGCAGTGATCGCAGTGGTGGAAATGCTGCTCGGCTTCGGCTGGGCGGCGGCGGTCATCTCGGGCCTCGCGCTCGCCATGTCGGCCACCTCCATCGCGCTCCAGTTGCTCTCGGAGCGTGGCGACGTCTCGTCCGGCTATGGCCAGCGGGCCTTCTCCATCCTGCTGTTGCAGGACATCGCCATCGTGCCGCTGCTGGCACTGGTGCCCCTGCTGGCGCCGGGCGAATCCGCGACACCGCGCAATCCTACCGGCGTGCTGCTCCAGGCCGGCGCCATGATCGGCGCCATCGCCGTGGTGGTGGTGGCGGGGCGCTATCTCCTCAATCCGCTGTTCCGCCTGCTGGCCCGCACCGGCGCGCGCGAGGCGATGACGGCGGCCGCCCTCCTCGTGGTGATGGGCGCTGCGGGCCTCATGGCGTTTGCCGGCCTGTCCATGGCGCTGGGCGCCTTCCTTGCCGGCCTGCTGCTGTCGGAAAGCACCTTCCGGCACGAGCTAGAAGCCAATATCGACGCCTTCCGCGGGCTGCTGCTGGCGCTGTTCTTCATGGGCGTCGGCATGTCGCTGGACCTGAAGGTTGTCATTCCCTACCTCGGTCCCGTGCTCTCCGGCGCTCTCGTCATCACGGCGATCAAGTTCGCCGTGGTGTTCGTGCTCTATCGGGGCGACCACCGCGATCTCGCGGACGGGCTCAGGGCGGGCGCCGTGCTGATGCCGGCGGGCGAGTTCGCCTTCGTGCTGTTCCCGCTCGCCCTCTCGAACGGCATCCTCGACCAGCAGCAGACCTCTCTCCTCACCGCTACGGCCGCGGTGACGATGATGATCGGTCCGCTCGCCTTCGCCGGCATTGAGGTGCTGCTGCCGCGCCTGCGCAAGGATGCGCCGGAGCCCGAGCCGGACGATTTCACGGATGCCAACGGCAGCGTGCTCGTGATCGGCTTCGGCCGTTTCGGGCAGGTGGTCTCCCAGTGCCTGCTCGCCGAGAATGTCGGCGTCACCATCATCGACAACGATGTGGAGATGATCCAGAGCGCCGGCCGCTTCGGCGTGCATATCTATTATGGCGACGGCACGCGGCTCGACGTGCTGCGCGCCGCCGGCGCCGAGACCGCCGAGGTCATCGCGGTGTGCGTGGACGACAAGGACACGGCCACCCGCATCGTGGAGATCGTGAAGGCCTCCATGCCGCAGGCCCGCCTCTTCGTGCGCAGCTTCGACCGCGTGCACACCATGGATCTCCTGCGCAAGGGCGTGGATTTCGAGATCCGTGAGACGCTGGAATCGGCCTTCGCCTTCGGCACGCGGACCTTGGAATCGCTGGGGCTGGATACGGAAACCGCCCGCCAGCGCGTCGCCGAGGTGCGCGAGCGCGACCGGGCGCGGCTGCTGCGCCAGATGGAGGAGGGCCTTTACGCCGGCCTCGACCAGTTCACGCCCCGCAAGGTGGAGCCGGAGCCGCTTACCCGGCCTGAGAAGCCCGCCCGCCCGCTCAACCCCGAGGCGCAGGACGTGCTCACCCACGAGACCGAATTCTCCGGCTGACGGGTCGCCGCCGTCAGCGGTGTTCTTCCGCATCGGTCTGGGGCATGGTCCGCCCCCGCCGGCCCACGGAGCCGGATCGGGCGCGGTCAGCCTGATCGCATCCGGAACCCGCCCCCCGCCCGCCCCAAGGTTCCCATGGCCCGTTCCCATCCCACCTTCACCCACGGTTCCATCATGCGCCACGTGGCGGTCATGACGGGCACCGGCTCGGTGGGGCTGGTCGCCGTGTTCATGGTGGACCTGCTCAACCTCTTCTACATCTCGCTGCTGGGCGAGGCGGAACTGGCGGCGGCCATCGGCTATGCGGGCACGGTGATGTTCTTCGTCACCTCCGTCACCATCGGCCTCATGATCGCGGCCTCCGCCACCGTCTCGCGGGCGCTCGGCGCCGGGCGGCGGCGGGAGGCACGCCAGCGCGCCACTACGGCGGCGGTGCTGATGCTCGCCACCTGCCTCATCCTGACGGCGGTGACGCTGCCGCTGCTGCATCCCCTCCTCCGCCTCCTCGGCGCCACCGGACACACCGCCGCCATCGCCGAGCGCTTCCTGTTCATGGTCACGCTCTCGACGCCGCTGCTCGGCCTCGGCATGGTCGCCTCCGGCATCCTGCGGGCGACGGGCGATGCCAGCCGCTCCATGTGGGTGACGCTCGGCGGCGGCATCGTCACCGCATTGCTGGACCCGCTGCTGATCCTCGTGCTCCATCTGGGGGTTGATGGCGCTGCCTATGCGAGCTCGGCCTCCCGCCTCTTCATGGCCATCGCCGGCCTCTACTGGTGCGGCAAGCACCATCGCCTGCTGACGCGGCCGACCCGGCGGATGATCGCCGAGAACTTCCGCCCCATCGCGTCCATCGCCTGGCCGGCCATCCTCACCAATGTGGCCACCCCGGTGGGCAATGCCTATGTCACCTCCGCCCTCGCCCCCTTCGGAGACGAGGCGGTGGCGGCCTGGGCGGTGATCGGGCGCGTCATTCCCGTGGCGTTCGGGCCGCTGTTCGCGCTGACTGGGGCTGTCGGCCCCATCTTCGGCCAGAATCTCGGTGCCGGCCGCTACGACCGGCTGCGCACCACGCTGCGCGACAGCCTGCTGCTGATCCTCTGCTACGTCCTGCTCGTCTGGCTGGCCATGGCGCTCGGCCGCGGCCCCATCGCCTCCGGTTTCGGGCTGACAGATGCGGGGCGCGGCATCGTGGAGTTCTTCTGCCTCGTCTCGGCGGGCAGCTTCATGTTCCTCGGTGCCCTGTTCGTCTCCAACGCCGCCTTCAACAATCTCGGCGCGCCCCTGTTCTCCACGCTGTTCAACTGGGGCCGGGCGACACTTGGCACGGTGCCCTTCGCCTGGGCGGGGGGACAGCTCATGGGGCCGAACGGGGTCATCCTCGGCCAGAGCCTCGGCGCCGTGGCCTTCGGGCTCGCGGGCATGGTGTTCGCGTTCCGGCTCATCGAGAAGATCGGTCGTTCAGGTGCACCGGCCGCGCCCGGCCGCCACCCGGCGCCAGCGGAAATGCCGCCTTTGTCCTCGCCGCAGGATGCGGCGGCCATCGACCCGTGATTTTGGCGCTGTGATGGCGTAGGGTCTCCTTCAGGGGAGGCCATACATGGATCAGTTCACCCAGTTGCTGAAGTCCGCCCAAGGCGGGCACGGCGTCGAGAACCTCGCCAACCTGTACGGCCTCTCGGCCCAGCAGACGCAGCGCGTGATGGAAGCGCTGATTCCGGCCTTCTCCGTGGCGCTCCAGCGGGCCATGCAATCGCCCGAGAGCCTCGCGAATCTCACCATCCTGATGATGAGCGGCCCCTACGGCGGGCTCTACGAGCACCCGCCGCAGAAGCCCGTGGAACTCGCCAAGCCGGGCGATCCGGTGCTGGAAGCCGTGTTCGGCAGTCCCGACGTGGCCAAGGCGGTCGCCGACCACGCGGCCTCGTCCTCCGGCCTCGCTGCCGCCGTGGTGAAGCAGGTGATGCCGTCCTTTGCGACGCTCCTGCTCGGCGGTCTTGCCAAATCGCTGGCCGCCTCCGGTGCCATGAGCCAGATGCTCGCGGCCTCCCTCGCGCGGGCCAGCGGGCAGCAACTGCCCACGGGCAATCCGTGGGTCGATGCGCTGAACAATTTCATCTCGCCGCCGCAGGCCCAGCAGGCGCCCCAGTCCACGGGAAATCCGTGGGTGGATGCGTTTGCCCAAATGATGGTGCAGTCGCCCTTCGGCCTGCGCGGCGCCAACGCCCGCAGCAACAACCCCTGGCAGGCGCTGGCGGAAACCATCAGCGCGTCCATGGCAGCCTTCCAGATCCCGGCTCAGGGCTGGACCGCGGCACCGCCCCCGAAGGCCGCCCCGGCGCCCCCTCCCCCGCCGCCCGAACCGGCGAATCCCGCTTTGCCGTTCCAGGACTTCTTCGCCAAGCTGTTCACGCAGGGCTGCCCGCCGGCCTTCAACGCCTTTGATCCGAGCCGCAGTTCGGGGCCGACGGGCTTCTACCCGTTCGATGTCTGGGCGCAGATGCTCGACCGGAGCAGCGGCCGCAAGGGCTGAGGCGGATACGAAAAAGCCCGCACCGGACGGTGCGGGCAAGGCGGCGGTCCCGAGGGGCGCGACCGCAATCTCATTGGAATTCTGGAACGGTGCGCGCGATCACCAGCCCTTTTCGGGCAGGCCGCGATGGCGCAGAAGCTCCCGCTGCACGAGTCGCCGGGCGGCCTGCCGCTCCACGGAGCGGGTCACCAGGACGTCGGTCGGATCGCTCCACCAGGGGGATGCCGCCGCGTCGCGCAGGTCACTGCGGTCGAGGCCGATGTCTTTCAGCATCGCGTCGCTCATCTCCCCGAGGGTGGCCACATCCCGGCGATGGATCATGGCACGGGTGATATTGCGCACCGTCCGCACGAGGGCACGGGCCGCCAGGCCGAAACGGACGCTGACGGGCGCATAGAAGGCGCTGCTGTTTTCACCGAAGGTTGCCATGTCGCTCTCCATCACCGGGGCGCGCCATCACTCCTCCAGGCCTCGGGTGAGGGCCACCCGATTTCGCTGCGCCGCGGTTGGCTCCTCTTGTGTCCGAGAGCGATGAATCAGACTAGCGAATGTTATTCATCGCTCATATCATCGTGTGTGATGACTTCGGGACGCTGGCGCCATGACCGTTCTGCTCGATGCCGACCATTTGCGGACCTTCGCCGCCATTGCGGAGACCGGCAGCTTCACCAAGGCGGCCGAGGTCGTACACAAGACCCAGTCCGCTGTCTCCATGCAGATGAAGCGGCTGGAGGACCGGGTGGGACGGCCGCTTTTTGCCCGTGACGGCCGCGCCTCGCGGCTGACGCCGGACGGCGAAAAGCTGCTGGACTATGCCCGGCGTATCGTGAAGCTCAATTTGGAAGCGGTCTCGGCCTTCACCGACCAGACTCTCTCCGGCCGCGTCTGCCTCGGCGTGCCGGACGATTACGCCGACCGCTATCTCCCCGACATCATGGCCCGGTTTTCCCGCACCCATCCCTCCGTCGAGCTGACGGTGGTGTGCGAGCCAAGTCAAAGGCTGAACGAGAGCATCGCGGCCGGGGCCATCGACCTTGCCATCATCACCGCCACCGACATCTCCAACCGCAATGTGCAGGTAATCCGGCGCGAGCGCCTGCTGTGGGTGGGATCGCTCCGCCATTCCGCACATCTGGAGGAGCCGACGCCGCTCGCCCTCGGCCAGCCCACCTGCCAGTGGCGGGATGTGGCGGTGGCGGGCCTGCATAAGTCAAAGCGCGGCTATCGCATTCTCTACAGCAGCCCCAACCATGGGGCGGTTTCCGCCGCGGTGCTGGCAGGCCTTGCCATCTCGGTCGTGCCCGAATCGGCCCTGCGCCCCGGCATGCGGGTGCTGGGGGCGGCCGAAGGCTTCCCGCCGCTTCCGCCCTGCGACATCGGCCTGCTGCGCAACCCGCATGAGCCCTCGGCGCTCGCGGAGGCGCTCGCCCATCACATCATTCAGGGGCTGGACAATCTCACCGAGGCCGACGCGGCGGAATAGCCGCGCCGATCCTTCAGAACGCGATCCAAAGCAGGATCAGTAGGCGAGTTCCTCGAACACCGGCTCCACCGAGCCCTGCCAGACGCCGTGATAGCGCGACAGCAGATCGTCGGCAGGCGTACGGCCGGTGGCGACCACCTCTTCCAGCGGCGCGAGGAAGCGCGTTTCATCCCGGCCCTGGCTGTCGAGCTGGCGGCGGCGGACGAGACCCGCGCGCGAAAGCGCAAGAAGGTCGCGGGCGATGTCCTGCACGGTGCGGCCGCCGATGGTGGCCTTCAGCCCAAGCCGCGGCACCTCATCACGCAGGGTCTGGCGCTCCTCGGCCGTCCAGTCCTTGGCGAGCTGCCAGGCGGCATCAAGGCTCTGCCGGTCATAGAGCAGCCCGACCCAGAGAGCCGGCAGCGCGCAGAGCTTGGCCCACGGCCCCGCGTCGGCGCCGCGCATCTCCAGATACCGCTTGAGGCGGACTTCGGGGAAGATGGTGGAGAGGTGGTTGATCCAGTCCGCAAGCGTCGCGGTCTCTCCCGGCACCGCCGGATGGCGGCCGGCGAGCAGATCGCGGAAGGACGAGCCGGCCACGTCGATATAGGCATCGCCGCGCTTGATGAAATACATCGGCACGTCGAGCGCATAGTCCACATAGCGCTCGAAGCCCATGCCGTCCTCGAAGGCGAAGGGCAGCATTCCGGAGCGCGCATTGTCCGTGTCGCGCCAGATCTCGGAGCGGAAGGTCAGGAAGCCGTTCGGCCGCCCTTCGGTGAAGGGCGAATTGGCAAAGAGCGCCGTGGCGATGGGCTGGAGCGCGAGGCTGACGCGCAGCTTCTGCACCATGTCGGCTTCGGAGGAGAAGTCGAGGTTCACCTGCACGGTGCAGGTGCGGAACATCATGTCGAGGCCGAGCTTGCCCACCTTGGGCATGTAGCCGGACATGATCTTGTAGCGGCCCTTGGGCATGACGGGCGTTTCCGCCCGGCTCCACTTGGGGCTCATGCCGAGGCCGAGGAAGCCGACGCCGAGCGGCTCGGCCACCGTGCGCAGCTGCGCAAGATGGGTGTTCAGCTCCGAACAGGTCTCATGGATGGACACAAGCGGCGCGCCCGAAAGCTCGAACTGGCCGCCGGGCTCCAGCGAGATGGCGCCGCCGGCGCGGGGGTCCGCAAGGCCGATGATGGTCGGGCCTTCCATGATGGGGTCCCAGCCGAGCACGTCCCGCATGCCTTCGAGAATCGCCCGGATTCCCTTGTCGCCTTCATAGGGAACCGGCTCGTGCCGGCCGAGGGTGAAGGGGATCTTCTCGTGCTCGGTCCCGATGCGGAACGCCGCTTCCGGCTTGTTGCCGGCTTCAAGATAGGCAACGAGCTCGTCGCGCGAGCGGATCGGCGTCGCATCGGTGGTGTCGCGGGCCATGAAACTCTAATCCCCGTGCCCTCAGCCGCCGCGCTGGCAGGGCGCCAGCGGCAACGCGGCCGGTTCAAAACCAAGCGGCAGGCCCAGGCGGGCCGGCCCGGCGGCAAGGCCGCCGCCCCGCGCGTCTCGTTCCGGCAGCGGATACGGGATCCGGCCGAAGCGGAAGCCGCAGGGCGCGCGAACATACACGCCGCGGGGGCGCCCGCAAACGCCCCCCGACATCTCAGATGGCGCAGTGGTCGTCGGGGCGGCAGAGCGCAAAGACCAGAACCGTCAGCGGCGTCGCCAGCAGCAGGCCGAGCGGGCCGAGCAGCGTGCCGAACGCGACCACCGAGAACAGCGTCACGGCGGCCGGCAGCGACACCAGTTCCTGCTGCAGCAAGGGCGAAATGATATTGCTCTCCACCTGCTGGACGACGAGGAAGAGCAGCAGCGTGTAGAAAGTGGTCTCCATCCCCACGGTCAGCGCCAGCAGAAGCGCGGGAATGGCCGCCATCACCGGCCCCACCATGGGCACGAATTCCGCGAGGCCGGCAAAAAGCCCGAGCGCCAATGCCGCAGGCACGCCGAGTACGGCAAGGCCGATGCCGCAGAGCAGCCCCACCACGATCATGGCGATGAGCTGGGCCTGGAGGAAGCAGCGGAGCGACTGGCCGATGCCATCCACCCGGCGTCCGGCCGCGTCCTGATGCTGCGGGGAAAAGAGAGAAATCAGCAGGCGCCGGTAGAAGTGGGGCTGCATCGCGAAATAGAGCCCGCCGACGACGATCAGGAAGATTCCGACCAGCACGTTGGCGATGTTGGACGTTACCCCGCGCACCGCCGAGAGCACCGTGGCACCGGAGGGCGTGGCCGCCGCCTCGGCGCGGCGCATGAGGTCATCCACCATGCCGCGCAGGTGGAATTCGTCCTGGAATGTCTCCCACGCGGCCGGCAGGCGGTGGAACAGCTCGCGCACCTGCGCGCTGATGATGTTGCCGAACAGATAGGCCACGACGCCGAGAAGGCCGGCCACCAGCAGGCACACCACGGCGAGGGCCGCGCGAGGCGGGCAGCCGGTGTACCGGGTGACGGCGCCCGCGAGCCCGTGCAGGCCGATCGCCACGAGGATCGCAGCAAAGGCGAGCAGGAGCACGTCCGAGATGGCCCAGGCGGCGAGAAACAGGGCAATGACCGCGCAGGCAATGGCAGCCGCGCGCGCGACGGACCAGTCGGAGAGCATGGCGAACCTCGGGTGGGACCGGTTCGGCGCCGGCCGGCGCCGCCCGCCCCATACCACGCCCCGCCGCCGGGAGCAGCCGCAGCGTTTCAGCTCTGCGGGTGCCGCTGGCGCTCCTCGTCCACCAGTTCCTTCTTGGAGAGCTTGCCCACCAGCGTGCGCGGCAGGCTGTCGCGCACCTCGACTTCCTTGGGCATTTCCACCTTGGAGACTTGCTTGGTCAGGAAGGCCCGCAGATCATCGCCCGTCACCGTTTCCCCGGCCTTGAGCGTGACGAAGGCCTTGGGCGCCTGCCCGCGATAGGGATCGGGCACCCCGATGACCACCGCCTCGGCCACGGCCGGGTGGAGATACAACGCCTCCTCGATCATCCGCGGATAGACGTTGAAGCCACCGCAAAGGATCACGTCCTTGATGCGGTCCACGAGGAAGAGATAGCCGTCCGCATCCACATAGCCGACATCGCCGGTGCGGAAGGCGCCGTCCACGAAGGCCGACCGCGTCTCTTCCGGGCGGTTCCAGTAGCCCAGCATGACCTGCGGCCCGCGGGCGCAGACCTCGCCCTTCTCGCCGACGCCGAGAATGCGCGTGGGGTCTTCCAGGCTGCGAATCTCCAGCACCGTCTGCGGCACCGCCTTGCCCACCGAGCCGTCCTTGATGATGCCGGTCGGCGGGTTGGCGGTGAGCACCGGCGAGGTCTCGCTGAGGCCATAGCCCTCCACCAGCTTGCAGCCTGTGAGCGCCTCGAAGCGATGACGCACCTCCACCGGCAGCGGCGCGCCGCCGGAAATGCAGAGCTTGAGGGAGGCGAGATCCTGCGGCTGGGTCTCGGGCGCGTTGTTGATGGCGCCATAGATGGTGGGCACGCCGGGGAACAGCGTCGGCCGCGTGCGGGCGATGGTCTTCAGCAGGTCCGCGAGCTGGAAGCGCGGCACCAGGATGATCTCGGCGCCGAGCGCGATGGGAATGTTCATGACCGTGGTCATGGCGAAGACATGGAACAGCGGCAGCACGCCGAGCACCCGCTCGCCGCCCGGCGTCAGGCAGTCCACATGGTCGATGACCTGACGGGCGTTGGAAGCCACGGCGGCATGGGTGAGCATGGCGCCCTTGGGGACGCCGGTGGTGCCACCGGTATATTGCAGCACCGCCACCTCGCGCTCGGCATCCACCAGAACGGGCTTCAGCGCCGGAACATCGGCGGTCAGCGTCTTCAGCGTGACGTGCCGGCCGTCCGACGTGTCGTAGACCGCCTTGTCCTTGCGCTTGAACAGGTTGAACAGCAGCCCCTTGAGCGGGGAGAGAATGCCGGCGAAAGGGCAGACGATGATCGTCTTGAGCCCCGCTTCCTCGGCCACGGCCGCGACGCGGGAATGGATGATCCTGAGGTCCGGCACCACCATGATGGTCGTGCCGGAATCGCGGATCTGGTGTTTCAGCTCGCGTTCCACATAGAGCGGCGAGAAGTTCACCACGATGCCGCCGGCCTTGAGCACGGCGAAATAGAAGATGACCGAATAGGGCGTGTTGGGCAGGCACAGCCCGACCCGCGTGCCGGGCACGACGCCGAGGCGCTGGAGGCCGGCCGCCGCGCGGTCCACGAGATCGCCAAGCTGGGCGTAGGTCCAGCAGCGTCCGAGAAAATTCAGGGCGGTCTTGCCGCCATAGGCGGCGACGCTGCGGTCGAGCAGTTCGGTAATGGGGCTCGCGGCCCGCGCCTGTTCCATGCGCTGGAGCATGGCTCTCCTCCCCTCTCCCGCACCTGCGACGGGTCCGACGGTTCGCGCCGCCGGGGCGCCGCATGACGCGGCTTGTTCTTTGAGCTTCCGCAGCGCCTCACGGCGGATGCGGAAGCGTCAGCTCATCACGCAATTATGGTGAAGTCCCGGCGGCAGGGCCACCGGGACCCGCCGTCACTTGGTGATCAGCGCCACGGCGGTCGGCTGGGGGGCGTCGAACTTGTAGCGCAGGGCGACGGAGACGATGTCCACATAGGCATCGCTCACCTGGGCCGAGAGCGAGCCGCGCAGCGCATTGGCCGGATCGGCCGGGCTCAGGTTCATACTGCCGCTCTGGCCGAAGATGTGGGTATAGGCGAGATCCATGCTGAGCTGATTGGTCCAGGCATAGGTGGCGCCGACCGACAGCCAAATGCGGTTGGAGTCCGGCAGGCGCGGATTGCGCACATCGTCGGTGACCGGCGAGATCTCATAGGCGAGACCGGTGCGCAGCGCGAGGCGCGGATCCCACTGATACTCGACGCCGCCGGAGAAGAACCAGCCGTCCCGCCAGCCGAGGTCAAGCACGGAGATGCTGGCGCCCTGCGGCACCACCACCAGCTTCTGGAGGCTGGACCAGTTCGTCCACTCCACCGTGCCGCTCACGGTCCACTGCGGATTGAGCTGCGACCGGAAGCTGGCCGTGACCTGATCGGGCAGCGTCAGGCCGGCATTGGCCGGGAACATCGCCAGATTCTGGCCGGTCGGGGCGTAAACCGAGACCTGACCCGTGAGATTGAGGTCGATGGAGGAGCGATAGCCGATGCCGAGCGTGGTGCCGGGCGCGAGGGTGAACAGGGCGCCGAGGCTGAAGCCGAGCCCGACGTCATCGCCATCCACCTGTCCGGTGCCGAGCACGGGCCCGGCGGTGGAGACGCCGTTGATCTGCGCCTGATTGAGGCGGGCATCCATGTAGTTCACGGAGACGCCGCCGCCGATGACCAGCCAGTCGTTGACCTTGTAGGCCACGTTGCCCTGAACGTTCACGTCATAGATGCGGCTGTAGCAGCCGTAGAACCGGCCGGACCAGTTGCACGGCGCGTCGGTCACCAGACCGAAGGGCGCATTCACCGAGACGCCCACTGCCCAGCGCTCCCAGGCGTAGGAGGCATACATGGCCGGGATGGCGGCATTGTCCACGATGTCCGAGACGCCGAAGGTGCCGAGATTGGTGCCGGTGATGGGGGCGGTGGCGCGGTTCACGTCGATGGAGGCATGGGGCGCCACATAGCTGACGTTGCCTTCCACCTGCAGCCCCGGCACGAAGCTGATGGCCGCCGGATTCCAGTACATGGAGGCAAGGCCCCATCCGCCGGCCGCAACACCGGCGAAGCTCGTGCCCTGATAATAGGAACTCTGCTCACGCAGGCCGAACCCGCCGGCAGAGGCTTCTCCAGCCCCGGCGAGGGCCAGGACGGGGATGACGACGCCCGGCGCGAAACGCCGCAGATTCCTGATGTGCCTCATGAAACAAGCCCCTCCACTGCAGCATTTCCACCCGGCATCACTGTTCTTGTGCGGTGCGCCTATGAGTGCGCTGGATGCCCTATACGTCATCAGAATGCCGATCCGCGTGCCGCCGTCAACGCGCGCTCTCGATTCCGCCGCCACTATGACACACGTTTCTCCAAGTGTTACATGCTTACAACACCACCTTCAGGCTTTTCCGCAGGGCGTCACGGCGTTTCAGCGCCATGCATGCCTAGAAACACAGTGTTCGGCATTCCGGATTCCAGATCGGTTTCTTGAACGCGCCGCTCACCCAGCGATTATTGCATTGCAATAACGTTTGTGCGCCCGCAAAAACAAAGCCTGCTATCCAATTTTGTTTGGACACGCGCCTGCCGCCACACTTGCAGGGCGATGCGAAGCATGTATCCTAGGGTCCGTTAGATGACGTATAGGTCAACCTATGGCACTCGATGGATCGCACGGTTCCGACACGCCCGGCGCGTCCGCGCATGCGGGCCTGACGGACACCTTCTTCTCCGTCACCGAACTCGCCCGTGACCTCGCCATCACGCCGCGCACGGTCCGCTTCTATGAGGACAAGGGCCTCATCTCGCCGCGCCGGGCCGGCAACATCCGGGTCTATACCAAGCGCGACCGCGCCCGCATGGTGCTGATCCTGCGCGGCAAGCGCCTCGGCTTCTCGCTGCGCGAGATCAAGGAATATCTCGACCTCTATGATGTCGACCCGACGCAGGTGGAGCAGATCCGCCTGCTGCTGAAGAAGGTGCGCACGCGCCTCGAGATGCTCGAGGATCAGCGCGTGGCGCTGGAGGAGAGCATCGCCGAACTCAAGGACATCGAGGATCAGACCCTGTCCGCCTTGGCGATCGCCGATGCGGCGGAAGCTTCGCCGCGCAAGGCGGCGGGCAAGCGGCGGGGCTGAGTCCCGCGGGGCGCCGTCGGGCGCCGGAATAAACAAGAAGACCGAAAGCCGAACGGCATTTTGAAAGCTTGCAGGAGCGCCCATGTCGAACGTCGTCATCGCGGGATATGCCCGCTCGCCCTTCGCCCCCGCCAAGAAGGGCGATCTTGCCCGCGTGCGGCCGGACGATCTCGCCGCCCAGGTGGTGCGCGAGCTGATCGCCCGGACGAAGGTCAATCCCGAGGACATCGAGGACCTCATCGTCGGCTGCGCCTTTCCCGAGGCTGAGCAGGGCTTCAACATCGCCCGCCTCATCGGCATGATCGCGGAGCTGCCCCAGTCGGTCGCGGGCGTCACCGTCAACCGCTTCTGCGGTTCCTCCATGCAGTCCGTGCATATGGCCGCCGGCCAGATCCTGCTGGGTGCCGGCGAGGCCTTCATCTGCGCGGGCGTGGAGAGCATGAGCCGCGTGCCCATGACCGGCTTCAACCCCATGCCGAACCCGGCGCTCTACGCCAAGAATGCCGCCGCCTACATGGGCATGGGCGACACGGCGGAGAATGTCGCGCGCAAGTGGCAGATCACCCGCGCCGATCAGGAGGCCTTCGCGGTGGAGAGCCAGCGCAAGGCGGCGAAAGCCCAGGCCGAAGGCAAGCTGAAGGACGAGATCGTCCCCATCCGCATCAATGGCAAGAGCGTGGACGCTGACAGCTGCATCCGGCCCGAGACCACGGCGGACGACCTCGCCGGCCTGAAGCCGGCCTTCGACCAGAACGGCACCGTCACCGCCGGCACCTCTTCGCCTTTGACGGATGGCGCCTCCGCCGTGCTCGTGTGTTCGGAAGCCTATGCGGAAAAGCATGGGCTTGAGGTTCTGGCGCGCCTGCGCTCGGTTGCGGTCGCCGGCTGCGCGCCGGAGATCATGGGCATCGGCCCGGTGGACGCGACCCGCAAGGCGCTGTCCCGCGCCAACATCAAGATCGAGGACGTGGATGTGGTGGAGCTGAACGAGGCCTTCGCCTCGCAGGCCATCGCCTGCGCCCGCGATCTCAATGTGAAGCCGGAGACGATCAACATCGACGGCGGCGCCATCGCGCTCGGCCATCCGCTCGGCGCCACCGGCGCGCGCATCGTCGGCAAGGCGGCTTCGCTGCTGAAGCGCGAGGGCGGGCGCTATGCGGTCGCCACCCAGTGCATCGGCGGCGGCCAGGGCATCGCCACCGTTCTCGAGCGCGTGTGAGCGGAGGCGCCACCATGAGCGAGATCCGCAAGGCCGCCGTCATCGGCGCCGGCGTCATGGGCGCCGGCATTGCCGCCCACATCGCCAATGCCGGGGTGGAGGTGCTCCTCCTCGACATCGTGCCCGAGGGCGCAACCAACCGCAGCGCCATCGCCGAAAAGGCGGTGGAGCGGCTTCTGAAGGCGGAGCCCGCCGCCTTCATGTCCAAGCGCAACGCCAAGCTGGTGAAGGCCGGCAATATCGAGGACGACCTCGCGGCCCTCGCGGAGTGCGACTGGATCGTGGAAGCGGTGGTGGAGCGCCTCGATGTCAAGCAGGCGCTCTACAGGAAGATAGACGCTGTGCGCAAACCCGGCACGGCGGTCTCTTCCAACACCTCCACCATTCCGCTTGCGGCGCTGACCGAGGGGCTGTCGGACGGCTTCCGCCGCGACTTCCTCATCACCCATTTCTTCAATCCGCCGCGCTACATGCGCCTGCTGGAGATCGTCTCAGGACCGGAGACGGATCCCGCGACCGTCGCCGGCGTCAGCGCGTTTGCCGACGTGAAGCTCGGCAAGACGGTGGTGACCTGCAAGGACACGCCCGGCTTCATCGCCAACCGCCTCGGCACCTACTGGATGCAGCTTGCGGTGGGGGAGGCCTTCGCCCTCGGCCTCACGGTCGAGGAAGCCGACAGCGTCATGGGCCGGCCCTTCGGCATTCCCAAGACCGGCGTATTCGGCCTGCTCGACCTCGTCGGCCTCGACCTGATGCCGCACGTGCAGGGCAGCCTTGAGCGCGCGCTGCCGAAGGACGATCCGTTCCAGAAGACGGTGCGTGACATCCCCCTCATCCGCACCATGATCGAGACCGGCCTCATAGGCCGGAAGGGCAAGGGCGGCTTCTACCGGCTGAACCGCGACGGCGGCGGCAAGGTGAAGGAAGCCATCGATCTTGCGAGCGGCGGCTACCGCCGCGAGGAAAAGGCCCGCCTGCCCGAAGTGGAAGCAGCCGCCAAGAACGTGGGCGCGCTGCTCGGTGCCGCGACGCCGGCCGGTCGCTATGCGGTCTCCGTCATGGCCCGCACCCTCGCCTATGCCGCCTGGCTTGTGCCGGCGGCGGCGGACGACGTGGTGGCCATCGATGACGCCATGCGCCTCGGCTACAACTGGAAATGGGGGCCGTTCGAGCTGATCGACCGCATCGGCGCCCCCACCCTCATCACGGCGCTGGAAGGCATGGGAGAGCCGGTGCCGGAATTCCTGACGCTCGCCCGCGACAAAACCTTCTACCGGGTCGAGAACGGCAAGCGGCAGCATCTCGGCCGAGACGGCACCTATCGCGACATCGTGCGTCCCGAAGGCGTGCTGCTGCTCTCCGACATCAAGCTCACCGCCCAGCCGGTACTGAAGAACGGTTCGGCGGCCGTGTGGGACCTCGGAGACGGCGTGCTGTGCTTCGAATTCACCTCCAAGTCCAATTCGCTGGACGAGGGCATCATCGCGCTCTTGGGCAAGGCGTCCAAGCTCGTGAAGGACAAGCACAAGGCGCTCGTCATCTATAACGAGGGCTCCAACTTCTCCGTGGGCGCCAATCTCGGCCTCGCGCTGTTCGCCTGCAACATCGCCGCCTTCGGCGAGGTGGAGAAGCTGGTGGCGGCAGGCCAGCAGGCCTATCAGGCGCTGAAATACGCCCCCTTCCCCGTGGTGTCGGCCCCCGCCGGCATGGCGCTCGGCGGCGGGTGCGAGATCCTCTTGCATTCGGATGCCGTGCAGGCCCATGCGGAGAGCTATATCGGCCTCGTGGAATGCGGCGTCGGCGTGCTGCCCGGCTGGGGCGGCTGCAAGGAGATGCTGACCCGCTGGCAGACCGACCCGGCCCTGCCAAAGGGCCCCATGCCCGCGCCCTCCAAGGTGTTCGAGATGGTGAGCACCGCCACCGTGTCGAAATCCGCCGCCGAGGCCAAGGAATACAAATTCCTGCGCGAGAGCGACGGCATCACCATGAACCGCGACCGCCTGCTGGCGGACGCCAAGGCCAAGGCGCTTGCGCTGGCGGAAAACTATGTGCCGCCGAAGCCCGTGGACCTGACACTGCCAGGCCCTTCCGGCCGCGTGGCGCTGGAGATGGCGGCTGAGAGCTTCCACAAGCGCGGCATCGCCACCAAGCACGATCTGGTGGTGGCCTCCGCGCTGGCGGAAGTGCTCACCGGCGGCCCGGCGGATCACATCCAGCCGGTCACCGAGGCGCAGGTTCTGGAACTGGAGCGGGCCGGCTTCATGAAGCTGATCCGCACCAACGCGACACTGGCGCGGATCGAGTCCGTGCTGGAAACGGGACGCCCGCTGCGCAACTGAGCGCAGGGCGCGGAAACGGCCGCTGCGACCGGGGGCGGACAGCAGCGGCCAGGGGCATGGCCGGCGCGGCATGCTGCGGCCGGCCATGCCCTATCCGCCGGAGAGATGCGGGCGCCTTCGGCCTGCCCCGCCCCTCCCCATCGGCGGGCGGCAGGCGTAGAAGGCGGAAAACGCAACGAACAGGTTCAGGGAGTTGAGACCATGCAGACCTATCAGCCGCCGCTGCGCGACATGCGCTTCGTGCTCCATGAGCTGCACGGAAGCGACGCGCTCAAGGATCTCAAGGGGTGCGAGGACATCTCCACCGACCTCATCGATGCCGTGCTGGAGGAAGCCGGCAAGCTGGTCACCGAGGTGCTCGCGCCGCTGAACGTCGTGGGCGATGCCGAAGGCTGCCGCTATGAGAATGGCGTGGTGCGCACCCCGACGGGCTTCACCGACGCCTACAAGACCTATGTGGAAGGCGGCTGGAACGGCATCGCCTGTGATCCCGAATGGGGCGGCCAGGGCCTGCCGGCGAGCGTCACCAAATTCGTCGAAGAGATGATGTGCTCGGCCAATCTCTCCTTCGGCCTCTATCCCGGCCTCACCCACGGCGCCTATCAGGCGCTGAACAGCCATGCCTCGCAGGAACTGAAGGAACGCTTCCTGCCGAAGATGGTGGAGGGCGTATGGTCCGGCACCATGTGCCTCACCGAACCCCATTGCGGCACCGACCTCGGCCTCTTGCGCACCAAGGCCGAGCCGCAGGCGGATGGCTCCTATAAGATCACCGGCTCGAAGATCTTCATCTCCGCCGGCGAGCATGACCTGACCGAGAACATCATCCATCTGGTGCTCGCCCGCCTTCCGGACGCGCCGAAGGGCATCAAGGGCATCAGCCTCTTCCTGGTGCCGAAGTTCCTGCCGACCGAGGATGGGCGCCCCGGCCCGCGCAACGGCGTCACCTGCACCGGCATCGAGCACAAGATGGGCCTGAACGGCTCGGCCACCTGCCAGATGTCGTTCGACGAGGCCACCGGCTGGCTGGTGGGCACGCCCCACAAGGGCATGGCCGCCATGTTCACCATGATGAACTCCGAGCGCCTGTCGGTCGGCACGCAGGGCCTCGGCATCGGCGAGGCGTCCTATCAGAGCGCCGTCGCCTATGCCCGCGACCGCGTACAGGGGCGCGCCCTCTCAGGTGCCAAATATCCCGAGAAGGCCGCCGACCCGATCATCGTGCATCCGGACGTGCGGCGCTCGCTCATGACCATGCGGGCCTATAACGAGGGGTGCCGCGCCCTCTCCGGCTGGGTGGCACGCAATCTTGACCTGATGGAACGTTCCAACGATCCGGAAGAGCGCCAGCAGGCGGAGGACTTCACCGCCCTCATGACCCCCATCGTGAAGGCGCTGTTCACGGATCTGGGCTTCACCAATGCCTCGCTCGGCGTGCAGGTCTATGGCGGCCATGGCTACATCCGCGACCACGGCATGGAACAGTATGTGCGCGATGCGCGCATCGCCATGATCTATGAGGGTACCAACGGCATCCAGGCGCTCGATCTCGTGGGCCGCAAGCTGCCCGCCCACACCGGGCGCTACCTGCGTAGCTTCTTCCATCCGGTGCTCGCTTATATCGACGCCAAGATGGACGACGAGAATCTCGGGCCGCTGGTAGGCCCGCTCGGCAAGGCCTTCGGCGCGCTCCAGCTCGCCACCGGATACATCGCCGAGAAGGGCCTCAAGGACGCGGAAGAGGCCGGCGCGGCTGCGACCGACTATCTGCGCCTCTTTGGCCTCGTGGCGCTCGGCTACATGTGGGTGCGCATGGCCGAAGTGGCGTTCGAGAAGCGGGCCACCGCCAATGGCGAAGCCGCCTTCTATGACGCCAAGATCACCACCGCCCGCTTCTTCATCGATCGCCTGCTGCCCGAAGTGGCCGGCCTCTGGGGCGCCATCAAGTCCGGCAAGTCGTCCATGATGGCCCTTCCAGACGACGCCTTCTGATCCCCTCCCCCGCCGCGCCCGCTTGCCCGGGCGCGGCCCTCGTCCCCGCCGGAGCAGTCATGGCCGAAATCGCCACCCTCATCGACGCCCTTGAAGAGCGCGCCAGCGCCCTGTCCGCGCTCAACCACACCGTTCGCTTCGATCTCACAGACAGCGGCCAGTCCATCCATCTCGACGCCACCGGCGGCGGCGTGTCCGTGACTGAGAGCGATGCCGAGGCCGAAGCTGTCCTGAAGCTGTCCTCGGACACGCTGGACAAGTTGATTACCGGGCGGATCGGCCCGATGCTCGCCTTCTCCACCGGCCGTCTGCGGCTGGAGGGATCACAGGGCGTGGCGCTCAAGCTTGCCGGCCTTCTGGATTCTTGAACTCGGCTGAACTGAACAGCCGGGGCCCCGATCGCCGTTTCTGGCCTGATGCCAAGGTGGCGGCGCAACAGCCGATCATGCACGAAATATTTGTGACGGCCTCTGCAATCCTGAGCTGCCGAGGTCGCCAAAAAATCTCCAACCTCAACTTGGCCGCGAGAACAGCTACGCCTGCGATTACCTGAAATAGGGTTAATCGTCTGTGAAGGCTCTGGCGGTCTGGCGGCAAAATGGTAGAGTGCGCGCCGTGGTGACGGACCCCAGCTTTGGGAGATTTCTATGAAGTCCGCTTTCTATGGTGCGCTGCTGGCGGTGGCGTGCGCCATCACCGGCGCACAGGCCCAGACGGCGCCTGCCAAGCCCGCCAATGTTGAAGAGATGAAGCCCGCGAACTGGCTGTTCGTGCAGGTGGCCGATTCCGTGACGGTCGATGCGACCACCATCACCCTCAAGGGTGTGGCTCCGCAGACCCTCATGTTCTCGGATCGCCCCGAGCGCATGACGGGCGATGCGCCCACGGCGAATTTCGTGAAGTTCTGGAACACCGGCAAGGACAGCTTCCAGAAGGATCCGCCGAACGCCACCCTCGCGGTGACCGTGGACGGCAAGCCCCAGACCGCCGTGGTCGAACTGACCGATCCGGTGATCAACGGCGACACCCTCGTCTACAAGTACAAGGTGCTGAGCGACGACAAGCCGGTTTCCGGCACCAACGCCAGCCTGTTCATCGACTGGTGGTACGGCTACGGCCCCTACTGGCACCCCGGCTACTGCTGGCGTGGCCCCTACGGCGGCCTGCACTGCCGTCCGGGCTGGTGATCTGACGATCGCCGTCGAGGCCTGAAACGAAACCCCGCCCGGCGGCGCCGCGGCGGGGTTTTGTTTGTCCGGAGGGACGGGAAGACGCGCGCCGGATGCGGGCGTGGGGGGAGAGCGCCCCACATCCGGCGCGCACACCGATCCGCCGGTCAGGCGGGCCGGGAACGCTTCAGGCGGCGGCGCGGGACAATGGCCGGCCGAATTCTTACGTCCGGCCGATGCGATTCCCGCTGAAGCCACCTCGCAGCCTCGCCGTCAGACGACCGTCAGGCCGACATCCACATTGCCGCGGGTGGCGTTGGAATAGGGGCAGACCTGATGGGCCTTGGCGACCAGATCCTCGGCCTGAGCCCGCTCGATGCCCGGCAGCGAGACGGCGAGCGCGGCGGTGATGCCGAAGCCGCCTTCCGAGCGCGGACCGATGCCGATGGTGGCGGTCACGGTCGCCTCTGCCGGAATGCGCACCTTCTCCAGACCGGCGACGAACTTCAGCGCGCCGAGGAAGCAGGCCGAATAGCCGGCCGCGAACAGTTGCTCGGGATTGGTGCCCTCGCCGCCGGCGCCGCCCAGTTCCTTCGGCGTGTCGAGCTTCACGGAGAGCTTGCCGTCCTCGGTGACCGAGCGGCCGTCACGGCCCCCGTTGGCAGTGGCCTTGGTGGTGTACTTCACATCGACGGACATCGCTTGATCCTCGTACCTTGAGAAATCGATGAGAAACGGCCAAGCCGCTTCCGTGCCATTTAAGTAGCACACAATTTGATTGTGTCAAATTTATTTTGCAGACCGCCGTCGGCATCACCCAACCTTCCGCAACGGAACACTAACCCTTTGATATGAATTGCTAATTCCCTAGCGGCATGTAGGCATCTGACGCTTTGTGCGCCATAGTGCCGCCCATTTTCCGACCCGAGAGGCCCCCAATGCCCGCCCCGCAGCCTCAGGCAGCGCCCTCCTCCAAGGCCATGACAGTGCTCCGCGTCACCAGCGGCAACTTCCTGGAGATGTTCGATTTCTTCCTGTTCGGATTCTATGCGACGCACATCGCGCACGCCTTCTTTCCGGTCAGTGATGCCTATGCCTCGCTCATGCTGACCTTCGGCACCTTCGGCGCCGGCTTTCTCATGCGCCCCCTGGGGGCGATCATTCTCGGCGCTTATGTGGACCGCCTCGGCCGCCGGCAGGGTCTGATCCTCACGCTCGGCATCATGTCGCTGGGCACCGTCCTCATCGCCTTCGTTCCCGGCTACGCCACCATCGGCATGGCCGCGCCGCTTCTGGTGCTGCTCGGCCGGCTGCTTCAGGGCTTTTCCGCGGGCGTGGAACTGGGCGGCGTCTCCGTCTATCTCGCGGAGATCGCGACGCCCGGGAACAAGGGCTTCTATGTTAGCTGGCAGTCGGGCAGCCAGCAGGTGGCGATCATCGTGGCTGCCCTCCTCGGCTATGCCCTCAATGCCTGGATGGCGCCGCAGGCCGTCTCCGACTGGGCCTGGCGCATTCCCTTCTTCATCGGCTGCCTCATCGTGCCCCTGCTGTTCCTCCTGCGTCGCTCGCTCGAGGAGACGGAGGAGTTCCTCGCCCGCAAGCATCGCCCCGAGCTCGGGGAGATGTTCCGCACCATCGCAGGCAACTGGAAGATCGTTCTGGCGGGCATGATGCTTGTGGTGATGACCACCGTGTCCTTCTACATGATCACCGTCTACACCCCGACCTTCGGGCGGGCGGTGCTCAAGCTCTCCCAGACAGACGCGCTGCTGGTGACGCTGTGCGTCGGCATTTCCAACTTCTTCTGGCTGCCCGTCATGGGTGCTCTGTCGGATCGCATCGGCCGCAAGCCGATCCTCATCATCTTCACCGCCCTGACGCTGCTCACCGCCTATCCCGCGCTCGCGTGGCTGGTGGCCAACGTCACCTTCGGCAAGATGCTGGCGGTCGAACTCTGGCTGTCCTTCCTCTACGCCAGCTACAACGGCGCGATGGTGGTGGCGCTCACCGAGGTGATGCCGGCGCACGTGCGCACCACGGGCTTCTCGCTCGCCTACAGCCTCGCCACGGCGCTGTTCGGCGGCTTCACGCCGGCGGTGTCCACCTGGCTCATCGAGCAGACGGGCGACAAGGCCGCGCCGGGCTACTGGCTGATCTTCGCCGGCGCCTGCGGCCTCATCGCGACCTTCATCCTCTACGGGCGCCAGGGCGCCATGGTGGCAAAGCCCGCCGTGCGGACGAACTGATCCATCACCGCATCTCTCTTGCGATGCCTCCGGCCTCCCATGGTCGGAGGCATTTTTCTTGGAATCGAGCCCGCGCCCTGCCCCGGCCCATCGCCCTTCCGGCAGGAGGACGCGCGCCCTCCCTCCCGCATCCGCCGCCCTTCCCGCAGCACGCTCATGCTGCGCCGGCACACACGCCATGCGTGCAGCATTGCCGACAGCCCGTGAAAGTCGGGACAGGAATCGACAGGGTTAATTCCCGTTCATGTTCGGCAAGCTTGAAGCAAGATTAACCCTACACTCTGCTAGCAATGGAAACGGGGGACGAGAAATAGGTTCGGAGATCAAGATTATCCGGACCAGGCTTGATTTATCCCATTCATGAAACTCAGCCTTGGCCAGCGGTCATCCAGCCGCGAGCCAGAAAACACTCCTTTATCCTTTTCTTCTCATTTTCGTCCTCATGCCGATTTCGCCAACGCGACCTCCGTGGGCCGCGTCGCCGGGTAGGTTCTCGAAGAAAAGGCTTGCTCATGACCAACCGTCTCCCCGCCCCCTGGCTTGCAGTCGCCCTTGCGCTGGGCCTCGGCGCGGCCAGCATTGGCGGGGGGATCTACAGTTCGGTGCAGGCTCTTGCCATCGCACGCGGGGCTCAGGCCGTCTCGGAAGGGCCGGCACATGCCATGCGCCTGCTGACGGATGCCGACCGCCTGCTCATGGACGGTCTCAGCGAACTTTATCGGCAGGATCGCTTCCCCGCCCAGGCTGGCGGGCGGGGCGGGACAGTCCGGACGGCGGAAGCCGCACATCGCTTCTCGATGCAGCTTATCGCGACGGCGCGCCTGACGCCCATTCTCGCCGACCGCCTCAAGGACATTGAAGACGACTTCAACCGTGCTGTCCGGCGCGCGTGCAGCCGGGGCGGCGCCGAGGAAGGACCTGACGCGGGGCTCTGCGCCCCCGCTCTCCGGCGCGTCCATGACGGCCTGTCTGTGCTGCGGAACGAACTTGCGGACGTGACCCTCGCGCACCGCGAGGAACTGGAGCGGGATGCGGCCGCCAACACGCGCATCACCCTGATCGCCGCCTTGGCAGCGACCCTCTCCCTGGTGGTCATCGTTCTGATGCGCCTCTCCGCGGCGCGCGGGCCGGCCGGCCTTTCGCGGGCCACGCAGGCGGCCGATCTCGCGGCGGCGGTGGACCACAAGGTGCGTTCGGTTCAGGCGGAGACGATGCCGGTGCCTCCAGGCCTCCCCTCCGCCCGGATCGGCGCCGCGGACACCTCCAGACCATCAGCGGGGACGCCGCAGCGCGGCGAACCGCAGGGATTGCGCGCCGGCCCGCAACGGCGCGCATCGCAAGGGCACCCACACCTGGAACAGGCGTGGGTGCCCTCTCCGATGCCCTGAAAATCCGGGTTTTCGACGCCTGCTCAGAGGCCGGTGCCGCTCCGTCCGTAGAGCGGGCTCAGGCGACGTTGCGCGTGCTTCCTTTGCTGGCCCGGCGGATCAGCAGGTCCTGAAAGGCCGCGAACAGGCGGCGGATCGGTTCCACCTTGTAGGGGAACATCTGCGGATCATCCGCATCATGGATGACCATGGCGATGTCGGCCTCGAACAGCAGCAGGCGACCGTCCGCAAGCTCCGCGCAGTCGATGGCGAAATAATCGAGGCCGATGCGCTCAGTGAGAGCGCGGAAGGCGGCGGCATGGCGCACGGCATAATCTGCCTCAAAGCCTCCCATGAAGACGGCTTCCTCGGCCCGGCGTTCCGCATGCTGGCGCATGCCGGCATTCACGTAATGGATCATCCAGTCCTGGGACGTGGCGCCATGGACCGCATAAGCGGCGCCATCGATGAAGGCGATGCGCTGCTTGCGGAACAGCCCGTCTTCGCGGCTGTAATCGATGAAGGGGCTGATGAAGAACTCCGCCTCCTTCTGCAGAAGCAAATAGAGCGTGAACTGATCGCGGCTGGTGATGCGCTCAAGGCCGTTGCCCGCGTGGCTGCCGATGGGGCGCACCACCATCGGATAGCTGAAGGGCAGTCTTGAGCCGATCTCGTTGCGCATGTGGTCTTCGAGATCCGCGCGCGGCACGCGCACGGCGGCCGGCGACAGCACGGTCGGCTCATCGGCGAACAGGGCGCACACGCCGTCGCGGGTCAGGGACGCGATGCGGCCCGCCGGAGCATTGAGCACCGGCACCGGCCAGTCGGCCAGCAGCGCATCGAGACGCAGCAGGATGGGATCATTCTCGGGCGACTCGGCGATGGCGACGATGGCGAGATCGTGGGCCGGCAGGCCGGAGAGGTCGCTCACATCCGGGTCCAGATAGACGTAGTCGAGCTCGAAATCGGAACCCGTGAGCAGGAAATCCAGCGGCGTATTGGCCATCAGATCTCCGGCGGTGACGAAGGCAAGAAGCCGCAGCCCGCCACCGCCGCCATACGTCCGATGGAACTGCCGGCAGAGGGAGAGCGCAGCCGCCTGCGCCTGTTCGGCCTTCACGCTCGCCTTGCGGGCCATGAGCAGGGCCGACATGTCGAGAAGGGCCGCGGCGTCCTCGGGGTCGGCATCGAGTCGGGTGACAAGCCCATCCCACACGGGCGCCATGTCCTGCCGGGCTTCCAGCCCCCGGACCATGGCGGCGACACCGATCAGCGGATGGCGGGCGGGAACGGAAAGGGCCGGTCGTACCGGAGAGGAAGCCGCAATTGTCATGAACGCCTGTGACAGCAAGGGATCGCCCGCGGGCGCATGGGGCACACTCGCGCCCCGACCTTGCCTTGGGCTTGCGCGGGAAGGCGGGCGCTGAAGCCAGCACCCGCCCCGTTCCGCGCCTCAGGCGGCGTGGAGGTCCGACACGAACCGTTCCACCGTCCGCCGCAGGTCGACCGCTTGGGTAGACAGGCCCTGCGAGAGGGTCAGCAACTGGCTGGAGGCCGAGCCGGTGAGTTCGGCCGCCTGCCCCACGCCGCCGATATTCTCCGTCACCTGCTGGGTGCCGGTGGCGGCCTGCTGGCAGTTCTGGGCGATTTCACCGGTGGCCGCGCCCTGCTGCTCCACCGCGCCGGCGATGGAGGAGGAGATCTGCTTGATGTTGCCCACCACGCGGATGATCTCGCCCATGGAGCTGACGGTGCCCTGTGTCGCCTGCTGGATTTCGGCGATCTTGCTGGCGATCTCGTCCGTCGCCTTGCCGGTCTGGGCCGCCAGTTCCTTCACCTCGGACGCCACCACGGCAAAGCCCTTGCCGGCCTCGCCGGCGCGGGCGGATTCGATGGTCGCGTTGAGCGCAAGGAGATTGGTCTGGTCCGCAATGCCCTTGATCAGGACGATCACGTCACCGATGGCCTGGGCAGAGCGGGCGAGTTCCACGATGCGCTCGTTGGAGGTTTCCGCCTCGCGGAAGGCCACTTCCGCGACCGAGGCCGAATGGCTCACCTGCCCGGTGATCTCGCGCACGGAGGCCGCCAGTTCCTCGGAAGAGGCCGCCACCGTCTGGACATTGGTCGCCGCCTCCTCGGCCGCGCTCGCGACCGCCTGGGCCTGGCGGGAGGTCTGCTCCGCCGTGGCCGACAGGTTGCGGGCGGAATCGGCCACCTGCGCCGACGAATCGGCAAAGGTCGCGGCGATCTGCTGGATCTCGGCGACGAATGCCTCGGCGAGCTTCTGCCGCTTCTGGATCTGAAGCCGCTCGGCGGCTTCCCGCTCCGCCTGCTGCTGACGGGCCACTTCCGCAGCCTGCAACTGCTCGCCAAGGACAGTGAGCGTGCGGGACATGGCGCCGATCTCGTCCGCCCGTCCGGTCTCGTCAGGCTTGCGGCTGAGATCGCCGTGGCCCATGGCCTCCATCACGCCCATCATCGCCTCGAGCGGGCGCACGATGCTCCGGCGCACGAGGAAGAGCGCCAGGCCGATGACCAGCACGGTGGCGGCGACGATCACCGAGATGGAGGTCGCATTGGCGCTGGCCGTCACGTCATCGGCCCGCTTGTTCTCATCGGCCATGTAGGTCTGCATCTCGGCAGTGAGCGCGACGGAGTCCTGGCTGATCCTCTCGATCGCCGGCTCGCATTCGGACCGCATCAATGCCGCGGCACGTGCATTCTCCACGGGCGTGCGGGCCACCAGCGACAGCTTGATCGTGGAGGCGCAGGCCGTTTCCATGGTCCGCGAAAAACTGCTGCCGATGCTCTCGATGCGCGACGAGAAGGCCGGAGCGAGCTTGGCCGCATCGGAAAAGATGCCGCGGGCGGTCTCGACGACTTCTTTCATCGCCTTGTCGGCGGCGGCGACCGACGCATCGTCGGGCGCGTTGATCAACTGATAGATGGCAAGCTCCGTTCTCACCATGAATCGATTGGCGCGGGCCATCCGCGTCGCGGCAGCGGCCGGCCCTTCGATGATGCCGGACAACAGGTCGTTGATCGCCGTGGACTGGCTGGCGCCATAGAGGGCACCGCCGATGCTGACAGCGCCAAGCAGCACAAGAAGGGCGACGATCTTCCAGATCATCTTCAGATTATTGTAGAGCAAGAAAGCCTCCGGACTTCATACAACCTCAGAGAGACCTCCCTCCCCTATTACCCCCATCTTGCGCCAAACTTGCCGAAGCGGAACCCGTGTGTGGGCGGCGGTCGCCTTCGCATTTTTTGAATTTTTCCAGAATGTTGACTGCCTCACCGTCGTCTCAGGAGCAGCGCGAAGCCGTATCGCGCACCATAGACGGGAGGCCGGCCCGGTGATGGCGTCGCCCGCGACCAACTGTCGTACTCGAACCTTCAGGTAACCTCGTCTCGGCGAGGTGACCACCAAGAGACACTGCTCAACTGCTTATTGCGGCGCCGGTGACAGGCTGCAAGCAGAGGCCATGCAGACAAAGGCACCACATGCCGCAAGGGAAGACATCGACTATGTCGACCATCCTTGCACGCGGTGCGCGAAGTCGTTGAACCGACACGCAGTACAAGAATTCGATCCGCGAAGGCCGTCGTCAGACCTTTATATTCCTATGACAGAAGGTCCCCGCCGACCACTGAAAGTGAGTCATCCTCATGACGAACACGGCTTTATTCGCGGCTCTGCTTCTGGCACTCGTGGTTGCCGTCACGCTCCTGATGCGTCGCCGCGCAGGCTTCGCGGCCGTGAGCGGGAATACGATCTATTACAACATCGCGATCATCGTTCTGGCCACCATGGCTTTCATCACGATGTTCGCCTTCCTCGCCTACATCATCATGTTCTACTATTGCTCCTATTTCACCCACTGCACGGCCTTCGTCTATCAGTAGGCCGTTCACGTGGCCCTGCGGCCTGCGGGTCGCGGGCCGTGCGCAGAGGGTTTGATGGCGAACCGCTTCAGCCCCTCCGCGCACGCCAGATAAAGGACGGTCAGCACCGCGATCGCCCCGAGCAGCGATGCCGGCAGCGGCACGAAGCCGACCACGGACCCGAGCGGCGTCAAGGCGATCAGTAGCGCCACCGCGAGCGCCCCGAGGGATGTGGCGGCAAGAACCCGGTCGGGCCGGCTCGCCCAGGCAGGGCCGCGCGTGCGGATGAGGAAGATCACCAGGATCTGGGTGGCGATGGATTCCACGAACCATGCCGTCCGGAACTCATCCGGCGGGGCCGAGAAGCCCAGGCTCAGGACCGCGAAGGTCACCAGATCGAAGACGGATGACAGCGGCCCCATGATGAGAGTGAAGCGCAGCACAGCGCCCATATCCCACGCCTGCGGGCGTATCAGATCGGCCTCGTCCGCCTGATCGAAGGGGATGCCGATCTCGGAGAGGTCGTAGAGCAGGTTGTTGAGCAGGATCTGCAAGGGGGCCAGCGGCAGGAAGGGCAGCACCAGCGAGGCAGCAGCCATGGAGAGCATGTTGCCGAAGTTGGAGCTCGTCCCCATGCGCACATATTTCATGATGTTCGCATAGGTGCGCCGCCCCTCGCGCACGCCATCTGCCAGCACGCCGAGGTCCGGAGCGAGGAGGATGATGTCCGCCGCCTCGCGCGCCACATCCGTGCCGCCATCCACGGAGAGCCCCACATCCGCCGCATGGATCGCGGGGGCGTCATTGATGCCGTCGCCGATGAAGCCGACCGTATGCCCTCGGGCCCGAAGCGCGCGGACGATGCGGCTCTTCTGCTCGGGCGACACACGCACGAAGAGATCCGTCTTCTCCACCGCCGCCGCAAGCGCAAGGTCGCTCATGTCCTCCATCTCGGCGCCGGTGAGCAGGCCGGAGGCCGGCAGGTGCAGTGTCTCCACCAGATGCCGGACGACGGCCCCCGCGTCGCCGGAAACGATCTTCACCCGCACACCCGCCGCCGCGAGCCGGGCGATCGCCTCCGTCGCGCTGTCTTTCGGCGGATCGAGAAAGACGAGGCAGCCGAGGAAGACATAGGGCGCGCCCGCCTCCTCGACGTCCGCCAGCGCATCATCGGCAGGCGCCGAAGCCACGGCGAGGAGGCGGAAGCCCTCTCGCCCCTTGGCCTCCATCCTCTCCGAGAGGCGCGCGCGTGCGCCGGCATCGAGCGGCGCCAGCGTGCCATCCTGCCGCGCATAGGCATGGCACAGCGGCAGCACCATCTCCGCCGCGCCCTTGGTGACGAGACGGCGGGAGGGGCCCTCTGACAGCAGGACGGTCGCCCGACGCGTATCGAAGTCGAAGGGGCGGTCGGCAAGACAGCGCAGGGATCCAGCATCCGCAGGCGCGTCGGCGAGAAGAGCGTCGTCCAGATTGCTATGCAGGCCGCTGACGAAGCGGCTGTTGAGCCGCCCCGCCTCGACCGCCCGCGGGCTCTCCAGCCCTTCCGCATCGAAGCTGCCCACCAGCGCGATACGCGCCTGCGTCAGCGTCCCCGTCTTGTCGGTGCAGAGCACATCCATGGCGCCGAGGTCATGGATGGCCGCCAGCCGCTTCACCACCACCTGCCGCGCCGCCATGCGCACCGCGCCCCGCGAGAGCGTGACGGTGGTCACCATGGGCAGCAGTTCCGGCGTCAGGCCGACCGCGAGCGCCACCGCGAACAGGAAGGCTTCCAGCGTGAGGCCCTGCTTGAGAAGTTGCGTCAGCAGAACAAACAGCACCAGAAAGCCGGTGAGCCGCAGGATGAGCATCCCGAGGCCATGGATGCCACGCTCGAAGGCGCCCGGCGCCACCTTGGCCTGCACAGAGGCCGCCACATGCCCGAAGCGGGTGTCGGCTCCCGTGGCGGTCACCAGCATCACCGCCACGCCGCCGACGATGCTGGTGCCGGCAAACAGCGCGTTCGTCGCCTCGGCGATGTCGAGGGCCGCGCAATCCCCCGCCGCCTTCTCCGCCCCATAGGCTTCGCCGGTCAGGGCCACCTCGTTGGCCAGCGCGCCGCGGCTGGAGAGCAGGATGCCGTCGGCGGGCACCAGATCACCGGCCGTCAGTTCCACCACGTCGCCCGGCACCACCTCCCGTACGGGGATGGCGATGGCCTGCCCACCCCGCCGCACACGGGCCGAGACGGCCACGGACCGCTTGAGCGCTTCAACGGCCGCTTCCGCCTTTTCCTCCTGGAACAGGTCGAGACCGATGGAAAAGAGGACGATGAGCAGGATGATGACGAAGCTCTGCCAGTCCCCCGTCGCACCCGAGACGCCGGCGGCAATCAGCAGAATGGCGACCAGCGGCTCCGTCAGCCGCTTCACGAGCTTGGCGAGGAGCGACTTGCGCCCGGCGGCAACCGCCACGTTGGGACCATGGCTGGCCAGCCGCTCCGCCGCCTCGGCGGCCGTCAGCCCCTCGGGCCGGGAGGCGAGCATCTCCAATTGGGCAGCCGCGCCCCGCACCCAGAAGGGCGCCTCGGAATGCGCACCCGTGGGAGCGGCGCCGGCACGCAGATGGGCGGTGGAAGGAAGCGCGGTCATGGGCGGCCGATCCGCAAATGGGAAGAGGCCCCTATTTGACGGCTCCGGCTCTGCGCGTCCTTGCGCCCGCTCAACCTCCGTTGCTGCTTTTGCACGTCGGGGCGGTCACCTGGCGGGAAACAAGCACCAACGGGCGCGACACTGGTCTGCGCGCCTCGCTCGGCTCGGGGCTTTCCCCAGCGGTCAAGCTGGGCGATGGTCCGTCATCCTCATCCCTCTCTGCGGATCCGGCTCAGCCGGACCGGAGGCCCCCATGACCGACGCCACGCACTTCTACGAGCCCACAAAGGGCCATGGCCTGCCCCACGATCCCCTCAACGCCATCATCGGCCCGCGCCCCATCGGCTGGGTTTCGACGCGCGGCAAGGACGGCAGCATCAATCTCGCGCCCTACAGCTTCTTCAATGCCTTCAACTACAAGCCGCCGATCATCGGCTTCTCCAGCACCAGCCCGAAGGACAGCCTGCGCAATGTGCAGGAGACGGGTGAATTCGTCTGGAACATCGTCACGCGCGACCTCGTCGGCCGCATGAACGACACCAGCGCCCCGCTGCCCTATGGCCAGGACGAGTTTGAGCGCGCGGGGCTCACCAAGATCGAATCGCGTCTCGTCAATGTGCCGCGCGTCGCGGAAAGCCCGGTGCAGTTCGAGTGCAAGGTGGCCGACATCCACCAGTTGCGCAGCGCCTCCGGCGCCCCCATCCAGGCCTGGCTCGTTCTGGGTGAGGTGATCGGCGTGCACATTGCTCCGCATCTGCTGAAGGACGGCATCTTCGACACGTTCGGCGCCGGCATCGTGCTTCGCGCGGGCGGACCGACCGCCTATGCAGCCGTCACGCCCGAGACCCGCTTCGATCTGGAGCGCCCAAAGGCCTGACACGACGTAGCGGCAGGCAGCGTTTGCACGCCGCAATGTTCACGCAACTGTCATGCAACCGGCCTAGGGGATGCCGCAGCGCCATCCCCTAGGAGAACCCGTCGATGCGCCGGCTTCTTGCAGTTCTCGCCCTCAGCACCGCTCTCGCCGGCACCGCCGGCGCGACCGCCATCTATCCGCTCGACCGCGCCACCATCCTCGCCGGCTCGCCCTTCGATCTAAAGGTGGAGTTCGACAAGGAAGTGCAGCCGCAGGACGTGAGCATCACCATCAACGGCCAGCCCGTTGAGCAGGTGCTGGGCAAGAAGCCCGACTTCATCGCCAAGGAAGAGGGCGTCAACGCCTCGGCCGTGCTCCTGCGCGCCGCCGCCTTCCCCAAGCCCGGTACCTACAAGGTGGAAGCGAAGGCCGGCGGCGAAACCAAGACCGTGACCTGGGACGTCTATGCCACGGCGGCGACCCCGAAGGCCAAGAACGTCATCTTCTTCCTCGGTGACGGCCTCTCCGTGGCGCACCGCACGGGCGCCCGCCTCATGTCCAAAGGCATGACCGAGGGCAAGGCGAATGGTCGCCTGAACATCGACGATTTCGACCGGATGGCCTTCATCGGCACGTCGTCGACCAACGCCATCGCCACCGACAGCGCCAACACCATGTCGGCCTATATGACGGGCCACAAGACGGCGGTGAACGCGCTCGGCGTCTATGCGGACCGCACCAAGTCCACGCTGGACGATCCCAAGGTGGAGACCATCGCGGAAGCCATCCGCCGCACGTCCAAGAAGTCGGTGGGCATCGTCACCGGCGCCGAGGTGGAGGATGCCACCCCCGCCGCCGTGGTCGCCCACACCCGCGCCCGCGCCGACAAGGCCGACATCGTCGGCATGATGCTGGATGTGAAGCCGGACGTGGTGCTGGGCGGCGGCTCGGCCTACTTCCTGCCGAAGACGACGCCCGGCTCCAAGCGCAAGGACGACAAGGACTATATCCAGCTCTTCAAGGATGCGGGCTACACCCTCGCCACCGACAAGACGGAGCTCACCGCTGCCGCCGGCACCAACACCGGCAAGATCCTCGGCCTGTTCCACCCCGCCAACATGGACGTGACGCTCGACCGCGAGTTCCTGAAGAAGGGCACGGTGGAGAAGTTCCCGAACCAGCCTGGCCTCGTGGAAATGACCAAGGTCGCGCTGAACCAGCTCGCCAAGAATCCGGACGGCTTCTTCCTGATGGTGGAAGGCGCCTCCATCGACAAGATGTCCCATCCCATGGACTGGGAGCGGGCGCTGTTCGAAACCATCGAGTTCGATCAGGCGGTGGGCGTCGGCATCGAATTCCTGAAGACCCATCCGGACACGCTCATCGTCGTGACCGGCGACCACACCCACGGCATCTCCATCATCGGCACCATCGACGACAACAAGCCCGGCCTGGACATGCGGGACAAGGTGGGCGTCTATGCGGACGCCGGCTTCCCGAACTATGAGGACAAGAACGGCGACGGTTTCCCCGACAAGGTGGACGTCTCCCGCCGTCTCGCGGTCTTCGCGTCCAACTATCCGGACTATTACGAGACCTGGCGCCCGAAGATGAACGGCCCGTTCGATCCGGCGGTGCAGAACGAGAAGAAGCAGTACGTGGCCAATGAGGCCTACAAGAATGTGCCCGGCGCCACCTTCCGGGAAGGGAACCTCCCCCGCTCCGCCGACACCGCCGTCCATGCGGTGGATGACGTGGTGCTGCAGGCCACCGGCGCCGGTGCCGACGGCTTCAAGGGCTACATGGAAGAGAGCGACGTCTATCGCGTTCTGGTGGACGTGATGGCCCTCGCCCCGGCCAAGAACTGAGCCCATCCCCCTTAAAAGCCCTCCCCCCTTGCGTGGGAGGGTTGGGTGGGAGGTAGAACGCCCGGGGGCCGGCACCACGCCCGAAGTGATGCCCTTTACGAGCCCCGACACCCAGACCTGAGCTATTCTCTTCCTGCCCTTCCGGGGCAGCTTTCCGTTTCAGACCGGACGATGGCCGCAGACCCGATCCTCGCGCAAAGCGCTCTGCCCCTCTCCCGTCGCCAGTTGCTGGCGATGGCGGGCGCGCTCGCCCTGCCGGTTGCCATGCGGCCCGCTTATGCCGCCCCCACCCCGCTCGATTTCAGCGAGCTTTACGGCAAGGTGAGCGTGCTGGGCCTCTCTTTCTCCGACAAGGTGAAGGCGCTGAAGGGGCAGGAGGTCGCCATGCGCGGCTTCATGGCCCCTCCGCTGAAGGCGGAGGCGGATTTCTTCGTCCTGACTGAAATTCCCATGTCCATCTGCCCCTTCTGTTCTTCGGATGCGGACTGGCCGGACAATATCGTCGTCATCTATCTCGACCGCGCCCAGACCTTCGAACAGGCCAACGCCCTCATCGAGGTGCGCGGCACGCTGGAAGTGGGCTCGTGGACCGATCCAAATACCGGCTTCGTCAGCCTGCTGCGCCTGCGCCGCGCCAGCTTCCGCAAGGCGTGAGACGTGGCCGCCCTCAGCATCCGCGACCTTGAGGTGCGCTTTCCCGGCCTCGCCCAGCCGGCGCTGGCCATTCCCGCGCTGGACCTCGACCGGGGGGCCCGCGTGGCGGTGAGCGGGCCATCCGGCTGCGGCAAGACCACCCTCCTCAACGTCCTCTCCGGCCTTGAGAAGGTCGGCCACGGCCATGTGGCATGGGCCGATACGGACCTGTCCCGCCTCGGCGAAGGCGCGCGCGACCGCTGGCGCGCGGCACACGTAGGCCTCGTGATGCAGGATTTCCATCTCTTCCCCGGCCTCTCGGCGCTGGAGAATGTGCTGCTGCCCCAGCGCCTCGGCTGCTGGCGCCTCCAGCCATCCAAACGTTTGGAAGCGCTGCGCCTCCTGGAGCGCGTGGGCCTGCCCAATCCGCGCCAGCCGGTGGAGACGCTCTCCCGCGGCCAGATGCAGCGCGTGGCCGTCGCCCGCGCCCTCATCGCACGCCCCGAAATCCTGATCGCCGACGAACCGACCGCCAGCCTCGATGCGGAGGCGGGAGCGGCGGTGGCCGATCTGCTGCTGGATCTGGCGCAGGAAGCGCAGGCGACGCTCATCGTCGCGACCCATGATCCGCGCCTCGCCGGCCGCCTCTCCCGCACGCTCCGGCTGGATGCCGGGCGGCTCGCCGCCTGAGGCACCCATGTTTCGCTTCATCGCAGCGGATCTCCGGCGGCAATGGATCGGCGTTCTCGCTGTCACCCTCATCATTGCGCTGGCGGTGGCGTTGGGGGTGGTCGTCACCCTTCAGGAGCGCGCCCTGCGGCTCGGCAGCGCGCGGGCGGCGCAGGCGTTCGATCTGGTGGTGGGCGCGCCGGGCAGCGAGACGCAACTGGTGCTCTCGGCCGTCTTCCTCCAGCCCGCGCCTCTGCCGCTGATGGGTGGCGAGGTGCTGGCCGGGCTCGTTGCGGACCCGCGCGTCGCCTGGGCAGCGCCGGTGGGCTTCGGCGATTTCGTGGATGACTATCCCATCGTCGGCACCACACAGCCGCTCGTCGACGGCCTCACGAAGGTGACCGAGGGCCGCAGTTTCGCCCGGCTCGACGAGGCGGTTGTGGGCGCCGCCGTGCCCAAGGCGCTGGGCGCCGCCTTCCATCCCATGCATGGACAGGTGGGCGGGCCGGCGGAGGTGCATGGCCGCATCACCTATCGCGTGGTGGGCCGCCTCGCCCCCACTGGCACGCCCTGGGACCGGGCGGTGCTGGTGCCCATCGAGGCGGTGTGGCGTGTACACCGGGCGGAGGCCGCCACCGGCCATCATGACCATGACGCCCCGGAGACCGGCCGCCCCCGCAGCCTATCCGACGCCCATCAGGCACACCGCGACATGGCGCCGGACCTCGACGATGCCATCAACCCCGATGCCGTCGCCGCCCCTGGCGCGCCGGGCCTGCCGGCCATCGTGGTGAAGCCGAAGACCATTGCGGATGCCTACAAGCTGCGCCGTGACTATCGCTCGGACCATTCGCTCGCCGTCTTCCCCGGCGAAGTGCTCACCCGCCTCTACGCGACGCTGGGCGATGCCCGGCAGGTGATCGCGCTGGTGGCCATCGGTGCGCAGGCGCTGGTGGGGGCCGCCATCCTTCTGGTGGTAGTCATCCACGTGCTCCAGCGCCGCAAGCAGATCGGCGCGCTCCGGGCTTTCGGGGCGCCGCGCATCGCCGTTTTCGGCATCGTCTGGCTGGAGGTGCTGGCACTGCTCGCCACCGGGCTCGTGGCGGGCTTTGCCATCGGCTATGCCGCCGCCCGCCTCATCTCGCGCACCCTGGAACAGGCGAGCGGCATCGCTCTGCCCGTCGCCTTCCTGCCGGGTGACGGCACGGCTCTGGCGCTGCTGTTCGCGGTCGGCGGGCTGGTGGCGCTCATCCCGGCCCTGCTCGCCTATCGCCAATCGCCGGCGCAGGCCCTGCGCGGTTGAGCGAGGCCAGCGGGCAACTGCCGTTGCGTCCGCTTGCCAAGGGCCAAGGCGAAGCTGCTACAAAGCGGCATCAGCCGGCCGCGCCGGCGCCCCGCCCACGGAGTTTTCCGCCACATGCTTGAGTATCGCAGGCTCGGACGCACCGACCTCAAGGTGTCGTCCATCATGCTCGGCACCATGACTTGGGGCCAGCAGAATACGGAAGCCGAAGGCCACGCCCAGCTCGACCTCGCGCTCGATGCCGGCATCAACTTCATCGACACCGCCGAACTCTATTCCATTCCGCCCATGGCGGAGACGCAGGGCTCCACCGAGCGGATCATTGGTCAGTGGTTCAAGAGCCGCAAAAATCGCGACAAGGTGATCCTCGCCTCGAAGGTGGTGGGGCGCTCCGATAGCACCTATTTCCGTGCATCCGGCGAAGGCACGAAGCTCGACCGGGCGAACATCACCGAGGCGGTCGAGAACTCCCTGAAGCGCCTCCAGACGGACTATATCGACCTCTACCAGCTCCACTGGCCGGACCGCGCCGTGCCGCTCTTCGGCAATTCGGCCGGCACGCGGGCGCGCGGCGGCGGGGACGGCACGGAAGTGCCGGTCGCCGAGACGCTGGGCGTGCTGGAGGATCTGGTGCAGGCGGGCAAGATCCGCCACATCGGCCTCTCCAACGAGACCGCCTGGGGCGCGCACAAATTCCTGCTGGAAGCCGAACGCGGGCATGGTCCGCGTATCGTCTCGGTTCAGAACGCCTACAACCTCATCAACCGCACCTACGAGGTGGGGCTGGCCGAATTTGCCGAGCGGGATGATGTCGGCCTGCTCGCCTATTCCCCCCTGGGGCAGGGATTCCTGACGGGGAAGTATCGGCACGGCGCCCGACCCGAGGGCGCGCGCATGACGCTGTTCAATCGCGCCCAGCGCTATGAGAAGCCCGGAACGGCGGAAGCCATCGAGGATTACGCGGCGCTGGCGGCGGAGCTTGGCCTCTCGCTCGTGCAGCTCTCGCTCGCCTGGGTGACGTCGCGGCCCTTCGTGACCGCCAACATCATCGGCGCGACCAGCATCGCCCAGCTTCAGGAAAACCTCGCCACGGTTGATGTCGCCATCACGCCGGAGATCGAAGAGAAGGTGAACGCCATTTTCCAGCTGCGCGGCAGCCCGGCGCCCTGATCCATAAATGGCGCGCGGGCTTGCCGCGCGCCGATCCTCTCATATCCCGCTTGGAAAGATCGAGCGTACGCTCTTACCTTCGCGCGTCTGCCCCCTCCCAACCCTCCCCCGCAAGCGGGAGAGGGCTTTCCCCGTCAGGATTTTGACGCTGTCGTTGCCGTGAGTGCCACAGGCCCCCCTCTCCCGCCTGCGGGGGAGGGTTGGGGAGGGGGAAAAGGCTCTCAGAAAATCGCCGTGTGCATGGAGCCGTCGGCCTGCATCCAGGCGCGGTACATGCCCTCGCTGTTGAAGGGCAGCGAAATGGCCCCCGTCCGGTCCACGGCGATGAGGCCGCCCGAGCCGCCCAAGGGCGCAAGCTCCCGCACGATGCCTTCGCTGGCCGCCTTGAGGCTCTGCCCGGCCCAGCGCATCCGCGCGTCGATCTCGTGGCCCACCGCATAGCGGATGAAATATTCGCCATGCCCCGTCGCCGATACGGCGCAGGTGGCGTCATCCGCCCATGTGCCCGCGCCGAAAACGGGGCTGTCGCCCACGCGGCCGGGCAGCTTCGCCGTCATGCCGCCGGTGGAGGTGGCGGCGGCCAGATGGCCATGGCAGTCGAGGGCCACGGCGCCAACCGTGCCGTGCTTGCGGGCCGCGTCGCCATCATCGGGCGCGCCGGTGCGGCGGCGCTCCAGCTCGCGGGCGAGTGCCTCCTGCCGGGCGGAGGTCAAGAAATAGTCCTCCGGCATGATCTCAAGGCCGATCTCGCGGCAGAAGGCGTTGGCGCCGCTCCCGGTCAGCATCACATGCTCGGTCTTTTCCATCACGGCGCGGGCGGCGAGGATGGGATTGCGCGGGCCGAAGATGCCCGCCACCGCGCCGGCCCGGCGGTCCCGTCCGTCCATGATGGCCGCATCCATCTCCAGCGTGCCGGCACTGGTGAGCACCGCGCCGCGCCCGGCATTGAACAGCGGCTCGTCCTCCAGCGCCATCACGGTCGCCGTGACGGCATCGAGCGCCGTCCCGCCCGCCTCCAGAACCTCGCGGCCAGCGGAAAGGGCGGCGAGCAGGCCCGCCGTATAGGCCGCCTCGCGTTCCGGCGTCATGGCCGTGCGGCGGATGGTGCCGGCGCCACCATGGAGCGCGAGAACGGGCTGGAAGTCGGGCATCGTCACCTCCTCAGCGCAGCACGGCGGACATGGCGGAGAGCGCCGTCATCCAGCCCACCGCCTCGGCCGCATCGGCGCAGGCGAAAGCCAGCGTCGTCGCATCCTGCCGGCGGGCGGGCGGCAGCACCGCGCCCTGATCGGCGAGCGCCGGGCTGTTCATCACGAATTCCGCCACGAACGGTCCCGGAATGGTGAAGGGCCGCATGGCTCGAAGGTTCGCGAGCGCCTGCCGGGCGCCGGCGGCGATGGCGGCGCGGGCCTTCTCCACCCCGATCTGGCGCGCGGCGCGATTGGAGAGCGCCGTCTTCACGCACACCGCCTCGGCCTGCGGGAAGAGGTCGCGCGCCTCCTCCACCAATCGATCATCGCCCGTCACCAGCGCCACGGGCACGCCGAGCTGGCCGGCATAGGCGCCATAGATGCCCGGCTCGCCCAGCGCGCGGCCGGCAAGGCGCACCTCGCGGAAGGCGAAAGAATTGGTGGTGTGCGCCAGCACGCCGAAATTGGAGGCCGCCGCATGATGGCCGACGAGGAAGACGGCGGCGAAATCGCGGGTAAGCCCGGCCGCCATGTTGAAGGGCTTGGGCTTGCCGAGGATGAGGTCGGCCCGCGGATCGAGCTGCTCGGGAATGATGTTGCTCATGGGGCCGTGGCTGTCGTTCACCAGCACCTCGGTCACCCCGCCCTCGAAGGCACCGGCGATGGCGGCATTTACCTCCTCGGTCATCAGCCGGCGGGCGCGCTCATATTCCGCATTGCCCGGCTGCCCCTGCTGGGGAGAGACCACGCCCGCCACACCCTCGATGTCGGCGGAGATGTAAACCTTCATGTCCGTGAACCTTCGTGTCCTGTCGCTCAGCCGGCCAGAACGTCGGCCAGGGAGGGGCGCATGTGGCCGTCGCGGCCGCGCGTTTTCGGGGCGGCGAGAAGCGCGTTCAGCACCGCCTCCTGCGTGGCATCGGCGGCCGCGCGGAACGGCAGGTCGATGCGGTTCTCGTTCAGCACCACGCGCGGCACGAGATCGGCTGTCTCGTGATGGGCGATGCGGGCGGCGGTGGAGAAGGCGAGCGCGATGTCGCCCGAGCCATTGCCCCAGAAGGCGCCGAGTTTCGCCAGCCCTGCCCCGCACCGCCGCGCGATGCGCTTCAGTTGCCGGCTCTCCAGCGGAATGTCGGTGGCGAGCACGATGATGACCGAGCCCCGCTCGGGCGCATCTACGGACGCGAAATCGGACTTGCGGAGCTTCGGCACGTCCGGCCGCCGGCCATCCGGCAGCACGAGATCGCCGGCGCGGCCGAAATTGGCGAGCACCAGCACGCCCAGCGTGTAATCCTGCCCATCGAGCGTCAGCAGGCGGGACGCGGTGCCGATGCCGCCCTTGAAGCCGAAGGCACTCATGCCGGCTCCAGCGCCCACAGCCCCTTCCGGCACCGGTCCGGACACGGCGGCATCGAGCGCGGCATAGGCGTCGTCCACGGTCAGGGCGAGGGCCCGGATGTCGGAGAGCCAGCCGTCGTTGCACTCCATCACCACCGGGTTCACGGTGCCGGTCTCGCGCCCGATGTCGGGATTGGCGGCCAGCGCCCTGCGCACCAGCGCCTCGAAGCCGGTGCCGACGGAGAGCGTGTTGCCGAGCAGGATGGGAGTCTCCAGCTGGCCCAGTTCCTCCACCTGGATCAGCCCACAGCTCTTGCCGAAGCCGTTGATCACTTCGACCGCCGCCGGCAGCTTCTCCCGGAACAGATCGCCCTCGTGCGGCACCAGCGCGGTGAAGCCGGTGCGCACGTCGCCATCCACCAGGGTCCGGTGGCCGACGCGCACGCCCGGCACGTCGGTAATGGCGTTGAGCGGCCCCGTCGGCAGGCTGCCGCAGACGAGGCCGAAATCGCGGGCGCGCTTCACCTCAGGCCATCTTCAGCTTGGGATCGAGCGCATCGCGCAGGCCGTCTCCCAAAAGGTTGAAGGCCAGCACGGTGATGAAGATGGCGATGCCGGGGAACAGCGTCACATTGTCGGCGACGCCGATGTAGCTGCGCCCATCCGCCAGCATGGCGCCCCATTCCGGGCTCGGCGGCTGCGCGCCAAGCCCGATGAAGCTCAGGCTCGCGGCGGTGAGAATGGAAGTGCCGATGCGCATGGAGAAATAGACGATGACGTTCGGCAGCGCGCCCGGCAGCAGATGGCGCATCATGATGACGCGGTCCTTCACGCCGATGGCGCGGGCCGCATCCACATAGACCGCCCGCTTCAGCGAGAGGGTGGAGCCGCGCGCGAGGCGGGCGAAGATCGGCACGGAGAACACCGCCACCGCGTAGATGACGTTATCGATGCCCGGCCCGAGGATGGCGATGACGCCGATGGCCAGCAGGATGCCGGGGAAGGCCAGCAGCACATCGCATACGCGCATGATGACGCTGTCGATGAGGCCGCCGTAATAGCCCGAGACGACACCGAGCGTGACGCCCACGAGGCCACCCAGCGACACGGAGAGGAAGCCCACCGCCAGCGAGATGCGGGCACCGAAGATAATGCGCGAGAAGACATCGCGCCCATAGGCATCCGTGCCGGCCCAATGGGCTGCACTGGGGCCTTGGAGGATGGCCATGTAATCTGGCGTCGAGGGATCATAGGGCGCAACCCACGGCGCGAAGATCGCGACCAGAAGGAGCGCCAGCAGGAAGGCGCCGGCGACGAGCGCCACCTTCTGCTTGCGGAAGCGGCGCCAGAACTCGCTGACCGGCGTGCGCATGGCGCGCGGCGCGGCGGGAGAAGCGGGGGCGGAGGTCGCGGCGCTCATTTGTAGCGGATCTCCGGATTGGCGAAGGCGTAGAGCACGTCTACCGCGAGGTTGATGAAGATGAACTCCAGCGAGAACAGCAAAATCTCCGCCTGGATCACCGGATAGTCGCGATAGGAGACGCTATCGACGAGAAGGCGCCCGAGGCCGGGCCAGCTGAATACCGTCTCCACCACGATGGAGCCGCCCAGTAGGAAGCCGAATTGCAGGCCCGTCATGGTGATGACCGGCACCAGCGCATTGCGCAGCGTGTGCTTCCAGATGACGGTCTTCTCGGGCACGCCCTTGGCTCTGGCGGTGCGCACATAATCCTCGCGGGCGATCTCCACGAAGGCAGAACGGGTGAAGCGGGCCATCACCGCCGCAACGCCAAGACCGAGCGTGAAGGACGGCATCACGAAATGCGCCCAGGTGCCGTAGCCGCCGGTTGGCAGCCAGCCGAGGCGCACGGAGAAGAGGTCGATCAGCAGCAGGCCGAGCCAGAAGGAGGGGAAGGAAATGCCCGAGACGGCGATGATCATGCCGCCATAGTCCTGCCAGCGGCCGCGCTTCACTGCCGAAAGCACGCCGATGAGCAGGCCGAAGATGGTGGCCCAGATCATCGCGAAGACGGTGAGCCAGACGGTGGGCATGAGCCGCTCGCCGATCTCCGTGATGACCGGGCGACGGGTCTTGAGCGAGATGCCGAAATCACCCTGCAACGCATTGCCCGCGAAGCGCACATACTGCTGCCACAGCGGCCCCTCGAGGCCGAGAGACTGGCGCACCGCCGCCACGTCCTCCGGCGAGGCATCCACGCCCGCAACGAGACGCGCGGGGTCGCCCGGCAGCAGATGGACGAAGGCGAACACCACCACGGAGATCGCGAAGATCACCGGAATGATGCCCAGGAGGCGCTTGACGAGATATTCCAGCATGGCGGCATCCGGCGGACGCGAAACGGGCGGGGCGCGGGCGCCCGGCGGCTGATGTGCGCTCCTCCCGGCCGGCGGGGGACAGCCGGGAGGAGCACCGCCCTCCACCACGAGGGCGGTGGGCGGATGCGGTTAGGGGGCAGCGGGAGGGCGTTCAGCGCTCCCGGCCCCGGCCGAGTGTCACTTGAACTCGGCGGTTTCCACCACGAAGCCGCGATCCGGCAGCATGTAGACGCCGGAGAGGGACTTCGACTGGACCGTGATGAGCTGCGAGGCCCCGAGGAAGATCCACGGCGCATCCTCCCAGATGCGCTGCTGCGCGTCCTTATAGAAGGCGCCGCGCTTGGCCGGATCGGCGGTTTCCAGCGCGCCTTCGAAGTCAGCGTCCACCTTCTCGTTCTTGTAGTAGGCGACGTTGAAGAGGTTCGGCGGGAAACCCTTGCCCCACAGCAGCGGACGCAGCGCCCAGTCGGCATCGCCCGTGGAGGACGACCAGCCGGTGTATTGCATCTGCACGGTCGCATCCTCGGGCTTCTGCACCGACCAGATGCGCTGCGCCTCGACACCGGCCTCAAGCGGCGTGACCGTCACCTTCACGCCCACCTGCGCCAGCTGCTGCTGGATGAACTGCATGGCACGGATGAAGGTGGTGTTGTTGCGGGAGAAGATCTCGGTCTCGAACCCGTTCGGATAGCCCGCTTCCGCGAGCAGCGCCTTGGCCTTGGCCACATCATAGGCATAGGGCTTCTGCGGCTCGTAGAAGCCGAGCAGGTCGGGCAGCGGCGAGAGCGAGGGCGTGCAGTAGCCGTTCTCGACCACCTTGCAGTAGGCGGCCTTGTCCACGGCATAGTTCATCGCCTGGCGCACGCGCGGGTCGTTGAACGGCTTCTTCATCGTGTTCATCGCCACGTACCAGCCGACGATGGACGGGCGGCGCACCACTTCGAGGTTCGGCAGCTTTTCCGCCACCGGCACCAGTTCCGGCGGGAACACCGTCGCATATTGCGCCTCGCCGGCCTGCAGCATGGCAAAGCGGCTGCCGTTCTCCGGCACGGAGCGGATGGTCACGGCCTCCACCTTGGGCCAGCCGGCCTTCCAGTAATTGTCGTTCTTCTCCACCTCGAAGGTGTCCGCCGCCCAGCGCTTGAACTTGAAGGCGCCGGTGCCCACGGGATTGCGAGCAATGTCCTTGCCGTACTTTTCCATGGCGGCAGGCGAGATCATCACCAGCGCCGGATGGGCGAGCGTGTTGATGAGCGCGCCGAAGGGCGTCTTCAGCACGATCTTGACCGTGCTGTCGTCCACCACGTCCACGCGGTCGAGCATGGAGATGAGCGAACGGCGGGAGAGCTTGTTGTCGGGGTTCGCAAGGCGTTCGAGGCTCGCCTTCACCGCAGCGGCGTTGAAGTCGGTGCCGTCGTGGAACTTCACACCCTTGCGCAGGCGGATGGTGAATTCCGTCGCATTGTCATTGGCCTCGTAGCTCTCGGCGAGCACGGGCACGATCTTCATGTCGCGATCAAAGCCGAAGAGACCCTGATAGACGGTTCGCATGGCCGTCTGGGACAGGGTGTCGTTGGCGTTCATGGGATCGAGGCCGGTGAGATTGTCCGGCACGACGACCACGAGCGGCTTCGCCAGCGCCAGCCCCGGCGCCATGGCCAGCGCCGCCAGCAGGCCGGCAGTCATGAGGGATTTGAGACGCATCCGGTTTTCCTCTTGTCTGGGAAGGTGTTGTTGGAAAACTTCAGGAGAAGTCACCGATCGGGTGACGGGCCACGAAATGGCCCTCCCCCACTTCGACCAGCGGCTCAACCACCGGCAGGTCCCCCAGCGCGCGCACCGCGCTCGGGATTTCGCCCTCCAGCAGCGGGCGCGCACGATCGCGCCGCGCCGGATCAGCGATCGGAACCGCCGCCATGAGGCGACGGGTATAGGGATGGGCCGGACGGTCAAACACCGCCTGACGGGGGCCGATCTCGACGATCTGGCCGAGATACATCACCGCCACGCGGTGGCTCACACGCTCCACCACCGCCATGTCATGGCTGATGAAGATGTAGGACAGACGCCTCTTCTCCTGCAATTCCATGAGCAGGTTCACGATCTGCGCCTGAATGGATACGTCGAGCGCCGCCACCGCCTCGTCGGCGATCAGCAGTTCCGGCTCGGAGGCGAGGGCGCGGGCGATGCAGATGCGCTGGCGCTGGCCGCCGGAGAATTCATGCGGGTAGCGTCGGGCATGCTCAGGCGAGAGGCCCACATCGCGCAGCAGGTCCGCCACGCGTTCCTCGACCTCGCGCCCCTTGGCGAGGCCGTGGGTGGTGAGCGGCTCGGCGATGGAGAAGCCGACGGTGAGCCGCGGATCAAGGGACGCGAAGGGATCCTGGAAGACGTACTGAATCTTCTGGCGGATGCGCCGGCGCTCCTCGGCACCCATGGCCAGCAGATTGCGGCCATGGAACAGGATTTCCCCGGACGTTGCCTCCTGCAACTGCATGATGGTGCGGCCGGTGGTGGACTTGCCGCAGCCGCTCTCGCCCACCAGCGCCAGCGTCTCGCCGCCCTTCACGTTGAAATTCACCTGCTCCACCGCATGGACGCGGCCCGACAGGCGGCCGAACATGCCCTTGCGCACATCGAAGCGGGTCACGAGGTTCTTCACCTCCAGTACCGGCGTGTCGCCCTCAACCGTGTCCTGCGGCGGAGCCTCCGTATAGGCGCTGCCGCCGGCATCGTTCAGCACCACCAGCGGGAAGCGGCGCGGCAGCGGCTCGCCGGCCAAGGCGCCGAGACGCGGCACGGCGGAGAGAAGCGCGCGGGTGTAGGGATGCTGCGGCTTTGCGAACACCTCTTCGGAGATGCCCTCCTCCACCTTGCGACCGTGGCGCATCACCAGCACGCGGTCGGCCACCTCCGCCACCACGCCCATGTCATGGGTGATGAACAGGACGGCCATGCCCATCTCATCCTGAAGGATGCGGATGAGGCGCAGGATCTGGGCCTGGATGGTGACATCGAGGGCCGTGGTGGGCTCGTCCGCCACCAGAAGCTTGGGCCGGCAGGCGAGCGCCATGGCGATCATCACGCGCTGGCGCATGCCGCCGGAGAGTTGGTGGGGGTGGCGGTCCAGCAGGCTCTTGGCGCCGGGAATGCGCACCTTCTCCAGCATGGCCAGCGCCTCGGCCCGTGCCGCCGCCCGGCTCGCGCCCTGATGCAGCCGCACCGCCTCGGCGATCTGCTCGCCGATGGTGAACACGGGGTTCAGCGAAGTCATCGGCTCCTGGAAGATCATGGCGATCTCGTTGCCGCGGACCGCATTCATGGCCGGCAAGGGCAGCTTGGCGAGATCGCGCACCTGGCCGTCCCGGCCCCGGAAATGGAGGGCACCAGAGGAGATGCGCCCGCCGCCGAACTCCACCAGCCGCATGAGCGACAGGGAGGTGACGGACTTGCCGGAGCCGCTCTCGCCCACCACCGCCAGCGTCTCGCCGGGATTGATATGAAAGGACAGGTCATCCACGGCGCGGAAGGTGCCGTCCTCGCCGGGGAAATCCACGCACAGCCCTTCCACCCGCACCAGCGCGGACGCGGCGGCGGACGTGGGCGCAGCGGAAAGCGGGGTCACGGTCATGGCAGGAGCCTTCCGGCAAGGATCGGGCGGTCGGGCGCTTCGGCCACCGCATCATGGAGGAAGGGCGCGATGCGCCGCGTGAGTTCGGCCGCATCACCCGCGCTCTGGCGCCGGGCCGTGAGCAGCGCCACGAGCGCCTCGAAGAGCGCAACGAGCGCGGTGGCGGATGCGTGAAGGAGGGGATGCTCGGCGGGGCCGAGCAGAAGGAGGTCGGCTTCCAGCGCCAGCGGAGACGACAGGCTGTCGGTGATGCCGATTATCCGAGCGCCCTGCGAGCGCATGCCGCGGGCGAGTTCGATGGTGGAGAGGGAGTAGCGCGGCAGGGCCAGGGCGATCACCACGTCACCGGCCCTCACGTTGAAAGCGCGGCGGATCATGCGCTCTTGCCCACCCTGCCCGTCAAGGATCATCTGGGCCCGGCAGAAGGGAATCAGCATGTCGGCCAGCAGCCCGACCAGAGGCGCGCTGAGGCCGAAGCCCAGGAACACCACCCGGTCCGCCGACGACACCGCCTCCGCCGCCTGCCGGAAGACATCCGCATCGGCAACCGCACGGGCGGCGCGCAGATTGGCAAGGCCGGAGTCGAGGGAAGCCTGCACATGATCGGTATCGCGGCCGGAGGCCGCCGCCTGCGCCTCCAGCTTCTCGACCGGGCTCAAGGGCCGGAAGCTCGCCACCGCCAAAGCCCGGAACTGCGAGAAGCCCTCAAGGCCGAGCCCACGCACGAAACGGTTGATGGTGGCGACCGACACTTCCGCCGCGGCCGCCAGATCCTCAATGCCCATGGTCGCCGCCTGCAGAGGGTGGCGCAGCACGAAGTCGGCCACGCGGCCGTGCAGCGGCGTCATGCCGGCACGATGGGCGCGGACGAGATCCACGAGCGAAAGCGGTGTCACGGAAACGCGCAATCCTGAGGCGTGAGCGAAGGAGTTGAAAAAATATGTGTCAGAATATGACGGGCATGCAACGATAATTTTCACTCACATGCCCAGCGTGTGGGCAAGTCGCAACATCGCCTGCAATCTGACCAGATGCCGCTGTGCCCCCGATAGGGGATTTGCGAACGCAATCAGGTATATGCGCGAGGGTGGATGGGCGCGGCGCGCGGATCGCCCGCGACATTGCGCCCGCCCTTCCCGCGCAAACCGGCGTCTCCGCTGGACAAACGGCGGGCAGATGCCTCTTCGCAATGCAGTAATAAACAGACTTGACTGTTTGTAAGTGCAATGCCTTGCTAGCCATGCTTTCAACGGTCGAGGTCAAGGCGGTGGCGGAGCGGCGCAGGCGATCCCAGCATGAGCGGACGGCGGAAACGTCCGCGCGCCTGCTCAACGCGACTATCGACCTGCTGCACGACAACGGCTTCTCCCGCCTCTCCACGCCGCAGATCGCCGCGCATGCGGGCGTCTCGCGCGGAGCGCTCACGCATCACTTCTCCAGCAAGGAGGAGCTGATCACCGATGCCATCAACGACATGCTGGAGCGCGTGACGGCGGACCTCCACCGCTTCGCGGAAGACATCGCACGACGCGGCGGCTCCAGCGACGAGATCGTCGATTACATCTGGCAGATGATGTCCGATCGGCTCTTCTACGTGACGATGGAATATCTGCCCGAGGCCCGCCACAACGACGAGTTCAAGGAACGCCTGATCCCGGTGGTGAAGAAGTTCCATGCCGGCCTTGATGCCATCTGGATGGCCCTCGCCGCCCGTCGCGGGGCCGATCCGGAAAAGACCCGCACGGTGATGAACACCACCATGTGCCTCGTGCGCGGCATGATCGCCCAGACGGTCTTGCGCGAGGACCCCAGCTATTTCAATGAGATGCTCGCCTTCTGGAAGGCCCAGGTGGCGCAGCATTTCCCGGAGGAGATCGCGAGCGAGACGCGCCTTGCCTCCCCTTCCCGTTCCCAATCCCCGGCCGCGCGCGCTTCGGCCGCGACGGTGGCGGGCAAATAGACCTTCCGGAGTATCGAGACATGGCCCTGCTGATCACCAACGCGCACATCGTCGACGGCACCTCTGCGGAGCGTGGCGAGAAGGTGGACGTTCTCGTCGAGGGCGATGTCATCCGCGAGGTTGCACCGAAGATCGCCGCCGCCTCCGCCGAGGTGATCGACCTCAAGGGCCGCACGCTGATGCCCGGCCTCATCGACGCCCATGTCCATACGATCGCCTGTCTCGCGGACCTTGGCGCCAACGCCAAGCTGCCGGACAGCCTGGTTGCCGTGCGCGCCATGAAGCTGCTGGGCGAGATGCTGATGCGCGGCTTCACCACCGTGCGCGATCTCGGCGGCGCCGACCGCGGCCTCAAGGTGGCGGCGGCCGAGGGCTTCCTCCCTGCCCCCCGCATCGTCATCTGCGGCAAGGCGCTGAGCCAGACCGGCGGCCATTGCGATTTCCGCGGCCCCTATGACGACCGCGAGACGACCCGCACCGGCTTCCGCCTCGGCGCCCTCGGCCGGGTGGTGGACGGCGTGCCGGAAATGCGCCGCGCCGCCCGCGAAGAGATCAAGGGCGGGGCGGATTTCATCAAGATCATGGCCAATGGCGGCGTCGCCTCGCCGACCGATCCGATCCACTTCCTCGGCTTCGCCCGCGAGGAACTCCTCGCCGTGGTGGAAGAGGCTCAGAACGCCGGCACCTATGTCTCCGCCCATCTCTACACGGATGAAGGCATCCGCCGTGCGGTGGAATGCGGCGTCCATTCGCTGGAGCACTGCAACCTCATCAAGGCCGACACCGCCAAGTTCGCTGCCGAACAGGGCGCCATCGCCGTGCCGACGCTCGTGACCTACGACAAGCTGTCGAGCGAGGGCGCCGCCATGGGCTTCCCCGCGGGCTCGGTGGCCAAGATCGACAACGTCCGCCTCGCCGGCATGGAATCCATCGCCGTCATGCGCGCCGCCGGCCTGCCCATGGCCTATGGCTCGGATCTGCTGGGCGAAATGCACCGCCACCAGTCGGAGGAGTTCGTCATCCGCGGCCGTGTGCTGCCGGCGCATGAGGTGATCGCCTCCGCCACCACCATCGCCGCCAGGCTGCTGCGCATGGAAGGCCAGATCGGCACCGTTGCCCCCGGCGCTTTCGCCGACCTCATCGCCGTCGATGGCGATCCCCTGAAGGACCTGTCCCTGCTCACGGGCCAGGGCCAGCACATGCCGCTCATCATGAAGGGCGGCGTCTGCGTGAAGCGTACCGCGCTCAACTGAAAAACAAGCACAACCTCCAGACCGAAGGGATCGAAGCCGTGACCCTCTCCCGCCGCCAGACGCTCGCCGGCCTTGCCGGAGCCCTGCTTCTGCCCACGCTTTCCCGCGAGGCCCTCGCCCAGACGGCGACCTTCCGCATCGGCGCGCTGAACCCGATCACCGGTGCCGGCGCGCCTTACGGCACCGGCATGCAGAAGATGATCCTCGCCGCCGCCGAGATGGTGAATGCGGACGGCGGCGCCGGCGGCCGCAAGCTCGAGGTCTCCGCCGAGGACACCCAGACCCAGCCGCAGGCGGCGGTTCTCGCCGCAAAGAAGCTCATCGAGGTCAACAAGGTGCAGGCCATCCTCGGCACCTGGGCCTCGGGCGTCTCGCTCGCCGTGGCCCCCCTCACCAATGACGCCGGCATCCTCCTGATGCACACCTCCGGCGCGCCCGCCCTCTCCGTGCCGCCGGCCAATGCCAAGGGCCTGCTCTACCGCTTCCAGGCAACCAACGACCGCTTCGGCCGCGCCTTCGCGGAGATCGCGCAGAAGGAAGGCTTCAAGCGCCCGGCCACCATGGCCTTCAACAACGCCTCGGGCATCGGCAACACCGAGGGCTTCCGCAAGGCGTGGGAGGCCAAGGGCGGCAAGGTGGTCGAGAACGTGGTCTATGAGCCCAACCAGCCGAGCTATCGCGCGGAGCTGCAGAAGGTGCTGGCGGCGAAGCCCGACGTGATCGTGATGGGCTCTTATCTCGCCGACACCACCATCATCCTGCGCGAGTGGTTCCAGACCGGCGAGACCACCAAATTCATCATTCCCGCCTGGGCCGCCAATCCGGACCTCGTGAAGGCCCTCGGCCCCGAGGTGACGGAAGGCATCATCTCGGTGGACAGCATCTCCAACGAAGGCTCGGACGCCTTCAAGTCGTTCGATGCGGCCTACCAGAAGGCCATGGGCCAGTCCGGCCTCAACAATGTCTATGCGGCCATGACCTGGGACATGGTGGTGGTGCTGGCCCTCGCCATGGAGGCCGCCGGCCCCAATGCGGACGTTGCCGCCATCTCCGCCAAGCTGCGCGAAGTCGCGGGTCCCGGTGGCAAGACGGTCTCCACCTTCGCCGAAGGCAAGGCGGCGCTGAAGTCCGGCAAGATCGACTACCAGGGCGCCTCCTCCATCCTGGACTTCGACCAGTATGGCGACGTGACCCCGGACTTCGCGGTGTCCTTCATCAACAAGGGCAAGTTCGACCGCAAGTATATCGTGAAGCTCTGACCACGATCCCGAACGTCGCCGGTCCGTTCCGCCGCCGCCCCTCTCCCTCTCCCCGGGCGGCGGCAGGACCGGGCCGGTGACGTCCCGCCCGGTCTCCCCGCCGGGCGGGACAACCCATCTGCGATCCACCGGCCCATGCCGGGAGGCCGATCACCTCCGGGGCGAAGACCGCCCTTCCCCGCCCGCCTTTGGCGACGGCAGAGGACCAGACAAACGTGACGCTCGTGCCCCCACCTTTCCGCCACATGGCGCTGCCGCCCGCCCGCTCCGGGAGGTTCGCATGAGCGCGTTTCTGGAACTCGCGATCAGCGGCCTCATGTCCGGGCTGGTCATCGGCCTTGCGGCGCTGGCGCTGACCCTGGTCTTCGGCGTCGCCCGTTTCGCCAATGCGGCCACCGGCGATTTCATGACCTGCGGCGCCTATGCGGCACTGGCCGGCTTTGCCGCGTCCGGCTCCATCGTCGTGGGCGGCATTGCGGGCCTCGCGGCCGGCGCCATTGCGGGCGTCCTCTCCTATCTGCTGGTGTTCCGCAAGCTGGAGGGACGTCCCTCCGTCTCGGCCCTGCTCGCTTCCATCGGCGTCGGCTTCTTCATCCGCGCGGTGCTCGGTCTCTTCTATGGCCACGGCCAGCAGGTGTTCCAGCTGCCGCTGGTGCGCCCCTGGCGCTATTTCGACCTGCGCATCCAGCCCAACGACCTGAAGATCGGCATCACCGCGCTGGCGGTCCTTGTCGCGGTCTTTCTCATCCTCCACGCCACCCCCATCGGCCGGCGCATGCGCGCGGTCGCCGACGATCCGATGCTGGCCCGCGTCTCCGGCATCGCGCCCCGTCAGGTGATGCTGGCGCTCTGGGCGCTGGGCGGCGCCGTGGCCGCCCTCGCCGGCGTGCTGCTCGGCATCAAGACCGTGGTCTCGCCCGAGATGGGCTGGGAGATGCTCATCCCGGTCTTCGCCGCCGCCGTTCTCGGCGGCATCGGCCACCCGGTGGGCGCGGTGCTGGCCGGCGTCATGCTCGGCGTATTGCAGGAGATCGCCACGCCTTATGTGGGCTTCACCTACAAGCTGGCGCTCGCCTTCGTCATCCTGCTGGTGGTGCTGCTGGTGCGGCCCAAGGGCCTGTTCGGCCGCGTGGAGGGGGTGCGCTGATGGACGCCTATCTCATCGCCATCGCCATCATCGGCGCGCTCTACGTGCTGCTGGCCCTGGGACTGAACCTCCAGTACGGCCTCACCGGCATCGTCAATTTCGGCCATGTGGGCTTCTTCTGCGTGGGTGCCTACACCACCGCCATCCTGTGCGAGCACGGTGTGCCGATGGTCGTGACATTCCCGCTCGCGGCGCTGCTCGCCATGCTGGCCGCCTGGCCGCTGGGGCTCGTCAGCATCCGCCTCAGGGAAGACTATTTTGCCATCGTCTCGCTCGGCTTCTCGGAAGTGGTGCGGCTCGTCGCGACCAGCGAGCGCTGGCTGACCAATGGCGTGCAGGGCATCGCCGGCATCCCCAAGATGTTTGGCATGCTCACCGGCACGCCCCAGGCTCTGGCGGTGCTCGGGCTTCTGGTGGTGCTGAACCTCATCGCCATCGCCGCCATGTGGCGCATCGTGCGCTCGCCCTTCGGGCGCATGATCGAGGCCATCCGCGACAATGAGGAGGCGGTGAAGGCGCTGGGCAAGGACCCAGCCGGCTTCAAGATCCAGGTTCTGGTGCTGGGCGCCGGCCTCGCGGGCATCGCGGGCGCGGTCTATGCCCATTACATCGGCTTCATCGCGCCCGAGCAGTTCGTCCCGCTCATGACCTTCCAGATCTGGATGGCCATCATCATGGGCGGCGTGGGGCGCATCTCCGGCGCGCTGGTTGGCGCGGTGATCCTGATGTTCTTCCTGGAGGGCTCGCGCTTCCTGCGCGATCTCCTGCCCTTCATCTCGGAAGTCTCCATGGCGAGCGTCCGGCTCGGCGTGGTGGGTCTGGCACTCATCCTCTTCACCATGTACCGCCCGCAGGGCCTGATGGGGGATTTCACCCGCAAATGACCCTCTCGATCCAAGGACTGACCAAGGCCTATGGCGGCCTGCGCGTGGTGGACGAGGTGCGCTTCGAGGTGCCTTCCGGCGCGCTCGTGGGCGTGATCGGCCCCAACGGCGCCGGCAAGTCCACGCTCTTCTCGCTCATCACAGGCTTCCTCGCTGCCGATGGCGGCAACGTCGCCTTCGAGGGCCGCGCCCTCGGCCGGGCGAGCCCCATGGAGCGGGCGCGCGCGGGCATGGTGCGCACCTTCCAGGTGCCGCGCGAATTCTCCCACCTGACCGTGCGCGAGAATCTGATGGCCGCTTATCCCAAGCAGTCGGGCGAGCGGCTCATCGACACCTTCTTTCGTCCCGGCCGGGTGAAGGCCGAGGAAGCCGCCATCGCCCGCGAGGTGGAGGAGACCATCGCCTTCCTGCGGCTTCAGAAGGTGGCCGATGTGCCCGCCGGCCGCCTCTCGGGCGGACAGAAAAAGCTGGTGGAACTCGGGCGCGCGCTGATGACTGGCGCACGCATGATCCTGCTCGACGAGCCCTTCGCGGGCGTCAATCCGGTCCTGATCGAGGAATTGTCCGTGCGCATCCGCGAACTCAATGCGCGGGGCATCGGCTTCCTCATCATCGAACACGACTTGCCGGCCCTGAACAAGCTGGTCTCGACGCTTCACGTGATGGACCGAGGCCAGCTCATTGCCTCCGGCACGCCCGCCGAGGTGCTCGCCAACCCGCGCGTGCGCGATGCCTATCTCGGAGGCGCGGCGGCCTGATGGGGGCGGACGGCGCCGTTTCCCGACGCCATTCTGCGCTAGCCGCGGCTCAGCGCACGGAAGGGCGCCGTCATACGCCACGCGGGGCTCGACGTGATGCGCCGGAGCGTCGCTTCCAGCCGCGCCGCATGAGTCTCGGCTCGCGCGGCGCGATCGGCTATTTCTGCGCCGGCGACCTCCAGGCGGACCTTGTCCTGTTCGAGGGCGAACTTTTCCGCCTGCAATCGCGCCTTGTCCGCCAGCAGCACGGCCGTTTCCTGCTCGAATGCGGCTCGCTCGCGGACCAGGGCCGCCGTCTCCTCCGCAAGGCGGCCGGTGGAAACTTCGAGCTGCTGCTGAAGCGTGTCGCGCTGCTGTTCCGCCGCTTGCAGGCTGACAGACAGCGCATCCACCTGCTGGCGGGTGGCAGCGAGGAAGCCTGCCTGTTCGTCGAGCATGGCCCGCAGGCGGCCGCTCTCGGCTTCACGGGCCGCAGCGCGCTCCTCACTTGCCCGGGTCACCTCGATCAGCGCCGAGCGCAGCGCGTCCCGCTCCGCCTCAAGACCGCGCGCGGTCGCGTCGCGCTCGGCATAGGCCTGCAGTTGGGCGTCGAGGGCGCCCTGCACATGGGTGGCGAACGCCTGCAGGTGCGCGGCGTGCGCCTCCGCGCTCTCGGCCCGCGCCCGAAATTGCTCGCGCTCGGCGTCGAGGACGCGGGCGGAAATCTCGCTGCCGGTCCCATACTGAAAGCCGTCGAAGACGTTGGGCGGGTATTCGAAGCGCCCCCGCAGATGCGCCTGCTCATTTGCGAGGTAGAAGCGATTGAGGCCGTCCGCATAGACGAACTGGTATCCAGCCTCCAGCAGGAGGCCCTCCCAGTCGGCGAAATCCTGCTCCTGCGTCATGGGCTTTGTGGCCTCGCAGAGCACGATCCACGGCCGGAATGCTGCGAAATCCATGCCCTCGATGACGGCGCGCGTACCGCCCTCGACGTCGATCTTGAGGAAGTGGATGTCGCCCGTGACATGGGCGCGGCAGATGCTGGCCAGCGTCAGTGCTTCGACTTCAACCGCCGAGCCGAAGAAGCCGATGCGCGCGTGCGCTTCACACACCTCCGCGTCCGTCGTCGAAAGGCCGGTATCGTCAATGTCGAAGAACTGGATGCGGCCATCATAATTGGTCGCGGCGGCGTGGATGTTGATGTCGCGCGTCCGCTCCTTCTGCAGCAGGTCAAAATAGCCGCGATTGGCCTCCACATTGATGCCGTGCCAGCCGCGCGCATAGAAGACATGCGTCACGGAGTGCATCAACGGGTCGTTTGCGCCGACGTCGATGTAGAAGCCCTCGCTCACGTCGCGCAGGGCCCGCCACAGCATGACGTCTTCGAAGTTCTGCGCCAACGACACGAGCGACATACCCACCCCCACTCCAACGCGACGAGCCCGCCCCAGCGTCACTCTGCAACACAGAAAGGCCACAGTCCGGCACGGAGTCAACGGGGCAGGTTGGCCGCAAAGACTTAAGCCCGAACCCGTTTTGCCCCGCACCGCAGCAAGCTTCCGGAAGATCAACGCACATGCTCACCATCGAAACGCTCGCCGGCGGCTATGGCGAAGTGAATATCCTCAACGGCATCGATCTCACCCTTTCGGCGGGAGAGATCCTGACGGTGGCGGGGACCAACGGAGCCGGCAAGTCCACGCTCGCCAAGGCGGTGGTGGGGCTCTTGCCCCGCGTGACCGGCAAGGTGCTGCTGGAGGGGCGCGACATCACCCTCATGCCCGCCGAGCAGCGGGCGCGGGCCGGCATCGGCTATGTGCCGCAGGTGGCGAACGTCTTCCCCTCCCTCTCGATCCACGACAATCTCGCCGTGGTGGAGGGCGTGGCCGACAAGGGCGCGCGCATTGCCGAAATGATGGAGATGTTTCCTGCGCTTGCCGAGCGGCGCCGTTCGCGGGCGGGCAGCCTCTCGGGCGGTGAGCGCCAGCAACTGGCCTTTGCCCGCGCGCTGATGACGCGGCCCGGCGTCATCGTGCTGGACGAGCCCACGGCCGCTCTGTCCCCGGCCAAGGTGGACGAGAGCTTCCAGCGGATCGCGGCGCTGGCGAAGACCGGCACCGCCGTCTTCCTCATCGAGCAGCGCGCGCGGCAGGCGCTGGCCATTTCCCACCGGGGCGCCATCCTCGACGGCGGAAAGGTGGCACTCTCCGGCGATGCGGCGAGCCTGCTGGCGGACGAGCGGGCGGCCAAGCTCTATCTCGGCCACGGCTGATCTCAGCCGGCGAGATAGGGCGCCGCCAGACGCAGGTCCGCGACGAAGCGGTCATATTCGCGCGCCCGGGCTTCCGCATCCGGCAGGCGCAGCAGATAGGAGGGATGAACGCTCACCAGCGCGTCCCGCCCCTCAAGTGGCATGATACGCCCGCGACTTTCGCCCACGCGCACCGCGCGGCCGGACACCGCCTGCGCGGCGCTGGCGCCCAGCGCCACCACAAGGCGCGGCCGCACCAGAGCGATCTCCCGCGCGAGCCACGTGTTGCAGGCGCGGATCTCGACGGGATTGGGCGACTGATGGAGGCGCCGCTTGCCCCGCGGCTCGAACTTGAAGTGCTTCACCGCATTGGTGACATAGGCCCGCGCCCGCTCCAGCCCAGCATCCTGCAGGGCCTGATCGAACAGCCGCCCGGCCGGCCCGACGAAGGGGCGCCCGTCCAGATCCTCCTGATCGCCCGGCTGCTCGCCCACGAACATCACCGGCGCATCGGCCGGCCCCTCGCCGAAGACCGTCTGCGTCGCCGGCGCCCAGAGCGGGCAGGCCCGGCAGCCGCTCGCCTGCGCCTTCAGCGCCTCAAGGTCATCGGCTGGTGCCGCATCGGAGGCCGCCTTTTCGAGGCGGTGGGGGCGCGGGTTGGCGGGTGTCGCAGCATGGGCAATCATCTCGCCCGCCCGGCGCTCGGCATCGGCGATGAGAGGGGCGATCAGCGCGGCCTCCGGCAGGTTGCGCCAGTATTTCACCGGCATTTCGGACTTCATGGCGCTGATCTTCAGCCGGGCCGGATTGAAGATGCTGGCGTAATAATCCCGCCACAGCGTCTCCATGGCATCGTCCGCCGGCGCCTCGGCCCGCGTGCCGCCGGGACCGAAGGTGAGCGTTTCGCCATCCCAATGGGCGCTCGCCTCCGGCGTCAGGATCGACCATTTCATGCCGGCGAACCGCCGCTGGAAGAAGGGGGCGTTGGTTTCCAGAATGTGATGCTCAGGCTCGAACCATGCGACGAACCACTCCGCCCCCGCCACCTCCACCTGCCGGAAGCGGACGAAGGCGCGCATCTTGTGAATGTCGCGCCGCACGGATTTCGCCATGCCCTCCACCCGCGCCACATCGCTGTCCATGGCGATGGAGAGCAGGCCAGGTTCAGCCCGCAGGCGCACCAGCAGGCGATAGAGCAGTCCGAAGCGCTCCCGGTCCCGGTGCAGGAAGGCGGTTTCCGCCAGCCGCAGGAAGCCGCGGGGCACGGTGAACTGGGCGACAGGCGTGTCATCGGGGAGCGGGGCGCCCGCGCCGAACAGGTCCGCCGCCCCGCCGACGCTCCACACCACGTCGCGCGGCGCAACGGCCGCACCGATGAGGGTTCGCGCCGCCTTCCGCCAACCGGCGAAATCCGTCTCGCTCTCCAGTCGCACATGGATCATCGCCGCCTCACAAGGCGAGCTCGAGCTGGCGCGGCTTCGGCGCGAGCCGGACTTCCAGATCCGTCCGGTCCAGAAGGGCGCCGGGCCGATGGTCAGCGCAGATGATGAAGGGCATGGCCTTGGCGAGCGGCACCTTGAGCCGCGTCAGATCCTCCAGCCGCACCGCCCGCACGCGCCGGGCGGCGATAATGCGTTCCACCGCCGTGCGGCCGAAGCCCGGCACGCGCAGCAGTTCGCCCTTCTCCGCCCGGTTCACGTCGAGGGGAAACCGCGCGCGGTTGCGCAGGGCCCAGGCGAGCTTGGGGTCCATGTGGAGCGGCAGGTTGCCCTCTCCCTCCGCCACGATCTCCTTCGGCTCGAAGCCGTAGAAGCGCATCAGCCAGTCCGCCTGATAGAGTCGATGCTCGCGCACGAGAGGCGGCGGCTCCGGCGGCAAGAGGCGGCTGGCATCGGGAATGGGGCTGAAGGCGGAATAATAGACCCGCTTGAGGCGGTAGGCGCCATAGAGATTGGCGCTGGTGGCGAGGATGGTGCGGTCGTCCATGCCGTCCGCGCCCACGATCATCTGCGTGCTCTGGCCGGCGGGCGCGAAGGCGGGCGCGCGCTTTTCCGCTTGCGCCTCCTCGATGCGCGCCCGCATGCGCCCCATGGAGCGGCGGATGGCCCGCACGTCCTTCTCTGGCGCCAGCGTCTTCAGGCTGGTCTCGGACGGCAGCTCGATATTGATGGAGAGCCGGTCCGCATAAAGGCCCGCCTCTGCCAGCAGTTCCGGGCTGGCATCGGGAATGGTCTTCAGATGGATGTAGCCGCGGAAGTCGTGCTCCATGCGCAGCGTGCGCGCCACCGCCACCACCTGCTCCATGGTGTAGTCCGGCGAGCGGATGATGCCGGACGAGAGGAACAGACCCTCGATATAGTTGCGGCGATAAAAGTCGAGGGTGAGGTCCACCACCTCCGCGACCGTGAAGCGGGCGCGCGGAACGTTGGAGGACGAGCGGTTCACGCAATAAAGGCAGTCGAAGGCGCAGGCGTTCGTCAGCAGGATCTTGAGCAGCGAGATGCAGCGCCCGTCAGGGGCGTAGGAATGGCAGATCGCTCCTTCCGTCGAGCCGATGCCGCGCCCGGACAGGGAATCGCGGCGAGTGGTGCCGCTGGAGGCGCAGGAGGCGTCATATTTGGCCGCATCCGCGAGAATGGAAAGCTTGCGACGGAGATCCATGCGGATAGTATGTTCACGTTTTGTTCCATATGCAACAACGCCGGATGACCCGGCGCTGCGATGGGTGGGAGAATTCGCTAGGCAAGCTCAGCGGGCGAGGTTGCCCACATAGTGATTGAGCTGCCAGACGGCGTGCTCGAACATGTTGGCGGTGGACCAGACCGCCTGCCGGTCGGCAGCGGACAGGTCCGGGGCGCGGGTCCAGAGATCCTCGCGCAGCTTCTTCATCAGCGCCGAGCGATCGCCTGTCAGGGTCGAAAGGGTCTCCAGCGTGTCGGCATCGACGCTCTCAGCCTCGGTGACGACCGTCGCGGTCAGCGCATGGGCGCTCTCCGCCAGCGCACCGGCAAAGCCCTTGGCTGCGGGGGCCGCCTTGAGGCCGGAGAGCCCCTGCGCCAGGGCGGCGAGGCTGTCGTTCAGGGTCTTGAGGATCTGGTTGGCGTTCCATAGCCGCATGAGCTCATCGAGCTGCTCCTGATCGCCGGGCATCTGGAGCCGCTTCTTCAGGAAGCTGTCGATGGTGGCGGTCAGTTCCTGTCCCGCCTGTTTGAGTACCTTGGGCGAGGCGCCCACCACCTGCGGCTCGACACCCTCCAGATCGTCATCCTTCTCGCTGCGCACCTTGGAAAGGAAGAAGGGCAGCCGGCGCAGCAAGCGCATCTGCTCCTGCTCCACCATGCCGATGGCGGCCAGCGGCTCCACGGCGTCGTTGAACTGGATGTAGCGCGGCTTGCCGAGCGCCTCCTGCGCCGTCTCGGGGCTCAGCCGCTCCACCAAGGCGAACAGTGGGCCATTCAGCGCGGACGCCACCACCGCCGAGACGATCTGGAACATCCAGTGCACGATGGTGACCTGAAGGGCCGCGTCGCCCGTGATGCCCCGCACCAGCGCCTCGATCAGCGGCACATGGGCGTAATGCTCGATCATCAGCAGCGGCAGCATCACGCCGACGCCGACCAGCTTCAGGATGAGCTGGTAGAGGTTGAGCTGCCGCGCGGTGCCTGCGAGGCCGGAGCCCTGCACGATGGACATGATGCCGGCACCGAGATTGGCCCCCACGACGATGAGGAAGGCCTGATCGAGGCCCAGCACGCCGCCGTCCACCAGCGCGAGGGCGATGATGGAAACCGTCTGCCCCTGGATGACGGCGGCGAGCGCCGTGCCGGCGATGAAACCCCAGAGGTAGAAATGGTTGGCAAAGGCGAGAACCGCCTGCACGCTTGGAGAGTTCCGCAGCGGCACGGAGGCCTGCACCATCATCTGCACGCCGAACAGCAGCAGCGCGAGGCCCATCAGCGCGGCCACGAGGTTGCGGTACTTTGCGTCCCGGTCATAGCCGAACAGGAAGGCGAGGCCGATGAGGCCGATGGCGGTCGAAATGACCGCGCCAATGTTCAGGGAGGCGAGCAGCAGGCGCAGCGTCGAGCCGGCATACGACCAGGTGACGATGGGCATGGCGCTGCGCACCGTCGCCGCCCCGGCGCTCACGAGGCTGATGACGATGAACGTCACCGCATTGGTGCTCTGGATGACGGCGCCGGCGGCAATGCCCGCGAACATGGCCTTAATGGGATGACCGGTGGCCCGGCCCACCAGACGGTGGAAGCGGGGGCCTGCCACCTGCTTCATATTAGCGGTAAGAAACTGCGTTCCGATGAAGATGAAGCCCAACCCGGCGAAGAGGCCGATGGCGATGGTCACGTATTGCCCCCAGCGAATGACGGTAACGGCTCAGGTCCCGCGCTCTTTAGACCATCGTTTTTGCCACGGCCAGTTGACCTTTAGGTCCACACCAAATGTGCCAGTTCAAGAGATGTGCAGCCCCGCCAGCGTCGCCCGGACGGCCTGAGGGAGGGGCGTGCGCGGCTCCATTCCGAGGAAGGTCACGAGCTGCGTGTTGCGCATGTGCAGCGGCACCCGCCAGAGGTAGCGCATCTCCTTGAGTTCCCGCAGCGTGGTATTGAACGGCGCCGCAAGCGGCAGCAGCCACCAGGAAAAGCCCTTCACCGGCACGGCGCGGCCAACCCCTTCGCGGATCGCCTCGATCATGCCCCGGCCGTCCGCATCCCAGAAGCCTTCGAAATGGAAGCGGGCCAGCGTCGGCAGGTCGTCACGCTCCAGAAGGCGCACGATCGTTTCCGCGACATCCGGGAGATAGGCCCATTGATGGCCGGTGCCGGCGCCGGGATCGGCAATGGCCTTGAGACGCCCCTCCGGCTTCACAAGGCCCTGCGCGAACCAGCTGTTGCGGGTCCGCGGCCCGAAGAAATCGCCGCAGCGCAGGATGAGCACCGGCACGCGCTGGGCTGCGGCAACGTCCAGCCTCTGCTCCATCTCCACCCGCAGCCGCCCCTTCTTTGTCGTCGGGTTCTGGGGCGCGGCTTCATGGGGATCAGAAAAGGCATCGGGGCCGTAATTGTAGACGGTGCCCGGCAGTACCACCCGCGCGCCAACGCTGCGGGCGGCGGCGATGGTGTTTTCCAGCATCGGCACCACCAGCTTCTCCCAAGCCCGATAGCCGGGCGGGTTGACGCCATGGACGATCACCGCACAGCCCTCCGCCGCGCGCAGGACGCTGCCGGCATCCATGGCATCGCCAGCGATCCAGACAGGTGCCGTGTCGGGGAAGGGCCAGCGCCGCGCGGCGCTTACGGGGTCGCGCACGAGGGCACACACCTCCCACCCCCGGCGGATGAGCGCCGCCGCCGTCTCGCCCCCGACCCCGCCGGTGGCGCCCAGCACCAGCGCCGTCCTGTTCGTGATGGTCATGTCCTCACTCCTTCATTCATGACGGCACAGTGCACCGGCGCGACGTCTGACAGAATTGTCAAAGGCGTGCGCATGGCTAGTATGTTTTTGATGAGCCTTCTCGCCTCGGACTGGGAAAACCAGCGCGCCTTCCTCGCCGTCCTACGCACAGGCAGCCTGTCTGCCGCGGCGCGGGAACTCGGCCTCGCGCAGCCGACGGTGCGCCGAAGGATCGAGGCGCTGGAGCAGGCCCTCGGCACGCCACTCTTCACGCGCTCGCCCGCCGGCCTCCTCCCCACCGAGGCTGCCCGGACGCTCGGCCCCCATGCGGAAGCCATGGCCGCTGCCGCCGCCGCATTCCAGCGCGCGGCCTCGGGCCCGCGCGCGGAGGTCTCGGGCACCGTGCGCATCACCGCCAGCGACATGATCGGGACGCAGGTGCTGCCCGGCCTGATCGAACCGCTGATGGCACGTCACCCGCGCCTGACGCTGGAAGTCCACCTCTCCAACCGCACTCAGGATCTGCTGCGGCAGGAAGCGGACATCGCCGTGCGCATGGTGCGGCCCACCCAGTCCGCTCTGGTCATCCGCGCCATCGGCATCGTGCGCCTCGGACTGTTCGCGACGCCAGCCTTCGTGGAACGGCATGGGATGCCGGAGCGCCTCTCCGACCTGTCCCGCTATCCGCTGATCGGTCCGGACCGCGACGCCGCCGACCTGCGGGCCACCGAACAGTTGCTGGGGCCGGACGTTCCGGGCGCCCTCACCTATCGCACGGACAATCACCCCGCACAGTTCGCCGCCGTGCGGGCGGGCCTTGGGATCGGCGTCTGCCAGGTCAATCTTGCGGCTCGCCCCCCGGCGCTGATCCCGATCCTGCCCGAGGCGTTCGAGATGCGGCTCGACACCTATCTGGTGATGCACGAGGACCTGAAGCGCGTGCGGCGTGTGCGCGTGGTGTTCGACCATCTGGCCCGCACGCTGGGCGCCTATTGCCACGGCACGACAGAGCCCACGTCCGGCGTGCTATAGGAGCCCCTCGCAAGCAAAGGAGCGCGCCGTGGCGGACACGCTGACCATCTATGGCATCAAGAACTGCGACACCATGAAGAAGGCCCGGGCCTTCCTCGAGGAGAAGGGCGCGGCCTACGCCTTCCATGACTACAAGACCGCCGGCATCGACCGGAAGCGGCTGGAGGGCTGGATCGGGGCCGTGGGTTGGGAACCACTGCTCAACAAGGCCGGAACCACCTTCAAGAAGCTGCCCGATGCGGACCGCGCGGACCTCACGCAGGAGAAGGCGATCGCCCTGATGCTGGCGCAGCCCTCCATGATCAAGCGCCCGGTGCTGGAGAAGGGCGGCCGCATCCTCGTCGGGTTCAAGCCGGCGGACTATGAGGCCTTCATCGCCTGAGCCGGTTCAGGCCCGGCCGGCGGGGCGGAACGCATTCTGGTCGATGCCGTGGCGATGCAGCTTGTCGTAGAAGGTCTTGCGAGGGATGCCGAGGGCCTTCACGGTCGCCTGAACATCGCCCTGTGCCGTAGCCAGCGCCGCGCGGATCTGCTCAGCCTCGAAGGCTTCCACCCGCTGCGGCAGGGTCAGGCTCGTATCGGGCAGGACAGCGGCGGCGGCGGGCGGATCGACGAGGCCGAGGGCCACACGCTCGGCATAATGCATCAGCTCGCGCACATTGCCCGGCCAGTCGTGCGCTTCCAGCCGGTCGAGCACCGGCCGCCCCACCAGCGGCGGCTCGCGGCGGAAACGCTTGGCCGCATGCGCGAGGAAATGGCCGAACAGCAGCGCAATGTCCGAGCGCCGCTCGCGCAAGGGCGGGATGCGCACGGCCGCTACGTGCAGCCGGTAATAGAGATCCTCGCGGAACTTGTCGGCCCGCACCAGTTCTCGCAGGTCGATCTTCGAGGCGGTGACGACGCGGATGTCCACCTTGCGCGCTTCATTGGCGCCGAGCGGGATCACCTCGCGGGCTTCCAGCACCCGCAGCAGCTTCACCTGCAAGGCCGGTGACATGGCCTCGATCTCGTCGAGGAAGAGCGTGCCGCCATTGGCGAAGGCGATGCGCCCCACCCTCTTCTTGAGCGCCCCGGTGAAGGCACCCGCCTCATGGCCGAACAGCTCGCTCTCGATCATCGTCTCCGGCAGCGCACCGCAATTGACCGCGACGAAAGGGCGGGTAGAGCGATGGCTCAACCGATGGAGCAGGTTCGCCACCACTTCCTTGCCGCTGCCGGTCTCCCCTTCCACCAGCACGTCCACATCCGCATCGGCAAGCTGGCGCAGGGTCTGGCGCAGGCGCTCCATGGCCGGATCGGCACCGAGCAGGGGAAATTCCTCTCCCGCCGCCTCCGCGGCGCGCTTAAGTTCGCGGTTTTCCAGCACCAGCCGGCGCTTCTCCAGCGCGTGGCGGATGCTGCCGAGCAGGCGATCACCCGCATAGGGTTTGGCGAGGAAATCATAGGCCCCCTCGCGCATCGCCTCCACGGCCATGGCGATGTCGCCATGGCCGGTGATGAGGATGACCGGGAGTTCCGGATCGACCTTTCTCAGACGGCGGAACAGCTCGAGCCCGTCGATGCGCGGCATGCGCACGTCGCTCACCACCACGCCGGGAAAGGTCGGGTCGATGGCATCGAGCGCGGCCTGCGCCGAGCCGAAGGGCGCAACGGTGAGGCCGGCGAGCATGAGGGCCTGCACATTGGCCGCCCGCAGGATCTCGTCGTCGTCGATGAAGGCCACGTCCATGGATCAGGCTCTCGGCAAGGTCAAAGTGAAGACGGCGCCCGGCCCTTCGCCGGCGCCGAAGGTGCCGCCGAATTCGGCGACGATGTCCCGCGAGATCACCAGCCCGAGGCCGAGGCCGGTGGACTTGGTGGTCACGAAAGGCATGAAGAGGGCCTCGCGCACCTCCTGCGGCAGGCCCGGCCCGTTGTCGGAAACCGTAACCGTGACACGCCCATTGTCGGCGCGGGCCTCGATGCGGATGCGCCCTCCGGCACGCTCGCCGATGGCTTCGGCCGCGTTCTGCAGCAGGTTCACGAACACCTGCTCCAGACGCACCGGAGCGACGGCCACGGAAATCTCCTCGGGGCCGAGATCCACGTCCAGCACGATGTCGCCCTGGCGCAGCCGGTGGCCCACCAGCAGGCGCGCACCGTCGATCACCTCGCGTAGCGGCACGCGGCTGATCTCGGGCGGCGTCTTGCGGGCGAAATCGCGCAATTCGCCGGTGATGATGCCGACCCGCTCGGTAAGATCGCCGATGATGGCGAGGTTGGCGCGGGCGGTCGACTCGTCGCCCCGGTCAAGGAACTGCCGGGCGTTCTCCGCGAAGGTGCGGATGGCGGCCACCGGCTGGTTCACTTCATGGGCGACGCTGGCGGCGATCTGGCCGAGCACCGCGAGCTTGCTGGCCTGCACCAGTTCGTCCTGCATCTCGTTGAGGGCCACCTGCGTGCGGCGGCGCTCCTCGATCTCGCCCCGCAGCCGGTCATTGGCGGCGGAAAGCTCCATGGTGCGCTCCGCAACGCGGGCCTCAAGCTCGCGGCGGGCCAGCGCCTGCTGCTCGCGCTCCTCCTCCAGCCGCCGCCGCCGCGCCACCCAGAAGCCGACGCTGCCGATGCCGGCGATCGCCAGCAGCAAGGCGAGCGAGCGGGCCGCCGTGGTGGCAAGCGCCACCGAGGGGGCCGTCGGCGCCAGAAGATGCAGTGTCCAGCCGGTGGTGGGGACGGGCGCATCCACCTCGACAAAATCCTGTCCTGCGAGCGAGGGCGGCGCGAGCGTCAGGACCGTCCCCGGCAGGTCCGGCGCCGGGCGGATGGGGAGGAGATCGAGGGGCGCGTCGCCGAATTGCAGGCTTGCGCGGATTTCCGCACGCTGGTCCTCAGGGATGGGAACGGTGGCCCGGAAGCGCCACGCCGGCTCGCTCGCCACCAGCACGATGCCGCGCTCGTCGGCAGCATAGGTCGGCTCGGCGAAGCGGCGCCACTCCTCTTCCACGGCGTCGAACTCGGCCTTCACCACGATGACGCCGATGGGCTGGCCGTCCTTCTCCAGGCGGCGGGAGAAATACAGGCCCGGCCGGTGGCTCACAGTGCCGAAGGCGAAGTGCTCCGCCTGCCCCACCTCCATGCTGCGCCGGAAATAGGGGCGGAAGGAATAATCGTTGCCGACGAAGCTCTCAGGCGTGAGATAGTTGCTGGCCGCGATGGTCATGCCCTCGCGGTCCAGCAGATAGATGGCGCCCGCGCGGGTGGCTCCCGCCAGCACGTCCAGCCGGGCATCGAGGGCGAGGATGCGCGCCTCGTCGGGCCGCTCGAGCGCCGCGAGCACACCGGGGTCCTCCGCCAGCACTTGCGGCAGCGTGCGCTGCTTCTCGATCTCGCTGCGGAGCATGGCGACCCGCAGACCCACAGCGGCTTCCGCCGCGACCCGCACCTCGGACAGCGCCCAGCGCTCGGCCCCCCGGCGCGCCGCCGCGTCGAGGCCGATGAGGCCCGCCAGGGCGAGCACGCCCAGAAAGAGCCATGATACCGGGCGAGCCTTGGATCCCTGACCGCCCGGGCGATCACGCAGAGGGGTCGTCACCGGAATTCCTCGGCCCCCGTGCGAAAATCCGCACGCGCCAGCCCGCTTCAATGTGCGACTTTCCGCACACAGCGTCAATCCGGCGTGAGACGGGCGGAAACTCTTCCTTAAGATTCAACGACATGCCGGAGCGCGATACCCAGCCCTCCCTTGGCACGGACCTTGCGACATCGTCGGCGGGTAGTTGCCCCCTTCAGCTTCATCCGGTTCGCACGGCGCCCGTGTCCAAAAGGCGCTGATGGACCGACAGGAGAGACGTCCATGGCACCGGTCATTCCCGCCGCGAGCGCGCCGCACAAGCCGCGCAAGTTCTATCAGCACCTTTACGTCCAGGTTCTGGCCGCGATCGCCATCGGCATCCTGCTCGGCCATTTCTATCCGGACCTCGGCACCCAGATGAAGCCGCTGGGCGATGCCTTCATCAAGCTGGTGAAGATGGTGATCGCGCCGGTGATCTTCCTCACCGTGGTGACCGGCATCGCCGGAATGCGCGATCTGGCAAAGGTGGGCCGCGTGGCCGGCAAAGCCATGATCTACTTCCTCACCTTCTCCACCCTCGCGCTCATCATCGGCCTCATCATCGCCAATGTGGTGCAGCCCGGCGCCGGCATGCACATCGCGCCCGCCTCGCTGGATCCGAAGGCGGTCGCCAGCTACGCCGCCAAGGCGCATGACGCCTCCATCATCGGCTTCCTGATGAACATCATCCCGGATACGCCGATCAGCGCGCTCGGCTCCGGCGACATTCTCCAGGTGCTGTTCTTCTCCGTGCTGTTCGGCATTGCGCTGGCCGGCGTGGGCGATCGGGGCGAGCCGGTGATGAACGTGCTGGTTTCCGCCTCGCAGGCGATGTTCCGGCTGGTGCACATCCTCATGAAGGCCGCACCCATCGGCGCCTTCGGCGCCATGGCCTTCACCATCGGCCGCTACGGCATCGGCTCGGTGGCGAACCTCGCCTTTCTCATCCTCACCTTCTACATCACGTCCTTCCTGTTCGTGGTGGTCGTGCTGGGCCTCGTGGCCCGGTACAATGGCTTCTCCATCTTCGCGCTGCTGCGCTACATCAAGGAAGAGCTGCTGCTCGTGCTCGGCACCTCCTCCTCGGAAGCCGCGCTGCCGAGCCTCATCGAGAAGATGGAGCGGGCCGGCTGCCGCAAGTCGGTGGTGGGCCTCGTCATTCCGACGGGCTACTCCTTCAACCTCGACGGCACCAACATCTACATGACGCTCGCCGCGCTCTTCATCGCGCAGGCGACCGACATCCACCTCAGCCTGGGCGACCAGATCCTGCTGCTGCTCGTGGCCATGCTCTCCTCCAAGGGCGCGGCCGGCATCACCGGCGCCGGCTTCATCACGCTGGCCGCCACGCTCTCCGTGGTGCCCACCGTGCCGCTGGCCGGCATGGCGCTGATCCTCGGCATCGACCGCTTCATGTCGGAATGCCGGGCCATCACCAACTTCATCGGCAATGCGGTGGCAACCATCGTCGTCGCCCGCTGGGAAGGCGAACTGGACAAGGACAAGCTCGCCGCCGCCCTCTCCGGCCGCATCTCGGTTGAGGATGACGACCTGCCGATCGAGGCGACCTCTCCGGCCGAGTGACCGGATCGAACACCCACGCATGCAACGGCGGCCCTCGGGCCGCCGTTGTCGTTTTCAGCCGTTGATGACCTCAGCCATGGCGGCATGGAGCGGGATGCCGATCACGACGTTGAAAGAGAAGGTCAGTGCGAGCGCCGCCCGGAGCGAGCAGGCCGCATTGGCCTCCGGCAAGGCGAGCCGCGTGGCGGCGGGAGTGGCGATGTAGGAGGCCGAGGCGGCGAGCGTGCCCAGCACCACCGCGCCGCCCTGTGCGCGCCCACCCGGCGAAAGCCGGCCGGGCGGAAGCGGGGATCGTGACCTTGGATAGGAGCGCGGCACGTTTCGGCCGGCGGAAGGTGCCATGTGGCCCCTCCGCCGGCCGCGGTGATCACCTGTTCAGTGGCGCCTTGCCCGCATCGGCGGGCGCCGCGCCCGTCAGGCGGTCTTGCCCACCTGCCGGGTCTTCCACAGCGAGAACAGGACGCCGCCCGCGATCATGGCCAACGTGACCGAGAGCGAGATGGCGGGGTCCAGCTTGCCGAAGAAGTGGCTCCAGAAGATCTTGATGCCGATGAAGACCAGCACGCCGGCGAGGGCGTACTTCAGATATTCGAAGCGGTGGACCATGGCGGCCAGCGCGAAGTAGAGGGCGCGCAGGCCCAGCACGGCCATGATGTTGGCGGTGAAGACGATGTAGGTGTCCGTGGTGATGGCGAAGATCGCCGGCACCGAGTCCACCGCGAACACGAGGTCCGCCACATTGATCACCACCAGCGCCAGGAAAAGGGGCGTCGCCCACAGCACCACCCGGCCCGTGACCGGATGGGGACGGCGCACGAAGAAGCGCTGGCCGTGCAGCTCAGGCGTCACCCGCATCCGCCGCGAGAGGAAGCGGATGGCGGCATTGTCGGTGACGTCGCTCTCCCCGCCGCCGGTGAACAGCATCTTGAGGCCGGTGACCACGAGGAAGGCGCCGAACAGCAGCAGCACCCAGTCATATTCCTGCACCAGCGCCGCGCCGACGCCGATCATGATGCCGCGCAGAACCAGCACCGCGATGATGCCCCACACCAGCGCGCGATACTGATAGGCGCGCGGAATGGCGAAGTAGCCGAAGATCATCGAGATGACGAAGACGTTGTCGATGGAGAGCGCCTTCTCGATGGCATAGCCCGTGAAGTACTGGAGGCTCGCCTCCGCGCCCATGGACAGCCAGATCCAGCCGCCGAAGGCGACGGCGACGGCGATGTAGAAGGCGGAAAGCTTGAGGCTTTCGGCGATGCCAATCTCCTTGTCGTCCTTGTGCAGGACGCCGAGATCGAAGGCGAGCAGCAGGAAGACGATGGCGAGGAAGCTCGCCCACAGCCAGGCGGGCTTGCCGATCACCTCCATCGCAAGGAGGCTCATAAGGGTGTCCATGGGTCTCTTTTCCGGATGTACGGGCGCGACGCCGCGACCCGCGGCGGCACGCAGCCACCGCAGGCCGCGGAACCGGCCTTGATGTTCAAGGGAATGAAGAGGACCGACATGGCGGCGGAATGCGCCGTCAGAGGGGCCCGGGCCTCCGGGGAGTGAACGGGAACCCGATCTGGTTACGAGGCGATCAGATCGGAACGTGCTCCAGGCTCAAAGCGCGGGCTTGAGGACAGGACCCGCGAAACGGCGCCTGCGGACGACCATCACCGGGGCGAAACCCTCGCGCCGGATGTAATCGATCTGGTCCCGCAGTTGCAGTTTCATTTTCTTCAGGCCGAGCACCCGCAGCCCGTCCGGCTGCGGCCGCTTGCGCTCCGAGGCGATCTCCGCCTCCAGCAAAGCGTGGCGCGACGTGAGGGATTTCAGGATCTGGTCCAAGACAACCTCCTTTCAACGGGGAGGAGCATGCGGGATCGGACTTGATAGGTCCAATGCATAGTTTCTATATTCTCCATAGTCTCGACCTATCGTGAACCGCCATGCCCTTCCGTCCGTCCCACCGTCAGCTGGAATATGCGGTCGCCTTGGCCGAAACCGGCCATTTCGGTTCCGCGGCCAAGCGCTGCCACGTCTCGCAGCCCACCCTCTCGGTCCAGATCGCGCAGCTCGAACAGCAGCTCGGCACGCCCCTGTTCGACCGCACGCGGGCGAAGGTGACGCCGACCGCCATCGGCGCGCGCATCGTGGATGCGGCGCGCTCGGTGCTGCTGACGCTGGACGACATCGTGACGGTGGCGGCCACCGGCGCGGACAATCTCGGCGGCCTCATCCGGCTCGGCGTCGCGCCCACCTTCGGACCGTATTTCCTGCCGAACCTCCTGCCGGTGCTGCACGGCAAATATCCCGCGCTCCAGATCTACGTGCGCGAGGACCGGCCCGCCGCCATCGAGCGCGACGTGATGACAGGCGATCTCGACTGCGGGCTCATTCCGCCCCCCGCCTCGGGCCACGCCCTCACCTTCCGCCGCATCTGCCGGGAGGCCATTTATCTCGGCGTCGGCAAGGACCACCGCCTCGCCGCAAGCGGTCGCGTCAAGCCCCGCCAGCTCAAGGGTGAGCGCCTGCTCACGCTTGGGCGCGGCCACCATTTGTTCGAGCGGGCGCGGGAGCTTGCGGCGGCGAGCGGCGCCGACATGCGGGAAGATTACGAGGGCACGAGCCTCGATGCCCTGCGCCAGATGGTGGTGATGGGCATGGGCGCGTCCCTCTTCCCGGAACTCTATGCCAAATCCGAATTCCGCGTGCAGGATCACGTCGCCCTGCTGCAGATCGACGGCTGGCCGGCGAGCCGCGACATGGGCTACATCTGGCGGGCGAGCAACGGGCGGGCCGCCCAGTTCGAGGAACTGGCGCGGGAGAGTGAGCAGGCCTGCGCCGAGCTCGGTCTCAGCGACGATCCGGCAAGGCACGCGCGAGAGCAATAATCGCGCGCCGTCACTCGTTGTGCACGGAACCTTGTGCCTTATTCACCGGATGCTCATCCAAAAGGAGCAGTCAAGACGCGCCACCGGATGTCCGGTGGCCGCACTATCAATCCCAGAAGCCCACGCCTGTCGATTCTGAGGTGCCCTTGGCCAAGTCATAAATGTCGGTCACTTTACCGGACCACGTGTATTCGCGGGCCGTTCCCGAGCCATCATGCTCAAAATAGGTATGCCCCTCCACGGAGGCGACAAACGTACCTATCTTGTAAGTCCCATCATCCTGTTTTTCCAAGATGTTTCCGGAAACATCATAACCCGTCCGGAACGCGGCAATTTGCTTGCCCATGTCAATAACCGCTTCGGCATTCTGAACCGCGATCCGCTCAGAGCCTTGGACGATTTTTGTAAGTCTCTCCTGTTCCTTCGGATCAGTCGCAGCTGCCAGTTGGGATTTATAGGACTCCAGGGAGGCCTTCGCCCCCTCTTTATTGGTCAGAAAATGATTGTACACCCACACGGTTGATAACAGCGCTTGAAACGTGTCAATGATGGCGCTCGGTTTCTCGCTGTCATCGACGGATGACGTCTCGGCCGTGACCTCCGTAGACGACGCGCTCACGCTGGAACGCGACGTCTCCTCCGAGCTGGCGATCCACGTGTCCGTAATGGTGCTGGCAGCCTGAACCCGGGCCGGGCTGGCGTCCGCCTTCAGTTGGCGAGCCTTTTCGATGATCGCCTCGACCGCTTCAGTGCTCGCGGTCGACTGGCTGCTTGTGCCGCTCTGAAACAGGCTCAGCACGCTATAGGAGGCACCAACGCTCGAAACCATGTTTCCCTCCCTGCGGGGAGAAGCCACGGGATCACGTCATGTGAGCGCGGTTCGGGGGAAGCCGACTTCATGTCGGCCAAGAATGAAAAATGCATGGTCAGAAATGCACCTGACCTATAGGAAAGCTTACCGGATAAGACCTTAAGCGACAAGGGCGATCGCGCCCGGCATACCCGCCAGCCCGAACGAAGCCCGGCGTTGGGGGTGTATGGGACTCCGGCCTGCGCGCCGACACCATCGATGCGACAGAGGACCGGGCCGTCCGTTAGACGACTGAACGGTGGCCTGTTTTCCCACCTACCGGAGCCCGAGCGTCACAGCTTTGTCATCAATGGCAGGACATCTGCACCCCGAGCTCAGCCCCGGGGACGATGATGGATTATTTCCGCCGCTTCACCTTCCTGTTCGCGACCCCTGCCTTCGACGCGGACGACCTCGAGGGCGTCCGCCTCAACCAGATCGTGGACGAGATCGGCCGCGCCGGCTTCGAGGTGGTGATGGCGCGCGATCTCGATGACGCGCAGATCGCGGTGCAGACGGACGCCGCCATCGGCTGCATGCTCATCGACTGGGGCAAGAAGGGGCTGGAGGGCAAGACCGCCGCCCTCATCAACCTTATGCGCAAGCGCGGGCTCGACTTCCCCATCATCCTGCTGGTGCGGCGCAAGCGCTTCGAGGATCTGCCGGTCGAAGTGCTGGACTTCATCGACGGCTACGTCTTCCTCTCGGAAGAGACCCCGGCCTTCATCGCCAAGAACCTCGTCTCCCGCCTCAAGCAGTATGCGGAGACGCTGAAGACCCCCTTCTTCGGCGCGCTGGTGGACTATGCGGAGGAAGGCAACCAGCTCTGGACGTGCCCGGGCCATAACGGCGGCGTCTTCTACAGCCGCAGCCCCATCGGCCGGGTGTTCATGGAGCATCTGGGCGAGGCGGTGTTCCGCGACGATCTCGACAATTCCGTGCTCGACCTCGGCGACCTCCTGACCCATGAAGGCCCCGCCCTTCAGGCGCAGAAGGAAGCCGCCAAGATCTTCGGCGCGGAGAAGACCTATTTCGTGCTGAACGGCACCTCCACCTCCAACAAGGTGGCGCTCTCCGCCCTCGTCACAGACGGCGACCTGGTGCTGTTCGACCGCAACAACCACAAGGCCGCCCACCATGGCGCGCTGCTCATCGGCGGCGGCATCCCGGTCTATGTGCCCACCGTGCGCAACGCCTGGGGTCTCATTGGCCCCATGCGCTGGGACAAGCTGGACGAGACGGCGCTGCGCGAGGCCATCCGCACCCATCCGCTGGTGAGCGATCCCGATGCCTGGCAGCGCCCCCGCCCCTTCCGGGTCGCGGTGGTGGAGCAGTGCACCTATGACGGCACCATCCACAATGCCGAGATGATCCTGAAGCGGATCGGCCACCTGTGCGACTACATCCTGTTCGATGAGGCCTGGGCGGGCTTCATGAAGTTCCACCCGCTCTATGCGGGCCGCTACGCCATGGGCCTTTCCGACCTCGGGCCGGACTCGCCCGGCATCATCGCCACCCAGTCCACCCACAAGCAGCTGGCGAGCTTCTCGCAGGCGTCCCAGATCCACATGAAGGACCGGCACATCACCGGCCAGAAGCGGCGCGTGGAGCATCGCCGCTTCAACGAGAGCTTCATGCAGCACGCCTCCACCTCGCCTTTCTATCCGCTGTTCGCCTCCCTCGACGTGGGCGCGCAGATGATGAAGGGGCGTTCGGGTGAGGTCCTCTGGGACGACACCATTCGGCTCGGCATCGAGCTGCGCAAGAAGATCCGCGCCAGCCGCCGCGAGTTCGAGGAGAAGGAGAGCCGGCCGGAGCGGCGCTGGTTCTTCGAGCCCTTCGTGCCCGAGCGCGTGGCCATTCCGGATGCTGCCCGCCCCGGCGCGTTCCATGACGTGCCGTGGGAGAGCGTGGGCACCGACCAGCTCGCCACCGATCCCGCCTTCTGGCAACTGGCGCCCGAGGCAAAGTGGCATGGTTTCGGCGATCTGGCGCCAGGCTTTGCCATGACCGACCCGAACAAGCTCACCCTGCTGACCCCCGGCTTCGACCGGACCACGGGCGACTATACGGAGCACGGCATTCCGGCCCCGGTGGTGGCGCAATATCTGCGCGAGAACCGCATCGTGCCGGAGAAGAACGACCTCAACTCGCTGCTCTTCCTCCTGACCCCCGGCGTCGAGGCCAGCAAGGCGGGTACGCTCATCTCCGGCCTCGTCGCCTTCAAGCGCCTGCATGACGACAATGCGCTGCTGGAGGACGCCATTCCGGAATTCTTCCGCCGTCGGCCGCAGCGCTATGCCGGCGTGCGCCTGCGCGACCTGTGCGGGGAGATGCACCGCTTCTTCCGCGAGGCGAATGTGAGCCGCCTGCAGGCCCAGCAGTTCTGCCCCGAGCATCTGCCGGAAATGGCCATGTCGCCCCACGACGCCGCCCGCTGCCTCGTGCGCAACGATGTGGACTATCTGCCCATCGACGCCATCTCGGGCCGCATCGCCACCACGCCCTTCGTGGTCTATCCGCCGGGCATTGCCACCATCGTGCCGGGCGAGCGCCTGACGGAACGCGCGCAGCCCATGATTGATTATCTCAAGATGTTCGAGGCGAGCTTCAACACCTTCCCCGGCTTCGAGGTTGAAATTCAGGGCGTTTACCGCGAGATCGATGCCACGGGCCGGGTGCGGCTCTATACCTATGTGGTCAGTGAATAGGATTGCGTCAGGACGCCATGGAGACAGACACCGCCATCGTCATCCGCCCCACCCGTGACGAGGATGTGGATGCGATGCTTGCCATTTACCGTCACCACATCCGCCGCGGCGTCGAGGAGGGTGTGGATGACGGCTCGCCTGAGCCGGACGATCTGAAGGACCGCCGCAAGAACCTGAAGAACCGGCGGCTGCCCCACATCGCCGCCCTCTTCAATGGCGAGGTGGTGGGCTATGCCTATGTGGTGCCGTTCCGGAAGCGTCCGGCCTATCGCTACGCGGTGAAGCACTCCATCTATGTGCATCACGACCACACGGGACGCGGCATCGGTCGCGATCTGATGCAGGGGCTGGTGGATGCCTGCGCCGCCGCAGGCTTCCGCCAGATGATCGGCTATATCGATGCGGACAACAGCGCCTCGCTCACGCTGCACGAGCGTTTCGGCTTCACCCGCGTCGGGATTCTGCCGGGCGTCGCCTATCGCTTCGGCCGCTGGGCGGACACCGTGATGGTGCAGCGGGCCATCGGCCTTGGGGCCACCACGCCGCCGCCGCCAAGCCGCTGATTTCACACACGCCGCGCCTTTCCCAAACCGCCCGAGGACGGTGGCTGGCATCCTTGACCCCTGGTGGGAATTATACAATATTCCAGCCAACGGCAGCGCTGGCACCTCCGGACCCGCTCCGGGGGTGATCGCGCCGGGCCTTCAGGCCACAAGCGCCGCTGCCGCCGTGAAAAGGTCAAACCGATCCGCCACTACAGGCGGCGCATTCCTTGAGGGAGGCTGAACCATGGCCGGCTCCGTTCCTGCGGACCACCACGCGAAATCTGAAGTGCTGGCGCTCATCGACAAGGTGTCCGATCTGATCGGCAACGACGCCTATGCCGACGCGGCGCGCGAGATTGCCGCCTTTGTGAACGGCCGTCCGGGCCTGCGCTATTTCGTGGAAGAGGCCCTGCCCTCCCGCGTGTCCGACCACGTGCTGAAGAAGACCGGCGCCCACGTCGCCTTCACCACCTACACGCTGCGCAACCCCAATTGGGCGACCGAACTCGCGCAGGCCTGCACCGATCCGGAGGCCTTCGAGCGCCTCGTGAAGGGCCTTGAGGCTGCCATCTCCACGGGCAAGAAGGCCGCGGCCTGAGCCGCAGGACCATCCGGCCTTTATCCGATCCAGAGACGCCCCGGCTTCCGACGAAGCCGGGGCGTTCTGCTTTTCATCAGCCCGCGTGCGCGCCGGTGTGGATCAGCGTACCCACATGCTCGCCCCGCAGCGCGGCGGTGAGACGGCCGGGAACAAGACCATTGATGACCTGCACGCGCTCGATGTGGCGGGCCGTGCCCATGATTTCCGTCAGCGTGCGGTCGAAGGGCAGCGGTCCACCCGCCGCCGCCAGTGCCGCGGCGGTCGTCTCCCGCAGCAGTTCCGCCTTCGCGCCGTCCGGCCCCTTGGGATCGGCCGTATAGACGCCGTCCACGTCCTCCACGATGGTTAGCCCGGCCGCGCCCACCGCGTCCGCCACGAGGAACGCGCCCGTATCGGCCCGATGGGGCGGGATGCGGGAGGTGGGGAATTCGTGGTGGTGATAGGGCGGGAAGGCGCTGCCCACCACCGCGCGCGTGGCCTGAAGGTGGATGGCGAGCTGGCTGGCGATGGTCGGGTGTTCCACATAGGAGACGCCCTCCGCCGAGAGCAGTAGCGCCAGCATGTGGCCGTTCTGCCCCGCCTCGCTCGCGGCGAGCGAGGCCAGCGAGCCCACCGGCAGGCCGAGATCGAGACCCACGCTGTAGAGATGCCGCGCCCGGATGCCGGCGCCGGTGAGGATGAGCATCCGGTGCTCCGGCAGGAGGCTGCGCAGTTCGTCGACGAGCGGCAGGATCGCCTCGGCGCCGCGATCCATGATGGAGCGCCCGCCGATCTTCACGACCTGGAGCCAGGGCAGCAGGCGGATGGGGCGCTTGTCGGCCACCGGCTTCACCAGATCGCCGTCCAGCAGGGTCTGGCGGGCGAGCGGCGAGGCGACGTGCTTGATGGTGTTGGTGGTGTCGGACATGCCCGCCCCTCAGTTCGCCGTGATGATGGTGCCCACATGCTCGCCGGCGAGCGCGCGGGTGAGGTTGCCGGACACGAGGCCGTTCACGATCTGCACCTGCCGCACATGGCGGGCAGCCTTGAGCAGATCGAGCACGGGGAATTCGAGGATCGAATCCTGAAGCCCCTTCTCCTTCATCTCGTCCACCGAGATCTTCGGGATGAAGGTGGCGTCCTTCGCCGTCTTCGGATTGGCGGTGTAGAGGCCGTTCTCGTCCTTCACATAGATCATGGCCTTGCAGCCGAACTGCTCGGCCAGCAGGAAGCAGCCCGCGTCCGTGCGATAGGGCGGGATCACGCCTTGTGCCGCCGGGCGCATCCAGAGGCCGTAGGGCGGCATGCCGCTGAATACCACCGCATTCACTTCCGCCAGATAGAGCGGCACGGCGGAGAGCCCGGCGCCATCCACGGCCGAGATGCCGTGCTTGGCGAGCAACTGGCCGAGCATGGCCGCGTTCTGGTCCGCCACCGAGGCGCCGAGCTGGGAGAGCACGCCGGCCGGCAGATTGAGGCCGGCGGCGATGGAATAGAGGTGGCGCGCGCGGGTGCCGGCGCCGGTGCCGATGAGCATCTTGTGCGCCTTGCGGGCGGACACGATCTCATCCACCAGCGGATAAACGGCCGCGCGCCCGCGATCGATGACGCTCTGGCCGCCGATCTTGATGACGCTGGCCTCGGGGAGGATGCGGAAATCCGGCGCGGTCTCCGCCGCCGCCTGAAGCTGCGGATCGGTCAGCGACCGTTCCATGAGAAGCGCTTCGAGCTCCGCTGTGGTGTCGGCCATGATGTCCCCTTCTGTTGATGGACGACCTTATGGCTTGAACGTGGCCTTGAAAAAGGCCCCGGAGGTTGTGCTCCGGAGCACTGCGGCGTTGCCGGCGCTGGCAAGCCGCAGGACAGCGCGCCCTGCGCAACACGCCGCGCGGATCGGCCGCGCACTACCCCAGCGGCAACGGAGCGACGGCATCAGCCCCGCTCCGCAGGTCGCCCGCGTGTGATTGGCCCCGGCCCTCGTGGACGGCTATGAGAGGCATCCATGCCCCGCAATCCCTATCACTCCGGCCCGCAGACGGCGCATTTCGACGGCCTGCGCTTCTTCAATCCGGATCATCCGCCCACCGACCGCGCCCTGCGCGAGATCCTGCGCTGGAAGATGAAGGGCCGCGCCACGCCGTGGACGCCCGCCCCCGACCGCCCGCAGGCGATCCCCGACACGCGGGTGCCGGACCTCAGCGTGACCATCGTCGGCCACGCCACGGCGCTGATCCAGATCGAGGGACTGAATATCCTGACCGACCCCGTCTGGTCGGAACGGGCGAGCCCCTTCTCCTTCGCCGGCCCCAGGCGCGCCTGCCCGCCGGGCATCGCCTTCGCGCACCTGCCGCCCATCGACATCGTGCTGCTGAGCCACAACCATTACGACCACATGGATATGGCCACGCTGCGCGCCCTCCAGGCCCGCGACCGGCCGCTGATCGTGACGCCGCTCGGCAATGACGCCATCGTGCGGCGGGCGGTGCCGGACGCGCGCTGCCAGACCGGGGACTGGTGGGACGTCGTCGCGCTTGCCAGCGGGATCGAGATCACCGTCCTGCCAGCGCAGCACTGGTCCGCCCGCACGGGACGCGACCGGCGCATGGCGCTGTGGAGCGGCTTCATGGTCCGCACCGGCAGCCGCCTCGTCTATTTCGCCGGCGACACCGCTTACGGCAACGGCCGCATCTTCCGCGAGATGCGCACACGCATGGGCCGACCGGACATGGCGCTGATCCCCATCGGCGCCTACGAGCCGCGCTGGTTCATGAAGGCGCAGCATGCGGATGCCCACGAGGCCGTGCAGATCATGGAGGATCTGGAGGCCGAGCAGGCGGTGGGCATCCATTGGGGCGTCTTCCGCCTGACCGACGAGGGGCGCGAGGATCCTCCCGCGATGCTGGCGGCGAGCCTGGAGGCGCGGGGCATCGCCGGAACGCGTTTTCCGGCCGGCGAACCGGGCGCGAGCTATGGCATGGGCGGGGTTCGCCCGAACCTCGTCCTCTCCACCGCCGAATAACACGTCAGAGCGGTGATTTGGCACCGTCCTGCGGCGGATGCGCCCATGGTTGTGCACGCCCCGCGGGACGCTGGGGCAGAGCTGTTTTGAAGCCGGTGCAGCCATGCGCCGGACGCCTAGACGCGGACCGCAAAAACGCTAAGTTCTCGCCCCCGAGGATCGCCCCTCCGGGGCGAGAGACTGAAAGCCCGGCAAGACCCCATGGATGCGGGCCTTGGCGCCGGGTCTCCGATCGCTGAAGGACGCCGAGACCGTGCAAGACAGCCATTCCGATTCGCCGCAACTGTCGCTGGCCAAGGACAAGATCCGCGTGCTGCTTCTGGAAGGCGTCAATGACAGCGCCGTCCAGATCATGACGGACGCCGGCTATACCAACGTCACCCGCCTGACCAAGGCGCTCGACGGCGAGGCGCTCAAGGAAGCCGTGAAGGGCGTCCACATCCTCGGCATCCGGTCGCGCACCCATATCACCGCCGAGGTCCTGGAAGCCGCCGACCGCCTGATCGCGGTGGGCTGCTTCAGCGTCGGCACCAATCAGGTGGACCTCGACGCCTGCCGCGTGCACGGCATCCCGGTTTTCAACGCGCCCTTCTCCAACACCCGCAGCGTGGCGGAACTCGTCATCGGCGAGATCGTGATGCTGCTGCGCCGCATCCCGGCCCGCTCGGTGGCCGCCCACGATGGCCGCTGGGACAAGTCGGCCCATGACAGCCACGAGGTGCGCGGCAAGACCCTCGGCATCGTCGGCTACGGTAACATCGGTTCGCAGCTCTCGAACCTCGCCGAAGCCATGGGCATGAAGGTGATCTTCTACGACGTCACCGACAAGCTGCGCCACGGCAACACCGAATCCGTCGGCTCGCTGCAGGACCTCCTCGGCCAGAGCGACGTGGTGAGCCTGCACGTGCCCGAGACGCCGTCCACCCACGGCCTCATCGGCGCCGCCGAGATCGCCGCCATGAAGGCCGGCGCTTATCTCATCAACAACAGCCGCGGCACCGTGGTGGACCTTGACGCGCTCGCCGCCGCCCTCAAGAGCGGCCATCTGCGCGGCGCGGCCGTGGACGTGTTCCCGAAGGAGCCCGGCTCTAATGGCGAGCGCTTCGTGACCCCGCTTCAGGGCCTCGACAACGTGATCCTCACCCCGCACATCGGCGGCTCGACCGAAGAGGCGCAGGAGCGCATCGGCTCTGAAGTGGCGCGCAAGCTTGTCGATTACAGCGACAGCGGCTCCACCATGGGCGCGGTGAACTTCCCGCAGGTGCAGCTGCCCGCCCGTCCGCAGGGCACGCGCTTCATCCAGGTCCAGCGCAACCTGCCCGGCATGCTCGGCCGCCTCAACGAGGTGCTGGCCCGCCACTCGGTCAACATCGCCGGCCAGTATTACGAGACCTATGCCGATGTCGGCTATGTGGTGCTCGACGCCGATGCCTCGCAGGCGGACAGCCAGCGCGTGCTGGAGGACATCCGCGCCATCGACGGCACCATCCGCGCCCGCCTGCTCTACGAATACAAGATCTGAGCCGCACCCTCATCTTTACAGCCGTTCCAGAAGGCCGCCGCGCATCCACGCGGGGGCCTTCTCTCGTATGAGAGCGTGGCAAAAGGCTGCGGCGGAGCGAGGGGCGTCTCCCCCTCCTCCTTCGTTGATCTGGTCCGCCGCTTGCGCCATGGTGCCGCCGGGAGAGCCGCCCCGCGCGGCGGATGCATCGCAGGTGGATAGATGGCAGAGCCGCACGATACGGCGCACGAGCACTCCAAGACCACGGCGCACATGTGCGATCCGGACGAGATCATCCCGCGCGACCTGCGCTTCGACATCATGGGCAATGCCCAGAAGCACTGGCTCGACGACGACATCATCAAGACCATCCTCATCGATGGCCTCTCCATCTTCCTGCCCGAGGGCGAGCGCTTCTTCATCCGCTCGCTGAAGCACTACGGCCCCAAGCTGGCCGACAAGGAACTCGCCGCCGAGATCAACGGCTATGCCGTCCAGGAGGCGTTCCACACCCGCGAGCACGAGGAATACAACCGGGCCATGAAGAAGCTCGGCTATGACGTCGATGCGATGGAAAAGCCCATTCGCATGGGCTTCGAGATCGTGACCAACCCGCTGCACCGCCTCTCGCTGACCTGTGCCATCGAGCACATGACGGCGACGCTCTCCACGCTCACGCTCCGCCATCCCGACCTGCTGGACAATGCCGCCCCCGCTTACCGGCGGCTGTGGATGTGGCACGCGCTGGAGGAACTGGAGCACAAGGCGGTGGCCCTCGACGTGCTGAATGCGGCGACGCCGAACATGAGCCGCTGGCAGCGCTATCTGGTGCGGGTGCTGGGGATGAACGGAACGCTCTTCCCCTTCCTCGCTCTCTTCCTGCGCAACGTGCCCATCTATGCCCGCAACGACGGCGTGAAGACGGGCTTCCGCTTCTGGATGCGCTTCTTCTGGATCACCATGGTCGCGCCCGGCTACTGGCGGCGCTGCCTGCCGAACGTGCTGCGCTACTATCTGCCCGGCTTTGATCCCCGCAACAGCGACGATGCCGAACTGATGCGCAAGGGCCGCGACTGGCTCGCCAAGGACATGCCGCCTCCGCGCGCGGCCAACGCCGCCGTTTGAGGCTCTCATGACCAGCCGTCTCTTCAACCAGATGCTCGAGGGCATCGACCGCGGCGCCTTTCCGCGCACCCGCAAGTGGGCGTGGCGCGGGGTCTACAACATGCTCTCGCGCTTCTGGCGCGACGACGACTGGCGCTTCATGAACTACGGCTATGTGCCGGAGGGCGTGCCCTTCCCGCTGGAGGTCGCTGACGAACCCGAGCGGGCCTTCATCGGCCTCTATGCGCAGGCCGTGGACGGCCTGCCGGTGGCTGGCGCGCGGGTGCTGGAGATCGGTTCGGGACGTGGCGGCGGCGCCCGCTATGTGGCGCGCTATCACGCCCCCGCCTCGGTGATCGGGCTCGACTATTCGCCCGAGACCGTGCGCCTCGCCCGCAAGCTCAATGCCGACACGCCGAACCTCGCCTTCGAGCAGGGCGACGCGGAACACCTGCCTTTCCCCGATGCCAGCTTCGACATCGTGGTGAACATTGAATCCTCCCACTGCTACGCCAACATGCCCGCCTTCGTTAGCGAAGTGGCGCGGGTGCTGAAGCCGGGCGGCTGGTTCACCTTCGCCGACATGCGCGGGCGCGCGGCCATGGCCGACCTCGACCGCCAGATGGCGGTGCCGGGCCTGGATCTCGTGTCCGAGCGCAACATCTCGCCCCGAGTCGTCGCGGCATTGGACGCGGCCGATGCCCGCAAGCAGGCCCGCATCGGCAAGGCGCTCCTGATGAAGCGCTTCATGTCCGAATTCGCCGGCGCCAAGGGCTCCATGCTCTACAAGGGCCTGTCACGGGGCGAGGTGATTTATGTTGCCCGCCGCTATCGCAAGGCCGGCTGAGGCCTCGCGTTTCCTCCCATCTCCGGCCAAGCCTTCGGTAGCCGGCTGGCGCCGCTGCGGCCCGGCCCAGTTCCGCTCGGGAATTTGACCAGGGATTGGACGCGTCTGCACTGGACATCACGGCTGCGCTCACGTCTGTTTCCGGACCTCAGATCCAGTGAGGACAAACGGGGCTGGCATGATGTTTTCGACCATTCGCACGCGCGCGCTGCGGGCAGGAGCCGCGATGCTGTTCGCCACGGTGCTGGCTGCCATCGCGAGCCTTTGCGCTTCACCTGCGGTCCTGGCAGCGGATTATCCCGCACCGAAGGAAGGAACCTTCGTGGCGCGCAATTTCCGCTTTCATACCGGCGATGTCCTGCCCGAGCTCAAGGTCGGCTACGTCACCATCGGCGATCCCTCGGGCGAGCCGGTCCTGATCCTGCACGGCACCACCGCCTCCTCGGCCAGCATGCTGACACCGGAATTCGCCGGGGCTCTGTTCGGGCCGGATCAGCCGCTGGATGCGCGCCGCTACTTCATCATCATCCCGGACTCCATCGGGGTGGGCCGCTCCTCCAAGCCCTCCGACGGTCTCAAGGGCACCTTCCCCCGTTACAATTACGCCGACATGGTCGACGCCCAATATCGGCTGGTGACGGAAGGGCTGGGGCTGCGGCACCTGCGTCTCGTGCTCGGCTATTCCATGGGCGGCATGCACGCCTGGCTCTGGGGCACGCAGCATCCGGACTTCATCGACGCGGTCGTCCCCATGGCCGCCCAGCCCGCGCCCATGTCCGGTCGCAACTGGATGATGCGGCGGATGGTGATCGACGCGGTTCGCAACGATCCGGCCTGGAACAACGGCAATTATACCGAACAGCCGCAGGCCTTCCGCATCGCCAATGTCTTCTTTGGCATCGCCACCACCGGCGGCACCCTCGCTCTGCAGGCCGCGGGTCCCGATCGCGCCGCGGCGGACAAGGTGGTGGACAGCCGGCTTGCGGCGCTGACCAAGATGGACGCCAACGACTACCTCTATCAGTGGGATGCCTCGGCCGACTACGACCCTTCCGCCGATCTCGGCCGCATCTCGGCGCCGGTCCTCGCAATCAGTTCGGCCGACGACGAGCGCAACCCGCCGGAGACCGGCATCATGGAAGCGGGCCTGAAGCGCGTGCCGCAGGCCCGTCTCGTGCTCATCCCCACCAGCCCCGCGACACGCGGCCATGGCACCACGGTCATCGCGCGCCTGTGGAGCGACAACCTGCGGGCCTTCCTCGCGAGCGTGCCGAAGCGCCCGCAATAGGCCTGGAGGCGAAGCGTCTCAGGCGGCGCTGCGTTCCGCTAGGGCGGGCAGGAGCCGGGCCTCCAGCGCTGCCAGCGTGACCGGCCCGGCAATGCCGTCCGTCTTCAGGTCGTTCTTTGACTGGAAGTCACGGACGGCTTCTTCCGTCTTCGGGCCATAGCGTCCGTCCGCGGTGAGACGATAGCCGAGACGATTGAGCTTGGACTGGAGATCGGACACGGAAAATTCCGGCGCCGCGGCTTCCCACGGAGCCCCGGTCCCGAGCACCGCCCAGATCCTGTTCAGCCACGCGATACGCTCGGCATAGCCGTTGTAGCCGCCATTGATCGTGCGGGTGAGCTGGCGGACATTCCCCTGGTCCGCGAGCAGGTTGCAGGCCCCGCGCGTCCATTCCGCCAGCGCCGGCTTCAGCGCATGCTCGGGATGGATCACCTGTGTCGGGTCCTCCTCGAAGAGGTCGCCCACGCCGGAAAGCCGGCCCATCTCACGGTGCAGGCCGCGCCCCGTCGTCTGAAGCAGGCCGTTGCCCCGGTAGGCCCAGCCATCGCCCGGCTGGGTATTGCCCAGTTGCCGCGCCATGGACGGATTGCCAAGCCCATAGACACGCTCGAACAGGGCAACCCCATTGCCGGCGAGTTGCTGAGCCTCGATGGGCGTCACTGCCGCGCTGTGATGGCCGATGCCGAAAATCTGCTCGATGCGCGGCGCGCTATAGGAGCCGCTCTCGCGGACGATCGTCAGCCCGCCGGTCTCATGCAGCACCTGCGCCAGAAGGTGCGCCAGCCGGAGCGGCGTGTTGACCTGTGCCGCGAGCAAGGCGGCGTCGCCCTGCGCAAATGCGGCGACATACTCCGGCTTGGCGTGAGGGGCGACCTTCTGGATGACATCAACAGCTAGCATAACATGCTCCAACATCAAGAATATAAACATTCGAGCCTTAATACGCGCCCGACGACGAAATATAGCACGAAACACGTGATATAAATCTTACAAACTTCAGAAAAAACCGGACCAAATAAAGAACATTTCACAATTTGATTGGTCAACACAATGTAAGACTTCCCTATATTCTATGATCCGCATGCGGCGCGCGGCGGGCATAGCCCCGCGAGCAATTGGCCTGCATGTCCTGCTCAAGCATCACATAGGCGATGAGAAGGGCGCGGATCGTGCCGCGCATGTCGCCGTGGCACGCCTCGATCGCGGCATCGACGTCGAGGTCGGAAATGTCGAGGGTGTCGGATGCCTCCGGAACGCGCACCAGGTTCATGGGTCTCATCTCCAGCGAACTGCGATGAGGAAATCATGCCATAAGAACAAAACAGGAACAAGCCTGATGAGGGTGCCTATGCGCGATGGCTCTCGACCAGCCTGAGCAGGGCGGCGAGCGGGCCTTCGGGCACCTCGTCGCGATAGGCGAGGCTCAGGGGCGCAAACAGGCGGATCGGCGGCGCCAGACGGCGATAGATGATGCCGTTCGTCTCCAGCCGCGCCATGGAGGCCGGCACGATCGAGAGGCCCAGTCCCGCCGCCACGAGGCTCAGGGTCGAAGCGAGGCGCGGCGCCTCCTGCCCCACCCGCGGGCTGAACCCGGCCTGCTGGCAGGCGGCGATGATGCTGTCATAGAGGCCCGGCCCCGAGGGGCGCCGATAGAGGATGAAGGTGTCCTCCTCCAATGCGGCGAGTTCCAGCGCCCGACGGCGGAGGGCGGGTGCCGCGAGACGGTGATGGTCGGGCAGCGCCACGAGCATCTCTTCATCCAGCACATGGGCGATGACGAGGCCGTCCGGCCGCGCCACCGGCGCACGGACGAAGGCGGCATCGAGACGCCCGTCCCGCAGCGCCGCGATGAGTTCCAGCGTGCTTGCCTCCTCCAGCGAAAGGGAGAGGGTGGGCGCCGCCTCGCGCATGGAGCGCACCAGCGCCGCAACGAGGGCGTGGAAGGCGGCGGACGACGTGAAGCCGAGCGCGAGGCGCCCCTCCTCGCCTCGCGCGGTGCGGCGTGCGGCATCGAGCGCGCGGTCCACATCGGCGAGGATCAGCCGCGCCTTCTCCGCCAGCACCAGTCCGGCGGCGGTAGGCTCCACGCCCCGGGGCAGCCGGCGGAACAGAGGCGTCCCGACCATGCCCTCCAGCGCCTTGATCTGCTGGCTGAGCGGCGGCTGCTGGATGCCGAGCCGAGCAGCCGCGCGGGTCATGTGCCCCTCCTCTGCGACGGCCAGGAGATAGCGCAGGTGCCGCAGTTCGATCATTCCATATCCTGTAAATATGTCGGAGGCCTCTTCCATATATTAGACAGCGCCGTGAAACGGGACTAGAGCCCAACCACGAACCACCGCACAGCCGGCGCCCACGCGACCCGCCGGAAGATCCAGCCGCAGGGGATACGCGCCATGGACACCCGCCCCACCCCGCCCTTGACGGAAACCGCGCCGCCGCCGTCGGTCGGCGCGCTCTTCTTCGGCTTCCTGAAGCTCGGCCTCATGGGCTTCGGCGGTGTGCTCCCCTTCGCCCGCCGGATGATGGTGGAGGATCGGCGCTGGCTGACGCCGGCCGAATTCACCGATCTGCTCGGCCTGTGCCAGTTCCTGCCCGGCGGCAACATCATCAACATGTCGGTGGCCATCGGCCTGAAGTTCCGGGGCGTGGCCGGGGCGTTCGCCGCCCTCATCGGCCTCATTGCCATGCCCACGCTGATCGTCATCGGCCTCGGCGCGCTCTATGACCGCTATCAGGACGATGCGGTGGTGCACCACCTCTTCGCCGGGCTTGCCGCCGGGGCGGCCGGCCTCCTCATCGCCACGGCCGTCAAGATCGCGGCGCCGCTGCGCACCAATCCGGCCGGCATCGCCATTGCGCTGGCCGGCTTCCTTTTCGTCGCCGTGCTCCGCCTGCCGCTGCTCGTGACCCTCGGCACGCTCGCGCCCCTGAGCATCCTGATGGCCTGGAGGCGCGCGTCATGACGCCGATGCTGCTCTCATTGTTCGTCATCTTCGCCGAGCTCTCGGTGCTGGCCTTCGGCGGCGGCAACACCATCCTGCCGGAAATGCAGCGGCAGATGGTGGACGTGCACCACTGGATGACCGCCCAGCAGTTCAGCGCCATGTTCGCGCTCGCGCAGGCGGCACCCGGCCCCAACATGATGATCGTCCCGATGATCGGCTGGCGGCTGGCGGGTCTGCCGGGGGTTCTCGTCACATCGCTGGCGAAGTTCGGCCCCTCCTCGCTCATCACCGCCTTCGCGCTTCACCTGTGGGAGCGCTTCAAGGACCGGCCCTGGCGGCGCCACATCCAGCAGGGCCTTGTTCCGGTAACGGTGGGGCTCGTCGCCGCCAGCGCCGCGCTCATCGCCGAAGCGTCAGTCCAGAACCTCACCCTCGCGCTGATTGCCGGAGCCTCGGCCCTCGCCGTGCTCAAGACGCGGGCCCATCCGCTGGCGGTTCTGGCGGCCAGCGCCGCCATCGGCCTCACCGGCTTCGGCCAAGGCTGAGGCTGCCGCGCTCGCTCGGCTGGAGCTTGGCCGGGCCGCTTTTGTGAATTTTTCGTGGCCGCCGGTGCGGTGGCCGGGAACCTTATGGTGGAGAAGAAGTTAACGATACGAACGCTCGCAGGCACCCGGGAACGGCATCTCCGTCCCACCGCCTATCGATCCGGGGAAGACCCCGGCAGCGCTCAGGTTGGATCTCATGCACGGCCGGGGTTCCCCGCCGCAGATCGGAGCTGAAACCATGGGCTCGTTTTCGTACCCCTCCACCCGCACCTCCCGTATCCTCATCGGCTCGCGCGAACGCGAGGTGGCGTCCCTCGACGAGGCGCTCGGCTTCATCCGCGAGTGTGACGGTGACGATCTGGCGGAACTTCTGGCGGGCCAGGCCCAGGCTTCGGGCATGAGCGGCAAGGCGTCCCTCAGCGCCCTCAAGGGCCGTCTTGAGGCCTTCCGCAGCGTGCTTGCGGACGACGGCCTGCGGGCCTGACGCAACCGCGGCAACAAATTGTTCTTCATGAAGCAACAATTCGTCGATCGGAGCGTTGTCTGGTCATGACTGTGCATATCGGAACTCTCGGGGAGATCCCCACCACGGCGCTCAAGGCGCCGAGCCCGCACCGCCGGGCTCCCAACTGGGGCGCCTTTCTCGCGCGTCCCATCCCTCTCGCGGACGGCGAGCGGGTGCTGGAGCGGCTGTGGGATGCAGCCGATGTTCTCCACGCCGAGGCCGGCGAAAGCCCGGATGCCGCCGAGAAGGCGCTGATCGCGGCGGCCCAGAGCGGCGAGCGCGGCGACATCTCGGATGCCACCGACAGCCTTGAAATCTACCTCCGGCGCCGCGCGCTCATCTGATCGCGCCGCCTGCCGCTCCGGGTCGTACCCCGGGCGGCGGACGACGGATGGCCTCACGGCTGGAAAGTGAGAAACAGGAACGCCGCGAAGATGACGAGATGGGTGAAGCCGTAGAGGATGTTCGTCCTCCCGCTGCCCAGCGTCAGCGAACTCACGAGCAGCGTCGTCGCCATGAGCACGGTGTCGCGTGGCGTAAGCCCGAGCACGAGCGGCTTGTTCAGCGCCAGCGATACGACGGCGACCGCCGGAAACGTCATGCCGATGGTGGCGAGAGACGAGCCCAGCGCCAGATTGAGCGACTTCTGCAACTGATCGCGCCGCGCCGCCTGGAAGGCTGGAATGGATTCCGGCAGCAGGATCAGGATGGCGACGATGAGGCCGGTCACCGCCGGCGGCGACCCCACCGCCTCGCGCCCCGCCTCCACCACGATGGCAAACTTCTTCGACAACAGCACGATCGCCGTAAGGGCCGCAAACAGCAGGCCCGCGCTCAACAGCGCCCGCGTGGTGGGAATGGCATGCTCGACCGCCACCACGCTGCCGTTGCTGCTGATAAAATAGTCGCGGTGGCGGACCATCTGGATGTAGAGGAAGACGCCATAGAGGATCAGCGTCAGCACGCTGAAGAAGGCAAGCTGGCTGCTGGAATAGAACGGCCCCGGCGTGCCCTGCGTATAGTTCGGCAGCACCAGCGTCAGTGTCACCAGAACGATGAGCACCGTGAGATAGGCACCGGCGCCCGTGGTCTCATAGACCTGCTCCTTGAAGCGCAGGCCACCGCCCAGAATGCAGATGCCTGTGAGGCCGGTGCACACGGTCATCACCACCGAGAACACCGTATCGCGCGCCAGCTCCGGGCTGCCGCCGTCGTCGGAGAGCATTACCGAGGCGATCAGCGCCACCTCGATGATGGTGACCGCGGCGGTGAGCACCAGCGTGCCGAACGGCTCGCCGGTCGCATGACCGATCACCTCAGCATGATACACCGCCGCGAAGATCGCCCCGAAGATCACGGGAATGAGGACGATGGCGAGCAGGATGCCGCTCATGCTGCCGGTGAAGCCCTCATCGAAGCCAAGCCCCGTGGCGAGCCCGAAATAGCCGAGCGCGACGATGGGATAGAGCCAGGCGGACTTGGGCATGGGCCCGGAAACATCGGCGGCCATTTCTTCTCCTTTGGACACGTGCGTCCCATAGGGCACGAACGGCGCATGTCCGCAATGGACAGGAGGCACCGGCGTGCACGCGGGCCGAGCGCACGCACGCGATGTGGCACCGGCTATTTCGCCTTGGCGAGCACCTGGGCAAAATCGGCATCCAGTCGCGCCAGCGCCGTATCGATGGCCTGCCGGTGGTCGGAGATCCAGCGCTGCTGGGCGGCGAGGTTCTGGTCCGTCTCCGCCAGCATCCGCTTCATCTCTGCCGGCTGCGGGCCGCCGCTGGTCGCGCGGTTGCGCACGATGGCCACCGGATCGAGCGCGGCCCGGAACTGGGCCTCGCTCATCGGAAGTTCAACGACTGGCAGCTTCATCTCCGCCAGCGTCTCGCGATAGATGCGCTGGGCCTCGGCATAGGGAAAGTCCGACGGCCGGATGTCGTGGGCCTTGGCATAGCCCACCACCTCGGAGGCGAAATGATGCCCGACGCGGAAGGGCAGCTTGTAGGTCCGCATCAGTTCATCGGCGATTTCCTGCGAGGCCGTCCAGTCGCTGTTCAGTTCCTCCAGCGCCCGGTCGCGGTCGATCACCAGCGCCTTCAGGATGCGGTCGAGGTTGCGCAGGGTTGCCACCGTACGGGTGATCACCTCCGCATTGTCGCGCACGCTCTTGGGGTCGTTCATACCCGGCGGGATGTTGTGCGCGGCAATGGCCCGGCCCATGGCGAGCGTCAGTACCATGGAGGCCTGCCCGCGCGTGTCGTTCAGCAGGCCCGGATTGCGCTTCTGGGGCATGGCGCTGGACACATAGGTGTTGCCATCCCCCTCCCGCAGCAGGATCCACGGGCGCGGCTGCGCATATTGCACCATCACGTCCTGGATGAAGGCGCCGGTGTGCAGGGCGATGGAGGTCGCCACCGCGCCGATCTCCACCGGCATTTCGGCGGCGGAGATCTGGGCGGCGTCATAGGCATTGTCCACCTTGGCCGGGAAGCCGAGATAGGCGGCCATGCGGTCGCGGTCGAGCGGCCAGCTCGTGCCGTTCAGCACCGTCGTTCCCATGGGTGAGCGGTCGAGCCGCGCATAGGCCTGGCGCAGGCGCTCGGCATCGCGCTCGAAGCCGGCCACGAAGCCGAGCAGATAGTGGCCGTAGCTGTTGGGCTGGGCAGCGACGCCATTGGTGTAATTGGGGACGATCGTGTCCTGCTGCGCCTCGGCCACCGCACGCAGGGTGGCGGTGGTCGTGCGCAACTGCTCCGCCAGAGCGAGAAGTTCGTCCCGCATCACGGCGGCGCGGACGGTCGAGAGCATGTCCTGGCTGGAGCGGCCCGCATGCATGAGCGTCGCCTCGACGCCCGCCGCCTCGATGAGCAGCGGCTCGAAGGTGATGACCAGCGTCGGCCGTTTGGCGCCGGGTCTGGCGCCGTCCTTCAGCACCTTGTCGAGCCCCTGCGCGATGCGCGGCGCCAGCGCCGGATCGAGCAGTCCCTGGCTGGAATTGATGACCAGCGAGGCCTTGTTGATCTCCCCGAGCCAGTAGAACTCGTCGCGCCGCGCCTCCGACTGCGCCTGCGCCTGCGCGGTGCCGGTGGACAGGGTGAGGGCACTCATCATCACGGCTCCCGCGACCTTTGCCGCCATCCGCATGGCTCATCCTCCCGTTTGTTGGCCGGAGCATAGCGAGCGATCGGCGGGCGAGAAACGTCCGGCTGCGGGCTATCGCTGGGGAAGATACGGCGCTGGCACGTGACGGTGGCTCCCGCCTGCCCGCATTTTGCATATTGCCAGCCGCCCGATCATACCGTCTGATTGCTGTATTCGAGAAGAAATATTGCCTGCATTACTTTTGTCTTACGCCCTTTTCGGAGCACCATTTCATGACCGAACCCGTTATTCCTGCTGAGGAAAAGACGTTCCGCATCGGGCTGGCCATGGCGGGGGCGATCTCTGCCGGCGCCTATTCGGCGGGCGTGCTCGACTTTCTCGTCGAAGCCATGGATGCGTGGGAGACCGAGAACGGGCCGGATCGGCCGCCGCGCGCTGCCATTCAGGTCGTATCCGGCGCCTCGGCCGGCGCCATCACCGGCGCGCTCGGCGCCATCGCCATGGCGGATGGGCCGAAGCCCGTTCCATGGACGCAGGCCGAGCGCCGCGTGCTCGACCAGATCCCCAACCCGAAAGCGGCCTCATGGACGCCCCACAAGTGCGTCCTGCCACAGCTTTACGCCACCTGGGTCACGGGCCCGCGCATGGTGGCCACCGATGGTGGAACCGCCTTGCTGGATACTTCGGACACGGCAGGAACGGAAAAGCTCAAGTCCCTGCTGAACACGAATATCCTGGACGAAATCAAGGATCGGGCGCTCCACATCTCGGGCCCCATTACGCCCGGGCGCTATCTCGCCGAGCCGCTCGACATCTACATGACGCTGTCGAACCTCACCGGCGTGACATACGAAATTCCCTTCAAGGGCGGCACTCATGTGATGACGCGCCACGCCGACCACGCTCATTACCGGGTGACGGGGGTCGGCGTCGTCAAGAACAACAACCGGTATATAAATCCGGACGGGAAGGATGAGATCGGCATTGGTAGCCTTGCCGGAAAGACCTCGCCGCCCAGCGATTGGGAGAACTACGCTGCCGCAGCGCTCGGATCGAGCGCCTTCCCGATCGGCCTTTCCGCCCGTGAGATCGGCGCCAGCCGCCAGCACTATGAACAGCAGAGCTGGCTCTGGAACGCTCACAGCATTACGGCCACGGGGGCACCCAGCCCCCATTATCTCAGTGATCTCGTCACGGATGCCTTCCGCTATCGCACAGTCGATGGCGGCATGATGGACAATGAGCCGTTCCCTTACGCGCGCCGTGCGCTGCTCGCGGCGGGCCGGGATCAGAACCCCAGGCTGGCCAAGGACGCCACCCGTGCGGTGATCATGGTCGATCCCTTTCCCGATCCAGCCACCTTCTCCGCCATTGCGACGCCGCCGGATGACCTGTTCAGCATCGCGCGTGCCTTGTTCCCCGCACTTGTGGCCCAAACCCGCTTCAAGCCGGAAGAACTGGCGCTCGCCGCCGACGAAGCGGTCGCGAGCCGCTATTTCATCGCCCCACACCGGGTTCTGCCGGATGCGAAAAAGGACGACAAAGGCAACGAGATCGAGGAACCGTTCGCTCTGGCCACCGGCCTGCTGGGCGGCTTCGGCGGTTTCCTCAGCCAGTCCTTCCGCGATCATGATTTCCAGTTGGGCCGGCGCAACTGCCAGAAATTCCTGCGTGACGGCCTGGATCTCGGCCCGGGCAATGTTCTCGCCCTGCAGTGGCGCGGCGCCGCACCTCAATCACCCACCGACGGCCTCGTCGTTCCGCTGACCGGCAGCGCCGCGCGGGAGGTTCCCCTCCTGCCCTGGCCGCGCATGTCGGAAGAGGAATGGCAGGTGCTGCAACTGCATCTGGAGCGTCGGTTGAAGGCGGTGCTGCAGAAGATCATGGACGAACAGGATCTCGGCTGGCCAGCCTGGCTCGCGGCCAAGACTGCCCTGTTCTCGCAGACCAAATCCCTTGTGGCCTTCGTCACCTTCACGATCCTGTCCGACCTCGTGAAGCGGGACCAGATCGCCGGCTGGGAACTGGAGACTCCCCGCCGGCAGCGCTCCCTCGATGTGGCTGATCTTTCGCCTCATCGCGCCGTCCTCGTGGCACTGCTCCAGCCGGAACTCAGCACCTACGCGACGCCGCGATCCATCACGGACATCCATGGGTATACCCAAATGCTCGCCGCCAGCGATGGCTATCCCACACTGTCGGAGGCGGAGGTCGGCATGGTGTTGAAGGATCTCATGACCGCAACAGGCAAGCCGTATGAGATCTGGCGGGCTCCCTCCTTTGGGCCGAAGGGCGAGAGCCTCTATGCCCTCGCGAGCCGCGCGCCGAACTGGCTGGAGCTCCAGCAAATGGCCGCGCGCCGGATGCAGGTGACGCCCCTTGGATTCAAGGGCCGATGGAATCGCATCTTCGGCTGAGCCCACTCACCCCATGATCGCCGCGCCGGGGCGGCGCAGGGCGGGGTCGAAGGGGTTGAGGCGGGCGCCGATCTCGGCGGCTTCGCGCTTCAGGAGGTCGGCGATGACCTTGTTGCGCTCGGGGGTCATGCGGTCGGTGGTGCTGCCGACGCTGAGCGCCGCCACCGCATCCCCGTCCCGCCCGAGGATGGGCACGCCGAGCCCGGCCATGCCGGGGATGAGGCCCGCCGCGCCGTCCGCATAGCCGAGGTCCCGCACGCGGGCGATCTCGGCCCGCAGGAAGCCCTCGTCGAAAGCCGAGAGGGCGCGCATGCGGGGGAGGTTGTAGCGGATCACCTCGTCCTGCTCGCGCTCCGGCAGGAAGGCAAGGATGGCCATGGCAGCCTGCCCCACGCCGAGCATCACCGTGCCGCCCACGTCGCCGGTGAAGGTGCGAATGGGCAGCGGGCCGGCGGAGCGGTCCACGCACACCGCGTCGAACCCGTTGCGCACCATGAGGAAGACGGTCTCCCCCAGCGCCGCCGTCAGGCGCAGCAGCGCCGGACGGCCGATGTCGCGCAGGTTGAGGGGGCTGCCGGCCTTGGCGGCGAGCACGAACAACTCGAGGCCCAGCCGATAGTGCTTGGTGCGCGGATCGTGCTCCACCATGCCCTCGGCCATCAGGCCATGCAGCAGGCGATGGGTGGTCGGGCGCGGCAGATCCACCGCCGCAGCCAGATCCTTGAGCCGCATGCCCTGACGTTCGCCGCGCGAAAGCGCTCTCAGAAGGGCGAAGATGCGCCCGGTTGCCGATGTACTATCAGCCATATTCCGCCAAATGAAACTTATACCATTCAATGAAGCATAAAATTTCATTGAATGAAACTGGACTGGAAACGTGCACATTGAATGGAATTTTTACGCTTGCGAGGCAAGCCATGCAGGGGGAGGCTGAAGCCATAGACACGGTAATTTTGGGATCCGGTCATGGCTCGCTGGCGCGTCGGTGTGGATTCGGGCGGAACGTTCACGGACATCTGCCTGTTCGACGAGGACGAGGGACGGGTGGAGGTCTGGAAGGTCTCCTCCACCCCCGATGACCCCTCCCGCGGCATCGCCGAAGGTGTCGAGCAGGGCATGCGCCGCGTCGCGCCCGAGAATGGCGACAAGCCGGCCTCCTCCGTCGCCTATTTCGGCCACGGCACCACGGTCGCGACCAATGCTCTGATCCAGCACCGGGGCGTCGCCACGGGCCTCGTCACCACGGACGGTTTCCGCGATCTCTTGGAGATCGGCCGCCAGAAGCGCCCCGATCTCTATGACCTCACCGCCGACAAGCCGCCGACCCTGGTGCCGCGCGCCCTGCGCATGGCGGTGGGCGAGCGGGTGCGCCATGACGGTTCGATTGACCAGCCGCTCGACGAGGCGGCGGTGCGCGAAGCCGCCAAGGCGCTGAAGAAGGCGGGCGTGAAGGCCATCGCCGTCTCCTTCCTCTATGGCTTCGTCCGCCCCGAGCACGAGGCCCGCGCGGTGGAGATCATCCGCGAGGAATATCCGGAGGCCTTCGTCTGCTCCGGCCACGAGATCGCCCCCGAGTTCCGCGAATTCGAGCGCCTCTCCACCGTGGTGCTGAACGCCTATCTCGGCCCGGTGATGAAGTCCTATATCGATCGCCTGTCCCCGCGCCTCGAGGCGCTGGGTATGGAGGCGACGCCGCACCTCACCCAGTCCAACGGCGGCGTCATCGGCTTCTCCACCGCTGCCGCCATGCCGGTGCGCACCATCCTCTCCGGCCCCTCCACCGGCGTCGTCGCGGCGCAGGCAGTGGGCGAGCTGGCGGGTTTCCCCGACATCATCACCTTCGACATGGGCGGCACCTCCACGGACGTCGCTCTGTTGAAGGGCGGCGTGTGCAAGCTCACCTCGGAAGCCAATGTCCATGGCTATCCGCTGAAGGCCCCCATGCTGGACATCCACACGGTGGGCGCCGGCGGCGGCTCCATTGCCTATGTGGACTCCGGCGGCCTGCTGAAGGTCGGCCCGCGCTCGTGCGGCGCCTTCCCCGGCCCGGTCTGCTACGACAAGGGCAATGAGGAGCCCGCCACCACCGATGCCAACGTGGTGCTCCAGACGCTGAACCCCACCCACCTGCTCGCCGGCCGCATGCCGGTGCGCCAGGATCTCGCCAAGGCCGCCATCGGCCGCCTCGCCGACAAGCTCGGCCTCGGCGTCATGGAAACGGCGCAGGGCATCCTCTCCGTCGTCACCGCCAACATGGCCAAGGCGATCCGCGTCATCTCCGTGCAGCGCGGCCACGATCCGCGCGACTACACGCTGATGGCCTTCGGCGGCGCCGGCCCGCTGCACGCCGCCCGGCTCGCCAAGGAACTGGACATGCGCCGGGTGCTGGTGCCGCGCAATCCCGGCATCCTGTGCGCCATGGGCCTGCTGCTGACCGACCTGCGCGCGGATTTCGCCGCCACCAAGCTGCTGCCGCTCGCAGCCTCCTCCCTCGCCCCGGTGAGCGAAGCCTTCGCCACCCTCAGCGCACGGGCGCAGGCCTGGTTCGACCATGAGGAAATCACCGCCGAGGCGCGGCAGATGCACCGCACGGTGGACATGCGCTATGCGGGGCAGAATTACGAACTGTCCGTCGCCTTGCCGGAAGGCGCCGTCACCGAGACCACGCTGGAGCATCTGGCGGAAGCGTTCGAGGAAGCCCACCGCCAGCGCTACGGCTTCATCGCGGCAGGGGAAGCGGTGCAGATCGTCACCCTGCGCGTCGAGGCCGTCGGCCTCGTGAGGAAGGCGACGCTCAAGGCCTACCCGCTGGAGGGGCCGGACGCCTCCGCAGCCATCATCGGCAAGCGGCCGGTGTGGTTCCCCGAGGCGGGCGACTACGTGCCGACCCCCATCTATGACCGCGAGGCGCTCAAAGCGGGCAACCGCTTCGCCGGCCCCGCCATCGTCGAGCAGATGGACACCACCACCGTCGTCCCGCCGGGCATGACCGCCCGCGTGGACGCCTATCACAACCTGATCCTTGAGGTGGCGGCATGACCCTGAAGCCCTCTCTCGCGCCCTCCGCCGCGCCGGCCCTTGATCCGATCACCGTCGAGGTGATCGGGGCCGCCCTCTCCTCCATCGTGGAAGAGACCGGCGAGGCGTTGATCCGCGCCTCCTATTCCACCAACATCAAGGAGCGGCGCGACTGCTCCACGGCGCTGTTCGACGCCGCCGGCAATACGCTCTGCCAGGCCGAGCACATCCCCATCCATCTGGGCAGCTTCATCGGCATCGTGCCGCATATCCTGAAGCTGCACCCCACCTCCGAGATGAAGCCGGGCGACGTGTTCGTGGGCAACGACGCCTATGCGGGCGGCGGCACCCACCTGCCGGACATCGTGCTCGCCGAGCCCATCTTCATCGACGGCGCCATCGCCGCCTGGACGGTGAACCTCGCCCACCATTCGGACTTCGCGGACCGCGGCCACGCCCACATCTATCAGGAGGGCCTGCGCATTCCGCCCGTGCGGCTCTATCGCGCCGGCGAGCTGAACAAGGATGTGCAGGATCTCATCCTGCTCAACTGCCAGGTGCCGCATGAGCGCCTGTCGGACCTGCGCGCCCAGATGGCGGCCAACCGCGTGGGCGTGCAGCGCTTCCAGGCGCTCTGCGCCAAGTATGGCACGCAGGTGGTTCTGGCGGCGGGCGAGGCCCTCATGGACTATGCCGAGCGCCGGATGCGCGCCGGCATCGCCGCCATTCCGGACGGCACCTACCGCTTCGCGGACGTGTTCGACAATCCGGAGATCGACACCACCCTGCCGCTCAGCGTCGAGGTCACCGTCAAGGGCGATGCCATGACGCTGCATTTCGATGCGCCGGACCAGTTGCGCGCCGGCATCAACATGACCCACACCGCACTGCAGGCCACCGCCTATTATGTGGTGAAGTCGGTGGTGGACCCCACCATCCTGCCCAACGCGGGCCTCGCCCGCCCACTCACCGTCACCGCCCGGCAGGGCAGTGTGGTGAGCTGCGTGCATCCGGCCGCGGTGAACGGCCGCGTGCAGACCTGCCAGCGCGTGTCCGACCTCATCCTCGGCGCACTCGCCCAGGCGGTGCCGCACAAGGTGACGGCCTGCTCCAACAGCGCCTGCACGGTGGCCACCTTCATCGGCCAGCGCCAGGACACCGGCGCCATCTGGGTGTACCTCGAGACCATGGGCGGCGGCGGCGGCGCGCGCCATGACAAGGACGGCCTCGACGGCGTGCACGTCCATGTCACCAACACCTCCAACCTGCCCATCGAGGCGCTGGAGACCGAATATCCGCTCACCCTCCTGCGCTACGAGCTGGTGGACGGCTCGGGCGGCGTCGGGCGCTATCGCGGCGGCCTTGGCCTCCGGCGCGTCTACCGGGCGGACGAGGACTGCCGCGTGCGCGTGGATGTCTCCCGCATCCACTCCCGCAGTTGGGGTCTCGATGGCGGCGGGGCGGGCGGCAATGGCGGCGTGGAATGCGGCCCCGGCGTGCTGCGCGAGCGCGATGCCCTGACCCTCAAGGCCGGCCAGTGGTTCGCGGTGGTGAGCCCCGGCGCCGGCGGCTATGGCGCCCCCGCCGAGCGCGACCGCGCGGCGGTGACCCGCGACATCGAGGAAGGCGTCATCGACCTTCCGACGGCCCGCGAGATCTACGGCTACTGAGCCTCTCCGGCGGCCGCTTTGCCGGCCGCCGCTTCCTTCAAGGCCGCGCGCCCGAGAGGCGCGCCGCATCTTCACGCCGACGCCTTTTCTGTCCCATTCCGGGCCGGGCGCCGTTGCCGCCCCCGCCCGCTTTCGCGGAGACGATGGACATGGCCGACCTGACCCGACGCTCAGTTCTCACCGGCGCCGCAGCGGCGGCCATGGTGCCGCTGCTGCGCATTCCCGGCGCCAAGGCACGCACGCCCGGCATTCTCACCTTCGGCATCTCCTCCTTCCCACCCAGCGTCCAGCCCTGGGCCAATGCCGGCACCGCGTCCGCCACCGTGAAGCTCGCCCTCTATCGCGGCCTCACCTCCTATGGCCCGGACGGCAAGCTGCGCGGCGAGCTGGCGGAAAGCTGGGCGCCGGAAGGCAAGAATGTCTGGGTATTCAAGCTGCGCGACGCTACCTTCTCCAATGGCGACAAGGTCACGTCGGCGGACGTGAAGTGGACCATCGAGCAGGTGGCCGGCGAGAAATCCACCGCCTTCCTGCGCAACGAGATGCAGGGCGTCGAGAAGATCGAGACGCCCGACGACAAGACCGTCCGCCTCACCATGAAGCAGCCCTCGGCGACGCTGCCGCTACTGATGGCGAGCTACCACATGCCCATCATGTCGAAGGCTTCCACCGCCTCGCAGCAGATCGGCGCCGGCCCCTTCATCCTCAAGGATGCCGAGCGCGGCGTCTCCATGGATCTGGAGGCCAATCCCAAATACTACCGGCCCGGCCTGCCCAAGCTGAAGGGTATCCGCGTCATGGTCTATGCGGATGAGAACCTGCGCGTCGCGGCGCTCCAGAGCGGCGACGTGGACCTCATCGAATATGTGCCGTGGCAGGCCATGACCAGCATCGAGCAGAATGCGCAGCTGAAGCTCGATGCCGTGGACGGCCCGTTCATGTCGCTGATCTTCAACGGCTCGCGCCCGCCCTTCAACGATCCGAAGGTGCGCAAGGCGGTGGCCCATGCCATCCGCCGCGAGGAGATCGTGAAGAGCGCCTTCTTCGGCCGCGGCGCGCCGCTGGCGCATCTGCCCATCCCGAAGGCGAGCCCCTTCTTCAACGCCGATCTGGCGGAAGGCTGGGCCTATAATCCGGACCTCTCCAAGAAGCTGCTGGCGGAGGCCGGGCACGGCGGCGGGCTCTCCTGCAAGCTGCTCTCCACGGCGCAGTACGGCATGCACAAGGACACGGCGGAAGTGGTGCAGCAGCATCTCGCCGCCGTGGGCATCAATGTGGAGCTGAACCTGCCGGACTGGGCCACCCGCGTGGCCCTGGGCAATCGCGGCCAGTACGATCTGGCGGTGATGGGCACGTCGGCGGACAGCAACGATCCCGACGGCCTTTCGGCCTATGTGGACGGCAGCCTCTCGCCCTCCTACGTGCGCAGCTTCAACCTCTCCATTCCGAAGCTCACCGAGCTGTTCCAGGCCGGCCGCGAGGAATTCGACGAGGCCAAGCGCAAGGCCATCTATCACCAGCTGGAACAGGTGGCGATCGACCAGGTGCCCATGGTGGGCCTCGCCCTGCGCAGCCAGGGCTACGCCATGCGCAAGGACGTGACCGGCTTCACCAACATGCCCGGCGCGCTCACCTTCTACTCGGGCGAGACCTTCGAGACGACCTCGGTGGGCTGATGGACACGCGCGCGGACAGCGGGATGGATGGGCGGGCCAGTCCCCTCCCCCTTTTCGGGGGCGGGTTCGGGAGGGGAGCCGGACGCTCTCTCCATGCCCGACGCCACGCCCTCGCGCGCGGCCCTCAGCGCAGGACGGAGATGGTGTCTTCGGACCCGGCCGTCCTACCCCCCTCCCAGCCCTCCCCCGCAAGGGGGGAGCGTTCCGGCCGCGTGGGTGGTGAACGGGCGCTCACGAATACAATTTCGCAGACCGTAAAAGTCCTCTTCCCTTGCGGACGCACGCCCTCCCCGCTTGCCCCACGCCCCTCGCCGCCCCTCAGGAGGACGTGACCGATGCTCGCCTTCACGCTCCGCCGCACCCTGATCGCCATCGGCCTCGTCTGGCTGGTGGGCAGCCTGGTGTTTCTGGTGATCCACCTCATTCCGGGGGACCCCGCTGAACTGCTGCTCTCGCAGGGCGGCGTGGCGCCAGATCCCGGCGCAGTGGCGGAGCTGCGGGAGCGGCTGGGGCTCGATCTGCCCCTCTACACCCAGTATCTCAAATACTGGTCCGGCCTCCTGCATGGTGATTTCGGCTCGTCCCTGCAGGACGAGCATCCGGTCGCATCCGAGATCGCCCTGCGCCTGCCGCGCACGCTGGAACTGATCGGCGCGGCCGCGCTCATGGCGCTCGCCGTCGGCCTGCCACTGGGCACGGCGGCGGCGCTGAAGACCGGCGGACGGCTTGATCGCGTGGCGAGCGTCGTCTCCGGCTTGGCGCTCTCGGTGCCGGTGTTCGTGGTGGGCACGCTCGCCATTCTCGTCTTCGCGCAGAAACTGGGTTGGGCCTCGGCCGGCGGCTATGTGCCCCTCGCCCAGAACCCGCTGCGCCATTTCGGCCTCCTGCTGATGCCGGCGGGCACCATCGCGGTGGGCCTCGGGGCGGTGGTGTTCCGCGTCACCCGCTCCTCTGTGCTGGAAGTGCTGGGCCGCGATCATGTGCGGGCCGCGCAGGCGCGCGGCGTGCCGGCCGGCACCATCATCCGCCGCCATGTGCTGCGCAACGCCCTGTCGCCGGTGCTGACCGTGGTGGCGCTGCATCTCGGTTCGCTGCTCGGCGGCACGGTGCTGGTTGAATATGTGTTCAACTGGCCCGGCCTCTCTGGCTATCTGGTACGCTCTGTGGAGGCACGCGATTATCCCGAAGTGCTCGGCATCGTGCTGGCCATCTCCATCCTGTTCGTGTTCCTGAACCTCGTGGTGGACCTGCTCTACGCCGCCCTCGATCCGCGGGTGCGCCACGCATGAGCATGCTGTCCTTCTCTCCCCGCTGGAACCGGCTGCTGGTGCCGGGCGCCCTCCTCGCTCTCGTGGTGGCGGTGGTCGCTGCCGCCCCGATCCTCCCGCTGGCCGATCCGGTGAAGCAGGAGGTGGCGCGCCGCCTCACCGCCCCCGACGCCGCGCACTGGCTCGGCCAGGACGAATATGGCCGCGACGTGCTCTCGCGGATCATCTGGGGCGGGCGGGTCTCTCTCACCGTCTCCTTCCTCGCCGCCGCCTTCGCCGGAATTATCGGTACGCTGCTCGGCCTCGTGGGCGGCTATTTCCGCGGCATCGTCGAGCTCGTGAGCGTGCGGCTGGCGGAAGTCATCCTCTGCTTCCCGCCCATGCTGCTGGCGCTGCTGGTGGTGACGCTGCTCGGCCCCGGCGCGGTGACGCTGGTGCTGGTGCTGACCATCCTCTTCACCCCCGCTTATGCCCGCGTCGCCTATGCGGAGACGCTGTCCGCCCGCACGCTGGACTATGTGACGGCGCAGACCGCGCTCGGTGCCACCGCGCCACGCATCCTCCTGCGTACCGTGCTGCCGAACATCGCGCCGCCGCTGCTGGTTCAGTTCTCGCTCACGGTGGCGGCGGCGATGATGCTGGAGAGCGGGCTCTCCTTCCTCGGCCTCGGCGTGGTGCCGCCCTCCCCCTCCTGGGGCCTGATGATCCGCGCCGCCCGCTCGGTGATGGAACAGGCGCCGCTGCTGCTACTCTGGCCCTGTCTCGCGCTGGCCGGCACGGTGCTGCTGCTGAACCTGTTCTGCGACCGGCTGCGGGATGTACTCGATCCGCGCGGCGCGGCGGTGGGCGTCATCCCCGGCTTCCTGCGGCGCGGACGCCTGCCCGCATCCGGAACCGCAACCACCGCACCCGCGCTCCTGTCCATCGAAGACCTGACGCTCGCCCTCAAGACGCCGACCGGCACGCTCAATGTGGTGCGCGGCGTCTCCTTCGCGGTGGCGCCCGGCGAAACGGTGGCGCTGGTGGGCGAGAGCGGGTCGGGCAAGACGCTGACCGCGCTGGCAGTGATGGGCCTGCTGCCGCCCGTCGTCTCGCCGGCCGGTGGGGCCATCCGCTTCACGGGCCGCGACGGCGCGGCCGTGGACCTGCTGGCGCTGACCGAAGGCGAGATGCGGCGCCTGCGCGGCAACGATCTCGCGATCGTCTTCCAGGACCCTTCCTCCAGCCTCAATCCCGTGCACCGCTGCGGCAAGCAGGTGGCCGAGGCCATCCGCGCCCACGGCACGGCCGGTGCGTCAGCTGCGAAGGCCAAGGTGGTGGACCTGTTCCGGCGCGTCGGCCTGCCCGATCCGGAGCGGCGGGCCAACGCCTTCCCGCACGAACTCTCCGGTGGCCAGAAGCAGCGCGTGATGATCGCGGCGGCGGTCGCCAACACGCCGCGCCTGCTCATCGCCGACGAGCCCACCACCGCGCTCGACGTGACCGTGCAAGCGCAGATCCTCGACCTGCTGGCGGACCTGAAGGGCGAGAGCGGGACCGGCATGGGCCTGCTGTTCGTGACCCACAATCTCGCCGTGGTGCGCCAGATCGCCGACAAGGTGGTGGTGATGTATGCGGGTGAGGTGGTGGAGGAAGGCCCGGTGGCGGAGGTCTTCGCCCGTCCGCGCCATCCCTACACCGCCGCCCTGCTTGCCTCGGCGCCCGAGAGCGAGGCGGAGGAACTGGCCGCCATTCCCGGCACCGTGCCCTCGCCCGCCGCTCTGCCGCCCGGCTGCCGCTTCGCGCCGCGCTGCGCCTTCTCGACGCCCGACTGTGACCGCGCCCCGCCCGAGCGGCGCAATGTCGGCCCCGGCCGCACCGCCCGCTGCATCCGCGACATGGAGGTGGCATGACCATCCACGTCCCCGCCCCGGCCAATGAGCCCATTCCCTTCCCGCCCCGCGGGCCGCTGCTGCGGGCTGAGCGGCTGGAGCGCGCCTTCAAGGGCCGCGGCCTCTTCGGCGGCGCACCGGTGCTCGCCCTGCGCGGCGTTGATTTCGTGCTGGGCCGGGGCGAGGCCGTGGGCGTGGTGGGGGAGAGCGGCTGCGGCAAGAGCACCCTCGCCCGCGTGCTGCTGCACCTCACCCCGCCCAGCGCCGGACGCGTGCTGTTCGACGGCAAGGATCTCGCCAAGCTGCCCGCCCGCGAGCTCAGGGCGCTGCGGCGGCGGATGCAACTGGTCTTCCAGGACCCCTTCGCCAGCCTCGACCCCCGCCGCACCATTGGTGACCAGATCGCCGACGGCATCCTGATCCATGGCCTCGCCTCGGCCGAAGAAGCGCGCGAGAAGGTGGCCGGCCTGCTGGCGCAGGTGGGCCTTGATCCCGCTCATGGGGGCCGCCTGCCGCACGAATTCTCCGGTGGCCAGCGCCAGCGCATCGCAATCGCCCGGGCGCTCTCGACCTCTCCCGATGTGCTGGTGGCGGACGAGCCGGTTTCGGCGCTCGACGTCTCCGTGCAGGCGCAGGTGGTGAACCTGTTGAAGGATCTGCGCAGCCGGCTGGGGCTCGGCCTCATCTTCATCAGCCACGATCTGCACGTGGTGCGCCACCTCTGTGACCGGGTGGTGGTGATGTATCTCGGCCGCGTGGTGGAGGAGGCCTCCGCCGCCGATCTCTTCGCCAATCCCAAGCACCCCTATACGCAGGCGCTGCTGGCGGCGACGCCTTCCATGCACGCTCCGGCCGGCCGGCGGCCGACGCTCGCCGGCGAGATGCCGAGCCCGGCCAATCCGCCCTCGGGCTGCGCCTTCCGCACGCGGTGCCCCCGCGCGCTGCCGAGCTGCGCGGAAGAGGTGCCGCCGCTGGTGAGCATCGGGCGCGGGCGTGCCGTCGCCTGCCCACCGGCGCTCACAGAAGAGGTGAGCCATGCTTGACCCGAACGGCCGCGTCGCCCTCGTTTCCGGTGCCTCGCGCGGCATCGGCCGGGCTATCGCGGAGCGCCTTGCCGCGAGCGGCTACGCCATATCGGCCGGCGTGCGCGACATCGGACGGGCGAAGCTGCCGGAAGGCTTCCATGCCAGCCGCTATGACGCGGCGGATGCCGCGAGCGCGACGCGCTGGGTGGAGGAGGCGGTGACAGCCCTCGGGCGTATCGACGTTCTGGTGAATGCCGCCGGCATCAACGCGCGCGGCCTGCTGCTCGACGCCGACGAAAGCGCCTTTTCCGCGCTCTGGGACATCAACACCCTCGGCCCGCTGCGGATGATCCGCGCAGCCTGGCCGCATCTCGTGGCCTCCGGCAGCGGACGGGTGATCAATGTCTCGTCCCTCTCGGGCAAGAGGGTGCGCAATGAGAATGTGGGCTATGCCATGAGCAAGCATGCCCTCGTCGCCCTCACCCATGGCGTGCGCCAGCAAGGGTGGGAGCACGGCATCCGCGCCACCGCGCTCTGCCCCGGCTTCGTGGATACGGACATGACCTCCGCCGTCACCAAGGTGCCGCGCGAGGCCATGAGCCGGCCGGAGGACATCGCGGTGCTGGTGGAGGCGCTGGTGCGCCTGCCCAATACGGCGAGCGTCGCCGAGCTTCTGGTGAACTGCCAGAAGGAGGACATGCTGTGAGGCTGAAGCGCCTGCGCGATCTCGACCGCGCGCCCCTCACCCTCACGCTGGATGGCCTCGCCGTCTCCGCCCTCACGGGCGACACATTGCTCACCGCCCTGCTGGCCGGCGGCGCCGGCTCGCTGAGCCCGAACCTCTTCACACAGGAACCGCGCGCCGGCTTCTGCCACATGGGCGCCTGCCAGGATTGCTGGGTGTTTGTGGAAGGGCTCGGCCGCGTGCGCGCCTGCGCCACGCTGGCGGCGGATGGCATGGTGGTGAGGCGCCTATGAAGGTGGTCGTCGTCGGGGCCGGCCCGGCCGGCGTGCGGGCGGTGGAACAACTCGTTGCGGCCGGGCTGCGTCCCGTCTGGATCGACGAGGCACCCGATGGCGGTGGCCGCATCTACCAGCGCCCGCCGCAGGCCCTCACCCGCGATGCCGTGAAACTCTATGGCTTCGAGGCCAAACGCGCCCGCGCCGTCCATGGCACGCTCGACCGCCTGAAGACGCAGACCGACTGGCGCCCCGACACGCTGGTCTGGCACATCGACACACGCTCGCGGCGTCTGGAAACGCTCTCCGCCGGCCAGCACGCGAGCCTTGAGTTCGATGCCGCGCTCCTGTGCACCGGCGCGATGGACCGGGTGGTGCCCGTGCCCGGCTGGACCCGGCCCGGCGTCACGACGCTCGGCGCCGCACAGATCGCGCTCAAGACGCAAGGCTGCGCCATCGGCGACCGGGTCGCGCTGATGGGCACGGGGCCGCTGCTGTGGCTGTTGGCCTATCAGTATCTGAGGGCGGGCACCCGCCCCGCCGCCGTGCTGGATACGACGCCCTTCGCCCACAAGGCGCGCCATGCGGCCGGCCTTCTCGCCGGCGGCGCCGTCTTCTGGAAGGGCCTTTATTATGTGGCCGCCGTGCGTGCGGCGGGTGTGCCGGTATTCGAAGGCATCACGCCCCGCGCCATCGAGGGCCGGGACGATGAGGTGACGGGCCTCGCCTTCTCCACCGCCTCCGGTCGGGAGCGCCGCATCGCCTGCGATGCCCTCGCCATGGGCTGGGGCCTGAAGCCGGAGGCGCAACTGGCGGACCTTGCGGGCGTAACCTTCCGCTTTGATGAGCTTCAGCACAATTGGGTGCCGGAACGTGATATGGCCGGCCGCACCAAGGTGCCCGGCATCTATCTGGCGGGCGATGGCGCGGGCATCGGCGGGGCGGATGCGGCGGAACTCGCCGGCGCGCGCGCCGCGCTGGCGCTGCTGGAGGATACGGGACAGGCGGTGGACGCCGCTCGCATCCACGCGCTTCAGGAGAAGATCGCCCGGATGCTGCCCTTCCGGGCCGCCCTGGAGCGGGCCTTCCCCTTTCCCGCCGATCTCGCCCGCGCGCTGCCGGACGAGACGCTGGTCTGCCGTTGCGAGGCCATCACGGCCGGCGACCTGCGCGCCGCTGCCGGCGCCCCGCCCACCGGCCCCGCGCCGGAGCTGAACCGGGCGAAGGCCTTCACCCGCCTCGGCATGGGCCGCTGCCAGGGCCGCGTCTGTGGCCCGGCTGGCGCCGAAATCCTCGCCGCCGCGCGCGGCACGCCTGTGGCCTCCATCGGCCGCCTGCGCGGCCAGCCGCCGGTCAAGCCCGTGCCTCTGGCGGAGGCCGCGGAATGAGGGAAGACATACGCCGCTGCGCCCCCCATCCTGCGCGTCGTCCTCCCCCCCACGGAACAGTCCCCCTCCCCCCTTGTGGGGGAGCGTTGGGGAGGGGGGTAAGGCCCTCTCCGCTTGCCCGACGCCCGGCGCACCCGAGCCGCTCCGCGATCCGCCCTGACGCGCACCGGGAAGAGGCCGTTTTACCCCCCTCCCTGCCCTCCCCCTCAAGGGGGGAGGGTTCGGCCGGTCGACCGGCCAGAACCGATCGACGGAATGCGAGGCCGGACCGCAAGACTGCGAAGGTGGACCTGAAGGCTGCTAGGCTGTCGCGCACATTCGCGCCCTACGCCTCATCCCGCGCGACAAGCCCCCTCCCCCCTTGCGGGGGAGGGTTGGGGAGGGGGGTAAGGCCCTATCCGCTTGCTGGTCGCACCAGGCACCAGAGCCACCGCGCCGCGCACCCTGCCCCGGCCGTTTTACCCCCCCTCCCTACCCTCCCCCGCAAGGGGGGAGGGTTCGGCCGTGCGCGGGGGGCGACGGCCAGCAGGTGCGCGAGGCTGTTGCGCCATGATCCGCCCCGGAGCCTGCCATGAGCACCCATGAGACCGAGGTTCTCATCATCGGCGCGGGCGGGGCGGGAACGTCGGCGGCGCTGCATCTGGCGCAGCGGGGCGTGGCCTGCGTGCTGCTGGAGCGGGGACTGGTGGGCGGGCAGGCGTCGGGCGTCAATTATGGCGGGGTGCGCCAGCAGGGACGGCATCCAGCGGAACTGCCCATCGCCCGGCGCTCCATGGCGCTCTGGCACAAGCTCAAGGACATCACCGGAACCGACGCCGAATTCACCGTGAGCGGCCATCTGAAGCTGGCCCGGACGCCGGAAGAAGAAGCCGACCTCGTCGCCTATCTGGAGGTCGCCCGCGACAACAACCTGCCGCTGCGCTTCGTCGGCCGCAATGCCCTGCATGAGGACTATCCCTGGCTCGGCCCGAAGGTGATCGCCGGATCACTGGCGCCGGAGGACGGGGCGGCCAATCCCCGCCTCATGGTCCCCGCCCTCGCCCATGCGGCACGGGCGGCGGGCGCGGTCATCCACGAAAATACCAAGGCCACGCGCTATGCGTTCGACGGCGAGTGTTTCGAGGTCACGACCGGCACGCACACCTTCCGCGCCCGCTGGCTTCTGAACACAGCCGGCTTCTGGGGCGGCGCGGTGGCCGAAGCGTTCGGGGAGAAGACGCCGGTCTCGGCCCTCAACCCCAATATGATGGTGACGGAGCCCATCCGCTATTTCATCGAACCGAACCTCGGCGTGGTGGGCGGCAATGTCTATCTGCGGCAGATCCCGCGCGGCAATGTCATCATCGGGGGCGGCTATGGGGTGAGCGACCCGGCTGTGCCGTGGTCGCGCCCGAAGGCCGAGGAGACACGCGCGGCCATGGCGCTGGCGGTGGACCTGGTGCCGGAACTGAAGGGCATCTCGATCATCCGCTCCTGGACCGGCATCGATGGCGAGATGCCCGACCATATTCCGGTGATCGGGCCGAGCCGCACCACGCCCCGCCTCCTCCACGCCTTCGGCTTCTCAGGCCACGGCTTCCAGCTCGGGCCGGCGGTGGGCGCGATCCTCAGCGAACTGGTGCTCGACGGGCGCACCGACGTGCCGCTGGAGCCCTTCGACATCGGCCGCTGGACGGCGCGGGCCGCCTGACGCGAGGTCGGGAACAGGCACGACGCGGCTCAGTCGTAGACGCGCGGCAGCGGCTCGCGTGCGCCCTTGCGGCCCGCCGGCACAGCGGCCTTGCGGAAGGCGGCGGGCGTCTCCCCGAACCGCCCCTTGAAGGCGCGGCCAAAGTGCGAGCCATCCGCAAAGCCCAGTTCCGCTGCGATCTGCGCCGCCGAGAAGGTCGTGTTGGCGAGCATCCAGCGGCCGTGACGCAAGCGCAGGGCCAGATAACTCTCCTGCGGCGTCTCCGCGAGGCGCTCGGCGAACAGCCGCTCAAGCTGGCGAGGGCTCACGGCCAGACGACGGGCGATTTCCGCCACGCTCAGGGGCTCGGCCAGATTCTGCTCCATCAGCAGCAGGGCGCGGGATACGCGATCGTCGGCACCCGAGCCTTCGCCCACGGGCGGGGCGGGCTGGGCGCTCTCCGGCGTGCGCGGCCGGTCGATGAGCAGGATATTGAGCGCCTTCTGGGCCGTTGCCGCGCCGAGATGGGCGGCAACCAGATGGGCGGCAAGGTCCGCCACCCCTGCGCCGCCGGAGCAGGTGATGCGGTCGCGATCGATGACGAACAGGCGATCCGCCACCGGCACGAGGGCGGGAAACTCCTCCAGGAAGTCTCGATAGTGGTACCAGCTCACGCAGCATTTGCGCTGGGCCATGAGGCCGAGGCGGCAGAGCACGAAAGAGCCGGTGCACACGCCAATCAACGGCACGCCCGCCTGCGCCGCCTGCTGGAGATAGGTGGCGAGCGCCGGTGCAAGCGGCGGCATGCCGTGGAGAAGTCCGCCGACAACCACCATATAATCGAAGCCCTTGGGATCGGAGAGATCCGCGCTCGGCTGGATTTCGATGCCGCAGGAGGCCCGCACCGGGCGGCGTCCGGGCGCCATCACCGCCCAGGAACAGGCGATAGGCCGGGAGCGGTCGCCCTCGTCGCCCGCGAGGCGCAGCACGTCGAGGAAGCTCGAAAAGGCGGTGAGGGTGAAGTTGTGCAACGGCAGGAAGCCGACGCGAAGCTTGGCGCCGGAGGCGGGACGGGACGAGACGGAATGCGGTGCGAGGCTCATGGGTGCCGCTCCGGCGGGGCCGTCCCGCCAGCCCGCGCAATGGAACGGCACTCGCGAAGACCATTGAACGGTTGGAAGTGGGAAGGGGGCATCGGAACAGGATGTCGCATTTGTTCCAGATGCTAGGCGCAGTTGGCCGAGATGCAAGCGCGCGGGTGAGGCATGCTGCCTCATCCCCAGAAGCGGCATGCCAATCCCCGGCTTCTGGTGGAGGCGCGCACCGCCTGCCCTATGGCTGCCCGGTTCGCCCCGCTTAAACCGTGTGCGGCCCGGCAGAACGAAGGAGAGGTCGAAAAAATGATCAGCGTGTTCGATCTCTTCAAGATCGGTGTGGGTCCCTCCTCTTCTCACACCGTCGGCCCCATGGTGGCGGCCAAGCGCTTCCGGGACGAACTGCCGGTGGGCACCGCACATGTCACGGCCGAGATCTTCGGCTCCCTGGCTTGGACCGGGAAGGGCCACGCCACGGACCGGGCGCTCTGCCTAGGCCTCATCGGCGCCGTGCCGGCGACGCTGGAGCCCGACGACGTGCCCGCCCTCATCGCCCGCCTCGCCATCGAGAAGGCCATCGAGACGCCGGAGGGCACGCGCGCGGCCTTTGATCCGGAAGCCGATCTCGTCTTCGACTTCAAGACCCTGCTGCCGCGCCACACCAACGCCATGCGCTTTCGCGCCTACGACCGTCTCGGCGCCCTGACGCAGGAGCGGGTCTTCTATTCCATCGGCGGCGGCTTCGTGGTCGAGGACGGCGAGAACGAAGCGCCGGTGGGCACCGCCGAGGTGCCCTATCCATTCGACTGCGCCGCCGACATGCTCACCGTCTGCGCCCGCACGGGCCTCGACGTCGCGGGCGTGCAGATGGCCAATGAATGCGCGCTCAGGTCCCGCGCCGAGGTGGAAGGCGGCCTCGATGCCATTGCGGACGCCATGTTCGGCTGCATCGAGCGCGGCCTCTCCATGGATGGCAGCCTCCCCGGCCGGTTGCGGGTGAAGCGAAGGGCGAAAGCCATCCGCGAGAAGCTGGAGGCCGACCGGGGCCTCAACCAGCGCCCGCCGCACGAGATCATGGACTGGGTGTCGGTCTTCGCCATCGCCGTGAACGAGGAGAATGCGGCCGGCGGTCGGGTGGTAACCGCCCCCACCAATGGCGCGGCGGGCATCGTGCCGGCGGTGCTGCGCTATGCCCGCGATTTCTGCCCCGATGTGGGCCCCGAGCAGGTGCGCTGCTTCCTGCTGACAGCGGCGGCGGTGGGCGGGCTCATCAAGCGCAACGCCTCCATCTCGGGCGCGGAAGTGGGCTGTCAGGGCGAGGTGGGCTCCGCTGCCTCCATGGCCGCCGCCGGCCTTGCGGCGGTGCTGGGGGCCAGTCCCGAGCAGATCGAGAATGCTGCCGAGATCGCCATGGAGCACCACCTCGGCATGACATGCGACCCCATCGGCGGCCTGGTGCAGATCCCCTGCATCGAGCGCAACGCCTTCGGCGCCAACAAGGCCATCGCCGCAGCCTCGCTGGCGCTGCGGGGTGACGGCATCCACAACGTGTCGCTGGATCAGGTGATCGAGACCATGCGCCAGACCGGCGCGGACATGCAGTCCAAATACAAGGAGACCTCCCAGGGAGGCCTCGCCGTGAACGTGCCCGAGTGCTGAGGCGGCACGCCGCCTGATTTTTTCGTCTTCACGAGACCGACGCGCCGGCCCTCCGGCGTGAACGACGTGCCATGCCTTCCAGAACATGCCTTCCAGAAGAAGAGGACGCCCCATGAACGTGCAAGTGAAGCCCGCGCCCGCCCCCTTCGCCGACCGCGCGGTGTTCGACGCCATCGCCCGCGAGCTGTGCCGCCAGCGCGACCAGATCGAGCTCATCGCCTCGGAGAACATCGTCTCGGAGGCGGTGCTGGCCGCCCAGGGCTCGGTGCTGACAAACAAGTATGCGGAAGGCCTGCCGGGTAAGCGCTATTATGGCGGCTGCGAGCATGTGGACGTGGTGGAGGAGATCGCCATCGACCGGGCGAAGCAGCTCTTCGGCTGCGGCTTTGCCAATGTGCAGCCCCATTCGGGCGCGCAGGCCAATGCGGCGGTGCTCATGGCCCTGCTCCAGCCCGGCGACACCCTGCTCGGCATGTCGCTCGCCGCCGGCGGCCACCTCACCCACGGCGCCCCGCCCACCCTCTCGGGCAAATGGTTCAACGCGGTCGGCTACGGCGTCAGCCCCGAGACTGCGCTCATCGATTATGACGAGGTGGAGCGCCTCGCCCATGCGCACAAGCCGAAGCTCATCATCGCCGGCGGCTCGTCCTACCCGCGCATCATCGATTTCGCGCGCTTCCGCGCCATTGCCGATGCCGTGGGCGCGCATCTGATGGTGGATGCCGCCCATTATGCCGGGCTCATCGTGGCCGGGGCCTATCCCTCCCCCTTCCCGCACGCCCACATTGTCACCACCACCACCCACAAGACCCTGCGCGGGCCGCGCGGCGGCCTCATCCTCACCAATGACGAGGCGTTGGCGAAAAAGCTCAACTCTGCGGTCTTTCCCGGCCTTCAGGGCGGGCCACTGATGCATGTGATCGCGGCGAAAGCGGTCGCCTTCGGCGAAGCGCTCCAGCCGGATTTCCGCACCTATGCGCTTCAGGTGGTCTCGAACGCCCGCGCGCTCGCGGCGCGGCTGGCGGAGAAGGGTGCCGCCATCGTCTCGGGCGGCACCGACAGCCATATGGTGCTGGTGGACCTGCGCCCCTTCAACGTCACCGGCAAGGCGGCTGAGATCGCGCTCGAACGGGCGGGCCTCACCTGCAACAAGAACGGCATTCCGTTCGATCCGCAGAAGCCTGCCGTCACCTCCGGCATCCGCCTCGGCACGCCGGCAGGCACGACGCGCGGCTTCGGCCTCGGGGAATTCGAGCAGGTGGGCGACATGATCGCCGAGGTGCTCAAGGGCCTCGCCCAGAGCGGGGATCACGGCAACAGCCTTACCGAAGCGCGGGTGCGGGGCGAGGTGGAAGCGCTCTGCCGGCGCTTCCCGCTCTACCCCGCCCTCTGAAGGCGGTTGAAAGGCCCCGTTCTCACTGCGCGGGCGGATGCGCCCGCGCGACATGGTCGCGCAGTTCCTGAAGCGAACCGAAGCGCACCACGCCGTCGGGCAGCTCGGCCTGGATGGAGCCGTCCGAATAGAGCGTATAGGCCATGCCGCCGACGATGCCGGACTTCAGAACCACCGGCTCCGGCCGGGGGCTGGCGCGGGGAGCCGCACGCTCGGGCGCAAAATCGGGAGCCGGAGCAGGCTCCGGTTCCGGCCCCGTCTCATGGGACACCGCCTCGGGTTCAGGAGCGTGCACCGGCTCGGGCGCTGGCTCAGGCGCCGGAGCGGGTTCGGGCGCGGGGGCCGGCTCAGGCGCGGCTTCCGCTACGGCCGGGGCGGGCTCGGGCTCCGGCTGGGGCGGGGCCGGCGGCGCCACGGGTTCCAGCCGCTCGGGCGCGGGACGGCTTAGGGCCACCCGTTCCAGCAGGGAACGCGGACGCGGAACGGGCGGGGCGATCTCCGCCTCGCCGTGACGTCCCAGAATACGCCCGCGCCGTTCGGTCACAGCCGGAGGTTCCGGCTGCGGAGCGGCATCCGTGGGGGCGCCGGGCGTTGAAGCGGGCGCGGGTGCGGGCCGCTCCGGCGAAAGGCTCGGCATGGGACGGCGCAGGCGATCGGAGAAGGACGGGCTGCGCAGGCGCGGCGTCGGAAGTTCAGGCGCGGGTGCGGGCTGCGGCGGCTCCGGAGCGGGCGGCACCATGGGCGCATATTCGGGTTCGGGCGCGGGCGGCGCTTCGGCGGCCGGAGCGGGCGCGTGCCGTTCCTCGGGGGCGGGTTCGGGCGCAACCGGCGGCGGCTGGCGGCGCGGCGGCGGAGCGGAGACGGCGTCGGACACCGCAAGCAGGGCCGCATCATCAAGCACCGCCTCGACACGCGGCGCGGCGCGGGCGGGACGGGCGCCCTCGGCAAGCACTGCACGGATGCGCTCAAGCTCCCGCAGGATCAGACCGGACGCAAGGATAAGCACACCCCCGGTAAAACCGATCGCGCCTGTGGAAATCAGCGCATTGCCGATGGTCGAGACGAAAATGACGCTGCCGAAAGCCACCGCCAAAAGCCCGGCCAGCAGTGTGAAACCGCCAAGAGCTACGAGGAAACGCCACATGTCCGCACTCCAAGCCCCGCTCCACGGCCACAGGCCAGGGAACATATTTGCCGCATAAACAGAAAATCGGACAAAGGAAGTTGTCCGACCCCCTCTCGCGCCCTATCTAGGGCGAAGTTGGGGCGGGTCGGTGCGGCGGACCTCAGGACGCCAGCGGCCCATCGACCCCAGCCGGATCGAACGCGGAGACCCCAGATGTCCTTCACGCTTCCCGACCTGCCTTATTCTTACGACGCCCTCGCGCCCTATATGTCGCGCGAAACCCTCGAATACCATCATGACAAGCACCATCTCGCTTACGTCAATAATGGCAACAATTTACTAAAGGGAACGGAATTCGAGGGAAAATCCCTCGAGGAGATCGTGAAGGGCTCGTTCGGCAAGAACGCCCCCCTCTTCAACAATGCCGGCCAGCACTACAACCACCTGCATTTCTGGCACTGGATGAAGCCGAACGGCGGCGGCGCCATTCCGGGCGAGCTTGAGAAGAAGATCGTCGAGGATTTCGGCTCGGTCGAGAAGTTCAAGGAAGACTTCATCGCCGCTGGCGTCGGCCAGTTCGGCTCGGGCTGGGCCTGGCTCGCGGTCAAGGACGGCAAGCTCTCCATCGCCAAGACCCCGAACGGCGAGAGCCCGCTGGTCTCCGGCGCCACGCCGATCCTCGGCGTCGACGTGTGGGAGCACTCCTATTACATCGATTATCGCAACCGCCGTCCGGACTACCTGAAGGCGTTCGTGGATCATCTCGTGAACTGGGAGTACGTGGCGGAGCTTTACGGCAAGGCCATCTGAACTCCATAGTTTACGATATATTTCGGGCCGGCATGCAAAACCGCGTGCCGGCCCTTTCTTTTGGGGCCTGCACATTCGCGTTACCATGCAACGCCGAAGATGTTCGCTGCCTAAACTTTGCCTTCGCGGACGCACACGTTTTAGGCGTAGCCGGTAAGACTTCCCGTTTTGGAGCGGAAGGTTAAGTATCATTCCACCCCGGTGCATAAATTTGTTGCAAATCCCTTACGCGTCGGGAATCAATCGGGTCTCACATTCATGTGAACGCGCGGTGCCGTCGAGGCGCCCTGCGGTGGACACGTTTTCAGGGCTGATACGTCTCGTTCGAGTTGGATTCCGCCTCCATGCGCACCGAAGTACCGCGTCCCAGTCGCTCCCCCGCTCACACCCCCGTGGATACCGTCGCGCTGCTGTTCCTGCTCGCGGTTGCCGCCGTGTCGCTTCTCACCTTCAAGGACTACGGTCTCGGGTGGGATGACTTCACGCATTCGCAGTACGGCAACCTGCTGCTGAAGTACTACAGCTCGGACTTCACCAACCAGCGGGTGTTCTCCTTCGTCAACCTCTACTATTACGGTGGTGGGTTCGACATGATCGCCGCCGGCATCGCCAAGCTGCTGCCCGTGGACGTGTTCAACGTCCGCCGCCTGCTGGGCGCCGCGTTCGGCCTCGCAGGCCTCGCCATCGTGTGGCGCACCGGCCGCCGGCTGTCCGGCCCGTGGGGCGGCCTTGCCGCCATGGTGCTGCTGGCCATCTGCCCGCTCTATTACGGGCACATGTTCATGAACGCGAAGGATGCCCCCTTCGCCGTCGCCATGGCTGCCCTGCTCTACTGCCTGGTACGCGCCCTCGACGAATATCCTTCGCCGACCCCGCGCACCGTGGCCTGGTTCGGCCTCAGCCTCGGCCTTGCCATCGGCACCCGCGTGCTGGGCGTGTTCGCCTCCACCTACTGCTTCGCCGCCGCAGCCTTCCTGCTCGCTTCCGAGAGCCGCTCGCTCGGCTTCAAGAGCGCGGCGCTGCGTCTGGCGCGCTTCACCGTGCTCCTCGCCATCGGCTTGCCCTTCGCCTACTTCGTGCTCGGCGTGGTGTGGCCCTGGGCGGTGGTGGAACCGCTCAATCCCATCCGCGCCCTCGAATATTATTCCCACTTCTGGGAAGTGCCGTGGCGCGAGATGTTCGACGGCCGCCCGGTGCTGGTGCCCGACATGCCGCGCACCTATGTGCCCGTGCTGTTCGGCATCCAGATGCCGGAACTCTTCCTCGCCTGCGTGGTCGGCGGCATCGCCGGAGCCGTGGTCCAGGCCTTCTACGGCACCGAACCGGCCAACAAGCGCGCCCGCTTCATCCTGCTGGTGGCGGCGGCGACGGTCCCCGTCCTCATCACGGTCGCCATGCGCCCGGTCATGTACAACGGCATCCGGCACTTCGTGTTCGTGACGCCGGCCATGGCCCTGCTCGGCGGCGCGGCGCTGGTGTGGCTGTTCCGCCTCCTCGCCAACGCGCCCCTAGTGGCGCGCGGTGCGGCGGCGGCCCTCGTCCTCGTGGGCTTCGGCATGCCGATGAAGGAGTTCGCCAGCCTCCACCCCTATCAGTACACCTACTACAACCATCTGGTGGGTGGCGTGCGTGGCGCGGACTCGCAGTTCATGCTCGATTACTGGGGCCTTGCCTTCAAGCAGGCGGCCGGACAGCTCGACGAATATGTGGACCTGCACCGCATGTCGCTGCCGCAGGGCCGCAAGTTCAAGGTGGCCGTCTGCGGCCCGCACAATGCGGCGGCGCAGGAGCTGGGCCCCCGCTTCGAGACCACCTACGAGACCAAGGACGCGGACTTCGCCCTCATGCTGGGTGAATTCTACTGCGCCAATGTCCCCGCGCCGGTGATCGGCAAGGTGGAACGCGAGGGCGTCACCTACGCCAAGGTCTATGACGTGCGTGGCCGCAGCTTCCCGAGCGTGTTCGCACGCGGGCAGTGACGTCGCCCCGACAGGGACAGGACCGCCAACAAAAAGAGCCGGAGGGCCTGCGCCCTCCGGCTCTTTTGTTTTCCGCCGCGGCGTCCCCCGGGCAACCCGACCGCAGAAGGCATGATGTCCGGGCGGCGCGCCTTGGCCCGCCGCCCGGAGCGATCACTTCGCCTTCAGCAGTTCGCCGACTTCCAGCAGGACGAACTCGTTGTCGTCCGCCTTGTTCGGGTCGCGACCGGCCGAAAACGGCAGGTTGTTGTCGTTGCCGACCACGATGTGGGTGGGGTCCACCATCACCACGTTCTCGATGGTGATGAAGGGGAAGTCGAGCATCCCGTCCTTGCCACCCTGCTTGGCCTTGCCGTTGGGGTCCTTCAGCGCCATCAGGTCGACATAGCCGACCTTGCGCACCAGCTGGCTGGCGGTCTCGGGGCTGAACTCCACCTTGTAGACGCGCTTGAACTGGGCGGTCTTGTCGAAGCAGTCGGAAGCGACCTTCCCCTCGGGGCAGCGCTTGGACGGCGTGCCCTCGGAGACGTCGTCGCGCTCGATGATAAGGCCGCTGGTGGCATCGATCATGTTGAAGTCGCCGATGGCATTGCCCGCGACGGAGAGCGGATACTTCCAGAAGCGGCCGGTCCACTCCTTCTTCTGCAGATCGAACTCGAGGATGCGCAGCACCTCGGCACCGTCCACCTTCTCCTTCTCACCCGTCTCCGGGTTGAGCACCGGGCCTTCCAGCAGCGCATAGAGCTTGGTGCCATCGGGCGAGAGAGCCATGCCCTCGAAGCCCTTGGAGCGCTGGATCTCGAACGCCACCTTGCGCGAGGGATTGGGCGGCGTGGTGATGGCCGGATTGTCCGGCGAGCGCACGACCTTGCCGTCCACCTTGGTGGCATAGACGCCCTTCACCTTGCCGGTGAGATCGGTCTCCACCAGGAACGGCCCCAGCTCCTCGCCGAACCATAGGCTGTCGCCCACCTTCTGGATGGACTCGATGTCGAAGTCCGAGCCGGTGAGATAGCGCTGGGGCGTGCCCTCGAAGGTGATCGGGAACGGCACCTTCTTGTCGGGATCGCGCAGGAACAGGGTTTCCTTGCGCTCGATGGTGCCCGCCTTGAAGTCCATGGCGAGGCGGTGAACCATCAGCATGGCGTCCGGCGAATTGAACTTCGAACCGAAGCCGTTGTCGGTGATGACGAGGAACGTGCCGTTGCCCTCGTTCACGATGCCGGAGAAGCCCTGCACGGCCTGGCCGGGGAACGGCATGGAGATGCCGGTGGCGCGCGGCGCATCCTTCGGCGACAGGAAGCTGACGCCGGGCACCGAGCCCACCTGATCGTTGCGGCTGCGATCAGGAGCGGTGAACTTGCCCGCGACCTTGAGGTCGGCCGGCGCATCCGCCGGGGGCTGGATGTAGGTGGCGGCCGGAAGGACGACATGTCCCTCGACGGTCGCGGGATAGGCGCGGGCCGTCTCCTCAGCCTTGAGGGACGTCGCGAGAGCCGTGCCGGCGAGCAGCACGGCCAGCGTGAGAGAGAAAGAACGCATGGGAAGCGCCTCCTGTTGGCGAGGCGTTCTTGACCCTGCGCGATGTCAGCCGGGCGACAGGGAAACGACAATCCCATGACGTAGCGTCCGGGCTACCTCCCCGCCGTCAGAACCACGTCGTGCAGGCTAAGGGACCGGCCCCTAGAACCACTTGAGGCGCCGGAACAGCGACACCATTCCGACGCCCATGACGATGAAGATGACAGTGATGGCCCAGAAGGCGGCGGGGTCGGTATTGCCCGGAATGCCGCCCACATTCATGCCGAACATGCCGGAGATCAGCGTCAGCGGCGCGAAGATGACGGTGACGGCGGCGAGCACCAGCATGGACTGGTTCATCTGCTCCGCCCGCCGGTCCACGATCTGCTCGCGGATGAGGATGGAGCGCTCGCGCACCGTGTCGAGTTCTTCCGAGAAGCGCGAGACGCGGTCGGCGGCATCGCGCAGGCGGTTGCGGTCCTTGGGGCCGATCCAGGGATCGTCCTCCAGCGAGAAGTGATTGAGCGCCTCCCGCTGCGGGGCGATGTGGCGGCGCAGCTTCATGGCCACCCGGCGCAGCACCAGCACGCGCGGCAGAACATCGCTGGGCGCCTGACGCTGGGCGTCGTCCTCCAGTTCGTCCGCCTCGTCGATCAGCATGGAGACGACGAGATCGAGCCGATAGACGAGGCGCGTGGCGAGTTCCGCCACCATCTCGCCCTGCGTGCGCGGCGCGCGGCGGCGGGAGATGGAGTCCACATAATCGGCGATGGCCGATATGGGCTGGTCCTGCACCGAGACGATGCGCTCGGAATCCACCCACATGGTGAGGGAGGCCATCTCCTCCGGCAGGGAATTGGGATGCAGATTCACGGCGCGCAGGATCAGCAGCGCGCCCTCCTCCAGCACCTGGCAGCGGGGACGCGTGTGCGTCTCCATCAATTCCTCGACGATATGGGAATCGATGCCGCTATGGGTGTGGAGCCACGTATCGCTGCGGTGGGGCAGCCGGCGGAAATGCAGCCAGATGAAGCCGCCCTCTTCCGGCCTGTGGGGATGCGGCTCATCGGCGGGAATGCGCCGGGCGCCCCCCTTGCCGTCGAACAGCCATACATCCAGCAAACCGTCCGAGTTCAGCGGCTTCACGCACATCCCTCCCCTGACGCCCGGTCCGGCCCGCTGGCAGTGCAGCGGGGCGGCCGAGGCTATCGCGTCTTCTCACTGACACGGAAGCGTTACAGTTCAAAGAAGGACGCAAGGGAAGGCGGTAAGGAACTCCTCAGGCAAGCGCGCTGAGCACCCGCACCCAGCTCCGCGTGCCCTTGTGGAAGCAGGTGAGGTCGTATTTCTCGTTCGGGGAATGCACGCGATCGTCATCGAGGCCGAAGCCGATGAGCAGCGTGTCCATGCCCAGCACGTTCTTGAACTGGCCGACGATGGGGATGGAGCCGCCCGAGCCGATGGCGACCGGCGTCGTGCCCCACTCCGCCTGAAGCGCCGTGCGCGCCTTGGCGAGGTCCGGGCTGTCCGGTGGCACGAGCACGGCGCGGCTCCCCTCGCTCTTGCCGAAGGTGACCTTGCAGTCCGCCGGCAGGCGCGCCTGCACGAAATCCTTGAAGGCCGCCGCGATCTTGGCCGGATCCTGATTCGCCACGAGGCGCATCGTCACCTTGGCCGTGGCGGTCGAGGGAATGATGGTCTTCGAGCCCTGCCCCTGATAGCCGCCATAGATGCCGTTCACCTCGAAGGTGGGGCGGGACTGGATCTGCTCGATCAGCGAGCGGTCGCTCTCGCCCGCCGCCACGGACAGGCCCACCGGGCCGAGGAAGGCCTCTGGCGTCAGACCGAGTGCGTTCCAGGCATCGCGCACCGCCTGCGGCATCTCGGCCACGTCGTCATAGAAGCCCGGAATGGTAATGTGGCCCGTGTCGTCATGCACCGCCGCGAGGATGCGGGCGAGGACGTGGATGGGATTGCGCGCCGCGCCGCCGAAGAGGCCGGAATGCAGGTCGCGATCGGCGCCGGTAATGGTGAGCTCGGTGTGCAGGATGCCACGCAGCGAGGTGGTGATCGCCGGTATCTGCGGGTCCCACATGCCGGTGTCGCAGACCAGCGCCACGTCGGCCTTCAGTTCTTCCGCGTTGGCGGTGAGGAAGGCCGGCAGGCTCGGGGAGCCGCACTCCTCCTCCCCTTCCAGCAGCACGGTCACGTCCACCGGCAGCTTGCCCTGCACGGTCTTCAACGCCCGCAGCGCCTCGAGGAAGGTGGACACCTGTCCCTTGTCGTCGCAGGCGCCGCGCGCATAGATCCGGGTCTTGCCATCGGTGCCGGTGGCGATGCGCGGCTCAAAGGGCGGGCTGTCCCAGAGGTCCAGCGGGTCCACCGGCTGCACGTCATAATGGCCGTAGAAGAGCACCCGGCGGGCGGCGCCCGTGTCGGTGCGGCCGATCACCACGGGATGGCCCGCCGTCTCGCGCACGGTGGCGGCGAGCCCGAGGTCGGTCAGCGCCTCGGCGGCGAAATCCGCCGCCTGCCGGCAGGCGGCAGCATAGGCCGGATCGGTGGAAATGCTGGGGATGCGCAGGAAATCGGAGAGCCGCGCCAGGGAGGCGTCGAGCCCGGCATCCACTGCGTTCAGAACATCATCCACACCGGCCATCGCCTTCTCCTCGCCTTCGCGCCACCGCTGATGGGCAGCGACTCATGGGGGCGAATGCTGGGCCGGTGCGGCACGGCTGACAAGGCGGCGCGGTACGCGGGCCCTCAACGAAAAAGCCCTGCCCTACGCCGATGGCGCGGGGCAGGGCTGAACGTCAGTCGAACTGATGCGCGGATCAGTTGGCGGCGACGGCCGGCGCGGCCTCTTCCGCCGGACGGGCGGCGATGGCCGGCTTGTTCATGCGGCGGGCGCGCTGAAGCACCGAGCCGATGCGGCGATAGAGCAGGCGCGGCAGCAGCGGCATGCCGACGGCGGCGTCATAGCCGGCGCGGCTGGCGATGCGGGCGAGCACGTTGGGCGCACCGTCCACCACGAGGACAGCCGGAACCGCGTCCGGCGAATCCCGGAACGGATTGTCCGGCACGTTTTCCGCGTCGTCGGCCTGGATCACAAGAACGTCATAAGCGTTCGCGCCACCTTCCAGTTCGGAAACCGTGGCGAATTCCGTCACAGAACCGACGCCGAGCGCGGTCAGGCCGACGCGCGTCGTCTCGCGACGATCGGCATTGGAATCGATGACGACAATGCGGGCAATGGGCAACACCTTCATGGGGCGCTCCTGATTGGAGGGCGCCGACGCGTGCCGGCACCTGGATTGAGCAGCTCCAGCCGAAAGAGACCCCGCAATCTCATCCGACTTTGGGAAAATCATACCGGGGGTCGTTCGGCCAATCAACCCGCTGACGAACAGACCCCCGAATCCGGTCAGCGGCTTCGGCCGCCGAGAATGCCCCGCAATATGGCTTTTCCGAGTTGGTTACCCACTTGCGACGCCAGCGAGCGCGCCACCGTTCTTACAACCAGCTCCGTCGTGGTCATGCGCGCGGAGCCTGTCCGGGGCACACGCGGGACGCCGCCCGGCGATCGTCCAACCGAACGGTCCGTGGGCTCGGGCCGGCTGTCCGGGGCGTGCTCGCGCGGCACATGGCCCCAGGGGCCGGACGGCGCGTCGGTCACCGGTCCGGAGGTCTGCGCCGCCGGCTCCGCCTCCTCGCGCAGCATCTCGAAGGCGGACCGGGGGTCTTCGGTCACGTCATAAAGCCCCCGCACAGGGCTGCGGGCGATCACCTCCGCCCGCTCCGCATCGGTGATGGCGCCCACCCGCGCGCTGGGCGGGGCGATCAAGGTGCGCTCCACCATGGTCGGCGTGCCCGCGCCCTCCAGCACGGAGACCAGCGCCTCGCCCTTGCCGAGTTCGGTGATGACCCGGGCCGTGTCGAGCTTCGGATTGGGGCGGAAGGTTTCCGCCGCCGCCCGGACCGCCTTCTGGTCGCGGGGCGTGAAGGCCCGCAGCGCATGCTGCACGCGGTTGCCGAGCTGGGCGAGCACGCTGTCCGGCACGTCCAGCGGGTTCTGCGTCACGAAATAGACGCCCACGCCCTTGGAGCGGATAAGGCGGACCACCTGTTCCACCTTCTCCAGCAGCGCCTTGGGCGCGGCATCGAACAATAGGTGCGCCTCGTCGAAGAAGAAGACGAGCTTGGGCTTGTCGAGATCGCCCACCTCGGGCAGGTCCTCGAACAGTTCGGAGAGCAGCCACAGCAGGAAGGTGGCGTAGAGGCGCGGGCTCCCCATGAGCTTGTCCGCAGCAAGCACGGAAATGGTGCCGTAGCCGGAGCGGTCCACCCGCATGAGATCGGAAATCTTGAGGTCGGGCTTGCCGAAGAAGCGATCCGCGCCCTGGTTCTCCAGCACCAGAAGCTGCCGCTGGATGGCACCCACGGTGGCGGCGGAGACGTTGCCATAGTCGCGCGTCAGCGTCTTGGCATTGTCGGCCACGAAGCCGATGACGGCACGCAAATCCTTCAGGTCATAGAGCCAGAGCCCGCGTTCATCCGCGAGGCGAAAGGCGATGTTGAGGACGCCTTCCTGCACCTCGTTCAGCTCCATGAGCTGGGCCAGCAGCAGCGGCCCCATCTCGGAGATGGTGGTGCGGACGGGATGGCCCTTCTCGCCGAACAGATCCCAGAAGATCACCGGGAAGCTGTCGGGGGTGTAGGTGATCCCCACCTCCTGCGCCCGCTTCAGCAGGAAGTCCTTTGGCTCTCCCGGCATCGCGATGCCCGAGAGGTCGCCTTTCACGTCGGCGGCGAAGACCGGTACGCCGGCGCGGGCAAAGCCTTCCGCCAGCACCTGAAGGGTCACGGTCTTGCCCGTGCCGGTGGCGCCGGTGACAAGCCCGTGCCGGTTGGCGAGCCGCAGGGCCAGTTCCTCGTCCTTGCCCGCCGCCGGGCTGTGTCCGACAAAGACCGTGCCCTCGTCCCGTGCCATGGCCGCTCCTCCCTTGACCTCACACCCATAGCGTCGCGCCGGGCACAAGGCCACGGGTGCGCACCCGCCTGACGCACCGTCTTGCCCCTGTTCGGCCCGCTCAGGCAAGGCCCCGGCCACGCTTGCAAGGCCCGGTCTTCACCGTCACCATGCCGCTCCCAGAGACGGCAGAAGAGACCTTCATGGAGACCCTCACCGACCGCCTCATGGCCCGCGTGGGCCTCAGCGAGGCACAGGCCAGATCGGCCGTCCGCGTGCTCTCGACCTTTCTCAGTACGGAAGCCCCGCCCCCGACCCGCGCGCGCCTGCATGCCGTTCTGCCCGACCTCGCGCCGGCCACCGGCAGCGGCGAGCCGGAGGCGGATGGGGACGGCACGAGCCATTTCGGCGGCATGGCCCGGCTGATGCGCGTCGCCGATCGGCTCATGGCCGAGGGCCTCAGCATGATCGAGGTGCAGGCCACGGTGCGCGAGGTGGTGGCCTATGCCCGCGAGACGGCGGGCGACGCCACGGTGGACGAAATCGTCACCGCCATTCCGGGCCTGCGCCACGCACTCTGAACCCTGTCCCATCCGCCAAAGAAAAAGGCCCCCGCGCTGGAGCGCGGAGGCCTCGTCATTCACGATCGGCCAGAAGGCTCAGGCGAAGGCCTTGAGCGCCGCCTTGCCGGCATATTTCGCCTGCGCGCCCAGTTCCTGCTCGATGCGCAGGAGCTGGTTGTACTTGGCGGTGCGGTCGGAGCGGGCGAGCGAGCCGGTCTTGATCTGACCGCAGTTCGTGGCCACCGCGAGATCGGCGATGGTGGAGTCCTCGGTCTCGCCCGAGCGGTGGGACATCACGGCGCGATAGCCGGACTTGTGGGCGAGTTCCACCGTCTCCAGCGTCTCGGTCAGCGAGCCGATCTGGTTCACCTTCACGAGGATGGCGTTGCCGGTGGATTCCTTGATGCCACGGCCGAGGCGCTCGACATTGGTCACGAACAGGTCGTCGCCCACCAGCTGGCACTTGGCGCCGATGGCGTCGGTGAGCTGCTTCCAGCCCGCCCAGTCGTCCTCGGACATGCCGTCCTCGATGGTGACGATCGGGTAGTTGCCGACCAGCTGCGCCAGATACTTCACCTGGGCGTCGATGTCGCGGACCTTGCCCTCGCCCTCATAGTGATAGGCGCCGTCCTTGAAGAATTCGGTGGCGGCGCAGTCGAGACCGAGGAACACGTCCTCGCCCGGCTTGAAGCCGGCCTTCTCGATGGCCTTCAGCACGAAATCGAGCGCCGCCTCGGCGGAGGCGAGGTTCGGGGCGAAGCCGCCCTCGTCGCCCACATTGGTGTTGTGGCCGGCGTCCTTCAGGCCCTTCTTCAGGGTGTGGAAGATCTCGGCGCCCCAGCGCAGGCCTTCCGCGAAGGTCGGCGCGCCGGCGGGCAGGATCATGAATTCCTGGAAGTCGATGGGATTGTCCGCATGCGCGCCGCCGTTGATGATGTTCATCATCGGCACCGGCAGGGTGCGGGCGTTCACGCCGCCCACATAACGATAGAGCGGCAGGTTGTTGGAGATGGCGGCCGCCTTGGCCACCGCCAGCGACACGCCGAGGATGGCGTTGGCGCCGAGGCGGGCCTTGTTGGGCGTACCGTCGAGTTCGATCATGACGGCGTCGATCTGCGCCTGCTCCTCGGCATCGAGGCCGCCGATGGCGTCGAAGATCTCGCCGTTCACCGCCTCGACCGCCTTCTCGACGCCCTTGCCGAGATAGCGGCCCTTGTCGCCGTCGCGCAGTTCCACCGCCTCATGGGCGCCCGTGGACGCGCCGGAGGGAACCGCCGCGCGACCGAGCGCGCCGTCTTCCAGCAGCACATCGACTTCCACCGTGGGGTTGCCGCGGCTGTCCAGGATTTCCCGGCCGACGATATCGACAATGGCGGTCATGGAGCGTCCTTCCCTTCCTCTGCCCAAAGCGTGACCCGCGCGGCGCGCGGATGCGAAACGGAGCGCTGCGCTTCTAGCCTGTCACGCCGCCGCTGGTAAGGGGTCATGGCGCGCGGCAGCCTTTCGCGCACAAGCCGGCAAATTGCGCTACAGTGCTCAAAAAAGGAGCGCGCTCAGCCGCTCCGCGTCAGGAAATGCCATCCAGGACCGCCGCTTCACGCCGCATCCAAGGACCGATGATGACCGAAGCCAAGCTCCAGCTCGGGCGCGAGACCGCCCTGCCGTCCTCACCCGAGGAGGCCGTGCTGGACCGCGTGCCCAATCCCCATCCCGACACCAATTACGTGGCCCGCTTCACGGCGCCCGAGTTCACCTCGCTGTGTCCCGTGACCGGCCAGCCGGACTTCGCCCATCTGGTGCTGGATTACGTACCGGACGTCTGGCTCGTGGAATCGAAGTCGCTCAAGCTCTATCTCGCCAGCTTCCGCAACCACGGCGCCTTCCATGAGGACTGCACGGTGGCCATCGGCAAGCGACTCGTGGAGTTGCTGAAGCCGCGCTTCTTCCGCATCGCCGGCTACTGGTATCCGCGCGGCGGTATTCCCATCGACGTGTTCTGGCAGACTGGCGAGCTCCCGCGCGGGGTCTGGCTGCCGGAAACCGGTGTCGCCCCCTATCGTGGGAGAGGCTGACGATGCCCAAGCTGATCATCACCAATGGCGACAGCGCCGTGGAGCGCCTGCGGGCGGGCGGCGTGAAGGGCCACCATCTGCCCTGGCGCGACATGCTGCATGACGGGCCGGTGCCGGACAGCCTCTCGCTGGCCGAGGTGGCGGACGCGCGCGCGGGCTTCCTTGCCGAGGCGCTCGGCCTCGACTTCGGCAGCGTGCGGGCCGATTTCGCCGAACGGGATGCGCAGCTTGAGATCCATATCGCCTTCAACGAGGTGCAGCTCTGGTTCGAGCACGACCTCTATGACCAACTCCAGCTGATCCAGCTCCTGCACTTCTTCGCCCGCGAGCCGGAACGGCTGGGGCTGAAGCTCGTGCAGGCGCAGGACTATCTCGGCACGCTGGAGGCCGACGACATCCGCACCCTCTCCCACTGCGCTTTGCCGGTGACGACGCTGCAACTGGAAGCCGGGCATGCGGCCTGGGAGGCCTTCACCGCGCCGACCCCTCGGGCGTTGGCGGGCCTTGCCGGCCGCGATCACCCCGTGCTGCCCCATCTCGGCGCCGCCCTGCAGCGGGCGCTGGAGGAGTTGCCCGCGCCCCGCAGCGGCCTGTCGCTGACCGAGGAACGCATCCTGCGCCAGCTCGCGGACGGGCCGAAGAAGGTGCATCAGGTCTTCGCCGCCGTGCAGGCCATGGACGAGGCACGCTTTCTGGCGGACATGCCTTTCTTCCTAAGGCTGGATGGCTTGGCCTTCGCCCACGAGCCGCTGATCGAGGGGCTGCCCTTCCGCGCCTCCGACTGCCGGCCGTTCGTGCCTTCAGAAGATGCACCGGCGCCGGAGGAAATGACCTACCGCGCCTTCGCCCGCGCGACCATCAAGCTGACGCCCACCGGCATCTCCGCCCTGCGTGGCCGCTTCGACCACGCCTCGGCCAATGCGGTGGACCGCTGGCTCGGCGGCACCCATCTCCAGCCCGGTGCCATGTGGCGCTACGACCGGGCGCGTCAGGTGCTGGTGGAGCCGAACTAAGCGGCATTTGGGGAGGAAGTCCTCCCCCAGCGCCCGCTTTGTACGTCGCACGAATTCCCTCCCCCCTTGCGGGGGAGGGCCAGGGAGGGGGGTAATGCCCTCTCCATTCTAACGACGCTTGCAACCGTGCGGGCCAATACCTCGCGGCATCTTCTGTCCGGCCGTTCTACCCCCCTCCCTACCCTCCCCCACAAGGGGGGAGGGACGCGAACGGCGAGCGCCGTTCATCAGGTCAGGATTTCAGAGAACCGGCGTCTTCGCCCGCTCAGATCGCCACCGGATGCGCCTTGGCCACGCGGTCGATCTGCTGCAGCAGCGCCACCAGCGGCTCCAGATCCTTCAGCGGCACCATGTTGGGGCCGTCGGAGGGGGCCTTGTCCGGGTCGGGATGGGTCTCGATGAAGACCGCCGCCACGCCCACCGCCACCGCGGCGCGGGCAAGCACCGGCACGAACTCGCGCTGGCCGCCGGAGGAGGCGCCCTTGCCGCCCGGCTGCTGCACCGAATGGGTGGCATCGAACACAACGGGCGCGCCCGTCTGGGCCATCACCGGCAGGCCCCGCATGTCGGAGACGAGGGTGTTGTAGCCGAAGGAGGCGCCGCGCTCGGTGAGCAGCACGCGCCCGTTGCCGGACTGGGTGAGCTTCGCCACCACATTCACCATGTCCCACGGCGCGAGGAACTGGCCTTTCTTCACATTCACCACCCGGCCTGTCCTGGCCGCCGCCACCAGAAGGTCGGTCTGGCGGCAGAGGAAGGCGGGAATCTGGAGCACGTCCACCACCTCGCCCACGGGGGCGCACTGGTCGATCTCGTGCACGTCGGTCAGCGTCGGCAGGCCGAAGCGTTCGCTGATCTCGGCAAACACTGGCAACGCCTTCTCAAGGCCCATGCCGCGCGCGGCATTCACCGAGGTGCGGTTCGCCTTGTCGAAGGAGGTCTTGTAGATGAGGCCGATGCCGAGCCGATCGGTGATCTCCTTCAGCGCGGCGGCGGTTTCCAGCGCGTGGTCACGGCTCTCCATCTGGCAGGGGCCGGCGATGAGGGCGAGCGGCAGACTGTTGCCGATGCGGACCTTGCCCGCCTCCACCACGGACTGGGGCTCAACGGCGGTCGCGCTCATGGTCTCTCCTCGGCGTCATCTGTGACGCGCTTCATAGCCAATGGCCCGGCGGCGGGAAACCTCCCGCCGCGCGGGGGATACATGCGTTCAATGGGGTGTCGCGAGCTTCAGCCCGACGATGCCGACGCCGATCAGCGCGATGGAGGCAAGGCGCAGCGCGTCGGAGGGTTCGCCGAAGACGATGATGCCGACCACCGTCGCGCCCACCATGCCGATGCCCGCCCAGACCGCATAAGCGGTGCCGATGGGCAGGTCTCGGGCCGCGACCGACAGCAGGAACAGGCTGAAGCCGGCGCAGACCAGCGTGAAGACCGAGGGCCACAGGCGGGTGAAGCCCTCGGCATATTTCAGGCCGATGGCCCAGCCTACTTCCATGAGGCCGGCCGCAAAAAGGATGATCCAGGCCACGAGACACTCCGTGGGAGCCCGTCCGGCCCGGCCGGTGGGCTCGAATGGCGGGGTCGTCCGCGCCGGAGGAGAAGAACCGCGACGGTCGTCCGCGCGGGTGCCTGCGCCGTGGCAGGCATGGGCAGGATGTAGGACACGTCCCGCCCGGATCAAGCACCCGTCAGCCGGCGGCGGCGTCCTCGTTGCGCTCGAAGATCAGCGTCGCGCCCATGGCGGCGGTGGGCGGCACCACGGCGATGCCCTCGATCTGCTCCACCAGCATCCGCCGGGCGGCGAGGCCTCGGCGCAGGTCGGCGGCGCCGGGCGTGTCGAAGCGCACGGCCGCGAGGCGCAGGCCCTCGCCCTGCGGCGCGGCCACGCCATAGCGCTCGGTGAACAATTCGGGCGTCATGAGGTCGATGGCCCCACGCGGCGTCTGCGTCACGAACCAGCCGTCCACTGCCCGGCGCGGCGTGCAGCCGGAGAAGGTGTCGATGAAGGACACGTGGTCGGCGGGACTGTCGGTCACCAGCACCACGCCCAGCACCTGCGTCACGCCATTGGCATGGCGCTGCATCTGCGGCGACCAGAAGTTCTCAGGCTTGCGCTGGGTGCAGGTGAAGAAAGCGGTTTCGGACGCGATGGGATCACGGGCATAGGCGAGCGTGAAGCCCACCTCCACCTCGGAGCCGTCCGGACGCCGGGCCTGCCGGGAGAAATCGAACAGGTCATAGCCGCCGATGCCGGCCGCATCGAAATCGGCCTTGTCGCCCACGGGATCGGTGCCTTCCAGCACCAGCATAGACAGGCCCTCGCCGCTGCGGGCGAGCCGGGCCTTGTTGAAGGCGCCGAAGGAGAAGAAGGCGCCATCGTGCGGCGGGATCTTCTCGGGCTCGGCAACTTCCAGAATCTCGATGAAGAAGCCCGGGGTCTGCACGATGCGGTTGTGCGTGCCCCAGGGATGGTGGTTGCGCGAGCCGACGGTGAAGCCCAGCAGGTCATAGACCTCCCCGGCCGCATCAACGTCCCGCACCAGATGGACGACGTGATCGAGGCCGCGACGCATGGGCAACTCCTTTACCTGATCGCACGCCGCCCGGCTTCACGCCGGAGCGGCAGGCTCACTCACACCAGCCGGCTCTGCTCCATGGCCGCCCCGATGAAGGAGGCGAAGAGCGGATGCGGCTGGAACGGGCGCGACTTCAGTTCGGGATGGAACTGCACGCCGATGAACCAGGGATGGTCCGCATATTCCACGATCTCCGGCAGCAGGCCATCGGGCGACAGGCCGGAGAACATGAGACCGCAGGCCTCGAGGCGATCCTTGTAGGCGGTATTCACCTCGTAACGGTGACGGTGACGCTCGGAAATCTCCTGCGCGCCATAGATGCCGGCGACGCGGGACGGCTCCTTGAGCTGCGCCAGATAGGCGCCGAGGCGCATGGTGCCGCCGAGGTCGCCCGCCGCCGAGCGGCGCTCCAGTTCATTGCCCTTCAGCCATTCGGTGAGCAGGCCCACCACCGGCTCGGACGTCTCGCCGAACTCGGTGGAGTTGGCGTTCTTGACGCCGGCCAGGTTCCGGGCCGCCTCGATGACCGCCATCTGCATGCCGAAGCAGATGCCGAAATAGGGCACCTTGCGCTCGCGGGCGAACTGGGCCGCGCGGATCTTGCCCTCGGCGCCGCGCTGGCCGAAGCCGCCCGGCACGAGAATGCCGTGGACGTGCTCCAGGAAGGGCGCCGGGTCCTCGGTCTCGAAGGTCTCGCTCTCGATCCAGTCGAGGTTCACCTTCACCTTGTTGGCGATGCCGCCGTGGTTCAGCGCCTCGATGAGCGACTTGTAGGCGTCCTTGAGGCCCGTGTACTTGCCCACGATGGCGATGGTGACTTCGCCCTCGGGGTTGCGCACGCGCTGCTCGATATTGGTCCAGCGCTGGAGGTTCGGCGCCGGGGCCGGCTCGATGCCGAAGGCGGCCAGAACTTCCGTGTCGAGGCCTTCCGCATGGTAGGAGGACGGCACGGCGTAGATGTTGTCCACGTCGCGCGCCTCGATCACGGCGCTCTCGCGCACGTTGCAGAAGAGCGAGAGCTTGCGCCGCTCCTCGCGCGGGATCTCGCGATCGCAGCGGCAGAGCAGGATGTCGGGCTGGATGCCGATGGAGCGCAGTTCCTTGACGGAGTGCTGCGTCGGCTTGGTCTTCAGTTCCCCAGCGGAGGGGATGAAGGGCATCAGCGTCAGATGGATGAAGATGGCGTGGTTGCGCGGCAGCTCGTTCTTGAGCTGGCGGGTCGCCTCGAAGAAGGGCAGCCCCTCGATATCACCCACCGTGCCGCCCACCTCGATGAGCACGAAGTCGAAGCCCTCGTTGCCTTCCAGCACGAAGTCCTTGATGGCGTTGGTGACGTGGGGGATCACCTGGATGGTGGCGCCGAGATAGTCGCCGCGCCGCTCCTTGGTAAGGATATCCTGATAGATGCGCCCGGTGGTGATGTTGTCCTGCTTGGTGGCAGGATGCCCGGTGAAGCGCTCGTAATGGCCGAGGTCGAGATCGGTCTCGGCCCCGTCGTCGGTCACGAAGACCTCGCCATGCTGATACGGGCTCATGGTGCCCGGATCGACGTTCAGATAGGGGTCCAGCTTGCGGAGCCGGACGGTGTACCCGCGCGCCTGGAGAAGCGCGCCGAGTGCTGCGGAGGCGAGGCCCTTGCCGAGGGAGGACACGACGCCGCCGGTGATGAAGATGTAGCGCGCCATGGGCTTCAACTCTACTCCGCGCAAACGCGATTCGGCGAGCGCGACGCCCTTTGGGGCACCGCGTCGCCTGTGGAGAACCTACACGCCGCGGCAGGCCGCGGCGCAGCGATCACTGGGACTTCGGAACCTGCGGGCCGGTGGGCGCCGGAGCGTCCGCGGCCGGGGGCGTCGGGGCCGCAGGAGCGGACGCTCCCGGAGCCGCGCCCTGCGGCCGGATCTGGTCGAGGATGGAGCCGCCGGTCGGCACGCTCGGACCGCTCTGGCCGCTGGACGGCCCGAGGATCGAGGTGGGCGCGCGGCCCCAGCCTGCGAGAATCGTCAGGCCCAGGCTGGTGATGAAGAACAGCGCGGCGAGCACCGCGGTCGCACGGGTCAGCACGTTGGCCGTGCCGCGCGCCGTGAAGAAGCCGCCGCCACCGCCGCCGCCGCCGATTCCCAGGCCACCGCCTTCGGAACGCTGAATCAGCACCACGCCGATGAGCGCGAGCACCACCAACAGGTGAATGACGATCAGAACGGTCTGCATGAATTCCATCATCCTCGCGCCGGGCGGGGCCCGGAGCGCCATTTGGGCGGTTCCTACACGAACGCTTCGCGCATGGAAAGCCTTGCCGCCCTGCGTTGCACGGCGGGCTGCCGCGCGGCCATGGCAAAGCCCCGCTGCGCCTTCATATAGGCCGCCGGCGACCGTCCGAAAGGAGCCCTGCCCCTGTGAACAGCCGCCGGCCCGGCCTCAATGCCCGAGCACCGCCAGAAGCAGCAGGGCCACGATGTTGGTGATCTTGATCATGGGATTCACGGCCGGCCCCGCCGTGTCCTTGTAGGGATCGCCCACCGTGTCGCCGGTGACGGAGGCCTTGTGGGCGTCCGAGCCCTTGAGGTGGCGCACCCCGTCCTTGTCCACGAATCCGTCCTCGAAGGACTTCTTCGCATTGTCCCAGGCGCCGCCACCGGAGGTCATGGAGATGGCGACGAACAGGCCGGTGACGATGACGCCGAGCAGCATCGCCCCCACCGCCGAGAAGGCCGCCGACTTGCCGGCCGCCCCGCCGCCCGCCACCAGATAGATGACGAAATAGCAGACGATGGGCGAGAGCACCGGCAACAGGGAGGGGATGATCATCTCCTTGATGGCGGCGCGGGTGAGCATGTCCACGGCGCGGGAATAGTCCGGCTTGTCGGTGCCGGCCATGATTCCCGGCTTCTCGCGGAACTGCCGGCGCACCTCCTCCACGATGGCGCCCGCCGCTCGGCCCACCGCCGTCATGCCCATGGCGGCGAAGAGGAACGGCAGCAGGCCGCCGAACAGCAGGCCGACGACCACATAGGGATTTTCCAGCGAGAAGTTGGGGGACACGCCGGCAAAGTAGCTGCCCGGCCGGGCCTGCGAGATGAAATAGCGCAGGTCCGCATTGTAGGCGGCGAACAGCACCAGCGCGCCGAGGCCCGCCGAGCCGATGGCATAGCCCTTGGTGACGGCCTTCGTGGTGTTGCCCACCGCATCCAGCGCATCGGTGGAGTGGCGCACCTCCTTGGGCAAGCCGGCCATCTCGGCGATGCCGCCGGCATTGTCCGTCACCGGCCCGAAGGCATCGAGCGCCACCACCATGCCCGCCAGCGCCAGCATGGTCGTCGCCGCCACCGCGATGCCGAACAGGCCGGCCAAGCCATAAGCGACGAGGATGCCGGCGATGATGACGAGCGTGGGCAGCGCCGTCGATTCGAGCGAGACGGCGAGGCCCTGGATGATGTTGGTGCCGTGGCCGGTCACCGAGGCCTGCGCAATGGAGACCACCGGCCGATAGCCCGTGCCGGTGTAATATTCGGTGATGACGACGATGGCCCCGGTCACCGCCAGTCCGACGATTCCCGAGAGGAAAAGCTGCGTGCCGGTGAGCGCGGTCCCCGCGATGGGGCCGAAGCCTGTCAGCAGCCCCGTCACCAGTGCCAGCGCGAAGACCGAAAGGCCGGCGCTCGCCGCAAAGCCCTTGTAGAGCGCCCCCATGATGGAGGAGGTCGGCCCGAGCTTCACGAAGAACGTGCCGGCGATGGAGGTGAGGATGCACACGCCGCCAATGGCCAGCGGGTAGAGCACGAGATTGCCCAGAACGCCTGGGGCGCCGGAATAGAAGATGATGGCGAGCACCATGGTCGCCACCACCGTTACGGCATAGGTCTCGAACAGGTCCGCCGCCATGCCGGCGCAGTCGCCGACATTGTCGCCCACGTTGTCGGCGATGGTGGCGGGGTTGCGCGGGTCGTCCTCGGGAATGCCCGCTTCCACCTTGCCGACGAGATCGCCGCCGACGTCGGCGCCCTTGGTGAAGATGCCGCCGCCGAGGCGGGCGAAGATGGAGATGAGCGAGGCGCCGAAGCCCAGCGCCACGAGGGCATCCACCACCACACGCTCGGTGAGGCCATAGCCCATGATGCGGGTGAGGAAGGTGAAGTAGACCGCCACCCCGAGCAGGGCGAGGCCGGCCACCAGAAGGCCGGTGACGGCGCCCGCCTTGAAAGCGAGGTCGAGCCCGCCGGCGAGCGATTTCGTGGCCGCCTGCGCCGTGCGCACATTGGCACGCACCGAGACATTCATGCCGATGAAGCCGGCAAGGCCGGAGAGAATGGCGCCGAGGGCAAAGCCGATGGCCACGAGCCAACCGAGGAAGACGCCCACCGCCAGGAAGATGACGACGCCCACGATGCCGATGGTGGCGTACTGCCGGCGCAGATAGGCCTGCGCGCCTTCGGCGATCGCGGCGGCGATCTCCTGCATGCGTGGCGAGCCGGGATCGGCGGCCATGACCGCCCGCCCGGCCCAGATTCCGTAGCCCACGGCGAACAGTCCGCAGGCAATGATCAGCACGAGTGCCAACATATGACCAGCCCTCCCGTTTTCGTCCCGTATGCCTTTGTTTTTATGGGACGGGAGTGTGAGGGCCGGACGACAGGGGCGCAACCAAGTAATGCGACAGCAGAACTGCACTATTCCTTGGAGAGGAAGTGCCCGATGCGCGCCACCGCCGCCCGCATGTCTTCCGCCGACCCGGCATAGGAGAAGCGCAGGAACTGCTTGCCACAGAAGGGATCGAAGTCCACGCCCGGGGTCGCCGCAACGTGCGCCGCGTCGAGAAGCCGCGTCGCGAAGGCGTGCGAGTCGCCCGTGAAACGGGACACATCCGCATAAAGATAAAAGGCGCCGTCGGCCGGCAGGAAATGCTCAAGCCCGATCTTGGGAAGACCTTCGGTCAGGATGCGGCGGTTTTCCTCATAGCCATGCTTCACCGCATCCATCTCCTCCCGCCCGTCGAAGGCGGCCTCTGCGGCGATCTGCGACAGGGTGGGCACGGAGATGGAGAAGTTCTGCTGCAGGCGCTCCATGGTGCGCGACATGCCCTCGGGCACCACCATCCAGCCGACGCGCCAGCCGGTCATGCAGAAGTATTTGGAGAAGGAATTGATGACCACGGAATCGGGGGCCACCTCGGCCGCCGTCACCGCCGGGAAGGCATAGTCGAGGCCGTGGTAGATCTCATCCGACACGAAGCGCAGGCCGAGCTCCTTGGCCGCCGCATAAAGGGCGGTGAGCGCGGTGCGGTCCATCATGGTGCCGGTGGGATTGGCGGGGCTCGCCACCAGCACGCCCTTCAGCGGCTTTTCCGCATGGGCGGCGCGCAGCGTCTCGGGGGTCAGGGCGAATCGGTCTTCCGCCTTGGTCTCGATCAGCACCGGCTCGCAGCCGAGCGCCGAGAGCACATGGCGATAGGGCGGATAGCCGGGGGCGGCGATGGCCACCCGGTCGCCGGCCTCGAACAGGGCCAGGAAGGCGAGGATGAAGCCGCCGGACGAGCCGTTGGTCACCACCACCCGCTCGGGATCGAGGTCGAACCCGTGCTGCTCCTTGTAGTGCTTCGCGATGCGGGCGCGCAGGGAGGGAATACCCAGCGCCGCCGTATAGCCCACCTGCCCGCGCTCCAGCGCGGCGGCCGCCGCCTTGCGGGCGGTGAGCGGCGCGGGCGCGGCGGGCTGGCCCACCTCCATGTGGATCACCTTCGCCCCCTCGGCTTCCAGGCGGGCCGCATGCTCCATCACGTCCATCACGATGAAGGGCGCGACCTCCGAACGGCGGGAGGCGGGAATGAGCGCGGGAGGAAGCACGAGGGAGGACATCACATTCGCTTTCGTGATCGGGAAACGGGCACGGAAGACGCAGCGTCAGCCAAGCCGCCGTCTTGCCGCCGCATTCGCCCCGAGGGTAGACGCTAGGACAACCGGAGCGGCAAGCCGTTCCGGCGGAACCGGTGGGGCGTGGTAACGCGCCGCCGCACTGTCGCCAAGGGGCGGGCGCAACCCGCCGCATGGTTCAGGAAGACGACCGAGCACCATTCGTGGGGGATCGACTGCTCGTGATGTTCGCCAGCCGCGCCGTTTGCCCAACCCGCGTCCTGCGCCGCGCATCCAGCGTGGCGCTCGGCCTCATCGCCAGTTGCCATCTGGCGCTTGCCCCGGCGCAGGCGCAGGAGAAGTCCGGCCGCGGCCTGCCGACCATCCGCGACACCGAGATCGAGAACCTGCTGCGCGACTACACCCGCCCCATCCTGCGCGCCGCCAAGCTGGCGCAGCAGAACATCGAGGTGGTGCTGGTCAACGACCGCAGCTTCAACGCCTTCGTGGCGGACGGCCGGCGCATCTTCATCAACACCGGCGCGCTCGTCGATTCGACGACGCCCAACCAGATCATCGGCGTGCTCGCCCATGAGACCGGCCATATCGCCGGCGGCCACCTCGCCCGGCGCCGCGAGCAGCTCGCGGGCGCGCAGACCATGGCCATCGTCGCCATGATGCTGGCGGCGGGCGGAGTCGCGGCGGGCGCGGCAAGCGGGGCCAATGGCGGCAACATGGGCAATGCGGCGGCGGGCGCTGTCATGGCGCCGCAGGAGATGATCCGCCGTTCGCTCCTCGCCTATCAGCGCGAGGAGGAGCAGGCCGCCGACCGGTCGGCCGTCACCTATCTCAACGCCACCCAGCAGTCGGCCAAGGGCATGCTCGAGACGTTCGAGCGCTTCCAGAACGACCAGTTGTTCCTGACCCAGCGCACCGATCCCTACCTGCTGAGCCACCCCATGGCCCGCGAGCGGATCGCGGCGCTGGAGGTGCTCGCCAAGGCCAGCCCCTATTTCAACGCCAAGGACCCGCCTGCCCTCCAGCACCGGCACGACATGATGCGGGCAAAGCTCATCGGCTTCCAGGAGCGGCCGGACGTGGTGGCGCGGCGCTATCCGCCCACCGACCAGTCCCTGCCCGCCCAATATGCCCGCGCCATCTCCGCCTATCGCTTCGCCAGCATGTCCGGGGCGGTGGCGCAGATCGACGCTCTCATCGCCAAGGAGCCGGGCAATCCCTATTTCCAGGAACTGAAAGGGCAGGCGCTGCTGGAGAGCGGCCGGGCGAGCGAGGCGGTGCCGCCGCTGCGCAAGGCGGTGGCCATGACCGACGGCGCACCGCTGATCCGCGCCATGCTCGGGCAGGCGCTGGTGGAGACCGGCAATGCGGGCATGATGGACGAGGCCATCCGCGAGCTGACCTTCTCCACCCAGCGCGATCCGGACAATGCCTCGGGCTGGCGCGCCCTTGCCAAGGCTTACGGTTTCAAGAACAACAGGCCGCAGGCGGATCTCGCCTCGGCGCAGGCGGCGCTCGCCACCGGCGACGTCCGCACCGCGCGGGAACTCGCCGCCCGCGCGCGCCAGACCTTTCCCCCCAATTCGCCCGGCTGGCTGAAGGCGGACGACATCGTCAACATCAAGCCGCCGCAATCCAGCGACAATCGCCAGTAGAATTGCCCTTCCGAACATGGAGAGACCGATGCTGTCCCGAACCGGCCTGCGTGCCGCCCTCGCCGCTGTGGCCGCCCTCGGGCTGACGGCAACCACCGTCCTCCCGGCCGCCGCCTTCACCGATCAGGAGAAGGCCGAGCTTGGCCCGCTGATCCGCGACTACCTGCTGAAGAACCCGGAAGTGCTCCAGGAAGCGATCGCCGTGCTGGAGAAGCGCCAGGGCGAGGCGGAGGCGCAGGCCCGGGCCAAGACCCTCGCCAGCATCAAGCCCAAGGTCTTCGACAGCCCGCGCGGCGTGGTCATCGGCAATCCGAAGGGCAACGTCACGCTGGTGGAGTTCTTCGATTACAACTGCGGCTACTGCAAGCACACGCTGTCCGACATCAATGCGCTGGTGAAGAACAATCCGAACCTGCGCGTGGTGCTGCGCGAGTTCCCGGTGCTCGGCCCGGGCTCGGTGGAAGCCGCGCAGGTGGCGGTGGCCGTGCGCATGGTCGCGCCCGACAAGTACAAGGCCTTCCACGACGCGCTGCTCAGCGGTCGGGGCCAGGCGGACCGCGCCCGCGCGCTGGCGGCAGCCAAGGAGGTGGGCATCGACGTCGCCCAGCTCCAGAAGCAGGCGACCTCGCCGGAGCTCAACGCCACGCTCGACGAGAGCATGGAGATCGCCCAGGCGCTCGGCCTCAACGGCACGCCGAGCTTTGTCATCGGCGACGAGGTGATCGTGGGCGCCGTCGGCCTCGAGAAGCTTCAGGAAGCGGTCACCAAGAACGGCAAGACCGCCGCCAACTGATCCCTGACGGGGGACTGCCCGGCCAGATCTGGGCCGGCAGTCCCCCGCCTGCGGCGTTGCCGCCATGTGACGGTCTGGTGAATGGGGTGAGATGGCGTCTTTCCTTGCGACGCAACGCCCCCTATAACCGCGCGGGCCCGGACGCTGCCGGGTCGCAGCTGAACCGTCAGGATGTCCGACACCATCCACGTCCTCAACGGACCCAATCTGAACCTCCTCGGCACCCGCGAGCCCGGCATCTACGGTGCCGCGACGCTGGCCGACGTTGAGGCGCTCTGCCGCACGACCGCGGCCCAGCACGGGCTCGAGCTCGTCTTCCGCCAGAGCAATCACGAAGGCGATCTGGTGGGCTGGATCCAGGCCGCGGCAGGCTCCGTTGGCGTGGTTCTGAATGCCGGCGCCTATACCCACACCTCCGTCGCGTTGCGCGATGCCATTGCCGGCACCGGCGTTCCCGCCGTCGAGGTGCATCTGTCGAACGTGTTCGCCCGCGAACCCTTCCGGCACCATTCCTATCTCTCGCCGGTGGTGCGGGGCGTGATCTGCGGCTTCGGGCCCCAGAGCTACGTCCTCGGCATCACCGCGCTCGCCACAACCCGGCCGGCGCGCCCCTGAGCGCGGCCCTCACCCTTCAGGAGCTCATGCGTGGCTGAACCCGCGTACGTGCAGGATGAAATGAAAAACTCCAAGACCCCCATCGATACCGACGTCATCCGCGAGATCGCGAACCTCCTGTCCGGCAGCGACCTGACGGAGATCGAAGTCGAGGCCGACAATCTGCGCATCCGCGTCGCGCGCACGCCGGCCCCGGTGACGGTGGCCGCTGCGGCGCCGGTCGCAGTGGCCCCCGCCGCCGCGCCCGTGGCCACGGTCGCCGCCGTCGCCCTCGAGCCGACGAGCGCCGACTTCTCCAAGCATCCGGGCGTCGTAACGTCTCCCATGGTCGGCACCGCCTACCGCTCGCCCGAGCCCGGCGCGCCGTCCTTCGTGGAAGTCGGCACGCAGGTGCGGGAAGGCCAGACGCTGCTGATCGTCGAAGCCATGAAGACCATGAACGCCATTCCCGCCCCGCGCGCCGGCACGGTCACGCGCATCCTGGTGGAGAACGGCCGCCCGGTGGAATACGGCGAGCCCCTGCTCGTCATCGAGTGAGGCCGGACGGCCTCGATCGGCGCCGGCGGCCCCGCCCCGGCGACACAGGACTGGAAGCGGCACGTCCCCGGCCCCGCCGGGACGCGCCTTCCCTTAAAGGACCCGCGCACCCGGACCCGTCCCGCGGCGACCCCGCCCGGCGGAGCGGCTGCCAAGCAGGCTGAAGCCCGATGTTCGAGAAAATCCTGATTGCCAACCGCGGCGAGATTGCCCTGCGCATCCTGCGCGCGTGCAAGGAGCTGGGCATCGCCACCGTCGCCGTGCACTCCACCGCCGATGCGGATGCCATGCACGTGCGCCTCGCCGACGAGAGCGTGTGCATCGGCCCGCCGCAGGCCCGCGAGAGCTACCTCAACATTCCCTCGCTGCTCGCTGCCTGCGAGATCACCGGCGCGGACGCGGTGCACCCCGGCTACGGCTTCCTCGCCGAGAACGCCCGCTTCGCCGAGATCCTGGCGGACCACAAGGTCCACTTCATCGGTCCGAAGCCCGAGCACATCCGCATCATGGGCGACAAGATCGAGGCCAAGAAGACCGCGCAGAAGCTCGGCATTCCGGTGGTGCCCGGCTCCGACGGCGGCATCAATTCGGATGAGGAGGCCCACCGCGTCGCCGCCGAGATCGGCTTCCCGGTGCTGGTGAAGGCCGCCGCGGGTGGCGGCGGGCGCGGCATGAAGGTGGCGATGACCGCCGACGACCTGAGCCAGGCCCTCTCCACCGCCCGCACCGAGGCCAAGGCGGCCTTCGGCGATGACGCGGTCTATCTGGAGAAATATCTCGTCACCCCGCGCCACATCGAGATTCAGGTGCTGGGCGACGGCAAGGGCAATGCGGTGCACCTCGGCGAGCGCGACTGCTCGCTCCAGCGCCGCCACCAGAAGGTGTGGGAGGAAGCCCCCTCCCCGGCGCTCGAAGCCGCCCAGCGCCAGGAGATCGGCGAGACGGTGGCGAAAGCCATGCGCGAGCTGAAGTATCTCGGCGTCGGCACGGTCGAGTTCCTGTATGAGAACGGCCGTTTCTATTTCATCGAGATGAACACCCGCATCCAGGTGGAGCATCCGGTGACGGAAGAGATCACCGGCATCGACCTCATCAACGAGCAGATCCGCGTCGCCGCCGGCCTACCGATGACGCTGACGCAGGACGACGTGAAGATCACCGGCCACGCCATCGAGTGCCGCATCAATGCCGAGCACCCGACGACCTTCCGGCCCTCGCCCGGCAAGATCACCCACTATCACGTGCCCGGTGGCCTCGGCATCCGCGTGGATAGCAATGCCTATCAGGGCTATTCGATCCCGCCCCACTACGATTCGCTGGTGGGCAAGCTGATCGTGCACGGCTCCAACCGCGAGGAATGCCTGCGTCGCCTGCGCCGCGCCCTCGACGAGTTCGTGGTGGACGGCATCGAGACCACCCTGCCCCTGTTCCGCACGCTGGTGCGCACGAAGGACATTCAGGACGGCCAGTACGACATCCACTGGCTGGAGCACTTCCTCGCCAAGGGCGAAGCCTGAGATTCACCGATCCTGAAACAAGAACGGCGGGCCTTTGGCCCGCCGTTTGCGTTTCCGGGTGCCGGAACGGGTCAGTCTTCCTCGATCAGGCTGAACTGGGCGGTCTTCTCGTCATAGGAGAAGACCTCGCCATAGCGGCCCCAGGCGATGACCGTGCGCAGCGTCCGCTCGGCGAACTCCTCGGACATGTGGTCTTCCAGCTCCTCCGAGAAGCGCGAGTACGGCGCCCGGTGGGTCGGGCGCTCGTCCAGCACGCGGCGGATGTGGGCGGCGATCGCCACATGGGCCAGAAGATGCTTGGCGAATAGCGCCTTGCGCGGCTCCACGTCCGCCTCCACGAACGCCTTCCCCTCGGCGGTGAGGATGAGGTCGCCCTGTGTCACCTCTGCGAAGCGCAGCATCTGCAGCGTCTCGGCGATGGGGAAGAGGTCGTCGCCGGACATGTTCAGGCTGTCCGCCAGCGCCGGCAGATCGGCCCGGCCGTCGTAGGGGGAATCCGCAAGCTCTTCCAGCAGGCCCGCCATGAGGTTGGTGGTGACCGGCTCCAGCGCCGTCGAAAGGCTCGCCTCATGGCGCTGCGCCCCGCCCACCGGCGCGGCGCCGGGGGCGTCGCGATTGGTCATGCGGGCGTAGATATCCTCCACCAGCGCGCGGAATTCCGGCGCCTGACGGTCGCGCGGGTGCGGCAGGGTGATGGGCATCTCGAAGGCGACGCGGCCGGGATTGGACGAGAAGATCATGACCCGGTCGCACATGAGGACGGCTTCCTCGATATTGTGCGTGACGATGAGGATGGACTTGATGGGCAGGCGCCCCTCCATCCAGAGGTCGATGATGTCGGTGCGCAGCGTCTCCGCGGTCAGCACGTCGAGGGCCGAGAAGGGCTCGTCCATGAGCATGAGGCGCGGGTGTACCACCAGCGCCCGCGCGAAGCCCACGCGCTGGCGCATGCCGCCGGACAGTTCCTTCGGATAGGCACTCTCGAAGCCGCCGAGGCCGATGAGGTCGATGGCCTCCTCCGCCCGGCGCCGCCGCTCGGCCGCATCGACGCCCAGCGCCTCAAGCCCGATCTCCACATTCTGGCGCACGGTGAGCCAGGGAAAGAGGGCGAAGGTCTGGAACACCATCGAGAGGCCCTGACAGGGGCCGTTCACCGGCTTGCCCATCCAGCGCACGTCGCCGGAGTAAGGCGGCACGAGGCCGGAAATGATGCGCAGGAGCGTGGACTTGCCGGAGCCGGAACGGCCCAGCAAGCCGACGATCTCGCCTTCCTTGATGGAGAGGGAGACGTCGTCCAGCACCAGATAACGGTTGTTGTCGCTCTTCTTGAACGACTGCACCACATGCGAGAGCTGCACGAGCGGCGCGTTGACCTCAACGGAGCGGTTGTCGAGCATGGTGGATCTCCTCAGTCGAGGCGCAGGCGCTTGGCGGCGAAGTCGAACAGCGGCCGCCAGAGGGTGCGGTTGAAGGCGATGACGTAGAGCGACATGACGGCGATGCCGAGCGTGATACGCGGATAGTCCGCCGCCGTGGTGGCATCGGCGATGTAGGAGCCGAGACCCTCGGCGCGGAGCGTGGTCGAGCCCCAGCTCGCCACCTCGGCGACGATGGAGGCGTTCCAGGAGCCCCCGCTCGCGGTGAGGGCGCCGGTCACGTAATAAGGGAACACCCCCGGCAGGATGACCTTGAACCACCACTGCGCCCCGCGCAGGTGGAAGGAGGAGGCTGCCTCCTTCATGTCATTGGGAAAGGCGCTGGCGCCCGCGATGACGTTGAAGAGGATGTACCACTGGGTGCCCAGCACCATCAGCGGCGACAGCCAGATGTTGGGATCGAGCCCGAGGCGCACGATCACCACCACCGCGAAGGGGAAGACGATGTTGGCCGGAAAGGCGGCGAGGAACTGCGCCACCGGCTGCAACGCGTTCGCGACCTTGGGGCGGAGGCCGATCCAGACCCCCACGGGCACCCAGATGAGGGAGGCGAGCGCGATCAGCACCGCCACCCGGATCAGCGTCAGGAAGCCGAGCCAGAAGACATGGCCCACCTCGGCGAGCCCCACCTCGGTGGCGACGAAGCTGACGATGAGCCACACGCCATAGACGGCCATGGCGACGACCATCACCAGCCAGGCGTGATCCATGGGCCGGCTGGACCAGGCGGCGTTCACCTGCCCCGGCAGGCGCACGGGCAGGCGCAGCGGCAGGGCCGCGAGCCCCCGGAACAGGCCGCCGACGGGCGACAGGAGGAGGCGGAACAGATGCGCCCGCTTCACCATGTCCAGCACCCAGGAGCGCGGCGGCGGCGCGCCGGCGGACTGCTCGAAGCGGAAGCGGTCGGCCCAGGCCACCAGCGGGCGGAACAGCAGCTGGTCGTAGATCAGGATGATGACCAGCATCGCCCCGACCGACCACGCCACGGCTGTGAGATTCCGTTCGGCGATGGCGGTGGACACATAGGCGCCGATGCCCGGCAGGGTGATGGTGGTGTTGCCAACCGAAATGGCTTCGGACGCCACCACAAAGAACCACCCGCCCGACATGGACATCATCGTGTTCCAGACGAGGCCCGGCATGGAGAAGGGCACCTCCAGCCGCCAGAAGCGCTGCCAGCCGGTGAGGCGAAAGCCGCGCGAGACCTCCACGAGGTCGCGCGGCAGTGTCTTCAGCGACTGGTAGAAACTGAAGGTCATGTTCCAAGCCTGGCTGGTGAAGATGGCGAACACCGCCGCCATCTCGACGCCAATCACCTTGCCGGGGAACAGATTCATGAAGAACAGCACGGTGAAGGACAGGAAGCCCAGCACCGGGACCGACTGGAGGATGTCCAGCACCGGGATGAGCACCATCTCCGCCCGCCGGCTCTTCGCCGCAAGCGCACCGTAGATGAAGGTGAAGACCAGCGAGGCCACGATCGCCGCCAGCATGCGCAGCGTGGTGCGCAGGGCATATTCCGGCAGATCCCACGGACTGAGCGAGATCGGCGCCTGTTCCATCTCCGAGATGGGGATGAGCGTCTGCTGCGTGCCCTGCGTGAAGAGGGCAAACATCCCGAACACCAGCAGGAAGGCGAACAGGTCGAAGGGGGTCACGAAGGAACGACGCGGATCGCGCGTCGTGGTGACAGCGGCGGATTGGAAAAACATGACGGACACCCGCTGTGTACGAGACGGAAGGAACGCCCGCCGAGCGAGAAAACATCACGCCGGCACGGGAGAGCGGCCCGGTCCGGCGGGACATGCGCTCGCTCGCGCATGCTCTGGAGCGCGCTCCAAGCCGCCCGGACCATGGGCGGATCGGCGCGTGCTCTGTTACGTTATGTTGACCGGCAAGACTGGCGCGATCCACGCTGGCCCCTGACCAACGCCCGGAACGCCCAGTAGCGCGGCTCCATGACAAATAAACTACGGTCGTGCAAGACGAAGTTTGCGTGACCGTCTCAACCCACTATTACCGCTGCGACAGCTTTCGCAGCGTTCTTCAGCCCTTGCGGATCACCAGCAGGGCCGATGTGAAGACGTAGCCGAAGAATTTGAGCTTGATGTGCTTGCGTCCGGGCAGGCCAAAAGGCGGTTCGTCATAGTTGAGATCGTAGGCATGCGTGCCGGCGTCGAAGTCGATGGGCTCGACGCCGCAGCGGTCCATCCGCAGCAGATGGTCCAGTTCCTCCAGGTCGCGCCGGCGATAGATCACGGCGCCGCCTCGGCTGCGCGTGCGGGTGTTGGAACTGACATTGTATTCGGTGGTGTGGACCGCGATGCCGCCGGGCTTCAGGAAGCGCGTGGACTCGCGCACGAAGTCGAAACCCTTCTGAAGGCTCCCCAGATGCTCCATGGCGCAGCAGCTCCAGATGAAATCATAGGAGCCGATGCCGAGCTCATCATCGAGCCTGCGCATGTCGGCGGACCGGAAGGCGACCCGTTCCTCGAACCCCGCCTTGTCCACGATGTCGGGATAATGGATGACATCGCGCGCCGTCGCATGCTCGTTGCTCTCCACCCAGCGGGCCGACCTGGCGTTCACCAGATCTGTCGCGAGGACGCTGACGCCGCAGGACGCGAAATAGGACGCCAGAGGTTCGCGGCCCACCGCAAAGCCGAGGCCGGTCCGGCCCGGTCGGAGCATGTCGCGCTCCTCAAGAGCCGCGCAGACGGCCGCGAACTCCCAGCTCTTGCGCTGGTCAGGGCCGGAGAGCCGCAGGCGCTCGAAAAAGCGCTTGTACCAGTCGGTCTGAAAATGTTCGTAGCGGCAAACGGTTGAACTCGGCAAGGACGCCCCCAACAGCATCATGACGCGTCGCATAGGACACGCCCGATACCGTGGAGGCAAGCGCCACGGCGGCGCGGGAGGCCTCAGTCCTCGCCGCGGACCTGAGCCGCGCCGAAGCGGCGTTTCACGAGGTCCACCCGCTCGGGGAGGATGCGCAGCGAGATCACCACATGGCCGTCCGCGCCGCTCTCCCGCTCCAGCACCTCGCCATGCCGATAGAGCCAGCCGAGCCCCTCGCCGTCTTCCGCCGCCAGCGTCACAGACAGCAGCGTGCGGCCGGCCGTGACGTGGGCTTCGATGCGGTCGAGCAAGGCCGGCGCGCCCTCCCCGGTCAACGCCGAGACGAGTTCGGGGCGTGCTTCGGGCTCCGCGCGCGCGGCCGTGTTGAGGAGTTGCTCGCGCTCCGCCTCGGGGAGGATGTCGATCTTGTTCCAGACCTCCACCAGCCGGCCGCCGGCCTCGACGTCGATGCCGAGTTCGGTCAGCACATCCTTCACGTCCGCCGCCTGGGCATCGGTGTCGGGGTGGGAGATGTCACGCACGTGTAGGATCACGTCCGCCTCGATCACCTCTTCCAGCGTAGCGCGGAAGGCGGCGACGAGTTGCGTCGGCAGCTCGGAGATGAAGCCCACCGTGTCGGACAGGATGACGCGCGTGCCATGGGGCAGGTCGACGGCGCGCAAGGTCGGATCGAGGGTGGCGAACAGGAGATCCTGTGCCATCACCTCGGCCTGGGTCAGCCGGTTGAACAGGGTGGACTTGCCGGCATTGGTGTAGCCGACGAGCGCCACCACCGGATAAGGCACGCGCTTGCGACTGGTGCGATGGAGAGCGCGGGTGCGCTTCACCTGCTCCAGTTCGCGCTCGATGCGGATGATGCGCTCGCCGATCTGCCGGCGGTCCGCCTCGATCTGGGTCTCGCCGGGGCCGCCGAGGAAGCCGAAGCCGCCGCGCTGGCGCTCCAGATGGGTCCAGGACCGCACGAGGCGCGAGCGCTGGTAGTTCAGGTGGGCGAGCTCCACCTGAAGCGTGCCTTCCTTGGTGCGGGCACGACTGCCGAAGATTTCGAGAATCAGGGCCGTGCGGTCCACCACCTTGGCGGACCACGCCTTCTCGAGATTGCGCTGCTGGACGGGCGACAGGGCCGCATCGACGAAGACGAGGCCGACCTCCTCCGCCGCAACGATGCCGGCGATCTCCTCGACCTTGCCGGAGCCGATATAGGTGGCCGGCTTCACCTCGGAGATGAGGACAAGGCCCTTGTACACGACGTCGAGGTCGATGGCGGCGGCAAGGCCCACCGCCTCCTCCAGACGCGCCTCGGGGCTGCGCCGGTCTGCACCGGCGCGCGCCCCGCGCTTTGTCACCTGTGGGGTAATGACGGCACAACGGGTGGGCGGAGCGTGACGGTCCACGCCCTTCAGTCCACCCCCCGCTGCGCCCCGCGGTCCCTTAAGCTCCACGCCGGATCACGCTTTCTCCGAAGCCACCTCGTCGGTGGGATCAAACAGTTGCACCGGATGCCCGGGCATGATCGTGGAGATAGCGTGCTTGTAGACCAATTGCGAGTGCCCGTCGCGACGCAGGAGCACGCAGAAGTTGTCGAACCAGGTCACGACGCCCTGGAGCTTCACGCCATTCACCAGGAAGATGGTGAGGGGCGTCTTGCTCTTGCGGACGTGGTTGAGAAAGGTGTCTTGCAGGTTTTGTGTGCGTTCCGCCGCCATTTTCGTATCCGTTTCTTTCGGCGTTGCCCCGTCATGTCACACGGTCGCGATGCCGCAAGGGCAAGGCAAGACGATGCGCAAACAGGAATTCCGGCGCTAGCATGGCACACCGTTACGCCAGCGCAAGATTATTTTGCCCTGCAACATAACCGCGCTGCCGAGGGCGGAGCGGGGAAGATGCCGCGCGCTCCGAGCGAGCGAGAGCATGGCCTTGCGCACGCTGTGACGCTCAAGGGCGCTGCCGGCTGAGCCGCCGGTTTACGCCGCGATCACAAGCGCGGCATGTGCCCGACGGCGTTGCGGTCAGGTCCGCCAGAAGGCGAGGTGGATGATGACGAAGGCACCGACCGTCTCCAGCCGTCCGGCGATCATGGCGAAACCGGCCCCGACCGCTGCCAGCAGGTCGAAGTCCTCCGGCCCCGGCGTGCCGTCGAGCAGCGGCCCCGTATTGCTCAAAGCGGACACCGCCGTGGACACCGCCGCCTCGAAGCTCGGCATGCTGCCCGCGATGAGGATCAGCGCCGCGGCAAAGGTCAGGCAGAGGGCGACCATGCCCACCCACACGCCGCGCATGGCCGAGCCGACGCCGCCCTCTCCGGTGCGCGAGGGCTGGACGAGATTGGGATAGACCAGCCGCATCAGATCGCCCCGCGCCCGCAGCAGCATGGCCCGCACGCGCAGGATTTTCAGGCCGCCCGAGACCGACAGCGCCCCGCCGCCCACGAAGGCCACGGCAAGGACCAGAGCCGGCGGCAGTTCGTCGAAGGCCCCGCGATGGGGCGCAAGGCCTGTGGTGGAGATGAGGGAGGCGGCGCCAAAGAGGCCGTCCAGCACCGCTTCATGGGTGTGGAGGCCGGCGGCGCCCCGGAAGAAATAGGCGCCCATGACGAGGCCGAGCACCGCCCAGTAGCCAAACAGGATCAGGCTCTCGCCCTGCTCGGGGGCCGCGTGGATGCGCCGGGACACCAGGGCCTTGTGCCAGCGCACGCTGGTGGCAGACCAGAGCAGGAAGGGAATGGTCACCCACCGGCCCGGCACGCTGGCCGCCAGGAATTCATGCGCCTCCGGCGGCACGTGCGCGCCGGTGGAGATGACGGCGGTGGCGAGCGTCGCGGCGGAAAGGAGCGAGGCCCCCGCGCCCAGCATCGCAATGAAGGCAACGAGGGTCGCGAGGCCATAGATGGGCGCCACGGTGCCGAGCGCATCCAGCAGATCGATGGCTTCCACCGTCTCCCCCGGATGAACCGCCCGGTCCGGCAGGCCCGCTACCCCGGCGGGGGCCAGCACGGCGATGCCGGCCACCAGGGTCAGCAGCCCGCCGGCCCATTGCAGCAGGGCGAGCCAGACATGGAGGCTGGCCGGCGCCTCGCCCACGGACGACAGGCCGGTGGTCGTGAAGGCGGACAGTGCCTCCAGCACCGCCCCGCCGAAAGCCATGGGCGCCAGCACGGCCACGGCGGGTGCCGCCATGATCGGAACCAGCAGCCAGAGCACGCCGAGCGCGGCGAACAGATGCAGCCGCCGCAGCCGGCCCGGCCGCCCGCGCACCGCCAGATGCACCGCACCCGCCAGGAAAAGGCTCGCCACGGCCGTGGCGATGAAGACGGGCGCGGATCCGTCCCGCGCGCCGAGGCCCACCAGCGCCGGCACGAGCGCCGCCGCGGCGAGCAGCGCCAGCACCAGGGCGAACAGGCGGAGAATGGGGGCCATCGGAGGGCTCAGAAGAATTCGAGGCTGACGCGGAAGAGCTGCTCCACACGCTTGATGTCGTCGGCCAATGCGAACAGCACCACACGGTCCTGCGCCCGCACCACCGTATCGCCGCTCGGGCGCATGACGACGCCGTTGCGCACCACCGCGCCGATGCGCATGCCCTTGAGCAGGTCGATGTCGCGTAGCGGGCGGCCCACCAGCGGCGAGGTCTCGAGCGCCTCCGCCTCGATCATCTCGCCGGCCCCGTCCAGCAGCGAGTGCACGCCCCGGATGCGGCCGCGCCGCACGTGCTGGAGCACCTTGGAGACGGTGATCTGGCGCGGATTGACGTAGGCGTCGATGCCGAGCCCGTGGGCAAAGCCCGCATAGCCCTGCTCGTTCACCAGCGCGAGGATGCGCTGGGCGCCGAGCTGCTTGGCGAGCAGGCAGGAGAGGATGTTGACGCGGTCGTCATTGGTGAGGGCGATCATGGTGTCGCTGTCGGCGACCCCGGCCTCGTCGAGGATCTCGCGCGCGAGCGAATCGCCATGGAGCACCACCGAGCGCGACAGCCCCTCCGCGATGGCCTGCGCCCGCTCGCGATTGCTCTCCACCACCTTGATGCGCGCGGCCGCGTTCCGCTTCTCCAGTTCCTGCGCCACATAGAGGCCGATGTTGCCGCCGCCGCCGATGATGATGCGCTTGGCCGGGATTTCGTCGTGGCCGAAGATGGAGAGCGTGCGCCCCACCTGATCGGCGGGCGCGACGAAATAGGCGATGTCCCCGGTCTGGATCTGGTCCGACGAGCGGGTCGCCATCACCTTGCCGTTGCGGTTGATGGCAACGATGGTCGCCGGCAGGTCGGGGAAGAGCTGGGTGAGCTGGGTGAGCGGGGTGTCCACCACCGGGCAGGCCTCGCCGCACAGCACGCCGGCGATCACCACCGAGCCGTCGCCGAAGGAGACCGTATCCACCGCCCCCGGCAGCGAGAGGCGCCGCAGCACCATCTCGCCCACCTCGATCTCCGGTGAAATCACCACGTCGATGGGCATATGGTCGCGGGAGAGCATGCTGCGCCATTCCGGCTGCAGATAGGTCTGGGCGCGGATGCGGGCGACCTTGGTCGGCACGTTGAACAGCGAGTGGCCCACCTGGCAGGCCACCATGTTCACTTCGTCATGCAGGGTGACCGCGATCAGCATGTCCGCCTGCTCGATGCCGGCACGGGCCAGCACGTCCGGATGGGAGCCATGGCCCACCACGCCGCGCACGTCGAGCTGGTCGGTGGCGATCTGGATCCGGCGCGGGCTCGCATCGACGATGGAGACGTCGTTCTGCTCGCTGGCGAGGCGCTCGGCAATGCCGAACCCCACCTGCCCTGCCCCGCAGATCACGACCTTCATGACCAACCCCCGCCGCCTGACACCCGCAAGCCCTTGGCCCGAATGCCGATCCCGTTTTCCCGGCGCGGCTGCCGCCCCTGCAACACCGCGCCGCCGCGAACCTTATCCCGTCCCGCTCCGTCAGCCTACGCCGAGCGCCTTCAGCTTGCGATGCAGGGCCGAGCGTTCCATGCCGACGAATTCCGCCGTACGCGAGATATTGCCGCCAAAGCGGTTAATCTGCGCTGCGAGATATTCGCGCTCGAACACTTCGCGGGCCTCACGCAGCGGCAGGCCCATCAGATGCTCGCCGCCGTTTCCGTTGGGCAGGGTGGGCACCAGCGCACCCACGTCCGGCGGCAGCATGGAGGCCGTCACCTCCGCATCCGGGTCACCGCCGGCGAGAATCAGCAGGCGCTCCACATTGTTGCGCAGCTGGCGCACGTTGCCCGGCCAGTCATGGGACTGGAGCACGGCCATGGCGTCCTCGCCCACCTTGCGGCGCTGAAGGCCCGTCGTCTGGGAGATGAGGTCGATGAAGAAATCCACGAGATCGGGGATGTCCTCCCGCCGCTCGGCCAGCGGCGGCACGCGGATCGGCACCACCGAAAGGCGGTGGTAGAGATCCTCGCGGAAACGTCCGGCGGCGATCTCTTCCTCCAGGTGACGCCCGGTGGAGGAGATGATGCGCACGTCCACGCGCACCTTCTCGCTGCTGCCGATGCGGCTGAAGGTCTGCTCCACCAGCACCCGCAGCACCCGGTTCTGGGTCTCGCGCGGCATGTCGGCGATCTCGTCGAGGAACAGCGTGCCGCCGTGCGCCTCTTCCAGCGCGCCGCGATGGCGCTCGCGCCCTTCCCCCTCCTCCACGCCGAACAGCTCATATTCGAGGCGCTCGGGGGTGATGGCGGCGGCGTTGATGACCACGAACGGCCCCTGCGCGCGGGCGGAGGCCGCATGGATCATGCGCGCGGTCAGCTCCTTGCCGGAGCCCGAGGGGCCGACGATGAGGATGCGGCTGTTGGTGGGGCCGACGCGGTCCACGGTGGCGCGCAACTGCTGGATGACGCTGGAGCGACCCACCATGGTGTGCGGCTGGGTGAGCTGCTTCAGCTCCCGCACCTCGCGGCGCAGGCGCAGCGTCTCCAGCGCCCGCTCTGTGATGACCACCAGCCGGTCGGCATTGAAGGGCTTCTCGATGAAGTCGTAGGCGCCGCGCTTGATGGCGGCCACCGCCGTCTCGATGTTGCCGTGGCCGGAGATCATCACCACCGGCACCTCGGGGTGCTCGCGCTTGATGATGTCGAGCAATTCGAGGCCGTCGAGGCGGCTGCCCTGAAGCCAGATGTCGAGGAAGATCAGGTTCGGCCGCCGCGCGGCGATCTCGGCCAGCGCGCCATCGGCGTCGCGGGCGGTGCGGGCGGAATAGCCCTCGTCCTCCAGGATGCCGGCGACGAGGCCGCTGATGTCGGGCTCGTCATCGACGATCAGGATGTCATGGGCCATGGATCAGGTCCTCTCGTTCTTGCCGCGCGCGGCGGAATCGGCGGCCGCATCGCGGGCCATGGCGGAAGCGGCGGGCGCCGCGGGCGTGGCAGCCCCGGTCGCCTTGGTTGAGGCATCGGTCGGTTCCGCCTTCGGTCCCTCGGCCTTGAGGCTGAGACGGATCCACGCGCCGCGCCCCTCGGGCGCATCGTTCAGCTCGATGCCGCCGCCGTGCTCCTCCATGATCTTCCCCACGATGGCAAGGCCGAGGCCCGTGCCCTTTTCGCGCGTCGTCACATAGGGTTCCAGAAGACGGTTCCGGCTCTCCTGCGGCAGGCCGGTGCCGTTGTCGATGATGTCGATCACCAGATCCTCACCCACCCGATTGGCGCTGACGCGGATGCGGCCCTGGCCGCGCACGTCCGGCGGAACGGCCTCGATGGCCTCGGCAGCGTTCTTGAGGATGTTCGTTAAGGCTTGGGAAACGAGGCGGCGGTCGAAGCGCGCGGGCATAGCGGGCGGCACCTCGGAATCAAACACCACCTCGGGATGTCCCACCCGCATGAGGAACACCGTCTGGCGGATGATCTCCGACATGTCCTGGCTGTCCACGACGGGCTTGGGCATCCGGGCGAAGGAGGAGAACTCGTCCACCATGCGGCCGATATCGCCCACCTGACGGATGATGGTGTCGGTGCACTGGTCGAAGATCTCCCGATCCTGCGTCACGTGCCGGCCGAACTTGCGCTTCAGCCGCTCGGCGGAGAGCTGGATGGGGGTGAGCGGGTTCTTGATCTCGTGGGCGATGCGCCGGGCCACATCCGCCCAGGCGGAGGTGCGCTGGGCCGAGATGAGTTCGGTGATGTCGTCGAGCGTCACCACCCAGCCATGCTCGGCCTCGGGCGATTGCTCGGTGGTGACACGGACCGCGAAGACGCGCTCACGCCCGTCGCGGGTCAGCGTGATGTTGCCCTGCACGCTGCGCTGCCGCGCATGCTCGGCCTCTTCCAGGAGGCCCGCCGTCTCCGGCACCACCTCGGCCAGATGCCGGTGCAGGGCCTCCACCTCAGACAGCCCCAAAAGGCGCTCGGCCGAGCGGTTGAGGATGGTGATGCGTTCCTGCGAATCGAGGCCGATGACGCCCGCACCGACGCCCGAAAGCACGGCTTCCGTGAAGCGGCGGCGGCTGTCGATCTGGTCGCGGGCGGTGAGGATGGCCTCGCGCTGGCTGCGCAGCTCGTGGGTCATCTTGTTGAAGGTCTCGGCGAGCGAGGCGAGATCGCCCTCGGCCCGATAGATGGGCACGCGTACGTCGAGATTGCCTTCCGCCACATGGTCGGCAGCCGACATGAGACGGCGGATGGGTGCCACCAGCCACTTGGAGAAATTGAGGCCGAGCCAGACCGCGGAGAGCAGCACGATGAGCGTGATGACCGCATACATGAGCGCGAAGGCCACCTGCACGCCGAAACGCCGCTCCTCCAGCGAGCGATAGTCGGCCAGCGTCTCCTGCGTGGTCTTCAGATAGCCGATGACGCGCGGATCGATGAGGCGAGCCACGTAGAGATAGAGGTCGTCATAGTCCTTGAGCGGCACCACGGCGGCCACATAGTCCGCGTCATTGGGCAGATAGATCACCGGTTGGTCCGGCGTCGCATCCCCGATGGCGAGGTTGGCGGGGACGATGAATTCGCGGCCGATGTTGACGTTGGCCCGCTCCACCACCGAGAGGTCGCGGCGGATCAGCATGGCGCCCGGCAGGTTCCGCAGCGCCGCCTGCGCGGTGAGGATCTGGTTGAAGCGCGAGCGGTCTCCTTCATAGACCGACTTCAGCCGCGTCAGGTCCGCGCTCATGGCGAGGATGTCGCCCCGGATGTTCAGGGCGTGCTCGCGCACATAGGTCTGGGCGACGGAGACGGAACTCGCCACGATCTCCTGCGTGCGCATGGAGAACCAGCGGTCGAGCCCGCGGTCGAGCGTCAGGCTGGCCACCACCGCCACGAGGATGGCCGGCACCACGGAGACCACCGCGAACAGGCCGACGATGCGGATGTGCAGCCGGGCGGCGGCGCGCCCGCGCGCCCGCGCCTTGGCGATGCGCCAGATCTCGCGGCCGACCATGGCGCTGAGGATCAGCACCGCTGCCGCATTCACCAGCAGCACGCTGATGACCACCTGATGGGTCGGCACCACGGGGGTGAGGCCCATGAGGATGAGGAAGGTGGCGAGAGCCGAGATGAGGGCGAGCAGCACCACTGCCGGGGCGAACAGGCCGAAGGACGAGCCGGACGGCGTCATGGGTCCGTTGTCCGAAGCCTGGTCAAACGCGGCTTGCGTCATGTGTCACGCCACTCCTGGCACACAGGGGCCGGTCGTCCGGGCCTGCGGCTGTTGCGCCGTCGTCAGGGGCATGCGGTCGGCCCGCAGCCCCCTGAGTCGTTCGGCAGTGATGCAGTGGAACGACACTGGTGCAAAAATGTGACAGGCACCAGCAGCAACGGCAGATTGTTCCCGGTCCCCACACCTAACCGGTGGGAGCGAGTGTCTCCGGCAGGGTCCCCGCCACATCCCCCGGCATGGCACGGCCGAAGAGGAATCCCTGCGCGCGATCGCAGCCCATCTGACGCAGGATCTGCAAGGCGCCGGTGGTCTCAACGCCCTCCGCCACCACGCTCATGCCGAGGCCGTGGGCCATCTCGATCATGACCCGCACGATCTCCCGCGAACGGCTGTTGTCCACCATGTCGAGGACGAAACTGCGGTCAATCTTCAACACGTCCATGGGCAGACGCTGGAGATAGCTGAGGCTCGAATAGCCGGTGCCGAAATCGTCGATGGCCGTGGTGCAGCCAAGGGCGCGCAGGCGCGAGAGGGTCTCGATGGCGATTTCGGGCTGGTTCAGGATGGCGCTTTCGGTCAGCTCGAAACAGACGCACTGGGGCGGGAGCCCGTGAAACGCCATCGTCTGGCGCACCCGCTCGATGAGGTCCGGCGCCACCACCTCCGTGGCGGAAAGGTTGATGGCGATGTGCCAGGGGGCCAGCCCATGCGCGCGCCGGCGGACATTCCAGCCGGCGCAGGCGGAGATGGCGGTCTCGATGACCCAGGCCCCCAGCCGCTCCGCGAACCCTCCCGCTTCCGCCAGAGGCACGAACAATGCGGGCGAGACCGGACCGTGCGTCTCGGAATACCAGCGCACCAGAGCCTCGAAACCGACGAGCCCGCCGGTTCGGGCGCTGACCACCGGCTGGTAATGGAGCGAGAGCGCCGATGTCCGCCGCTGGATGACGTCCCGCAGGGCCATCTCCAGTTCCAGCCGCTGCTGGTGCTGCGCCCGCATGTGTTCGGCGAAGTGCAGCAGGTGGCCGTCCCGGCAGTCGCGCGCTGCCATTTCCGCATCCCGCAGGAGATAGGTGGCATCCCCCGGCCGCTCCACCACCCCGAGACCGACCCGAAGATAGAAGCGCCGGCCGCCGCTCTCGATGGCCGAGCGCAGACGCCCGATGAGCGTTTCCGCCAGTTCCGCCGCCGCTCCCGGCTGCCAGGTCACCACCGTGAACTCGCTCTCGCCGGTGCGACCGAGGCACGCCTCCTGCGGCAGCATCCGGCTGAGCAGGTTGGCGGTCTCCACGATCATGGGCTCCGCCCAGTCGTCGCCGAAGCTCGTCTTGACCACACCGAGGTCGCGCAGCATCAGCACCACCGCGCCGGAGGGCCGGGTCGGCCGTCCGGTGCACAGACGCAGCAGCCCGGTGCGGTTGCTGAGCCCCGTGTGCATGTCCGTGAACGCCAGCCGCTCCAGCGCGCGGCGGGACGTGATGCGGTCGGAGATGTCGCGGACGAAGGCGCTGAACAGGCGGCGCCCACCGGCGCGATGCTCGTTCACGGTCAGTTCGGCCGGAAAGACGCTGCCGTCCGCCCGCAGCGCCTCCACCTCGACGAGCCGGCGCATGATGTGGTTCTCGCCGGTCGCCAGATGGCGCATGAATCCCTGGCGGTGGCGGTCGATGTAATGGGCCGGGATGATCGTCTCGGTCATGGGCCGGCCGATCACCGCCTCGCGCGTGTGACCGAAGATGGCCTCCGCCGCGTGGTTGAACTCGACGATGGCGCCCGCCTCGTCGGCCACGATCACCGCATCGATGGAGGTGTCCAGCATGGCCCGGCGCGCAGCCTCGCTGACCAGACCTTCGGTACCCGAGCGGGCCAGCAGCCCCGCCAACACGGCGGCGATGCACTTGAAGGCCTGCCGCTCGACCGCCGTCCACTCATGCTCGGCATCCGGCGTGTCCACGCAGAAGTGGCCCCACCAACGCCCATGCACCATGACCGGTTCGGTCAGGAACGTGACGACGCCATAGTGGGAAAAGAAGCCGTACAGATAGCCGGTGAGATCGCGCGTCCGGCCGATGATCGTCTCGCCGCGGCGGCGTCGCGCCGCCCATTGCGCCAGAAGGGGATCACCTCCGGCCGCCGTGAGCGGCGGATGGGACCCCTCCGTCATGGCCGGAAAGGCGAGGCCCGGCCGCCGCCAATCGATCACGCAGGTGGCCGCGATGCCCCTGCCCTCGGCCTCGTGCACTTGAAAGAGCGAAACCCGCTGGAGATGGAAGGCGTCCGCGATACGCGCGAGGAGGTCGGGAGAGAGGCACGAGAGATCGCCGGCTGAATGGGCCGCCGAAAGGACGTCCCCCAGTATGCGCAGCCCGCCCTGCTCCGCCTCGTCCGCCATGCCTTCCCCCCGGAGGCCCGCATGCCCCCGCCGGCATTTTGATACCACATCCTGAATGCCCGCATCACCCGCGATGCCGTCGATGCAGGCCCCTTACAACCGGAGGGTGACAGACATCCCGTACGCCATCAAGGAGATGTCCCGTTCAGCGGCTGGTGCGGATCACCTGGATGTCGAGGTCCCGAATCTTCTTGCGCAGGGTGTTGCGGTTCAGGCCGAGCAGCTCCGCTGCCTTGATCTGGTTGCCCCGCGTGGCCGCGAGGGCGGCCGAGAGCAGAGGATATTCCACGTCCCGCAGGATGCGGTGATAGAGGCCCGGAGGCGGCAGATCCTCGCCAAAGCCGGAGAAATACCCGTTGAGATGGCGCTCCACGGAAGCTCCGAGCGTCGCGTCCACGGGCCCGTCCTCGGACAAAGCGCTCGGCGCCGGCTCGGACAGTTCCGCCTCGATGATCGAGGGGGTGATGATCTCCTGCGGATAGAGCGCGGCGAGGCGGCGGACAAGGTTTTCCAGCTCACGCACGTTGCCCGGCCAGCGGTAGCGCTTCAGCCGGTCGAGCGCAGCGGCGTCCACCTGCTTGGCGGGCAGGCCCTCGCGCTCGGCCTGAAGGAAGAAGTGGCGCACCAGATCCGGCACGTCCTCGGAACGCTCGCGCAGCGGCGGCAGACGCAGCGGCACCACGTTCAGGCGGAAGAACAGGTCTTCGCGGAAAAGGCCCTGCTGGATCAGCGTGCGCAGATCCTTATTGGTGGCGGCGATGATGCGCACGTCGGTCTTGATGGGCGTGCGCCCGCCCACCGTCGTATATTCGCCCTGCTGGAGCACGCGCAGGAGGCGGGTCTGCGCCTCCATGGGCATGTCGCCGATCTCGTCGAGGAAGAGCGTGCCGCCCTCGGCCTGCTCGAAGCGGCCGGCGTTGCGGGTGGTGGCGCCGGTGAACGAGCCCTTCTCGTGGCCGAACAGTTCCGATTCGATGAGGTCGCGCGGGATGGCCGCCATGTTGATGGCGACGAACGGGCCGTTGCGGCGCTTGCCATAGTCGTGCAGCGCGCGGGCCACCAGTTCCTTGCCGGTGCCGCTCTCGCCCGCGATCATCACCGTGAGGTCGGTCTGCATCAGCCGGGCGAGGAGGCGGTAGATCTCCTGCATGGCCGCCGAGCGGCCGACCAGCGGGATGTTCTCCTGCTCGTCAGAGCCGAGCGCCAGCTTCTCCGCCTTCTTCGGCTCGGCGAGCGCGCGGCCGACGATGGAGATCAGTTCCTTCAGGTCGAAGGGCTTGGGCAGATATTCATAGGCCCCGCGCTCGGAGGCGCGGATGGCGGTCATGAAGGTGTTCTGCGCGCTCATGACGATGACCGGCAGGTCCGGCCGCGCCTTCTTGATGCGCGGCAGCAGGTCGAAGGCGTTCTCGTCGGGCATCACCACGTCGGTGATGACGAGATCGCCGTCGCCCTGGCTCACCCAGCGCCAGAGCGTGGCGGCGTTCCCGCAGGAGCGCACCTCATAGCCGGCGCGCGACAGGGCCTGATTGAGCACGGTGCGGATCGCGGCATCGTCGTCGGCGACCAGGATGCTTCCGGTAGGCATGCTCACCTCAGTTGTCCTCTGAAGACCGGCTGCTGCGGTACATGGGCAGCAGGACGCGGAACGTGGTGCGGCGGGGCTGGCTGTCGCATTCGACGATACCGCCATGGTCGCCGATGATCTTCGCCACCAATGCAAGGCCGAGGCCACTGCCGGTGGGCTTGGTGGTCACGAAGGGATCGAAGAGGTGCTGGACGAGATCTTCCGGCACGCCCTTACCATTGTCCCGCACGCAGAACTCGAGCGGCAGGCTGACCTTGGAGGAGGCGCCGGGCACGGTGAGGCGCACGCCGGGACGGAAGGCAGTGGTGAGGTGAATTTCGCCATCGGTCTCGCTGTCGATGGCTTCTGCCGCATTCTTCACCAGATTGAGGAAGACCTGGATCAGTTGGTCGCGGTTCGCATAAACCGGCGGCAGAGAGGGATCGTAATCCTCGATGAAGCGGATGTGGCGCGCGAAGCCCGAGGAGGCGAGCGTGCGCACATGCTCCAGCACCGCATGGATGTTGACCGGCTCGCGCTCCACGGGGCGCTCGTCGGAGAACACCTCCATCCGGTCCACCAGCTTCACGATGCGGTCCGCCTCGTCGCAGATGAGGCGGGTGAGCGCCCGGTCCTCGTCGCCCGCCGACTGTTCCAGAAGCTGGGCGGCACCGCGAATGCCCGACAGCGGGTTCTTGATCTCGTGCGCCAGCATGGAGGCGAGCGCGCTCACGGAACGGGCAGCGCCGCGATGGGTGAGCTGGCGGTCCATCTTCTCGGCGATGGTGCGCTCCTGGAACATCACCACCACATGACCCGGCCGCTCGGCCATGGGCGCCACATGGATGTCCACGATGCGCTCGCCGCCATTGCGTGGCGTGCCGAGATCGACGCGATATTCGTTCACCGAGGAACCGCGCTCGCGCACCTGCTCGATGAGGCTCAGCAGCGGCGTGCCGAAGGGCACGAACTCCGCGAAAGGCCGGCGGCGCAGCAGCGGCACGCTCACCTGAAAGAAGGTCTCGGCCGCCACATTGGCATCGAGGATGCGGCCGTCTTCCGCCAGCGTCACCACCGGATGCGGCACCGCATCCAGGATGGCGCGGGTCAGGGCCTCGCCGTCCGAGGTGCGAGGCTTCAGTTCCGCCTTCATGCGGCCGCCCTCCAGGCGAGTTGGTCGTAAAAGGTGCGGATGCCCGCGATCACAGCGTCGGGGGCCTCCAGAGTGAGGATGCGGCCACGCGCGTCCTTGGCGATTTGAGGCGCAGCGCCGGAAGAGGCCGCAGCCGCCTCCAGCGCCCAACCCACATGCTTGCGAGCCTGCCGCAGGCCGAGCTCGGCGCCATAGAGTGCGAGCCAGCCGTCATAGAGTTCGAGCAGCACGTCGCGCTGCTCGGCAAGGTCGGGGTCTGCCGGCGCGCGGCCCGTCTTCCAGTGCTGGGCGACGGCGCCCGGGAACCAGGGCCGCCCCTGCGCCCCGCGCCCGATCATGACGCCGTCCGCACCGGAAGCGGCGAGCATGGCGGCGGCGTCCTGCGTCCGGGCAAGGTCGCCATTGGCGATCACCGGAATGGAGACGGCTTCCTTAACGGCGCGGATGGCCGCCCAGTCGGCGGTGCCGGTGTAGAACTGGCAGCGGGTGCGCCCGTGGATGGTGACGAGCGCGATGCCGATCGCTTCCGCTCGGCGGGCGATCTCGGGCGCGGTCATCGCGGCGCCGTCCCAGCCGAGCCGGGTCTTCAGCGTGACAGGAACCGAAACGGCCGCACGCACCGCTTCGAGAATGCGGGTCGCCAGCGGCAGGTCGCGCAGGAGGGCCGCGCCCGCCGCACCTGTGGTCACGCGCTTGGCGGGACAGCCCATGTTGATGTCGATGATCGACGCGCCGGAGGCTTCCGCAAGGCGCGCCGCCTCAGCCATCCAGTGCGGCTCGTTGCCGGCCAGTTGCACGGCATGGATGTCCACGCCCGCGCTTTCGGCCCGCAGCGTCATTTCCGCATGGCCGGTGAGCAGGGCCTCGCTCGCCACCATCTCGGACACCGTCAGCCCGGCCCCGTAGCGCAGCGCCATGCGCCGCACCGGGGCATCGGTGATGCCCGCCATCGGCGCCAGAACGACCGGCGCCGCAATGCGGTGCGGGCCGATCGTCAGCGGCGAAAAGGCAGGAAAGGGAGCGGTTTGCACAGAAATTAGGCCATCCATCAGCTGCCTACATTCTAGACATTCGAAGCCGTTGCGCAAGGCCATAGCGATGAAGTTTGCAGGCTTTTTGCCTGCGCCTTGCCCGTGCTGCCCGATGGGGCGGCGGCTCGCTGCCTCCGCATTATCCCTTGCGCCTGCGGCGCGGGCGCTGTTCAACGACGACCAATCGTCCAGCGGGAACCCTCAAATCAATGGCTTGCGCTGTTCTTATCGTCGCTGCGGGCCGCGGCACCAGGGCCGGTGGTGCGGTGCCGAAGCAATACCACAGACTTGGCGGCGAATCTGTGTTGCGGCGCACACTGCTTCGCTTTGCGGAATGCGCAGCCGTCGATGTGATTCAGGTGGTCACCCATCCCGACGACGCGCCGCTTTATGAGCAGGCGGTCGCGGGCCTGACCAAAGTGCTGCCGCAGGTGGCAGGTGGCGCCACGCGCCAGCAGTCCGTCCGTGCAGGCCTCGAGGCGCTCGCAGCTTATGGTCCGGAGCGGGTTCTGGTGCAGGACGGCGCCCGCCCCTTCACGCCGCCGGAGGTGATTGCCCGCGCCATCGCCGCGCTGGACGGAAACACCGCCGCCATCCCCGTCCTGCCCGTCACGGACACCATCAAGCAGGTGGATGCCGCCGGCCACGTGACCGGCACCGTGGACCGCGCCATGCTGCGAGCGGTGCAGACGCCCCAGGCTTTCCGATTCGCGGAGCTGCTCGCCGCCCACCGCGCGGCAGCGGACGCCCGCGTGGCCGACCTCACCGACGATGCCTCCGTCATGGAATGGGCGGGGCACACGGTGGCAACCTTTGCCGGAGACAGTGAGAACGTGAAGCTGACCAGCGCCGAAGACCTCGCCCGTGCCGCCCGCATGCTGGCGGACCTGCCCGACGTGCGCACCGGCACCGGCTTCGACGTGCACGCCTTCGGCCCCGGCGACCATGTGATGCTGGGCGGCGTCGCCATCCCCTTCGACAGGGGCCTCGACGGCCATTCGGATGCGGACGTGGGCCTGCACGCGCTCACCGACGCGGTGCTGGGCGCGCTGGCGGATGGCGACATCGGCGCGCATTTCCCGCCCTCCGACCCGCAGTGGAAGGGCGCCACCTCCGACCGCTTCCTCGCCTTCGCCATCGAGCGGGTGCGCGAACGGGGCGGCATCGTCGCCCATCTGGACCTCACGCTGATCTGCGAGGCGCCCAAGGTCGGGCCCCATCGCGATGCCATCCGCGCCGAGATCGCCCGCATCTGCGACCTGCCCCTCGGCCGCGTGAGCGTGAAGGCCACCACGACGGAGAAGCTGGGCTTCACCGGCCGGCGCGAGGGTATCGCCGCCATGGCCTCCGCCACCATCCGCCTGCCGCTGGAGATCGGAGCATGACCGACGAGATCACCGAACGCGCAAGCCGGGTGCTGGACGCCTGCCGGGCGGCGGGCCTGATGGTGGCCACCGCGGAAAGCTGCACCGGCGGCCTCGTCGCCGGGGCGCTCACCGAGATCGCCGGCTCCTCCGACGTGGTGGACCGCGGCTTCGTCACCTATTCCAACGCCGCCAAGCAGCAGATGCTGGGCGTTCCCGAGGCCATCCTCGCCGCCCATGGTGCCGTGAGTGAGGAAACCGCGCGCGCCATGGCGCGCGGCGCCCTCGCCGCCTCGCAGGCGCAGCTCTCCGTGGCCGTCACCGGCATTGCCGGACCCGGCGGCGCCACAGAGACGAAGCCCGTGGGGCTCGTCCATTTCGCTGCCGCCAAGAAGGGCGGCATGGTCCTGCACCGGGAAGAGCGCTTCGGCGACATCGGCCGCACCGAGGTGCGCCGCCGCTCGGTGCTGGTGGCCCTCGAAATGCTGGAAACCCTTGCCCGTTTCTGACGGCGGTCCCTGACCTTAGGGCACCACCCGCCGACGGCGAACCATCCAAAAGGTGCGGCGATCAGACAAGATCGCTGGGCGCGCCCGCGCCATTCTGTCCGCCGACCGGACCCGGCGGAGCGTGACCCCTTGCCTTCCATCCAGCGCCTCATCGCGCTCCCGCCCGGCCCCGCCGCCTCCTGCTTTCGCACGTCGCCCGCCCCCAATGGGGCGGCAGCAACGGAGAGACCCGCGTGACCGCCGACCTCATTCTCCACAACGGCAAGATCACCACGCTCGACCGGACCAATCCGGTGGCGAGCGCCGTCGCCATCAAGGACGGCACCTTCCTCGCCGTCGGCACCGATGCCGAGGCCATGGCCCATGCCGGCCCCACGACGCGCAAGGTGGATCTCAAGGGCCGCAGCGTCCTGCCGGGTCTCATTGACAACCACCTGCACATCATCCGCGGCGGGCTCAACTTCAACATGGAGCTGCGCTGGGACGGCATGCGCTCGCTGGCCGACGCCATGGACATGCTGAAGCGGCAGGTGGCCGTGACCCCGCCGCCGCAATGGGTGCGCGTGGTGGGCGGCTTCACCGAGCACCAGTTCGCCGAAAAGCGCCTGCCGACCATCGCGGAGCTGAACGCGGTGGCCCCCGAGACGCCGGTCTTCATCCTGCACCTTTATGACCGCGCCCTGCTCAATGCCGCCGCTTTGCGCGCGGTGGGCTACACCAAGGACACGCCCGAGCCTCCCGGCGGCGAGATCACCCGCGATGCCGCCGGCAATCCCACCGGCCTCCTGCTGGCACGGCCCAATGCGGCGATCCTCTATGCGACCCTCGCCAAGGGGCCGAAGCTGCCTTTTGACTATCAGCTCAATTCCACCCGCCACTTCATGCGCGAGCTGAACCGCCTCGGCGTCACCGGCGCCATCGATGCGGGCGGCGGCTTCCAGAACTATCCCGACGATTATGCGGTGATCCAGAAGCTCGCCGACGACAACCAGCTCACCATCCGCCTCGCCTACAACCTCTTCACGCAGAAGCCGAAGCAGGAGAAGGAGGACTTCCTCAACTGGACGAAGACCTCCAAGTACGAGCAGGGTAGCGACTATTTCCGCCACAACGGCGCGGGCGAGATGCTGGTCTTCTCCGCCGCCGACTTCGAGGACTTCCGCGAGCCGCGTCCGGACATGCCCCCCGAGATGGAGGGCGACCTCGAGGGCGTGGTCCGCATCCTCGCCGAGAACCGCTGGCCGTGGCGCCTGCACGCAACCTATGACGAGACCATCTCCCGCGCCCTCGACGTGTTCGAGACCGTGAACAAGGACGTGCCGCTCTCGGGCCTCAACTGGTTCTTCGACCATGCGGAGACCATTTCCGAGCGCTCCATCGACCGCATCGCGGCGCTCGGCGGGGGCATCGCCGTGCAGCACCGCATGGCGTATCAGGGCGAGTATTTCGTGGAGCGCTACGGCGCCGCCGCCGCCGAGGCGACCCCGCCAGTTGCGCGCATGCTCGACAAGGGCGTGAAGGTCTCCGCCGGCACCGACGCCACCCGTGTCGCCTCCTATAATCCGTGGGTCTCGCTTTCCTGGCTGGTGACCGGCCAGACCGTGGGCGGCCTGCGCCTCTATCCCCGCCACAACTGCCTCGACCGCGAGACGGCCCTGCGCATGTGGACGGAGAAGGTGACGTGGTTCTCCAATGAGGAGGGCCGCAAGGGCCAGATCGTCGCCGGCCAGTTCGCCGACCTCATCGTGCCGGACCGCGACTTCTTCTCCTGTCCGGAGGCGGACATCGCCCATATGTCGTCCGACCTGACGATCGTGGGCGGCAAGGTCGTGTACGGCGCGGGCGACTTCAAGGCGCTGGACGACACCCCGCTGCCGCCCGCCATGCCCGACTGGTCGCCGGTGCGTACCTTCAAGGGCTATGCCGCCTGGGGCGAGCCGGAAGGTGCGGGCAAGAACTCCCTGCGCATGGCCGCCGCCTGCGGCTGCGCCAATTCCTGCGGCGTCCACGGTCACCAGCACGCCAATGCCTGGTCGAGCCGGTTGCCGGTTTCGGACCTGAGCAGCTTCTGGGGCGCCCTCGGCTGCGCCTGCTGGGCGGTGTGAGGTGGCGCCCCGCGCCACATCGGCTTGGACGGCGGGCCTTCACCGGCTCGCCCTCCTCACTCTTTGCGCCGCCTATATCCAGGGGCCGGTGACGAAGCTGCTCGATTTCAACGGCGCGATCGCTGAGATGGTGCATTTCGGCCTCGCGCCGCCGGCCCTGTTTGCGGCCGGCGTCATCGTCTTCGAACTGGTGGCCTCTGCCCTGGTCGTTTTCGGTCCCCTGCGCGGCTGGGCGGCACTGGCGCTCGGCGCCTTCACGCTTGCGGCGACGCTGGTCGCCCTGCGCTTCTGGGACCTGCCCCCCGGCATGGACCGCGCCATGGCGACGAACGCCTTCTTCGAGCACCTCGGCCTTGCCGGTGCGTTCGGCCTCGTCGCCCTCGACAGCTTCAAGATCAAGGGAGGCGGAACGTCCGCATGACCGAAGCCAAGCCCGGCCCCTCCGGCTCCATGTTCACCGCCTTCCGCCATTCCACCTTCACCGTCCTGTGGGCGGCGGCGGTGCTGGGCAATACCGGCACCTTCATGCGCGACGTGGCGAGTTCCTGGCTCGTCACCGGCCTGTCACCCTCCCCCACCGCCACCGCGCTCATCCAGGCGGCGGGCACGCTGCCCATCTTCCTGCTGGCCATTCCCGCCGGCGTGCTGACCGACATTCTCGACCGGCGCAAATTCCTTATCGGCATCCAGATCTATCTCGGCGCGGTCAGCATCGTGCTGCTGAGCCTCGCCGCCGCCGGCGCGCTCACCATCTGGTCGCTCGCTGGCCTCACCTTTCTCGGCGGCATCGGCGCCGCGCTCATGGCCCCCACCTGGCAGGCCATCGTGCCCGAGCTGGTGCCCAAGGCCGATCTCAAGGGCGCGGTGGCCCTGAACTCGCTCGGCATCAACATCTCCCGCGCCATCGGCCCGGCCGTGGGCGGCCTGCTGCTGGCCTCGGCCGGCGCCGCCGTCACCTACGGGGCGGACGTGGCGAGCTATGTGATCGTCGGTGCGGCCCTCCTGTGGTGGAAGCGCCCGGCGAAGACCGAGGATGCACTCACCGAGCGCTTCACCGGCGCCTTCGTGGCCGGTCTGCGCTATGCGAAGAACAGCCGCGAACTGCACGTGGTGATGCTGCGGGCGGCGGTCTTCTTCACCTGCGCCAGTTCCGTCTGGGCGCTGCTGCCGCTGGTGGCCCGCCGGCTGCTGGGCGGCGATGCCGGCTTCTACGGCCTGCTGCTCGGCGCCATCGGCCTCGGCGCCATCGGCGGCGCTCTGGTGCTCTCCCGCGTGCGGGACCGGCTGAGCACCGACGCCCTGATGCTGGGCGCGGCGCTCGTCACCGCTGCCGTCATGGCACTGCTCGCCCTCGCCCCGCCGCAGCCGGTGGCCCTTGTGCTCATGCTGGCGCTCGGCGCGGCCTGGATCGTCGCCCTCACCACCCTCAACAGCACGGCGCAGGCCATCCTGCCCAACTGGGTGCGCGGGCGGGCCCTCGCCATCTATCTCACCGTCTTCAACGGCGCGATGGCGCTGGGCAGCCTCGGCTGGGGCTCGGTGGCCGATGCGGTGGGCATCCCGGTCACCCTGTTCGCGGGGGCCGTGCTGCTCCTGGTGGCCGGCCTCGGCATGCACCGCCTGCCGCTGCCGAAGGGCGAAACGGACCTTGCGCCCTCCAACCACTGGCCCGAGCCTCTGCTGGCGGTGGAAACGGAGAACGACCGCGGTCCGGTGCTGGTGACCATCGAGTACCAGATCGCACCCGAGGATCGTGTCGCCTTCCTTGACGAGGCCCATCGCCTCTCCCGCGAGCGGCTGAAGGACGGCGCCTATGCCTGGGGCATCACGGAGGACGCGGCCGCGCCTGAACGTCTGGTGGAATGGTTCCTGCTCGGCTCGTGGGCGGAGCATCTGCGGCAGCACCGCCGGGTGTCCAATGCGGATGCGGACATCCAGAAGCGCCTGCACCGCTTCCATCGCGGCGAGGCGCCGCCCGTGGTTCGGCATCTTCTCGGGTTGGAGAGCGCCTAGAATCCGGAAATAAGAACATGCGGCGTCGTTTCGCCGCTGGGCAGCGGGTCGGCGGAGCCTTCGGGTTCCGCCCCCCGCCCACCGCCCAAGTGGAGGAAGGCTGTGACTGCGCCTTTGATTGCGTTCATTGACGATGACCCCGCCATCGGCGAGGCCATCGCCAATTTCTTTGCTGCCTATGATTATGAAGCGGCGGTCTTCAACGACGCCGAGACGTTTTTGGCGTCAACGGCCATCGATCGCGCCGACTGCATCATTACCGACGTCCGACTCGGCGGCATGTCCGGGCTTGATCTGCTGGACCGGCTGCGGGCCCGTCCCGCCTGTCCTCCCGTGATCGTGATCACCGCCTTTCCCCAGGATGCGATCCGCAACCGCGCCTTGTCGGCCGGAGCCACGGCCTTCTTCCTGAAGCCGTTACCGATGGACGAACTGCTGGCCAGCGTCATGCAGGCGCTTGCAAAGGGTTTTGGCGGGACGCAATGATGCCGTTTCGGCATGATCATTCCGAGCGGCCATAGCGCACCGCAGCCATGACCCCTGTTCCCCCTTCACGCGCCGACCGCTCCTCGCCGGGCGAGGTTCTGCGCGCCGGTCCGCTGGAGATCCATGCCACCGCGCGGCAGGCCTTCGTCAACGGCGCGCGCATCACCCTCGGCAGCCGGGCATTCGACCTTCTGCTGATGCTCGCGGAGGCCGCGGGCCGGGTGGTGTCCCACGACGAGATCCAGGCCCGCGTGTGGCCGAACCGGCATGTGAGCGAGACCAATCTGCGGGTGCAGGTTTCAACGCTCCGGCGGGCGCTGGGGGAGGCCCGCCACGTCGTCAGCACCGTGCCGGACCGGGGCTACGCCTTCACCCCCTTCGGCCAGCACGCGCCGGAGCCGGACGACGCCCCCGTACCGGGCGATCATGTGGTGCATGTGGTGGACGACGAGGCGGACATGCGCGACGCCCTCGAAGGGCTGCTGATGGCGTCTGGCTGGCGGGTGCGCACGTACGGATCGGTGGGTGCCTTCCAGGAAGCTCTGACGGCCCAGACCGCCGGCTGCCTGATCCTCGACGTCAGCCTGCCGGGCGAGAATGGCCTCGAACTCCAGCGCCGGCTGCTCGCCCTCGGCCTCAGCCTACCCATCGTGTTCCTGAGCGGGCGGTCCAACATTCCCATCGCCGTGGAAGCCATGAAGGCGGGGGCAATCGAATTCCTCACCAAGCCCGCCGCCGGCGAGGACATTCTCGCCGCGGTCGCGCGGGCCATGGCACTGGCCCTGTCGGAACGCCCCCAGAGCCCTGCTTGAGGGGGCAACCGTCCTAATTGACGTGCGCGCGCTTCCACTGGCCCGGCGGCAGGCCGGTGTGGACGCGGAAGACCCGCGTGAAATGGCTCTGGTCGGCGAAGCCCACTTCCATGGCGATGTCGGCGAGGCTGCCGTGCCGGTCCAGCATCAGTTCCTGCGCCCGCCGCACACGGGCATTCATCTGCCACTTGTGCGGCGGCATGCCGGTGGCGATCCGGAATTCGCGACCGAAGTGCGACTGCGACTGCCCCAGCAGCGCGGATAGATCGGCGAGCGGAATATCCTCTGCCAGATGGTCCATGATGAAGTCGGTGACCCGCCGCAACTGCCAGGGCAGCAGCCCACCGGAGGTGGACGGCTCGCGCGGGCTGAACAGGGCGACGAACAGCGCCGTGGCAAGGCTGTCGCAATAGAGCTGGCTGCCGGGGTCGGTGCCATCGCTCATCCGCGCGAGAAGATCCGCGCAGTGCCAGATGCGCGGATCGCGGAACATCACATTGGCTTCCGTCGGCTCGGACAGTGGCTGGCCGATGATCTGCGACACCGTTTCGGTGTCGAAGGCCAGCACGGCGCGCCGGTAGAGGCTGATGCGCGAGCAGCTTTCCCAGGCGCAGGTGCCAGCCGGCAGGAAGCTCATATGGTTGGGGCGCACGCGCTGGGCCGTGGGGCGGCAGGGCGAGAGGGAGACCTCGGTGGCGCCACCTACCTCGTCCAGCGCCACCGTGAGCAGGTTGCGCGAAGTGTCGAGTTGCTCCTGCCAACCATCGGCATCGCGCCGCCGGTCGAACTGCGCGACGATGCCTCCGGTGAGGCCGAGCTGAGATGTCTCGCGGCTGTCTTCAGCCTGCCCCCGCGCGGACCAGCCTGAAGCTTCCGGCATAGGTTGTGGCATCGTGCTTCCCATATCAATCTCTCGATCGGGGAGAGACTAGGCGGGGCCGGCGCCGAACGGGCGTGAAACGATGTGAAATGAGGAACTTTTTCCGCACCATGGTGCGGTCACCGCCCCAACATCACCGCTGTGATGCCGCGCAGTGACGCCTGAGCCCTCTTCCGGATCAGTCGATGGGCCGCCCGTTCGTCTCGACGGCGAGGAAGACGAAGGCGCCCGAGACCAGCACCATGCAGCCGGCAAAGAACAGGAAGGCCGGTGCCGCCGCCGCCGCGGAGAAGGCCGGCGACACCACGTTCGAGCTGCCGGCGATCAGCGCCAGAGCCAGCGGCCCGATGATGCGGCCGACGCCCGACGCCGCCTGCGCGAGCCCCGCCGCCCGCGCGCCCAACCGCGCCCCATATTGCTCGATGGCATAGGGCGCGCTGTTGGCGAGGCCGCCCTCGCAGAAAAAGGCAGCGCAGGAGAGCGAGATGAGCGCCATGGGCACGCCCGCCACGGTGCGGCCACCCGACAGGGAGACGCAGGCGAGCGCCACGGCGGCCAGGAGCGCGAGGACGATGCCCAGCGGCCGGCGGCCGGTGAAGGGCACCACCACCGCCGAGGACAGGCGCCCGAGGATGCCGCAGCCGGAAATGATGACGAAATAAAGCGCGGTGCCGCCCACCGACCGGCCGAGTTCGGCGGACATAATGGTGGGACCCCACAGATAATAGCCGAACACCACGGTCAGGGCCGCGGCGTTCACGATCACCACCTGCCAGAAGATGCGCGGGCGTTCATAAAGATCGCCGAGCGACCGGATCAGCCCCCGCCCCTTCTCAACCTGCGGCGCGGCCGCGCCCGCCTGCCCCGGCTCGCCCACCAGCGCCATGGCCTGCGAGATGCGCCCCACGGCCACCAGCCAGCGCAGAGATTCGGGCACGAACAGCGCGGTGAGGAGCGCGGGGACAAGCGGCATGAAGCCAAGCAGTGCCACCCCCCGCCAGCCCAGCGTCTCGATCAGCAGCCCGCTCGACAGCGCCGCCACCAGAATGCCGAGGCTGGAGAAGACCATGAACAGGCTGCCGACCCGCGTGCGGTGCCGCGTGGGGGTGACCTCCACCACCAGCGTGAGCACCGGCGTCGCGGAAGCCGCGAGCCCGAAGCCGACCAGGATGCGCAAGGCGACGATCAGCTCCCACCAGCCCTGCGGCACGAAGGCGATCAGGCCGGCGGACAGGCCGCAGATGATCGTGCCCGATATGATCTGGCGCTTCCTGCCGCGCGCATCGGAGACGCTGCCCCACAGCAGCGCGGCGAGGATGGAGCCGACGCCGCCGCCATAGAGGATCATGGCCGACTGGCCGTAGCTCAGGCCCCATTCCGGCCCGATGACTGCGAGGATGAAGCCGATGAGGAAGAAATCGGCGAAATCGAGCGTCGCGACCCCGGCCAGCACCGCAAACGTGGTCCAGTAGCGCGGACCCATCGCCTGACCGTCGTAGCGGGCCACCAGTTCGGCGGCAGTCGGATCGGCGGCGGAACGGCGTGTCATGGGTGGTCGCCCCGGGGAAACGAGAAGAAGAAGCGTGTGCCGGTCGGACCGGTGTCCACGCCCAGCGTACCGCCATGGGCTTCCACGACGGAACGGCAGATGGCAAGCCCCATGCCCATGCCGTCCGGCTTTGTGCTGAAGAAGGGATCGAAGATGCGCGCCACCTGCTCGGGCGGAATGCCCTCGCCGGTATCGGCCACCTCGATCTCCATGAAGGCATCGGCCTGGCTGCGGGTGGTGATGCTCAGCGTGCGGGCCCCGCTCGACCCGCGCATGGCCTCGATGGCATTGCCCGCGAGATTGATGACCACCTGCTGAAAGAGCGCGCGGTCGCCATGCGCGATGCGCTCGGAGGGCGAGAGCGTCCGCCGCACCAGGACATGCGCCTTGCGCAGGCGGTCGGCAAGCAAGGCGATGGCCTCGTCCACCGCATCCGGCACGTCGAAGGGCGCCATGTGGGCATCGGACTTGGCCGAGATGGAGCGCAGGCCCCGGATCACGTCCCCCGCCTTGGTCCCCTGCGCGGCGATGCGGGCCAGCACCTGCTCGGCCTGATCGGCGCGGGGCGGCGAGCGCTTCAGCCACTGGATGCCAGCGCTGGCATTGGCAACGATAGCGGCCAACGGTTGGCTGATCTCGTGGGCGACGGAAGCCACCAGTTCGCCCATTGTGGTCAGCCCCGCCACCCGTTCCAGCTCCGCCTGCGCCGCCCTAAGGCGCTCGTCGGCGCGATGCTTCTCGGTCACGTCCATCACCGTGCCCACGAAGTCGCCCCGGCTCTCGGCGGCGCTCAGCATGGCGGGGATGATGCACTCGATGTGGCGCACCTCCACGCCGGGCAGGACGATGCGGAACTCGACGGAGGCGCTCTGGACGCTGGCCCGCACCGCGTGGATCGCCGCCTTGAGCCGCGCCTTGTCCTCGGGATGCACGCGCGACCAGAAGAGCTGGAAGCTCGGTTTGTGTTCGAGCGGGTCGAGCCCGAGGATGCGGAACAGTTCGTCGGACCACAGGATGGTGCGGTTGGCCGCTTCCCAGTACCAGCTGCCGATCTGCATCATGGACTGCGCCGCCGCCAGCACGGCGCGGCTGCGGCGCAGTTCCTGCTCGATGGTCTTGCGGCGGGCGATGTCGGTCTGGAGCTCCGCATAAAGCCGGGCATTCTCCAGCGAGATGGCCGCCTGCGAGCCGAGAACCTCCAGAAGGGCCTGGCGGCTGGCGCTGAATGCGTCCGGCAGGTGGGCGTTCTCCAGATAGAGCACGCCGACCACCTCTCCCCCCTTCTTCAGGGGCAGCGCCAGCACCGCGCGCGGGGCATGGGCGAAGAAGGGATCGTCACCGAACTCCGGCGTCTCGCGCACATCCGCCAGCATCAACCTGGTCCGGGTGCGCAGCACCACATTCACGAGGGAGACCGGGAACGGGCATTGGTAGAGGCCGACCTCGCTCATCCAGACATGCAGGCCGCCCGCCTCGCTGACCGCGCTCGCCGCCGCATAAGGTCGGCCGTCCCGCACCAGGGTCAGCAGGCCCCGGTCAGCGCCCGCATGCTGCATGGCGAGAGTGAGCAGGCGCTCGATCAGCTGGGGCAGCACGATCTCGGCGGAGAGGGCGCGGGAGCCGTCGAGCATGAGGGAGATGTCGAGATCCGCCTCCAGCCGGGGGACCGCGGGGTCGGACTGGACGATGCCGCCCGAGCCGCTGCCCAGTTCGGCGGCCTTGGCATGCGCGCCCCACACCTCATAGGCGGAAGCCGCATAGCGACGGAAGGCGGAGGCGATGAGCCCGTGGCCCCGGCTGGCGTGGAAGCGCGCGGCGCACTCGCTCGCCAGCGCCTCGTGGTGGGACAGCCCGAGGGTACGCGCGCCCTGCACCGCCCGCTCATAGAGCGTCATGGCCTCCACGTCGCGGCCATCGAGGCGCGCCGCCTCGGCCGCGAGCAGCCGGGCGCCGCCCTCGAAATTGGACGGACTGTGCGCCGCCCAATGTGCCAGTTGAGTGGCATGGCGCCGGAAAGCATCGCGCCACGGCCCCTCTTCGCCGGCCGCACGCGGCAGGGAGAGAGCAAGCCCTCCGAACAGGGCCAGAACGGCCGTTTCAAGGAAGTAGGGACAAGTCCAGGCGTAGCGTTCGGCCTTCTCCCGGGCCTGCGCGGCCTCGGCAAAGCGGCCCGACAGCACGCAGCACTGAAGCTTGCGCGTCCAGTAGCAGAAGGCCGCCACCGCGAGGCGCGGATCGGCCTCCAGAAGCGCCTCGGTGGCCGCCTCCTCCTGTGGATCTGCCGCGATGCCGCGGCGGATCTGCTGCACCATACGCGCCTGCGCCTTGAGGATGAGCTCCACCCGCACCAGCCGGACACCGGCCGCATAGGCAAGGCCGCGCTCGATCTCGGCCTCCACGGCGACGAGAGGCTCGCCGGCGCTCAGCATGTTGGTGACGAGGTTGTTGCAGGAGTAGGCGGCGAAGTTCGCATCGCCGGCGGCGAGCGCGCTGTCGAACGACTTGCGGATGAGATCGCGTCGCTCCGCCAGCGGCCGCGTCCAGGGCGAGACGAGGCTGCCGAAGCACATCTCCACCTTGGCGCGGAAACGCGCGAAGCCCCGCCGGTTGACGAGATCAAGGCCGAGCTGGCCGAGCGCATGCGCCAGCGCATAATCACCGAAGGCCGGACCGATCACCATGGCCGCATGCTCGAAGGCAAAGGCGGCGGCGTCACACAGGCCGTGCTCCAGCACGAGATTGACCATGCGCAGCGGCACAAGATCGTGCAGCCGGCGGTCGATGAAGGAGGCGGGCGACGTCACCTCCACCAGCACTTCCATGGCCGCCAGGCGCAGCGGGTCCGTGAGGGCGGGGGCGTCGACGAGGGCGCCGACCGGCTGCGTGCCCAGCCGCGACACGAGGCTGCGATACTCCTCCTCCACCGTGTCCCCGGGAGCAAAACTCCAGGCGGGGCCGAGGCGGGAGAGGAAGCCGAGCCCGGTGCGCACCGCCTCGTCCGACCGGTCGAGGGCAGTGAGGAGGGACACCTGCAGGCGCGTCGCGAGCGCGGCATCCACCAGTTCCTCGGCATGGACACTGGCGGCCGCCAGTTGAGCCTCCGCATAAGCGTGCTCGCCATGCATGGCGGCACACTCCGCGCCGAGAACGGCCAGCTCGAAGCTGGTGCGATAGCAGGTGTTCCAGCGGTCCTGCGGCAGCAGGGCGGTCGCGGTGCGCACGAGGCCAAGGGCCGCCTCATAGCTGCCGGAGCGGCGGGCGCGGCGGGCAGCATCGAGGTAAAGCTCCGCCACCGCGAGACGCTCGTTGGCATTCTCCAGAAGCCGAAGGCACAGGCCATACTGGTCCACGGCATCGAACAGCCGCGCCCCGGCCCCCTCGCGCACCGCCCCGGCCAGCACCCGGGCAAGGCCGAGATGCCACCTCGCGCGGCTGGACGGATCGATCAGCTGATAGGCGGCATCGCGAATCTTGTCGTGGGCGAAGCGATGGCCGGTGGGCGTCGCGATGACATATCCCGCCTCCACCGCCTTGCCGAGCGCCGGCTCCAGCGCGCCGCCATGGACCGACTCGACCGTGGCCAGCAGTTCGGCATCGAACTGCGAGCCGAGGCTCGCGAGGAACATCAGCAGCTTCTGGAGATCGGGCTCAAGCCGCAGGATCTTGCCGGCGATGAGCGTCGCCACGTTGTCAGCGATGCCCGCGGCGGCGATCACCGCCGCATCCCAGACCCAGCGCCCGCTGGCCGGATCGAAGCTCAGGCCGCCGCGGTGAGCGAGGACGGAGAGGAACTGGCAGACGAAGAAGGGATTGCCGCCGGTCTTCGTCCAGACGAGCTCCGCCAGTCCGCCGACCGCGCTCGCCGGAGCACGCAGCAGGCCGGCGACGAGATCGCGCGTCTCCGCCACCGAGAGTGGCACCAGATCCATGGTCTCGATCCGGCGGTGGCTGGCAAGGCGCAGGAGTGCCATCTCCTGCGAGGGGCGCGCGAGCCCGAGGAAGAGAATGGGGGCCGGCGTCTCCGCACCGAGCAGTTCGCCGATGAAATCCAGCGTGGCGACGTCCGCCCACTGCACGTCATCCATGACCAGGACGAGGAAGTGGCGCTGCCGCGCGAAGCCGGCGAGAACACCCGCTAGCAGGCGATGGACGCGCGCCCGCGTCTCCATGAGTGGCAGCGACGCCGGACGAGAAGGGACGGCCACCAGCGGCGCGAGTTCGGGCACGAGATCGAGCAGGAAAGCGATGTCGTCGCCGAAGGCATGAGCCCAGCCGGCGGCGAGCGCTTCCAGCGCCTCCGGCGCCGCCGCCAACGCGCGGATCACCAGCGAGCGCAAGGCGGCTCCGAGCGCCGCATAGGGCTGATCGCGCGGCTCGCACTTGGCGGTGGCGAACCAGGCCATGTGCGGCTCCACCCGGCGCTGGAAGGCGGCGGCGAGCGCACTTTTTCCCGCCCCGGCCTCCGCCTGAACGAGGACACCCTCGGCCCGGCCGTCGGCCGCAACGCGGGCGGCGGCGGTCGTCAGATGGCCGAGTTCGGACGTGCGGCCGAGAAAGCGCTGGGGCGTGGGGTTGCCCAGCAGCACCTCGCTCTCGCCGGGCACGAAATCCGGAATGGTGCCCTTCTGCCGCAGCGTCGCCACGCACCGCCGCAGATCCTGCTCCAGCGTCGCGGCGCTCTGGTATCTGGACGCAGGCTCCTTGGCCAGCAGCTTGACCACGATGGCGGAGACCGCCTCGGGCAGATCGGCCCGCTCGCGCGGCGGGGCCGGCACCCGGGCCACGTGGGCATGGATCCACTCCATCCGGCGCTGGGCATGAAACGGCAGCACACCCGCCAGAAGCTCGTAGAGCACGACGCCGAGACTGTAGAGGTCGGACCGCTCGTCCACGATCCGTCCGGTGCGGCCCGTGTGTTCCGGCGACATGTAAGGCAAGGCATCCGCGCTGGGATCGGTCAGCCCGCCCTCGGGCACCTGCCCGCGTGCCGTGGCGTGGGCAAAACCCGTCAGCCAGACGCGGCCACCATCCGCCCGCGCCAGGATATGCGCCGGCCGGATGTCCCCATGGACAACGCCCGCCGCATGCATGGCCCGGACCGCTGCCGCAAGTTCCGCCGCCAGCGCGAGGCGCGGAAGCAGGACGGGGCAGGCATTCGCCGCCTGCCGGAACGGCACCGCGCCGGGATCGCCGAGCACCAGCGCAAGGCGCCCGTCCTTCCGGCTCAGACCTTCGGGAATGAGCGCCCAGTCGCCGGACAGATGCCGCCGGAAGGCGAATTCCTGCTCCAGAACCTGCGCGCCACGGGCATCGTCGCCGTCCCAGACCTTCACAAGCACCGGCCGTCCCCTCTCCAGCATCGCGCCGTAGAGTGGGGTCTCTCCAGCCTCGAGGAGGGAGAAACTTTGCGTATCGAGCACGGGCCGTCGATCCGGCCGCCGGAAGGGCGGCATTGGGGTTCAGCGCGCGGGCCATTCCGCTGCCGGGCTCAGGCACGAGGCCCCAGCCAGCTCTTCATCTAGCAGGTTTGTCCCGCTCCCGCCCATCCAGACGAAGGCGGCGGAACCCCTTGAAAAAGATGCGACCGCGCCGCAGGGCGGATTGGCGCGGCCGCAACCTTCATCGGGAGGTGATGAAGGCATTCAGGGGACGAAGTCCTGCCGCATCGTGCGGGACGGGCGGCAGGGCATTCCGTCAGCTCGGTTCTTCGGGCTTGCTCCGCTCGCCCCTCGGCAGATGGCCGAAGACGTGCGGGCGCACCTGATCCATCCATGCGCTGGCGGGCAGGCGCCGCCAGGCGGCCTGGGCGAGCGGCGGCACCTGCTCGCCCAGAAGGATGCCGAGCAGACCCACCAGCGCCACCACGGGCGGCGCCGGCGAACGCACGTTCAGCAGGCCGTAGATGACGCCGACCAGCAGGCCCGCGGCGAGAGACACAACATAGATCTTCATCGCGCTCCCTCCGCGCCGTGGCCGCGTCAACCCTCGTGGGCGCCGAACATGGTCTTGGCGTAGATGATGCCGAGGCCATAGGAGCCGCCAAACTGCTTGGCGATGCCGGTGGTGGACTCGTAAGTCTCGGTGCGAGCCCAGTCGCGCTGGAGTTCGAGCAGATACTGCAGCGAGGTCATGGGGCGCACGCCGGCCTGCACCATGCGCTCCATGGCGCGCTCGTGGGCCTCGTCGGTGACGTCGCCGCAGGCATCGGCGATCACATAGACCTCGAAGCCCTGGGCGATGGCCGACAGGGACGGGCCGACGATGCAGACCGAGGTCCACAGGCCGCACATGACAAGGCGCGGCTTGCCGATTTGGTTGACCACCTTGATGACGTTGGCGTCTTCCCAGGTGTTCATGGACGTGCGGTCGATCAGGGCCTGCCCCGGGAAGGCGCTGGTGATCTCTTCATACATGGGGCCGGAGAAGCTGCGCTCGGCCACCGTGGTGAGGATGGAGGGCACGCCGAAGCTGGCGGCGGCGCGGGCGACAAGCGCCGCATTGTTGCGCAGGAGCACAGCGTCGATGGACTTCGTCGCAAACGACATCTGCGACTGGAAGTCGATCATGATCAGCGCATGATCGGTGGGGGTGATGAGCAGCGGAGAGGGCGTGGGAGTGGCCTGGGGGGTCATGATGGGTCCTGCCGCAAGATTGGAATGCGGCGCCAAACTGCCCCTGCCCGTCCATCCGGTCTTGTCGGGTCTGCTGGCCTTTTGAACGGGATGCCCATGGCACGCATGGCCAAGTTCAAGACAATGTGAGCACCCAATCCCTCCCCATAGTTCGGGGGCCAAGCGCAAGTAGGCGGCGCGAAAGGCGCTATAAATGCAGGGAAAATTCGCGCATTTTAGTATCACTGAAACTTCCCACGCTTTCATTGCGGCCGAAATTCGGGTCTGCTAAACATCCCCCATGAAGCTCGCCGAATGGCTCCAGACCGCTGGCGTGACGCGCAGCGCATTTGCCAAGCAGGTGCGCCTGTCGCCCGCCAGCGTCACCGCCTTGTGCAACGACGACGGCGCCTGGCTCTCCCGCGAGAGTGCCCAGCGCATCGCCGAGGCCACCGGCCATCAGGTGACGCCCAATGACTTCCTGGGGCTGCCGGCCCCACGCATCCGAGGTTTACCCGTGATCGATACCGTGCAGTCCCGCGTCCAGCTCGCCATCGAAGCCATCGCCCGCGGCGACATCGTCGTCGTGACCGACGATGACGACCGCGAGAACGAAGGCGACCTCATCCTCGCCGCCTCGCTCGCGACCCCGCAGAAGCTGGCCTTCCTCATCCGCCACACCTCCGGCATCGTCTGCACGCCGCTGCCGCCCTCCGAGGCCAAGCGTCTGCGCCTCGACCCGATGGTGTCCAACAACGATGCACCGCTCGGCACCGCCTTCACCGTCTCCATCGACGTGAAGCACGGCACCACCACGGGCATCTCGGCCGAGGAGCGCACCAACACCGTGCGCGCGCTCGCCAATCCCAACATGGGCGCGGCGGATTTCGTTCGGCCCGGCCACATCTTCCCGCTCATCGCCAAGGAAGGCGGCGTGCTCATGCGCTCCGGCCACACCGAGGCGGCGGTGGACCTGTGCCGCCTCGCCGGCGTGCCGCCGGTGGGCGTGATCGCCGAACTGGTGAATGACGACGGCACCGTGAAGCGCGGGCCGCAGGTCAATGCCTTTGCCGACGAGCACGGCCTGCTGCGCATCTCCGTGGCCGACCTCATCGCCTATCGCCAGGCCCGCGAGAAGTTGGTGACGCGCACCGCCGAATTCCCGGTGCCGACGCTGGTCGGCGAGATGCAGGGCTATTCCTACATCACCCCCTTTGATCAGGTGAACCATCTGGCGCTCGTCCACGGCCGCATCGGCGACGGCGAGAACGTGCTGGTGCGTCTGCATCGCGCTGATCCGGTGGCCGATGCCTTCACCGGCGCCAAGGGCCTGCAGAAGGCGCTGGAGCGCATCAGGCAGGAAGGCCGGGGCATTCTGGTCTATCTGCGCGACGGCACGGTCGGCGTGCCGCCGACTGCGATGGGCTCGGAGAAGACCTCGAGCGAGATGGAGCGAGACCAGCACTGGCGGGAAGTCGGCCTCGGCGCACAGATCCTGCGCGATCTCGGCGTCACCTCCATCCGCCTGCTCGCGTCCAAGACCCGCACCTATGTGGGCCTCTCGGGCTTCGGCATCGAGATCAAGGAAACCGAGCCCCTCGAGGGCTGATCCAGCCTTCTTCAGAACCGTTGGAGTCGCAACGCCGGATGCCCCGCATCCGGCGTTTTCTTTTGGCGCCGAGCGCGTACCCCAAGGCCAAGCTCAAGTAAATACAACCCACTTACCACCAGTTGCATTTGATAAAAAGCAAATCAGATTGCGACTATTTCCAATTTCGGATCGACGTCCAAAACACAGCTTCACACCAGCCCCGACCGTTATTTGATTATCTGTACATTTTTATCATCTCACCCCAATCCCTTCTCGGCAGAGATCTGGGCCATGGCGGAACTGGCCAGATTTCATCAGGAATGGATGTTTTTCGCTCCCATACGGAGCTTTTCCAACCGGTTCCACGCGGAACCTGCCGCCAAGCTTCACGGTTATCATCATACCGATCACCATAACTCGCGACGCGATTTTCTCGGGGAAACCGATATGTACAATAATCTCTCGATGACCTGGAAAGTTGTCAGCCTGTTGCTGGCGTTGGGGCTCGTCAGCCTCGCAGGCGGATACTATGCCTCGTCCCGCCTCATGGCGACGGACCAGCTCTATAGCGACCTGATCGACGGACCCCAGCGGGCCGTGCTCGAACTCTCGCGCGCCAACCGGATGATCACCGAGACGATGGCCGGCGTGTATCAGGGCATCGCAGCCACCACCGCTGAGGAAGGACAGCGGGCCCAGACCCTGCTGAGCACCAGTTCACGCCAGTTTCAGGAACGCATCAGCGTCGCTACGGACAAGGCCGCTCCGGAGTATGCTGACCGCGTTCGCGCCATCGGCACCGACTATGCCACCATCCTGAGCGGCGCCTGCGCAGAAGCGATCGCGCTGTCCAAGATCGTGGGCGACGAAGATGCCAACCTGCGGGCCGGCAAGGCCATGTCGGCCTCCTGCCGGCCGGCGCTGCGCGCACTTGGCGAAACGGTGACCACACTCAACGCCACCATGGGCAAGTCCGTGGACACGCTGTCGGATGACGCCACGCTCACCTCGACCCGCACGGCTACGGTCACCCTCGTCACCATCGCCGTTGCCACGCTGGTGGTGCTGGCGCTGGCGGTCCTGCTGGTGCGCCGCGGCATCGTCGCCCCCATCCGCGTCATGATGGCTGTCACGAAGGGGCTCGGCCAGGGCAAGCTCGATCAGGCCGTGGCCGGCACCGAGCGGAAAGATGAGATCGGCGCCATGGCCGGCTCGCTCGAAGTGCTGCGTGGCCAGCTTTCCGAAGCCGAGACGCTGCGGCGGGCGCAGGCCGAACGCGAAGCCCGCGAGCGCGAAATTCTCAATCGCCGCAACACACTGGCGGAGAATTTCGTGGCCCGCATGACCGAACTCTCCTCGGCCTTTGCCGCCTCCTCCGATCAGGTGGCCGGGTCCGCCCGCAATCTCTCCGCCACGGCCGAGCAGACCTCCCGCCAGGCCCAGGCGGTCGCGGAAGCCGCCGAAGAAGCCGCCGTCAATGTGCAGACGGTCGCCGCTTCGTCGGAAGAACTCGCGGCCTCGGTGCGGGAGATCACCGGTCAGGTCAGCCACTCGGCCAAGGTGGCGGATGTCGCCTACACCGAAGCGGAGACCTCCAACGCCCGCATCTCTGAACTGGCGACCGCCGCCACCGCCATCGGCGATGTGATCTCGCTCATCAAGGGCATCGCCGACCAGACCAACCTGCTGGCGCTCAACGCCACCATCGAATCCGCCCGTGCCGGAGAAGCCGGTAAGGGCTTCGCGGTGGTGGCTTCCGAGGTGAAGCAGCTCGCCTCACAGACGGCCCGCGCGACCGACGAGATTTCCGCCAAGATCTCGGAGATCCAGCAGTCCACCCAAGGCACCGTGACCTCGATGGCGGAGATCATGCGGGTGATCGCCAACATGAAGCAGATCTCTTCCTCCATCGCTGGCGCGGTCGAGGAGCAGGGCGCTGCCACCGGCGAGATCGCCCAGAACTGCCAGCGGGCGGCCAACGGCACGCAGCAGGTGACGCAGAACATCACCGGCGTCGGCCAGGCGGCCGAACTCACCGGCTCGGCGTCCACCGAACTGCTGGCGCTCTCCGAGGGTCTCTCGGGGCAGGCCGCCGATCTGAAGCAGGTGGTCGAACGCTTCGTCGAGGACCTCAACGCCGCCGCGTGATCCTCGGCCCCGGCCCGCGAGCGGGCCGGGGCCGCCCTACCCAGCCGCCCGATTGCGCTTCATTCCCATACGGCACGAGGCGAATTGACGCAGAAGCTCTCGGAACGTGAGAGCGACCATGGGCGCATCGCCTTCTTCCGTGTGTGCCACACTGAGCCAAAGACGCCGCATCAGTTGATACGGTTCGCGCGAGAGCCCGCGCGGCACCTCTGCGTCCTGAGCACAAAAAGCACGCCCCCACTATTCGGTATTAACCGTTGCGCCACCATGCTGCGTTGCAAAATTGAACGCGGCATCTTGCCGTCGGGCGCCCTGCCGGCCGTCCGGAAATATTGCATTGCGGGATGACTTTCCGGGACACTGGATCCGACCCTCCTGCCATCGGGCCAGTTCGCAAACGGACGTGAGCTTTGCCTTGTTCCGGGCGTCTTCCAGCTTATACCCGAAGGACTTCCTGAACCCGACGCGCTGTCCCGCCGCCTGCGGCCGGCCCTGCGTCTGCCGCCCGGTTCCGCCCGCCATGATCGTTCGAGAGAAACCCAACCTCTTTTCCATCTTCTTTATTGTGCGGCGCGGGAGTGGCTCGATCCTGCCGCGCATCCTGCCGCAGATGCTGCTGGTGATGACGCTGTCGTCCGTGGTGGTCTATGGCCATCGCCACGCTCCCGACTGGGTGCCGGTCGTGAGCAGCGCGCCCTTCGCGCTCATCGGCATCGCCCTATCCATCTTTCTCGGCTTCCGCAACAACGCCTGTTACGACCGCTGGTGGGAGGCCCGCCGGCAGTGGGGCACGCTGGTCATCGCCTGCCGGAACTTCGGCCGCCAGACGCTGCTGCTGGAAGAGCGCGGCGGCAGCGAGGGCGCACATTTGCGCATCGAAATGGTCCGGCTGGTCATCGCCTTCACCTACGCCCTCGTCCAGCATTTGCGGCCATCCAAAAGCCAGCCGTCTGTCCCGAGCGGCCTTGCCACCAGCATGAGCGAGCGGTTCCTCACCAGCCGCAACCCGCCCGATTATCTGCTGCGCCAGATCACCAGCCTGCTGGTGGGCGCCCGCACGCGCGGCCTGCTGAGCGATATCGAATTCTCGCTCATCGAAGGCACGGTGGGCCAGATGGAGACGGTTCTCGGTTCCTGCGAGCGCATCCGCTCGACCCCGGTGCCGTTCGCTTACACGCTGCTGCTCCACCGCACGGCCTATGCCTTCTGCTTCCTGCTGCCCTTCGGCTTTGCCGATCTCATCGGCTGGCTTGAGCCCATCGCGGCGGGCATGGTGGCCTATACCTTCTTCGGCCTCGACATGCTGGGCGACGAACTCGAAGAGCCGTTCGGCGAACTGCCCAACGACCTGCCCATCGCGGCGCTCGCCGAGACCATCGCCATCAACCTGCGCGAGGCGCTGGGCGAGACAGACCTGCCGCCCTTCCCCGAGCCTGTCAATTACGTGCTGATGTGAGGCGACCCGCCCGAAGTCACCGAACATTCCCCTACGTCATATTCGGTATTTGGACCTCCCGCGCGCGGCGCTCTTTTGCCGCGCACCGATCGGTGTCACCATTCGATCCTGACCGCTCGTGGAAAGCCCGCTGTGGAGGCTGCCAATGGGACGCGTTGTGGGGAGCTGGATCGCCGCTCTCGCCTTGGCTTTCGGCCTTGCCGGAAGCCTCTGCCTCGGCCCGCCCGGCGCCGACCCTGCCGCGGCGGCGACGACGCTGCGCTCAAGCGTGCCTACGGTGGACGTGGCTCTCGTCCTCGCCGTGGACGTCTCCTATTCCATGGATACGGAAGAACAGGCCCTCCAGCGGGACGGCTATGCGCAGGCCCTCGTCTCGCCGGAATTCCTCAATGCCCTGAAGCTCGGGCCCAACGGCCGGGTGCTGGTGGCCTATGTGGAATGGGCGGGGGAGCACGAACAGAAGCTGGTGCTGCCCTGGCGGCTTGTCGATGGGCCGGAGACGGCCCGTGCCGTTGCCGCCGAGATCGCCGCCGCGCCCCTCCGCCGGGTCTATCGCACCTCGATCTCCGGCGGGCTCATCTTCTCCGCGCATCTGTTCGAGGGCATGGAGTATCGCGCCCTGCGGAAGGTCATCGATGTCTCGGGCGACGGTGTGAACAACCAGGGCGCCCGCGTGGACCAGACCCGCGACGCTTTGGTGGCGCAGGGCATCACAATCAATGGCCTGCCCCTGATGCTGAAGCGGCCCAATTCCAACTCCCTCGATATCGAGGGTCTGGACCAATATTACGAGGATTGCGTCATCGGCGGCCCCGGCGCCTTCGTGATCGCGGTGCGCGAGCGGGCAGAGTTCATCCAGGCCATCAAGACCAAGATGGTCCTGGAAGTGGCCGGCGTGAAACCGCCGCGCGTGCCGCTGGTCATCCCGGTGGTCCAGCCGCCGCGCATCTCCTGCACCATCGGCGAGCGCATCTGGGGCGAGCGCTGGAACAACAATTGAGCGGCGGGACCATGACGGTTCCGTGACTGATCCCGCGCAAGGACGGGTATGGTGCCCTCCGGCATCATGGCCGCAGTTCCAATTACGGAGCGCGGCCCATGTCGATCCATCCGCCGCTGGGACCGGAAGTCAGCCTGCCGCCCCTCGCCCTTTCGGGCCTCGCGCCCGAGGCTCCCGCTTCGGTGAAGATGGAGGCGCGACACATCACCTATCATTACGGCCGCACCCTCGCGCTCAATGACGTGAGCGTGCCGGTGCATCGCGATCGCGTCACCGCCTTCATCGGCCCGTCCGGCTGCGGCAAGTCCACCCTGCTGCGGGTCTTCAACCGCATGTATGACCTTTATTTCGACCAGACGGTCGATGGCGAGGTCTGGATGGACGGGGAGAACATCCTGGGCCCCAACGTGGACCTTCTGGCACTGCGCACGCGCATCGGCATGGTGTTCCAGAAGCCGACGCCCTTTCCCCTCTCCATCTTCGACAATGTGGCCCTCGGCGTGCGCCTCTCCCTCGATCCCGCGCCGGCGGAGCTGAGGAACCGCGTCGAAGAGGCGCTCCGGCGCGCGGCCCTGTGGGACGAGGTGAAGGACATCCTGCCCACGAGCGCGCTCAGCCTGTCGGGCGGACAGCAGCAGCGCCTGTGCATCGCCCGCACGCTGGCGGTGGGCCCGGAGGTGATCCTCTTCGACGAGCCATGCTCGGCGCTCGATCCGATCGCGACGGCCAAGATCGAGCAGACCATCGACGAGCTGAAGCGCGATCACACCATCGCCATTGTCACGCACAATCTCCAGCAGGCGGCCCGGATCTCGGACTACACCGCCTTCATGTATCTGGGCGAGATCCTGGAGTTCGGCACGACACGCCATCTGTTCACGGCACCGGCGGACGCCCGCACCCAGCGCTACATCACCGGCCGCTTCGGCTGAGGCCCCTAGCGGTGGAAGTGGCCCACGAGTTCCACATGGGGCGAATAGCGAAACTGGTCATAGGGCGTCACGCGCTCAAGGCGGAAGCCGCCGTCGATCAGCAGGCGGGCGTCGCGGGCGAAGGTCTGGGCCGAGCAGGACACATAGACGAGCCGTTCCACCTTGGAGCGGGCGAGTTCGCGCGCCTGCGCTTCCGCCCCCTGGCGGGGCGGATCGATGACCACGGCCTCGAACTTCTCCAACTCATACGCCATCAGCGGCCGGCGGAAGAGGTCGCGCACTTCCCCTTCCACGCTCTTGAGGCCCTGCGTGCCCCGGATGGCCTTGAGCAAGGCAGTGATGGCGGTCTCGTTGCTCTCATAGCCGCGCACGCGGGCGTGGCTGGCGAGCCGCAGCGCGAAGGTGCCGACGCCGCAGAAGAGATCGGCGACGCTTCTGGCGCCTTCCACCCCTTCTCCCACCGCCTGCGCCAGCAGCGCCTCGCCGGCGGCGGTGGCCTGAAGGAAGGAGGCGGGCGGCAGTTCCACGCGCGCAAGGCCCATGGGCAGGAACGGCAGGCGGCGCTGCACCACCATCTCGCCGTGGCGGGTGAGACGGGCAAGATCGAAGCGATCCGCAAGGGCGGCGAGGTCCATGAGGATCATGGGCGAAAGAGGTCCCGAGCCACGCACGTCCAGATCAAGCCCGCTCTCGGTGGCGGTCACATGCAGGTCGAGGGGCTTCTTCATCTCCGCCAATGCTTCGGCCACCGCCCGCGCCACGGGAAGGGCCTGATCGAGGGCGGGGGAGAGCACCGGGCATTCCGTGACCGGCACCATGGCGTGCGACTTGCGCTCGGCAAAGCCGACCACGGTGCGCCTGCCCAGTTGCCGGGCATGGAAGATGGCGCGGCGGCGACCCTCTCCATGGGCGTCCACCAGCGGCGCCACCTCCACCTCGACCCGCTCGCGGGAAAGCGCGTCCACCACCAGGCCGCGCTTCCACGCCTGATAGGCCGCTGCCTCCCAATGCTGGAGCAGGCAGCCGCCGCAGAGGCCGAAATGCGTGCAGGCGGGGGCCACCCGCTCCGGGCTCGCCTTGAGGACGCGGGGCTCCACCAGCCGGTCCTTGTCGCGCCGGCCGGCGATGATCTCCCCCGGCAGGCCATACGGCACGAACAGGCCGCCGGCCGCGAGCCCATCTCCCTGCGCGCCGACGCGCAGGACTTCCACTTCCATCTTGCTCACGGTCGCACCGCACCCAAAAGAAATTCCCGATTGCCGTCCCCGCCCTCGATGGGCGACGGCACGAGGCCCAGCACCCGCCAGCCGAGGGCTTCGACCTCGCCTCGCACACGGGCACAGACCGCCTCATGAATGGCGGCGTCCTTCACCACGCCCTTCTTCACATGCGCGGGGCCGGCTTCGAACTGCGGCTTCACCAGCGCCACGAGGGCGGCCTGCTCCGCCGCGAAGGCGAGCGCTGGCGGCAGCACGAGTGCCAGCGAGATGAAGCTGACGTCGGAGACGACCACGTCCACCGGGTTGCCGACTTGCGCCATCTCCAGCCGGCGGATGTCGGTGCCCTCGAACAGGCGCACCTCCGGGCGTTCGCGCAGGCGCGGGTGGAACTGGTCATGCCCCACGTCCACGGCCACGACGCTGGCGGCGCCGCGCGTGAGCAGCACGTCGGTAAAGCCTCCGGTGGAGGAGCCAACATCCAGTGCCCGCTTGCCTTTCACCTCGAAGCCGAACGCATCGAGCCCGGCTTCGAGCTTCAGTCCGCCGCGCGACACATAAGGATGGAGATCGCGCGCCTCGATCTGCGCATCCTCGTCCACTTCCTGTCCCGGCTTCTTCGCAACCGCGCCATTGACGCTCACCTGCCCCGCAAGGACAGCCGCCTGCGCCCGCGCCCGGCTGTCGAACAGCCCGCGCTCCACCAGCAGCTTGTCGATGCGCGCCCGCGCGGCCATACCGGCCCCTTCTTTTCCAAAAGCCCTGCCGAAAAGCTCCCGCGGACGCCACGGAGGCGCGGTCGCACGGGATTGATGCCAAAGGATCTTCACACCCGAGGCCGGGCCCGTGATATGCGATCGGCCGGGGGCAAGGCAAACGGAACCGCACGGCGGAGCCTTTTAGGCTGCGGAGACGTTTCAACCAGGATCAAAGACCCAGCTCAAGTTTGGCTTGCACTGCAACCAAACTCAGGTTGTGCTTTGAGCCCTGCCGGTGGAGTGCGTATGCGACAGTTCCTTGCTGCGGCCGCGTGTGCGGCGCTGATGTGTGCCGGCCCAGGTGGTGCCGCCGCAGCCACGAAGCCGTCCAAGGCCAGCAAGCCAGCGAAAGCCGAGCCCGTGGATACCCGCGTCTGGAGCATCGCGCGGGCGGATGATGCCTATGCCCTGCGCTTCGGCCAGCCGAAGGCGGCGGACCCGGTGTTTTCCGCCACATGCCTGCCCAGCGCCCAGTTGCTTCAGATCGCCGTCGAAGTCCCGCAGGACAACAAGATCCGCTCGGGCGACGGCGTGCCCCTGTCGCTCTCCAGCGGCAAGCGGCGGCTGGAACTGGCGGCCAGCGCCTTCCTCGGCACCACCGACGGCCGGCTGGTGGTGGAGGCGGCGGTGACGCTGACACCGCGCGTGCTGGACATCTTCCGTGAAGGCGACACGCTGGCCGTCCGCATGCCGGGCTCCAGCCAGACCTATCCCCTCGCTGGTGCCCGTACACGCCTTGCGGACTTTGAGCGCGCCTGCCAGGGAAAGAGGTAACAAAGTAGATATGATCTCGCCCACCGTGGTGTTCTTAACCTAGAATTAAGGACACGCTTTGCGTGCGTTCTGTCTTCGATATGATCGCGCCGTCCGATCTTGAGGAAGACTTCATGTTCCGCACCCTTCTCGCCACCGGCCTGCTCGCAGCCACCTGCCTGCCCGCTGCGGCGCAGGAAAAGCTCGTCTGGAACGCTGCCTCCATGGACAACGGTGCCACGCTGTCGTTCAGCGCGCCGGAAAGCGATCACGGCATGATCGGCTTCGTCTGCAACAAGGGCAATCCGACGGTGCTGGTCGGCAGCTACATCGGCTCCAAGGGCCTCAAGGCCGACGAGCCCGCGCGCATCATCCTCAGCGCCGGCAAGGTGAAGAAGACCTTCACCGGCAAGGCCGTGACCAGCGAGGAAAGCGCCGCAGTGGACGTGGAAGCCGGCGCCACCTTTGACGACGTGAAGGCCGTCCTCTCCGGCGGCAAGCTCATGACCATCGAGGTCAAGGGCGTGAAGCAGCAGATTTCGCTGACCGGGGCGCCCACCGCCTTCGCCAGCTTCGAGACCGCCTGCAAAGGCTGAAATCCCGACGCGGCCGGCTGACCTCCGGGCCGCGTTCATTCAAGTGGGAGCACCTTGCGCGCCTGTCGCCTTCCGGCTTCAGGCGCGTTTTGTTGCGACCGCTCCCCGGCGCTCCGCAGGCTGAACCAGCGCCAGCGCGCGCTTGTAGATGCCATCGGCATCAAGCCCCGCCTCCGCCAGCTGGGCGGCAGGCGTGTCGTGGTCGATATAGGTGTCCGGCAGGGTCAGCGTGCGCACCTTCAGGCCGCCGTCCATGAGCCCCTCATCGCTGAGGAACTGGAGGACCTGGCTGCCGAAGCCGCCGACGGAACCCTCCTCCACCACCACCAGCGCCGCATGGGTGCGGGCAAGCTGCGCGATCAGTTCCCGGTCGATGGGCTTGGCGAAGCGGGCATCCGCGACGGTCGCCGAAATGCCAAGGCTGGAGAGGCGCTCGGCCACATCGAGGCAGGCGGCAAGCCGGGTGCCCAGCGACAGGAAGGCGATATCCTGCCCCTCGCGCACCACCCGGCCCTTGCCGATGGGCAGGCGCTCGCCCTTCTCGGGCCGCTCCACGCCCACGCCTTCCCCGCGCGGGAAGCGGAAGGCGATGGGGCCGGCGTCATGCCCCACGGCCGTGGCGATCATGTGCGTGAGTTCCGCCTCGTCGGCGGGGGCCATCACCGTGAAGCCCGGCAGGCAGGTAAGCATGGCGAGATCGAAGGCACCCGCATGGGTCGCGCCGTCCGCGCCCACGAGACCCGCGCGGTCGATGGCGAAGCGCACCGGCAGGCCCTGAAGGGCCACGTCGTGCACCACCTGATCATAGCCGCGCTGAAGGAAGGTGGAATAAAGCGCGCAGAAGGGCCGGTAACCTTCCGCCGCAAGGCCGGCGGCGAAGGTCACGGCATGCTGCTCGGCAATGCCCACGTCGAAGGTCCGCTGCGGGAAGGCCTGGCCGAACAGGTCGAGCCCGGTGCCGGACGGCATGGCGGCAGTGATGGCCACCACCTTGTCGTCGCGGCGGGCTTCATCGATCAGCGTCTCGGCGAAGACGCGTGTGTAGCTGGGGGCGTTGGACTTGGCCTTCACCTGCGCGCCCGTCACCACGTCGAACTTCACGACGCCATGATACTTGTCCGCCGAGGCTTCGGCGGGCGGATAGCCCTTGCCCTTCTGCGTCACCACATGGACCAGGATGGGGCCGGTCTTGGCATCGCGCACATTCTTCAGCACCGGCAGCAGGTGCTCCAGATTGTGGCCGTCGATGGGGCCCACATAATAGAAGCCCATCTCCTCGAACAGCGTGCCGCCGGTCCAGAAGCCGCGCGCGAACTCCTCCGCCTTGGCGGCGCCATCCTTCACGAACTTGGGCAGGTGTCCGGCGAGCTGCTTGCCGATCTCGCGCAGGGAGAGATAGGTGCGCCCGGAAATGAGCCGGGCGAGATAGGCGGACATGGCCCCGGTCGGCGGGGCAATGGACATGTCATTGTCGTTGAGGATGACGATCAGCCGGCTGTCCATGGCGCCAGCGTTGTTCATGGCTTCATAGGCCATGCCCGCCGACATGGCGCCGTCGCCGATCACCGCGATCACATTGCGGTCGCCGCCGGAGAGGTCGCGCGCCACCGCCATGCCGAGACCGGCGGAGATGGATGTCGAGGAATGGGCGGCGCCGAAAGGATCGTATTCGCTCTCGGACCGGCGCGTGAAGCCGGACAGCCCGCCGCCCTGGCGCAGGGTGCGGATGCGGTCGCGGCGGCCGGTCAGGATCTTGTGCGGATAGCACTGGTGGCCCACGTCCCAGATCAGGCGGTCGTGGGGCGTATTGAACACGTGGTGCAGGGCGACGGTGAGCTCCACCACGCCGAGGCCCGCGCCGAGGTGACCGCCGGTCACGGAGACCGCGCTGATCGTCTCCGCACGCAGTTCATCCGCCAGCTGGGAAAGCTTCTCTTCCGGCAGGCGCCTGACGTCTGAGGCGTCGCGCACCGTATCGAGAAGCGGTGTCTTGGTTACCGTCACCGCACACTCCGCTCCGGCCTCTCACCGGGAAAGGACGGGTTACACAGTCCGCCCCCGCAACGCAACGCGCAAGCACCGCCTTGTGACCCGCCGCCGGGCGTTCCCGTCAGGAGGCTGCGGCGGGCGTCTTCTCGGACGGCTTCTGGACCGGCGCCTGGAGGAGCGCCGCCGCGGGGATGCGATGGCTGCCCACGTGCATCTCCACCTCATCCATACGGAATCCGCACGCCTTCAGATCGGCCCGCCACTTGGAGAGGTCCACATGCATGGGATTCTCGCGCAGCAGCTGCACCTTCACGAACGGGAAGCCGTTCTTCAGCAATTCGTTCCACGCCATCAGCGTGGGATTGGCCGCCCGCGCGTCGGTCAGGCCGAGCGGATAGAGCACGTCCACCATCAGTCCGGCGCTGGAGAGGATGCTCGGGAACGGCACCTCACAGGTCTCGATCACCTTCTGCTTGTCGAAGATGGCCCGCATCTCGCCGAAGAAGGCCCGCACCGGTTCGCTGGCCAGGGCGTTCGGGCGCAGCACGAAGAAATAGCTCTGGAAATGACGGCGGAATGCGGTGCTCTCGGTCAGCGCCACCACGTCGGCGACGCTGCGCTTCACGCGCTCCAGCATGAAGGCGAGCACGCTCGGGGAATTGTAGACGCTGTCGTTGGCGAACCACAGGGCGGGCGCCGCCCAGAGTTCCGGCCACAGCCGGAGCACGCGCGCCCAGGCCGAGAAGTCGTAGCCGAAATTCTCGAGCACGATCAGCGAATCGGCGACAGCCAGGCCCGGATCGTAACATTTGAGGTCGGTGCGGTCGGTGGTGACGATCATCACCAGCCGGCAGCCCCCCGCCTTCAGATCCTTGCAATAGCTGATGACGTGCGGCCAGATCCGGCCATCGGGAGAATAGGTCACGAACAGGCACACCGGCCGCTGGTCGGCCGGTGCCAGAGCCCGCACCACGCGGCGGCCCATGCCTTCAAGCGCCTTGTCCTCGGGCATCTCCTCCACCGTCTCGGGCGCGACCATGAGGCCGAGTGCCTTGCGCAGGTCCGCCGTGGCGTCGAAGCCGGTGAAGACCTTGACCGCAGCCGAAGCCAGATAGCGTGCGACGCGGGTGGGGTTGGCCGGGTTCATCGACGTCCTTTCTCAAACGCGTCCGCCCCCCCGGTGCGCGCCTGTACGGTGGGAAGGGCCAGCCTGTCACACAGGCCGGCGATCTTGCCGGAACGGATCATCAGACGATGGATGTCCAGCATGAGCAGAGCGAGCAGGCATCCTGCCGCCAGATACGTTACCTCGCCAACCTTGCCGCGGGCTGCACCATATTTGGCGAGGACGTAGCGTTCCGAATGCTTCTTGAAACGGCTGATGCGGAAAGTCTGCCGCCAGCCGGGCGCCGAGGACTTGCCGCCCGCATGGATCACGCGGGCTTCCGCCACGACGACGATCGGGATGCCGGAGCGGATGGCCCGCAGCGCAAGATCGTCATCCTCGTGATAGAGGAAGATGCTCTCATCGAAGCCGCCCATGGCGAGGAAGGCGCGCCGCTCCATGAGGAAGGCAGCGCCATGGACGAAGCGCGTGCAGTAATCCCCGGCGATCTCCTCCGCCTTGAGCCGCCGCTTGCGGGGGACCGGCTCCAGGATCGAGCCTTCCTTGCGCATGGGCCGACCGTTCTCTCCCAGGATCGCCGGCATGAAGATGCCTGGGTCGCCATAACGCTTCACTGCATCGAGGAGCGCGGGGACGGTGCACTCCTCCATCACCGCATCGGGATTGAGGAAGAGCACATAATCGCCCCGCGCGGCGCGGGCGCCGGCATTGCAGGCGGTGCCGAAGCCGAGATTGGCGGACATGGGCACCAGATCGAAGGGGCGCGCCACCTCGCTCTGCCAATCGAGTCCCTCGGGGCTGGCATTGTCCACTACCACCACCTGATAGGCGGCGGGCACCGAGGCGATGGCGCGCGGCAGCACGCGCCCGCTATTGTAGGAGACGAAGACCACGCTGACCGAAGGCGGCTTCTTCACCTTCACGAACAGCAACCTTTGCGGCGTTGTCACACCCTGCTCCTGCCGCACTGGCGCGAGTTCAAAAACGGACGCCGAACCGGCTGACGGGGGCTTTTGCAAGCCCCACACATCCCCAGGCCGCGCCCTTCGGCGGCATAGGTAGCACCGCAGCGCCGCAGATCAAGCCGAGAAGCCGGGAAGCCGCTTTGCGCCGCGGCAAGCCTGCTTTAGATTGCGCCGCCATGTCGCCACCCCACCAAGGCACCACAATCCGCCGCCACCTTTTCTTTGTGGCCGGCTACGATCCCATGACCGCGGATGCCCACCACGGCATCTTCACGCGCGAGCTTGCGCGCTTTGCGGACGTGTGGGGGATCAAGGCGCGGGTGGACAGCGTGCCCCGCGCGAAGCGCACCGGTGCCACCTGGACGGCGCGTAGCGAGGGACCCGGCTGGTCCACCGAAACGAACTTCGAAATTCTCGCCTGGGACGATCTGGTGCGGCGCGACATGAACCGCAGCCGCTGGTCGCATCTGGGCGGCACGATCCGCGCCCTCGCCGACATGATCGGCTCGGGGACGCTGTTCCGCTATTTCGGCACCAGCCACCGCTACGGCATCTTCTTCTGCCTCACCTATCTGACGCTGGCCGCCATCTGGGCGGTGGCCGTGGGCCTGGGCTTTGCCGCCACGGCCTATGCCCGGCCGGTGGTGAGCGATGCGCTGATCGGCTCCTTCTACGCCTTTAACGGCCAGACCGGGAAATGGGTGGCCGTGGCAGCGGGAGTGGCGACGACGCTCATCGGCGGGTTCGGCCTGATGAAGCTTCTCAACAAGCGGTTTCGGCTCCGGCAATCCCTCGATCTTGCGGAATTTTCGGTGGATTTCGCCCATGACCGGCACCCCGAGATCAAGGAGCGCATCACCGCCTTTGCGGACCGCGTGCATGCGGTGATGGCCTTCGGCGGCGTGGACGAGATCATCATCGCCGGTCACAGCCTCGGCGCCATGCATGCCATCAGCCTCGTGGCGCGGGCGCTGCGGGACGATCCGAACTTCGGCACCAAGATCCCCATCCGCATCCTGACGCTGGGCTCCACCATCGCGAAGTTCGCCCTCCATCCGGCGGCCGACCGGCTTCGCGGCGCGACGCGCACGGTCTCCAAGGCCACCGCCGTCGGCTGGACGGAATATCAGGCCCGCGACGACATCGTATCCTTCTACAAGGTGGACCCGGTGACGCTCGGGCGCATCTCGGACGGCGACCCCAACCGCCGGCCGCTGGTGCGGCGCGTGGCCATCCGCTCCATGCTGACACCGAAGACCTATGCCCGCTTCCGCACCGATGTCATGCGGCTGCACTGCCAGTTCTTCCTCGCGAACGACCGGCGGGCGCCTTATGATTTCTATGCGTTCGTGTGTGCCCCGGTGCCCTACGACACGCTCGTCGGATCGCCTGAAGGGCCGCTTTCCGTGTTCGCGGAGGATGGTAGCCTGCTTGCGCCGCCGCCGGTGACGCAGCAAAAGGGCGCATGATTTCGCTTCCCCTGCTCGCTCACCCGGTTTCCCTCGTCACCCTCGCCAAATGCATCTGGGCGCTGGGCGTGGTGTCCTGGTATCTGCTGCGTCTGCCCTTCGAACTGAAGGTGCGCCGCACCCGCGTGGCCGACGCCACCCACCGCACGCTGCGCGAATACACGCTGCTGACCATCTCGACGCTTGGTCTCGGCATCGTGCCAGCAGTGTTCTGTCTCACAAGCTGGCCGCGCGGCCTCACCTATGCCACCTCGCCGCTTCAGGTGACGGCGGGCGCGCTCGTGTTCCTCGCTGCGCTCTGGCTGTTCTGGCGCACCCATCGCGACCTCGGGCGCAACTGGTCGGTGACGCTGGAGATCAAGGAAACCCACCAGCTCATCACCCACGGCGTCTATCGCGCCGTGCGGCACCCTATGTATTCGGCCTTCTTCCTGTGGGCGGTGGCACAGGCGCTGCTGCTGCCGAACCTCGTCGCGGGCCTCTCGGGCCTCATCGGCTTCGGCATCCTGTTCGCCTTCCGGGTGGGGCGCGAGGAGCAGATGATGCGGGAGACCTTCGGCCCGCAATATGACGCCTACATGCAGCGCACCAAGCGCATCATCCCCGGCATCTACTGAGGGCGGGGCGGAACGAACCGCGTCCGGACCGCGCCACCCGATTCGGACACGCTGCGTTCCAGCCGCGTTCCTTTCGGCGAGGCAGGGTTGTGCCGTTCCGGGACAGCTCAGGCCGGATCGAGAGGCGCCGTGCCGGTGGGCCGGCCGTCCGCATCGCGGGTGATGGTGGCGACCCGGGCCTCGGCTTCGCCCAGCAGCGCCTCGCAGCGCTTCTTCAGCGCCTCGCCGCGCTCATAGATGGCGATGCTCTCTTCCAGCGGCACGTTTCCGGCCTCCAGGCGCTGGACGATGCTCTCAAGCTCGGCAAGCGCCGCCTCGAAGGAGAGGGTGGACACGGCGGGACCGGCTGCGGCCTTGGTCTTGGCGTCCGTCTTGCTGGTCTCGGCCATGGGCTGTCCTTCCGAATCTCAATGCTTGCGCTCCTTATATCGGAGCACTGCGCCGCCCTTAAGGCGCCATCGGCTGTCACAGGGTGGTCGCGGACGCCGAGCTTTGCTAGAAGCCCGCACGAAACCTCAAGCGGGCGACCGTCCCGCACCTGCGGCCCCGGCCGCCCACAACGATCAAGAGCCGCAATGCCGATCGAGGCACAAAGCCCTCCCCTCCTCCGCGACAGCAGCGCGCTCGATGAAGCGCTGATGGCGCGCTTCGCCTCCGCCGGCTTCCTGCGGCTGGACCCGCCCATCCTGCAGCCGGCGGACGCCTTCCTCGACCTGTCGGGCGAAACCATCCGCCGCAGCATGTTCCTCACCAGCAGCGAGGACGGGCAGGAACTCTGCCTGCGTCCGGACCTCACCATCCCGGTGGCCCGCGAGGTGCAGCGCCTGCAACTGCCCATGCCGGCGGCCGTCTCCTACCTCGGCCCGGTGTTCCGCTCCCATTCCGGGGGCGCCGGCGAATTCCGGCAGGCGGGCGTGGAATCCTTCGGCCGCGCCGACACGGCGGCGGCGGATGCGGACATTCTCGCCCTCGGTCTTGAGACCTGCGCCATCTATGGCGTGCCGGATCCCGAAATCCTGATCGGCGACGTGGGGCTGTTCTCGGCGGTGCTGGAAGCCCTGCCGCTCGCCCCGGCATGGCGCCGTCGCCTGATGAAGGACTTCGGCCAGGGCCGGCTGGACGAGGACATCGCCAACCTGAGCGAGAGCGAGGCCAAGGGCACCGCTGCCGTCCATGCGGGCGTGCTCTCGGCTCTGGCCGGCTCCGATCCGGACGCCGCCCGCGCTCTCATCACCGATCTTCTGTCCATCGCCGGCATCACCACCGTGGGCGGGCGCACGGTTTCCGAGATCGCCGCCCGCTTCCTGGAGCAGGCGGCGCTGGAAGGAAACGGCCTCTCGGCCGAGACGGCCGCCATCCTCTCGCGCTATCTGGCCATCACCGGCGCCCCCGGCCCGGCGCTGGAACAGGTGCGGGCGCTGGCGAACGAAGCCCGGATCGACATTTCCGGCGCGCTCGCCGCCTTCGAGGAGCGGGCGAGCCATCTGGCTGCGCATGGGGTGAACCTGTCGGAAGTGGAATTCTCCGCCGCCTTCGGTCGGCCGCTCGATTATTACAGCGGCATGGTGTTCGAACTCAGCGATCCGGAAGGGCGCGTCGCCGCCCCGCTGGTGGCCGGCGGGCGCTATGACCGCCTGATGAGCCGCCTCGGCGCCGAAACCGTGGTGCCGGCCGTTGGATTTGCCGCGTGGGTGGAACGTCTCGCCCTGCTGGAGAGCCAGTCATGAGCGACACGCTGATCCTTGCCGTTCCCTCCAAGGGCCGCCTTCAGGAAAACGTCCACGCCTTCTTCGCCCGGGCGGGGATGCCGCTGGTGCAGGCGCGCGGCGCCCGCGAGTATCGCGGCGCGCTGGGCGGGGTGGACAATGTGGAGGTCGCCTATCTCTCGGCCTCCGAGATCGCGGCGGCACTCGCCTCCGGCGCCGTCCATGTGGGCGTCACCGGCGAAGATCTCGTGCGCGAGAACATCCCGGACGCCGACAAGCGCGTGATGCTGCTTGAGAAGCTCGGCTTCGGCCACGCCAATGTGGTGGTGGCGGTGCCGCAGGCCTGGATCGACGTGCGGACCATGGAAGACCTCGACGATGTCGCCGGTCACTTCCACGCCCGCACCGGCCGGCGCATCCGGGTGGCCACCAAATATGTGAACCTCACTCGCAGCTTCTTCGCCCGTCACGGCATCGTGGACTACCGGATCGTGGAAAGCGCGGGCGCGACCGAAGGCACGCCGGCCGCCGGCAGCGCCGAACTCATCGTGGACATCACCACCACCGGCGCGACACTGGCCGCAAACGCCCTGAAGGTGGTGGATGACGGTGTGATGCTGCGCTCGGAGGCCAATCTCGTCGCCTCGCTGACCGCCCCATGGGGCGAGGCGCAGCATGCCGCGGCCCGCGCCATGTTCGACCGCATGGCGGCCGAAAAGCGCGCCCGCACCATGCGCGAGGTGCGCACACGCTTCGTCCAGTGCGATGCGAACCTCGTGGACGAGGCGGTGAGCCGCTTCCGCTGCGTGGCGCCCTTCGGCGGGCCGACCTCCTCGGGCATGCTCACCCTCCACTGCCCGCCCGATACGCTCCATGCCCTCTCCCTGTTCCTGCGCGAGCGGGGAGCGAGCATGGTGACGGTGGGCCCGATCGAATATGTGTTCGCGGCCGAAAACCCGCTCTATGAGGCGCTTCAGGCCCGGCTCGCCGGGGCCTGAGCGCGACCGATCCGGTCTTCGCGGCGGCGGGCGTAGCCATTGAACGCCCGCCGGGCCGGCTCCTCGATGCGGCTGTACGTGAAGGCCGCAAGCGCAATCACGACACCGAGGATGACGGCCAGCAGCGCAAAGCTCGGCACGACGCCGCCAAGGTCGTAGAGCGTCTTGGCGTGGCCCTCGATCATGACCTCGATCTCGCGCCCTAAGCCGAACCGGCGGTTGGCGAGCCAGACGCCATAGACGGCGACCATCAGCACGATCTGGTGGCCCATGTAGATCGAATAGGACCAGCGGCCGAGTGCCGCGAAGGGCGCCCCCCGCAGCAGTCGGGACACCTGCCCCGCTTCGCGCGCAAAGATCAGCACCACTGCGGCGAACACCACGGGCGCGCCAAGGCTGATGGCCGCCACGGCGTCCGGTCCGCGCCCGGCCTTCACCACGAACAGGACCACGAGGGCGACGGTGACGCCCTCCACCAGCGTCCCCATCACCGAAGGCCGCATGGGCGCCTGCGCGAGCCGCTCATGGACGTGATAGGCGACAACGCCGGTAAAGAAGCCCGCCATGCAGCGGAAGAGGCCGAAATCGGCGGTCGAATTCATGTAGGTGGGCGAGACGCAGGCCAGCAGCACGACGCAGGCGAGCGCAATGACCCCGGCGACCAGTGCGAGGCGCCCCCGCGCCAGAAGGCAGACCGCGCCGAAGAAGAGATAGGTGTAGAATTCCGCGCCGATGCTCCAGCTCGGCGCGTTCCACGCCATGCCGTGCAGGTTCACCGCATTGAGCAGCATGAGGTGGAGCGGGATCGCCACCGCCGAATATTCGCCCGGCCCCCAGGAGAGGGCGAGGCGATCGGGATGCGGCAGCAGGTTGGCAAGGCCGATGAAAGCCACGAAGGCAGCCAGCAGCGCCGCATGCAGAGGCCACAGACGGCCGAAGCGGCGGATGACGAAGCCGACCCAGCTCTCCGCATCATGGAGCCTGTCGCGATAGGCGTGGGACACCACGAAACCGCTCAGGACGAAGAAGAAGTCCACGAACAGATAGGCATTGGCCACCAGCCGCGCATCCATGAGCGGAGACGCGAAAATGAAACAGAAATGAAACAATACAACGAGCAATGCGCAGATCCCGCGCCACGCATCGAGAGCTTCAAATCGGACCATTCTTCGCACCTCCGGCTCTCTGAACGAGCCGGATGCTGTAAGGTTCCCATGCGTGGAGGCAGAGGCGACAAAGCGGATACTTTGTGGCGGGCAGATGAACGGCAGATTTACAGGGATCACTGATGCAGCGGTGGCGACAGCCGACTTTTCAACCGGCGCGCCGGGTTTCGCCCTTTCCCCCTGTCTGGGGACCTTCTAGTCTTCGGCGCGCCCCGCGACAAAGGGGCGCGAGAGCCCGTTATCCTTCCAACGGTCTCTGCGGTGGAGATGAGAGACTGATTCACTCTCGGGTGGTTCCAACCTGAAGGGATCAGACTCTGACAAGTGGAGCCGTCCATGCGTGATGCCGAGCCTCATCCCGTGCGCCTTGCCGATTACCGGCCGCCCGCGTGGCTCGTCGACACGGTGCATCTCGACATCTCGCTCCACCCCACCGCGACGCGTGTGATCTCGCGCCTCGCACTCCGCCGCAATCCCAAGGGGGATGCGACGGCCCCCGTGCTGCTTGATGGCGACGGCCTGACGCTGGTGCGCCTGGCGGTCGACGGCACGCCGCTCGCCGGCGGCGCCTATGAGGCGAGCCCGCAGGCGCTCATCCTGCGGCATCCGCCCTCCGACCGCTTCACGCTGGAGGTGGAGACGCTGGTGGACCCCACCGCAAACACCCAGCTCATGGGCCTCTATCGCTCGCGCGACAATTACTGCACGCAGTGCGAGCCGGAAGGCTTCCGCCGCATCACCTATTTCCCGGACCGCTCGGATGTGCTCGCCGTCTATACGGTGCGCGTGGAGGCGAGCCGCGCGGAAGCCCCGGTGCTGCTGAGCAACGGCAATCTGGAGCGCAGCGGCCCCATTCCCGATACCGACCGGCACTATGCCATCTGGCACGATCCCTGGCCGAAGCCCTCCTATCTGTTCGCCCTTGTCGGCGGCAATCTCTCCAAGGTGCCGGACCACTTCGTCACCGCCTCCGGCCGGCCGGTGGACCTCGGCATCTATGTGGAGCCAGGCAAGGAGGCGCGGGCCACCTATGCCATGGATGCGCTGAAGCGCTCCATGCGCTGGGACGAGAAGGTGTTCGGCCGCGAATACGATCTCGACGTCTTCAACATCGTCGCCGTGTCCGACTTCAACATGGGCGCGATGGAGAACAAGGGCCTCAACATCTTCAACGACAAATACGTGCTGGCGAGCCCCGAGACGGCCACCGACACGGATTATGCCGGCATCGAGAGCGTGATCGCCCACGAATATTTCCACAACTGGAGCGGCAACCGCGTCACCTGCCGGGACTGGTTCCAGCTGTGCCTCAAGGAAGGCCTCACCGTCTTCCGCGACCAGGAATTCTCTTCCGACGAACGCTCGCGGCCGGTGAAGCGTATCTCTGATGTGCGCACGCTCAAGGCTGCCCAGTTTACGGAGGACGCCGGCCCGCTTTCACACCCCGTGCGCCCCGAAAGCTACCACGAGATCAACAACTTCTACACGGCGACCGTCTATGAGAAGGGCGCCGAGGTGGTGCGGATGCTCAAGACCCTGCTGGGGGACGAGGACTTCCGCGCCGGCATGGATCTCTATTACGCCCGCCACGATGGGGACGCGGCGACCATCGAGGATTTCCTTGCGGCCTTTGCGGAGGCAAGCGGACGCGATCTCTCGCAGTTTGCCCTCTGGTATTCACAGGCGGGAACGCCCCGCCTGAGCGCTCAGGGGCAGTTCGATCCCGCCGCGCGCACCTATCGCCTCGACATCCGGCAGGAAACGCCACCTACTCCGGCCCAGCCGGAAAAGAAGCCGGTCGTGCTCCCCCTCGCCATCGGCCTTATCGGGCCGGACGGGCAGGACCTGCCGCTGACTCTGGACGACGGCCGCAACCTGCCCCGCCACGTGATCGAGGTGACGCAGGCCGAGCAGAGCTTCGTCTTCACCGGCATCGATGCGCGCCCGGTGCTGTCGCTCAACCGCGGCTTCTCGGCGCCCATCAACCTTTCGACGAACCTCGCGGACGCCGACCTCGTCTTCCTCGCCGCCCATGATCGAGATCCGTTCAACCGGTTCGACGCCCTTCAGGGCCTTGCCTTCCGCATCCTGAAGGCGGGCGCCGCCAGCGGCACGCTGCCGGATGCGGCGCCGCTGATCGAAGCCGCCCGCCTGCTGCTCGCGGACCCGACGCTCGATCCCGCCTTCAAGGCGCAGGCGCTCGCCATCCCCGGCGAGAACGAGATCGCCCGCGAGATCGGCAGCAATGTCGATCCCGATGCCGTCTTCACCGCCCGCCGGGCATTGAAGCGCCAGTTGGCCACCGCCCTTCACGGCGCGCTGGAAGAGGCCTATGCGGCCCTCGCCGCCCCGCCCCCCTATTCCCCCGGTGCGGCGGCGGCGGGCCGGCGGGCGCTGCGCAATCTCGCCCTCGATTATCTCACCTCCGGTGGCGCACCCGAGGCCATTGCCCGCGCCAAGGCTCAGTTCATGGCCGCGGACAACATGACGGATCGCTTCGCGGCCCTCGCCGTGCTGGTGCAGCACGACACGCCGGAGCGGGCGGAAGCGCTCGACGACTTCTACCGCCGTTTCGTCACCGACCCGCTGGTCATCGACAAGTGGCTGAGCCTGCAGGCGCAGATACCGGAAGCCGGGACGCTGGAGCGGGTGAAGGATCTCACCCTTCTGCCGGTCTTCTCCATGGGCAATCCGAACCGCGTCCGCGCCCTCATCGGTGCCTTCGCCACCGCCAATCCCACCCAGTTCCATCGACCGGACGGAGCGGGCCACGACTTCCTGGTGGATGTGGTGCTCGGGCTCGACGCCAAGAACCCGCAGGTCGCCGCCCGGATGCTCTCGGCTTTCAAGACCTTCCGGCAACTCGAGCCGCTGCGCCGAGCGAGCGCCGAACGCGCCCTGCGGCGCGTGGCGGCTACTCCCGGCCTTTCGGCGGACGTCACCGACATCGCCACCCGCTCCCTCAGTTGAGGGGGGCGGAGACCGATTACTGCCACTTCCGGGATAATGACTGCCGGAAATAGCGCATTATCGGCAGAGCCGCACGGGTCTATCTCCTTGTCCATCGAACGGGGCCGCAGCGCCCCTTCAACAAACGAACAAGGAAACACTCCCATGCGTAACCTCAGCACCTTGGCTTTCGCCCTTGCCGCTTCCCTGAGCTTCTCGGGCCTCGCCCATGCGGATGAATATCTGTCCGCCTCCAACAAGGAATTCTACGCGGTGGCCGCCCAGTCCGCCGCCGAGGCTGCCAAGCCCGCCACCGCCTCGCTCGGCTACGCCGCGAGTTCCGATCGGGCCCAGCAGATCAACACCATCTTCGCCGCGCCGTCCCGCAGCGCCGACCAGCTCGACCTGAAGCTGGGCGACCGCGGCCTCGGCAACAACTGAGCCTGACGGTCCGGATGCCGGCGCGGCGGTCTTCCTCCCCCCCAGTCGCCGCGTCGTCTCCCTCGCCCGCTGGCACCACCAGCGGGCGAACCTATATTTCCAAGATAAGACGCAGCCAGCGAACCATCCGCGGAACTGCTGTTCCCGGCACCTACCGGAAAGGGCCTGCCCCATGTCGCGACTGGACGATGTCGAGGTGTTTCTGCGGGTCGTGGATCGCGGCAGCTTCAATGGCGCCGCCGAGCAGCTCGGCCTGCCGCCCACCTCGGTCAGCCGCAAGGTGAAGGCGCTGGAAGACCGGCTGGGCGTCCAGCTCCTCCATCGCACCACCCGGCGCGTCTGGCCGAGCGAGGCGGGGCAAGCCTATTATCAGAAGTGCGTCGATGCCATCGCCGCCCTCGACCATGCGGATGCCTCCATCCGCGCGCTGACGCAGGAGCCCGAGGGGCATCTGAAGGTCCTGCTTCCCCATTCCACCGGCATCCTCATCGTGGAGCCGGAGCTGGCGAATTTCCGCCGCCGCTACCCAAAGGTCCAGTTGCACATCACGCTCGACAACCATCCGCTCGATCTCATCGAGCACGGCTTCGACGTGGCGGTGCGCCTCGGACCGGTGCGGGATTCCAGCTACCACGTCCGCAACCTCGGATCGCAGCAGCTCATCTTCCTCGCGAGTCCCGACTATCTCGACGAGTTCGGTCGGCCGAGCCATCCGCGCGAATTGGCGGACCACGACATCATCGCCGTGCGCACGTCCCCCGGCCCCCTCGTCTGGCAGCTCGACGGGCCGAACGACAGCTTCGAGATGCGTGTCAGCCCCGCCCTCGATACCAACGACGCCATCATGGCCGTGCGCCAGGCCTCCGGCGCCTGCGGTATCACCATGCTCTCGCGCTGCATGTCGCGGCGGCGCGTCGAGTCGGGTGAACTCGAAGTGGTCCTGCCCGGCTGGCAGCGCCGTGATCCCGTGGAGCAGGTAGCGATCTTCCCCGCCCGCGCGACGCTGGACCTGAAGGTGCGGGTGTTCGTCGACTTCCTCGTGGACGCCTACAACCGCTGGCAGGGCGAAGGTCCGACACGCGATGCCGACTGCGCGCGCCTGCCCGCTACCCCCGCGAAGGCCAAGACGGGGGCCTGACGCGCACCCACCCGGCGCCCTCCCCATAATTCACATGCGGCACCGTCCTCGCGCAGAGGACGGTGCCGACTCGGTTTCAGGGGATGCCCCTCCGCCGGCTACCGCACCTAAACCCGATTTTAGGGCCCCTTGACTCCGCAGACTCTAGACAAGAACCCCCCGATTCGATTCCAATCGACCCGATTCGGAGAGATGCGGCACGTCCCTCCAATCAATCGAGGGCGATAGACTTTGCGGGTGCGTGGCCGCGCCTGCGAAGCGGGATATCCGAAGGGGGCAGGTGATGGCACGCGCCAACGCTGCAAGCGTGGGTGCGCGCGGTGACGCCATTGGTGGTTTGGCGAGATCCGTCGCGCGTCCCGCCTATCAGCGGCTCTTGGAAGCTGAACCCTTCCTGCGCCGCATCGTGCCCGCGCTCATCATCACCTTTCTCGTCGTGCTCGGCATCGGCGCGCTGGTGCAGGTGCATACGCACCGGCAATCGGTGCTCGACAATGCCAAGGACGACCTTGCCCTCCAGGCCCTCGCTACCGCAGAGGGGCTGAACCACCGCCTCAACGGCTCGCTCGCCAATACCGGCTCCGCCCTGCTCGCGGCGCTGCCGCCGCGCGCCACCTCCGGCGGCCGCCGCATCTATGTCACCGATCCGTCCGGCCGGGTGATCGCTGCCGCGCCCGAGAGCGCGCCGCGCGTCACCAGCCTTGCCGACCTCATGGACCCCTCCCAGCCGCTCACCGTGTTCGCCGAGCGCGCCGGCGTGCTGGAAATCGCGGTCGGCGACACGCAGATGCTTGCCACGGTGCGGAACCTCAATCCGCCGCTCGGCCAGATCGTCTATCTCCAGCCCATGAACCGCGCGCTCGCGGTCTGGTCGGATTCCACCACGCTCACCATCACCCTATTCGCCACCACCGGCGCGGTGCTGCTCATCCTCGGCTTCTCCTTCCACTGGCAGGCGAGCCGGGCGCGCGAGGCGGACCACATCTACGACACCGTGCGCATGCGCATCGACACCGCGCTCAACCGCGGCCGCTGCGGCATGTGGGACTGGGACATGGCGCGGGGGCGCATGTATTGGTCCGACACCATGTTCGAGATCCTCGGGCTGGAGCGGCGGGACGAACTCCTGTCTTTCGGCGAGATCGCCAAGCTCGTGCATCCTGACGATGGCAATCTCTACGAACTGGCGCAGGAACTCGCCGAGCGCCCCGGCGCCTCCGTGGACCGCGTCTTCCGCATGCGCACGGCGCGCGGCGACTTCGTGTGGCTGCGCATGCGCGCCGAAGTGGTGCAGCAGGCGGGCGAGGACGGCCCCCACCTCATCGGCATCGCCATGGACGTGACCGAGGCCCAGCGCCTCGCCGAACGCACCGTGACCGCCGACATGCGCCTGCGCGACGCCATCGAGAGCATTTCGGAAGCCTTCGTGCTCTGGGACAGCCAGAACCGCCTCGTGCTCTGCAATTCCAAGTTCCAGACCCTGCATGAACTGCCGGACGATGCCATCGTCGCCGGCACGCCCTTCGAGACCATCGCCACCGTCGGCCGCCACCCGGTCACGCGCACCCCGCTGAAGCCGGAAGACAAGCCGGAGGAAGGCTCGCGCGCCTTCGAGGCGCAGCTCTCCAACGGCCGCTGGCTGAAGATCGCCGAGCGTCGCACCAAGGACGGCGGCTACGTCTCGGTGGGTACCGACATCACCCCGCTCAAGCGCCATGAGGAACGCCTCATGGACAATGAGAAGCGCCTCATGGCGCTGGTGGCCGATCTCAGGAAGTCCCAGCAGACCCTGGAGCATCAGGCCCAGCAGCTCGCCGAGCTGGCCGAGAAATATTCGGAAGAAAAGACCCGGGCCGAGGACGCCAACCGCGCCAAGAGCGAATTCCTCGCCAACATGTCCCACGAGCTGCGCACGCCGCTCAATGCCATCATCGGCTTCTCGGAGATCATGGAGAGCGGCATGTTTGGCCCGCTCGGCTCCGACAAGTACCGGGAATACTGCTCGGACATCAAAGGCTCTGGCACCTATCTCCTCGACGTCATCAACGACATCCTCGACATGTCGAAGATCGAGGCGGGCCGCATGCAACTGGAGCTGGAGGACATCCGGCTCGACGAGATCATCGCGGATGCGATGCGCGTGACGGCCGTGAAGGGAGACGAGAAGCAGCTCGACATGACCGCGCAGGTGGGCGCCGGTCAGGTGATGCGTGGCGACCGCCGCGCCCTCAAGCAGATCCTGCTGAACCTGCTCTCCAACGCCGTGAAGTTCACGCCCGAGGGCGGGCATGTGGCGGTGCGGGCCAAGGTCAACGGCGGGGCGGCCGTCATCGCCATCGAGGACACCGGCATCGGCATTCCGCGTCACGCCCTCAACAAGATCGGCCGGCCGTTCGAGCAGGTGGAGAGCCAGTTCACCAAGACCCACAAGGGATCGGGCCTCGGCCTTGCCATTGCCAAGTCGCTGGCGGAACTGCACGGCGGTTCCATGCGCATCCGCTCCACGGAAGGCGCGGGGACGACAGTGGTGGTGCGCCTGCCCATCCATGGCGTGCCGCACCTCTCGCTCCATTGACGTGCTTTGCGAGCGGGTTGCGCGCCAATCGGATAGCAATGCACAGGAGCCATGCGCAGTCCGCCATGGCGCCGCCATCTTCTTGCCGTTAGAGACAGCGTCATCACTGCGGTGCAATATGCGCGCCGCTTCGATCTGAACGGTCGGCCCTGTTTGGCGCGACCATGGTTTCTTCCATTCGCAGATGTGTGGGCAGCGGGTCTTCCGCCGGGTGCCCCTTCGCTGCATGCGTCCTCGGCAGGTTCGGGGACCGGAAAGGTTTTCGACCCGTGCCCTTCGAGACGTCTTCCCCCGCCCTCGCCCGCGCGCTGGCGGCCCGCTCCTATACGGACCCGACACCGGTCCAGAGCGCCGTGACCGCCCCCGAGGCGACCGGCCGCGACATGCTGGTCTCCGCCCAGACCGGCTCCGGCAAGACCGTGGCCTATGGCCTCGCCGTCGGCCAGACGCTGCTCGGCAGCGATGAGCGCCTGCCGGCGCCTAGCGCGCCCCTCGCCCTCGTCATCGCCCCGACCCGCGAGCTCGCGCTTCAGGTCCACAAGGAACTGGCCTGGCTCTATGCGGAAGCCGGCGGCCGCATCGTCGCCTGCGTCGGCGGCATGGACCCGCTGCGCGAGAAGCGCCAGCTTCAGGACGGCGCCCATGTGGTGGTCGGCACCCCGGGCCGCCTGCGCGACCATCTGGAGCGCGGCCGGCTCGACATGAGCCAGCTCGCCGCCGTGGTGCTGGACGAAGCCGACGAGATGCTCGACCTCGGCTTCCGCGAGGATCTGGAATTCATCCTCGATTCCACGCCCGGCAAGCGCCAGACCCTGCTGTTCTCGGCGACCATGCCGCGCGACATCGCCGCCCTCGCCCGCCAGTACCAGCACGATGCCCTGCGCATCGAGGTGGCGGGCCAGAAGGTCGGCCATGCCGACATCGAATATCGCGCCGTGCGCGTCTCGCCCCGCGAGATCGAGCATGCGGTGGTGAACCTGCTGCGCTTCTTCGAGGCGCCCGGCGCCATCGTCTTTTGCAACACACGTGAGGCGGTGCGCCATCTGACGGCCACCCTTCAGGAGCGCGGCTTCTCCGCCGTCGCCCTCTCCGGTGAGCTCGGCCAGAACGAGCGCAACCTTGCCCTTCAGGCCCTGCGCGACGGCCGCGCCCGCGTCTGCGTCGCCACCGACGTCGCCGCGCGCGGCATCGATCTGCCCGGCCTCGGCCTCGTGATCCATGCGGAACTGCCGCATGACGCAGAAAGCCTCCAGCACCGCTCCGGCCGCACCGGCCGCGCGGGCCGCAAGGGCGTGAGCGTCCTGCTCGTTCCGCCGGGCCGCCGCCGCAAGGCGGACCAGTTGCTCGCCGAGGCCCGCGTGGTGCCCGCCTGGAGCGGACCGCCCACCGCCGAGGAAGTGCGCGCCCTCGATCAGGAGCGCATGCTCTCCGATCCGCAGCTCTCCGAACTGCCCGCCGCCGAGGATGCCAATCTCGCCGAGGCGCTGCTGGCCCAGTACTCCGCGCAGGAACTCGCCACCGCCCTCGTGCGCCTCTATCGCGCCCGCCTGCCGGCGCCGGAGGAAGTCACCGATCCCGGCGAGGGCCGGCAGAAGCGCGACGGCCGCGCGGGCCTTGGTGCCACCGGCACGGGCGGCGCCTGGTTCCGCCTCGCGGTCGGCCGGCGCAAGAATGCCGATCCCAAGTGGCTGCTGCCGCTCATCTGCCGCCGGGGCGGCGTGACCAAGGGCGACATCGGCGCCATCCGCATCTTCGAGAACGAGACCCTGTTCGAGATCGCCGAGCCGCTGGCCGACTCGTTCATCCACTCCGCCCGCGCCAGCGCGGCGGGCGACTATCCCATCGAGCCCCATGACGGCAGCGCGCCCGAGCGGCGCGGTCCGCCGCGCGGCCACGGTCCCGCGGCCGGTCGCGGCGCCGCCGGCGGTAAGGGCAAGGGCTACGGCAACCAGGCCGGCGTGCGCAGCTGGGGCAACGGTCCGGGCGGCCAGAAGGCTTCCCATGGCGCTCGCGGAAAGGTGCGCCCGCACGGCTGACCGCCGCGCGGCATCGCCACATCCTCGCCACACGGCGCAGGCCAAGGCTTGACGGCTCCGCCGCCCCTGAGGGCGCGGGCCGCCAAGCCTTCTTTACGAAAGGGCACATGAGGCCATGATCCTCACACCGTCCCGGATCGCCCAGATCGTCTTCGCCGCGACCCTCGCGGCCACCGGAAGCGCCGCTCAAGCCTCCTCCCACAGCGACGAACAGATCCTCAAGCTCGCCCCCAACGCCCGCATGGAGCAGCGCTGCAACGCCCGCGCGATGGGCGTCATCGGCCGCGAGCACAAGGGCCTGCGTCCCGACGAACTGGTCGCCTATGCCTATGCGGATACGGTCATCAACGGCGGCACCATCCGCGCGCCGGGCGCCGCCGTGCGCAGCGGCGGCAAGTGGTATCACCTCTCCTATGCGTGCCAGACCGCTGAAAGCGGCACCGAGGTGAAGGCCTTCGACTACGCCCTCGGCACGGTGATTCCGCGCGCCGAATGGGCCGAACACTTCCTGGTCCCCTGAGCCCAACGGCCTGGTCAGGCCGGGGCGAGGCGCTCCTGCCAGCCGGCCACTGCCGCCATCTCCACCGGCGCGATCCGCGCGAGGGGACCGGCGAAGGCCTCCCACTGCCCGGCGACGGTGGGGGAAACCGAAGTGAGCACGGGCAGGTCCGCCGCCACCGCCGCGTGAAACGCGTGGGTCAGGCCCCTCCCCTCCGCTTCCTGGCGGCCGAATTTGCTCAGAATGACCACGGCCGGCTGCGTCTGTGGCTCACGCGCCCAGGCGTCCACGGCCGCCTGGACCAGCGCACAGGCCGCCGCGAGCCCCGCTGGATCGAGCGTGCAGCCCGCCGCGCCGGGACCGAGATTCTGCGTCAGCTTGTGACGGGCGCCGGTCACGAGATCCCGCAGCCAGACCTCCTCGCCATCGGCCGCGATCTCCTCGATCACCCCCATGACGCGCCAGCCCGTGGCCGTGAAGTGCTCCGCCGCCGCGCACAGCAGCCCCTGAATGCGCGCGCGGTCCGCGCCGGCGAGCGCAAGGATGCGTGCGTCCGGCTCCGCGAGCGCCACGTCCCGTTCCGCCGCCTGCCCCATTCCGGCCTCCTGTCGCCTTCGCGACAATTGCCCCGTCCCTCCTCCACCGCAAGCAAGAACAGGGCCGCAGGCCAGAGGCGTCAGGCCGCACTCACCGTCAGGGATGCGGCAAGTTCCGTGCGGTTCCGCCCGGCGTTCTTCGCCCGGTAGAGCGCCTGATCGGCCGCCTCGATCAGGGCACGCACACTCTCCGGCGCCGGGCGGTCCTTGGTGGAGGCGATGCCCGCGCTCAGCGTGGTGGCCGGGGGGCCGTCCGGATTGAAGGCGTGGGCCTCCATGGTCCGGCGGATGCGTTCGGTCAGCTCATAGGCGGCGGCGGCGGACGTGTCCGGCAGCACGATCGCGAACTCCTCGCCACCGAGGCGCGCGCCGAGGTCGCTGGCGCGGCGGGCGCAGGAGGAGATGGCGGCGGCGATCATCTTCAGCGTCTCGTCGCCAGCCGAATGCCCGAAGCGGTCGTTGAGCGCCTTGAAGTGGTCCGCATCGATGATGACCACCGAGAGCCAGCCGTCGGTGCGCACGGCGCGACGGAACTCCCGCTGCACCACCTCGTCGAACCGCCGCCGGTTGGCAAGGCCGGTCAGGAAGTCGGTGACGGAGAGCTGTTCGAGCGCGGCCTCCGCCTCCGCGCGCTTGATGCGCTCGCGCCGCAGCCTGAAGCCGAGCACGGCCAGCGCGAAGCAACTGAGGGCGCTCGCAGATCCGGCGATGGCGATGCGCTGGCGCCATTCGGCATCGATGGCATCCACCGGCGTCCCCACCACCAGCATGAGCGGCCATTCCGGCACCCGCTGGAACACGAACAGCCGCTGGCGGCCATCGAGCCGCGAGACGTCGAAATAGGAGCCCTCGCTGGTGCGCTGAAGTCGCGCCAGCTTGGACGGCGAGACGGTGGTGCCGAAGTCGCCGAGCCCGTCGCGCGAGGGCTTGCGCGTCAGGATCTGCCCGCTGTCATGGACGAGAACGAGCGTATTGCCGCCGCCGATGTTGATGTTGGTGAACTGGTCGCGGAAGTCCCGCAACCGCACGAACACCACGGCCACCCCGCGGAACTGGCCCGCATAGGTGATGCGGCGGCTGATGGCCACCTGATATTCGAGGCCCTTGAGACCCTCCCGGCTAAACAGGGCCATGTAGGGCCCCACCAGCGCGCCGCTCACCTGCTCCCGGAAAAAGTCCGATCCGCCGTAATCATCCTGCGCAGGCGTGCCGCTGATGGAGGAGTTGCGGACGGTCCCGCTCGGGGCGAGCATGACGATGGAGCGCACATAGGGGAACTGGACCACCATGCGGGCCAGCAGACGGTCCTGCACGTCCGGAGCGAGCGTGGCGATGGCCTCGTCCTCAAGGACGGCGATCGCCGATTTCAGGATGCTGTCGTAGGAATAGAAGGTCTGGGAGATGTCCAGAACGACCCGGCGGATCGTATCCTGCGCCTCGGCGATGGCCTCGTCTTTGGCGGCATCGTAATAGAAGATCGAATACTGCCGCAGCGTAAACAGAACGAGCGCGCATGCCAGAAGACAGACGAAAACGGGGGCGTTGATCCAGACGAAGCGAGACGCCCCCTGCCGCCCTGCCTTCTCGTCCGTAATGCTCAAGGAAATCCCTCAGCGGCACTCAGCCGGGACTCCGGTCCGGCGGGAGGCCGACACCTAGAACCTCTGTGTGAAGGATAGAAGACACTTTCTCCGGGGTGAACGGCAAAAGCGGGAGGTTTTCCCGTAGCGCCCACCACAATCTTCAGTTGGCGTGGCTTGCCGGCGCATCAACCGGCCGAATGAGCGGATGAGAAGTTGCAATCCGCCACCCGCCTGCACGCACAGGATGCGGCGCAACGGGTCACAAGAAGCGGATGCTCACTGCAACCGTCCAATCCGCGCCGGAGTGGCCGGCGGACCCATGGGAGTCCACCGGGAGCAGGTGCGCCGTTCAGCCCTTGCGACGCCCACCCTTGCGGTACCCCTTCGTGCCGGGATCCGGGCGGGGTCCCGGACGGAAATCGGCGGCACCGAGCGGTTCGGCCCGATCCGTCCCCGGTCCCATGTCGTCAAGCGAAGGCTTGGCCGCACGCGTCGCGGGTCGCGGCGCATAGAGCGGCATTTCGGGGGGGCCGGCGCGGCTTCCGGTGTCGGGCGCGTATCGGGACTGTTCCTCGCCCATGCCCGCATCGTCGGCTGGCTTGGCCGGGGCCCGGGCCCGCCCCTTGCCCTTGGCGGCCGCAGCCGGAAGGTTCGCGGCCTTGCCATATTTGCGCGGACCACGGAAGCCGCCGGTCCGGTCGTCCACCGCCTCCTGCCGCGCCATGGGATCATCAGAGACGGCAAGCTCGGTGGCCTGGAGGCGCTTGATCTCGTCGCGCAGGCGCGCGGCCTCCTCGAAGTCGAGGTCGGCGGCAGCGGCGCGCATGCGCTTCTCAAGATCCGCCATGATGGCCTTGAGATTGTGCCCGAAGGCCGCCCCCTCCTCCGCGAGGCCGGAATCCACTGCCACGTGGTCGCGCTCATAGACGGAGTTCAGGATGTCGCCGATGGCCTTCTTCACGCTCTCGGGCGTGATGCCGTGCTCGGTGTTATAGGCGATCTGCTTCTCACGGCGGCGGGCGGTCTCGGCCATGGCCCGCTTCATGGAGCCGGTCTCGTGATCCGCATAGAGGATCACCCGGCCGTCCACGTTTCGCGCCGCGCGGCCGATAGTCTGGATGAGCGATGTCTCCGAGCGCAGGAAGCCTTCCTTGTCCGCATCCAGAATGGCCACCAGCCCGCACTCGGGAATATCGAGGCCCTCGCGCAGCAGGTTGATGCCGATCAGCACGTCGAAGGCGCCGAGGCGCAGGTCGCGGATGATCTCGATGCGCTCGATGGTGTCGATGTCCGAGTGCATGTAGCGCACGCGGATGCCGTTCTCGTGCAGATATTCCGTGAGGTCTTCCGCCATGCGCTTGGTGAGCACGGTGACGAGGCTGCGATAGCCCTTCGCGGCGGTCGCCCGCACCTCGCCCAAGAGGTCGTCGACCTGCGTGCGCGCGGGTCGGATGTCCACCGGCGGGTCGATGAGGCCGGTGGGGCGGATCACCTGCTCAACAAAGACACCGCCCGTGCGGTCCATCTCCCAGGGGCCGGGGGTCGCCGAGACATGCACCGTCTGCGGCCGCATGGCGTCCCATTCCTCGAAGCGCAGCGGGCGGTTGTCCATGCAGGACGGCAGGCGGAAGCCGTATTCCGCCAGCGTCGCCTTGCGGCGGAAGTCGCCGCGATACATGGCGCCGATCTGCGGCACGGTCACATGGCTCTCGTCGATGAAGACCATGGCGTCGTCGGGCACGTATTCGAACAGGGTCGGCGGCGGTTCGCCCGGCTTGCGGCCGGTGAGCCAGCGCGAATAGTTCTCGATGCCGGCGCAACTGCCCGTCGCCTCCATCATCTCGATGTCGTAGCGGGTGCGCTGCTCCAGCCGCTGCGCTTCCAGCAGGCGCCCCATCTTGTAGAGCTCGTCCAGCCGGTGCTTCAGCTCGGCCTTGATGCCAGTGATGGCCTGGATGAGGGTCGGGCGCGGCGTCACATAATGCGAGGAGGCGTAGACCTTCACGCTCTTCATGTCGCCAGTCTTGTGGCCGGTGAGCGGGTCGAACTCGACGATGCTCTCCACCTCGTCACCGAAGAGTGAGATGCGCCAGGCGCGATCCTCATAGTGGGCGGGGAAGATTTCCACCACGTCGCCGCGCACCCGGAAGGTGCCGCGTGCGAAATCCGACTGGATGCGCTTGTACTGGAGGGCCACGAGATCGGCCAGAAGCTGGCGCTGGTCGATGCGCTCGCCCACCTCCAGCTTGAAGGTCATGGAGGCGTAGGTCTCCACCGAGCCGATACCGTATATGCAGGACACCGAGGCGACGATGATGACGTCGTCACGCTCCAGCAGCGAGCGGGTCGCCGCATGGCGCATGCGGTCGATCTGCTCGTTGATGGAGGATTCCTTCTCGATATAGGTGTCCGTGCGCGGAACGTAGGCTTCCGGCTGGTAATAATCGTAGTAGGAGACGAAGTACTCGACGGCATTGTCCGGGAAGAAGCTCTTGAACTCGCCATAGAGCTGCGCCGCCAGCGTCTTGTTGGGCGCCAGCACGATGGCCGGGCGCTGCAGCGTCTCGATCACCTTGGCCATGGTGAAGGTCTTGCCCGAACCGGTGACGCCCAGCAGCACCTGATCGCGCTCGCCCTGCCGGGCGGCCTCCGTCAGTTCCTTGATGGCCTGCGGCTGGTCGCCCGAAGGCTGGAAGTCGCTCTTCATCACGAAGCGGATGCCGCCTTCGCTCTTCTCCGGGCGCGGCGGGCGATGGGGCACCCAGGTCTGGCCGTTCACCTCCGGCCGCCCGTTCTCGATCAGTTGCGAGAGCGCCTGCACCGTAGCGGAGGCGCCGCTCGATTCGAAATCGACGGAGAGATCGCCGGGGTTGAGCCCCAGAGACTGCGCGAGCGCGGGATCGAGCGGCTGGGGGGGCGCGGGCTCGAAATGACGCTGTGAGCGCTCACCGAGCTTGCCGGGACGGGATGCTTTGGCCATGGCGCCAATATGGGGGCGACGGCGCGCAGTGGGAAGATGGCACGCGGAACAAAACGGGACCGCCCGGAGGATGTCCGGGCGGCCGCGCGATGCGTGTCAATCCACGATGAACAGCTTCGCGCCGGTCGCCGTCCGGGAGCGGTGCGGCTCGGCATTGTCGGCCACCTGATAGCTGGTGCCCGGCGTCAGGGTGAAGGTGCGACCGTCCTCGAGGGTGGTGTGCAGTTCGCCTTCGAGGCAGAGCAGGATGTGCCCCTTCACGCACCAGTGGTCGGAGACATAGCCCGGCGAGTACTCGACCATGCGGACGCGGATGTCGCCGAACTGGCGGGTGCGCCACAAGGCGAGGCCCTGCTCGCCTTTGTGCTCAGTGGCGGGAACCTCGGCCCAGTCGGTGGTGCCGAAGGGAATGCCGGTCATCTTCACGGGACAGTCTCCATCACTTCCCGCGCCGGATAAATGCGCCGGAAGGGCTGGATCAAAACCGCGAAACAGGCGTTATTTCCAGCCTTTTCGGCAAACGTGACCCTTGCCGTAAGGACAGCCCCTTCCGCCCGAGACCGACAGGACGCCCATGCCCAATCTCGCCCCCGCCGCCTTGCCCATCCTGATGCTGCTGGCTTCGAACATCTTCATGACGTTCGCCTGGTACGGCCATCTGAAATACAAGGCTTCGCCCATCCTGATCGCCATCGTGGCGAGCTGGGGCATCGCATTCTTCGAATATTGTCTGGCGGTGCCGGCCAATCGCATCGGCTCAGGCATCTACACGACGGCGCAACTCAAGACGATCCAGGAGGTCATCACCCTGGTCGTGTTCGCCGGTTTCTCGGTGCTCTATCTCAAGGAGCCGCTGGGCTGGAACCATGCAGTCGGCTTCGCCCTCATCGTGGGCGGCGCCTTCTTCATCTTCCACAAATTCTGAAGATCGAACCCGTTCAGTCGCGGCGGAGAGTCCGCCGCGCCTTGATCCGCACGGGAACGGGCTTGGGCTCGCGCCGCGGAAGCAGCAGGAAAGCCGCCGCAAGACCGAAGACAGTGAAGACGGCAGTCATGGACATCGACACGGCCGTACCCTCCGTGGTTTCAAGGCTCGCCGCGGCCGCGCGGTCCAAGCTCAACACCAAGGTGACAGCGCAGATCGCCAACATCAAGACAATGGTGAGGGCGATCTGTGCCACAACGCCTCCAATTTGGTGCTTCTTGACGGCGCGCGCGAGCACCTGCGGGTCCGCGGCGGACGGCCCCAGTTCCTGCAATTCGAACGCATGACGCTGTGACATCATCATTGTCCCTCGAACGGAGGGTCGCCCCGCTGACACGATGGCGCAGTCTGGCGACGGATCGACACTGCAACGCACGAAACCAGCGAATCGGTTCCCCACTTGGCGTCAAGGCTGACGCTGGGGCGCGCAGAGAGTGTGGCGAACAGGTGGCTGGCAGCGGTAAAGTCGTGGCGTTTTCATGATTTCAATCACGCCAGCGAGAGTTCCCCGCACTCATCCCCAGTAAACAGCCGCGCCGGCATCTCGGGACTCCAGTCCATGCCCACATGGCAGGGCGCAGCCTCCATCCGGTCGATCCAGCCACGCACGTTGGGGAAACCGGCGAGATCGAAGTCGCCTTCATGGGCCACATGCGTGTGGGCATAGAGGGCGATGTCCGCAATGGTCAGGCTCTCGCCCACGAAGAAGGATCGCGCGACCAAGTGCCGCTCCATGACGCGGAGCGCGCCGTACCCCTCTTCCATCCAGCGGTCGATGTCATGGGCCCGCAGGTCGCGGCCGCCCCGCACCTGCCGCAGCCAGAAACGGGCCTGGGCGATTCCCGGCTCGTGATTGTTCTGCTCGAAGAACATCCAGCGCAGCGTGTCCGCCCGCGCCACCGGATCGGGCGGCAGGAAGGGCGTGCCCTCGGCGAGATAGAAGAGAATAGCGTTCGACTCGGCGAGGATGTGTCCGTCCTCAAGCTCCAGCAGGGGCACCCGCCCCTCCGGATTGAGCTGGAGGAATTCGGGCGTGCGATTCTCGCCCGCGAAGATGTCCACCTCCACCAGACGGAACGGCAGGCGGAGCTTCGCCAGCAGCAGCCGCACCTTGTAGGCATTTCCCGACGAGCGGGTGGAATAGAGCGTCAGCACGGCAGGGTCCCGGGTGGTCGGCTGCTAGATGGGCGGAAGCGGCATCCGGCGCAACCCGCGGACTCATCAAAAGCGCTGCGCAATTCATTCCGCAACATTGCTTGTTCCGGGCGGACGGCTCCATTAGTGTCCCGCGCGCCCGGCAAGGCTATATGGCGCGCCGGGATTTTCGTGTCACCTTCGCGTCGCCCCAGCGCAGAGAACGCGGCTGGAGCGATGTGCCCGGAGCCTTACGGCCATGAGCCTTCTCTCGTCCGCCCTCAAGCGTATCAAGCCCTCGCCCACCATCGCCATTTCCAACAAGGCGCGTGAGCTGAAGGCCACCGGACGTGACATCATCGCCCTCAGCGCCGGCGAGCCCGATTTCGACACGCCGGACAACATCAAGGAAGCGGCCATCGCGGCCATCCGCCGGGGCGAGACCAAGTATACCGCCGTGGATGGCATGCCCGAGCTGAAGGCGGCCATCTGCCGCAAGTTCAAGCGCGAGAACGGTCTCGACTACAAGCCCTCGCAGGTCACGGTCGGCACCGGCGGCAAGCAGGTGCTGTTCAATGCCCTGGTCGCGACGGTGGACGCCGGCGACGAGGTGCTGATTCCCGCCCCCTTCTGGGTGAGCTATCCGGACATCGTGGAATTCTGCGGCGGCAAGCCCGTCTCCGTGCCGACCACGATCGAGGACAATTTCAAGCTGCGTCCGGACGTGCTGGAAGCCCACATCACGCCGAAGACCAAGTGGCTGATCTTCAACTCCCCGTCCAATCCGTCGGGCGCCGCCTACAGCTTCGATGAGCTGAAGGCCCTCACCGACGTGCTGCTGCGCCACCCGCACGTGATGATCCTCACGGACGACATGTACGAGCACCTCGTCTATGACGACTTCAAGTTCGTCACCCCGGCGCAGGTGGAGCCGCAGCTCTACGACCGCACGCTGACCATGAACGGCGTGTCCAAGGCCTATTGCATGACCGGCTGGCGCATCGGCTATGCGGCCGGCCCCGAGGCCCTCATCAAGGCCATCGGCACGCTGCAGTCGCAGTCCACCTCCAACCCCTCCTCCATCGCCCAGTGGGCGGCGCTCGAGGCGCTGGACGGTCCGCAGGACTTCATCGCCGAGAACAACAAGGTGTTCAAGGAGCGCCGCGATCTCGTGGTGTCCATGCTGAACCAGGCCAAGGGTCTGCATTGCCCGAAGCCGGAAGGCGCCTTCTACGTGTTCCCGTCCTGCGCCGGGACCATCGGCAAGAAGACCCCCGAGGGCAAGGTCATCGCCACGGACGAGGATTTCGCGACCGAGCTCCTGAGCGCAGAAGGCGTTGCGGTGGTCCATGGCTCGGCCTTCGGCCTCGGCCCGGCCTTCCGTATCTCCTATGCGACGGCGACCTCCGATCTCGAGGAAGCCTGCCGCCGCATCCAGCGCTTCTGTGGCGCATTGGTCTGAGTTCCAGAAAAAAGGAACCTGGGGCCCTCGGGCGCGTTGGCGAACGGTTGAGACCGAGCTAAGGCTTGCCCACCCGCAACGGGTGGGTAACCCTCTGGGCCCGTTTGGAGGAAGGCACTATGAAGACTGTCTTTAAGGCTGGCATTGCCGCCGCGCTCGCTTGCGCTGGCATCGCGTTCGCTGCCCCCGCTTCGGCCGCGAACATCCAGGTGGGCACCCTCGTGTGCACCGTCGCGCCCAACATCAGCTTCGTGATCGGCTCGGTCCGACAGCTCGACTGCAACTTCCGTCCGAGCGTGCGCGGCGCCAAGGCCGGCAAGTATGCGGGCACGGTCCGCCGCTTCGGCCTCGACGTGGGCATCTCCGGCCAGCAGACGCTGGTGTGGGGCGTGCTCGCCCCGACCCGCCGCGTCTCTCCGGGCGACCTCGCCGGCACCTATGTGGGCGCCACCGCGAACGCCGCCGTCGGCCTCGGTGTGGGAGCCAATGCGCTTGTGGGGGGCTCGCGCAACTCCTTCACCCTGCAGCCGGTCTCGGTTGAAGGCGGCACGGGCCTCAATGTCGGCCTGACCGTCTCCGACCTCACGCTCACCGCGCGCTGATCGAACTTCCGCCCCCTGTCCAGCGTGGACAGGGGGCGTCACTTCCGGCCGGTCCGACCGGCCGCTTCATTGGGGGATTCCCATGCGTCTCATGTCTGTTCTCTCCGCCGCCGCCGTGGTCGGTGCGGCGTTCGCTGCTGCCCCGGCTTCCGCGCAGACCGCGCCGAAGGTCCAGGTCGGCGTCCTGTCGTGCAAGGTGGCTCCGGGCGTCGGCCTGGTGTTCGCCTCCAGCCGCCAGATCTCCTGCGACTTCCTGACCGGCACCCCGACCGCCCCGGTCGTCTCCGCCCAGTACACCGGCACCGTGAACCGCTACGGCGTCGACCTCGGCGCCACCGGCGCCGGCACGCTGCAGTGGGGCGTGTTCGCGCCGTCCACCTCGCCCAAGGCTGTCGACCTGACCGGCAAGTATGTCGGCGCGACCGCGAATGTGGCCGTGGGCTTCGGCGGCGGCGCCAACGTGCTCCTCGGCGGCTCCAACCAGACCATCGCCCTTCAGCCCGTCTCCGTGGAAGGCATGACCGGCCTCACCGTCGCGGCTGGCATCGGCGACCTGACCCTCACGCCCGTCCCGGCTGCCAAGCCGGCCAAGCGCGCCAAGTACGTCAAGTGAGCCTGTCCGGCCTGCCGGATCGCTCGGGGGAGGCGCGGCGCATGCCGCCGCGCTTCCTCTCAGGCGCGCTCGCCCTTCTGCTGACCGGCCTCGCCGTTCCGACGGCCGTCGCGCAGGACCAGGGCTCCGGCCGCAAGTCCATGACATTCCAGCCCGTGCCGCGCACCGCCTCCCCGGCGCTCACGGCGACGGACCCTGCCGCAGTGCCGCCGGTAGCCCCGGCAGAACCGGCTCCGGTCCCTGCGACGGCCGACAAGGGTCCGACGCGCGTCCAGAGCGGCCTCCTGGAGTGCCGCGGTGAAAGCGCGACCGCCTATGGCCTTGGCTCGACTCGCACCGTGAGCTGCGAATACCGGCCGGCCTCGGGACAGAATCAGTATTACACCGGCACCCTCAACCGGGCCGGCCTCGATTTCGGCGTCTCCGACCAGCCAAGCATGCTCTGGATGGTGCTCGCCACCTCCGGCCGCCTCGGCCCCGGTGCCCTCGCCGGCGAATATGTGGGCTTCACCAGCGGCGCCGCGCTCGGTTCCGGCTTCTCCGCCAACGTTCTGGTGGCCAAGGACGCGAACACCGGCATCGCCCTCCAGCCGCTCAGCGTTTCGGCCGAGAACGGCCTCAGCATCTCGGTGGCTGCCGCAAGCCTGACCCTCCAGCCCTCCGGCCCACCCAAGCACTGACCGTGCCTTTACGAAACACGGCCGTTTGAATTGCGCGCGGCCGCCGCGCGCATGATCCTCCGCCCAACGGAGGATTGCATGCTCATCAAGTCGAAGCGCGGCTGGGAAATTCCCGAACATCTTGCGACACCGGAAGACATCTTCCTGTCGCGGCGGCGCCTGCTTGGGGCGGGCGCCGGACTGATCGGCGCCAGCCTGCTGCCGGGCGTTGCCCAAGCCGCCGAAACCGATCCGTCCGCCAGCCTCTATCCGGCAAAGCGCAACGAGCGTTACACGCTCGACCGCCCCATGACGCCGGAGAAGGACGCCAGCTCGGTCAACAATTACTATGAGTTCGGCACCAACTATGACGTCGGCCGCGCCGCCGCGAAGCTGAAGGTGCGGCCCTGGACCGTGACCATCGACGGCATGGTGGAACAGCCCCGGCAGGTGGGCATCGACGATCTCCTGAAGGCGATGACGCTGGAAGAACGCCTCTATCGCCACCGCTGCGTCGAGGCCTGGTCCATGGCCGTTCCCTGGACCGGTTTTCCCATGAAGGCCTTCGTCGATTACGCCCGTCCGCTCTCGGGCGCGAAATACGTGCGCATGGAGACCTTTCTCGATCGCGACGTGGCGCCCGGCCAATCCGGCCGCTTCTATCCCTGGCCCTATGTGGAGGGTCTGACAATGGCCGAGGCGACCAACGAACTCGCCTTCCTTGTCACCGGCATCTACGGCAAGCCCGCCCAGAACCAGTTCGGCGCACCGCTGCGGCTGGCAACGCCCTGGAAATACGGCTTCAAGTCCATCAAGGCGATCGTGAAGTTCACCTTCACCGACCAGCGGCCCAAGAGCTTCTGGGAAGTTGTGCAGGGCGCGGAATACGGCTTCTGGGCGAACGTGAACCCGCAGGTGTCGCACCCCCGCTGGAGCCAGGCCACGGAGAAGGACATCGCCACCGGCGAGCGCCGGCCGACCCTCCTCTACAACGGTTATGGCGAATTCGTCGCCGGCCTCTATGGCGATCCGGCGCTGAAGGGCGAGAAGCTTTTCATGTGAGCGGTAATCCCGCGCTGTGCCGCGCGAAATTTAAAAATGTGTTGCACGCCAGCGCTTGACCGTTGGCGTGCCCGGGGCCATCGTCCGCGCAACATGGTGATGCAGGAGAAGACGATGGCTCGAACGGTGCGCAAGGCATTGGCTCAGGCCGGTATGGCTGCCGCGCTGGTGCTCGCGAGTGTCGTCGCGCCCGCGCATGCCCAGAGCCTGCTCGAGAAGAATTTCTGGCTTCCGAACAGCAAGTTCACCGGCAATGTGCCCGCGTGCAGCGAGCCCCTCGCGCTCGGCACCATCTCCAACCACTTCGCCGAGACGGAGCGGATGTACTGGCACAACGGCGCCAACATCGTCAGCTATTCCAACGTCAAGGAAATCGCCGACAAGCCGTGGGGCGAGGGCTTCGTGCCGCGCCGCTACTGCCAGGCGACCATCGTCACCAACGACACCAAGCAGCACACCATCTATTACTCGATCATCGAGGATGGCGGCTGGCAGAACATGACCTGGGGCGTCGAGTGGTGCATTCCGGAGTATGACCGGGAATTCGCCTACGCGCCCAAGTGCACCATGGCCCGTCCGTGAGGCTTCTCGCCGGCTTGCTGCTGCTTCTGGCGACGGCAACCGTCGCGTTCGCCGCCGAGGATAAACCTGGCGCGTTTGATTTCTACGTTCTCTCCCTTTCCTGGTCGCCCAGCTATTGCGCCACGCGCGACAGGCCGGACGGCCTGCAATGCGGCGGCCCCCGCCCCTTCGCCTTCGTCGTGCACGGCCTGTGGCCGCAGTATGAGAAGGGCTATCCGCAGGATTGCGATCGCTCGTCGCCACGCCTGCCCCAGCGCCAGATCGACGGCATGCTCGACCTGATGCCGAGCCCCGGCCTCGTCATCCATGAGTGGCGCAAGCACGGCACCTGCTCGGGCCTTTCGGCGACCGCCTATTTCGACCTCGTGCGCAGCGCCCGCGCCAAGGTTGAGATCCCGCCGTCCTATGTAAACCCGACGGACTACCGCATGGTCTCGCCGGCCGAGGTGGAGACCGCCTTCATCGCCGCCAATCCGGGACTCGAGGCCAACATGCTGTCGGTGGACTGCGACAAGACGCGGCTGCGCGAAGTGCGCATCTGCCTCTCCAAGTCGCTCACCTTCCGCCCCTGCCCCGAAGTGGACGCCAAGAGCTGCCCAGCCGGCCGGCGCCTCGCCGTTCCCCCCTTGCGCTGAGGCCGTCTTCCGGCGAAGACGCGGCATGAACTATCGCCACGCCTTCCACGCCGGAAACCCGGCGGATGTCATGAAGCATGCGGCCCTCGCCCGCGTGCTCACCTATCTCGCCAAGAAGGACAACGCCTATCGGGTGATCGACACCCATGCGGGCGCCGGCCTCTATGATCTGGCGGGCACGTCGGCCATGAAGACGGGCGAGGCGGAGGCGGGTATCGAGCGCGTGCTGGCAGCGGACCTGCCCGAACCGGTGGCGCAGCTTCTGGAGCCCTATCTTGGCGCGGTGCGCACCCTGCGCGAGACGGCCGGTCCCCGGCGCTATCCGGGCTCCCCCGCCCTCGCTCTGGCGCTCGGCCGCCCTCAGGACCGCTTCCTCTTCTGCGAACTGCATGGCGAGGAGCGCCAAAAGCTGGAGAAGGCGGTGGGCCATGACGCCCGCGCCAAGGTGCTGTCGCAGGATGGATGGAAGGCGGTCGCCGCCCACCTGCCGCCCCGCGAGCGGCGCGGCGTGCTGCTGATCGACCCGCCCTTCGAGGAGGCCGGCGAATTCGGCCGCCTCACCGCCGCGCTGGAGACCGCCGCCCAGCGCTTCGCCACGGGCGTGGTGATGCTCTGGTACCCGATCAAGGACCTGATGACGGTGGATGCCTTCCGGCGCGACGTCGCCCGCCTCGGCCTGCCCAAGACGCTGCGGGTGGAGATCGATTTCGCGGAAGTGCGCTCGCAGAGCCAGCTCTCCGGCTCGGGGCTCATCATCCTCAATCCGCCGTTCACGCTCGCGGAGGAGATGCGGACCATCCTCACCGCCATCAATCCGCTGATGGCTCGGGACGGCAAGGGACGCGTGCGGGTGTCCTGGCTCACGCAAGGCGCGTGACCGGCGCGTCCGCCAGGCGGATTTTGCCCCGGCGACTGCTTCTCACCCCGCCGATCCGGCTTTAGATGGAACCGGCGACCAATGCGGCCGCCCAAAGCCCCCCGCAACGCGCATCCTTCCGGAGCCGCCATGCCCTTGCGTCTGCGTTACTCTCCCGCTTCGCCCTTCGTCCGCAAGTGCCGCCTCGCGGCAGCCGTGCTGGGCATTCCGCTCGAACTCGAGCCCTGCGATACGACGGACCCGACCGACAGCATCTCCACCCAGAACCCGCTGGGCAAGATTCCGGCGCTGCTGCTGGAGGATGGAGAGGTGCTGTTCGATTCGCCGGTGATCGTCGCCTATCTCGACCATCTGGGCGGAAACAAGCTCATCCCAGCCGAGCCCAAGGCGCGCTTCGCGGCTCTGAAGCTGGAAGCGCTGGCGGACGGGATGGCCGATGCCGCACTCCTACAGATCTACGAACACCGCTATCGCCCCGAGGGCATGCAGGTGCAGAGCTGGCTGGACAAGCAGGCGGCCAAGGTGTCCCGCGCGCTGGAGTCGCTGGAGGCCAATCCGCCGTCGGAGGCCCTGACGAACGGCGCCATCGCGCTGGCCAGTGCGCTCGGCTATCTCGACCTGCGCTTCAAGGGGGAATGGCGCTCCGGCCACCCGAAGCTCGTCGCGTGGCTGGAGGCTTTTAAGGCGAAGGTCCCGGCTTTCGCCGAAACGACTGTCGTCTGACATGAAGGACTGCTGCGGCCGGCACGAGGCCGGCCGCACACAGGTTCAGGGTCACTCGATGACTTGGATCACCTTGCGGGTGCGCGGCTCGACGATGACGCGCCGGTCGTTCACCACGGTGTACTCATAGGCATTGTTATTGGGGATCGTGTAGAGCTGCACGTTAGACGGCAGGGGCTCGCCCACGACCACCTCGCGCTCCACGCGCACCGACGGGCGGCGCTCCTGGATCACATAGGAGCGCACCTCCGCCGGCGGCTCAGCCGCCGCGCCGATGGACGCGCCCGCAACGCCGCCGACAACGGCACCCACGGGACCGCCCACCGCCGCACCGACGGCCGCGCCACCCACAGCGCCCGTCGCAGTCGAAGCCTGCGCGAACGCCGCCACGGGCGCCAGCAGAGACAGGGCTACAGTCGAAGCAAGAATTCCATTTCGCATGGTTCATCTCCTCTGATGACCGAACCACGCTTTCCAACGTCGCGTTGACTGCTTCGTTCCCGATTGACCTCAACAGATCTTGCGAAGAATTATTATGTCCGCCTGCAACTTTCTTATTTTCGCAACAATCCCTGAGCTGGAGCGCGGCCACGGAGACCAAGCCCGCAGCTTCTCCAGCAAGAAGAGAGCGGCCCGCCGCGACGCGAACTCTCTGCGCGGTAGCGGGCCGGTGGCGCCTCATCTGGGTCAGGTTGACCGGAAGCATCCGCTCAAAGGGGCGGCCCCATGAGACCGCGGTCGCGCACCACCGCGAGCGTCTGGTCGAGCACACGACCGACGGTCGCGATCAGGTCGTCCGCTTCCTCCTCGCTGAGGGTGAAGGGCGGGGCGAGGATCAGGCTGTCGCGCACCGCGCGCATCACCAGCCCCTCGCGGAAGGAGATGTCGCGGGCGATGAGGCCGACGGTGCCGACTTCTCCGGGGAACTTCGCACGCGTCTCCTTGTGAGGCGTCAGTTCCAGCGCCCCGATGAGCCCGACCATGCGCGCCTCGCCCACCAGCGGATGGTTGGCCAGAGGCAGCCAGCGCTCCTGGAGATAGGGACCGATCTCGCACTTCACGCGGGCGACGAGGTCTTCCTCCTGCATGATCCTGAGCGTCGCGAGCGCCGCCGCGCAGCCGCCGGGGTGGCCGGAATAGGTGTAGCCGTGGTGGAATTCACCGCCCTGCTCGATGAGCCCTTCGGCCACCCGTTCGCCCACGATGACGCCGCCCAGCGGGAAATAGCCGGAGGTGACGCCCTTGGCGAAGGTGATGAGGTCCGGTTGCACGCCCATGTGCTGGCAGCCGAACCATTCGCCCGTGCGACCGAAGCCGCAGATCACCTCGTCGGAGACCAGCAGCACGTCGCGCTCGCGGCAAATCTTCTGCACTTCCGGCCAATAGGTGGAGGGCGGGATGATGACGCCGCCGGCGCCCTGGATGGGCTCGCCGATGAAGGCCGCGACATTCTCCGGCCCCGCCTCATCGATGGCGCGGGCCACCTCCTGCGCGGCAAAAAGGCCGAATTCCTCGGGCGACATGGTCCCGCCCTCGCCCCACCAGTAGGGCTGCTGCACATGGACGATGCCGGGAATGGGCAGGCCGCCCTGCGCATGCATCGGCGCCATGCCGCCGAGCGACGCGCCGCCGATGGTGGAGCCGTGATAGGCATTCTTCCGCGCGATGAAGATGTGCTTGCCGGGCTTGCCCGCGGCCGCCCAATAGTGCCGCACCATGCGGATGACGGTGTCCACCGCCTCAGACCCGCCGGAGGTGAAGAAGACGCGCTCGAACCCCTCGGGCGCCACCTGCGCGATGGCGGCGGCGAGTTCCGCCGCGCCCGGATGGGTGGTCTTGAAGAAGGTGTTGTAATAGTCGAGCTGCCGCAATTGGTCCGCGATGGCGTCCACGATGGCGTGGCGCCCGTGGCCGACCGCCGAGCACCACAGGCCCGACATGCCGTCGAGAATGCGTTTGCCCTCGCTGTCGAAGATATAGACGCCCTCCGCCCGCGTGATGACGCGCACCCCTTCCGCATTCAGGCTCTTGGTGTCGCTGAAGGGATGGAGATGGTGGGCGGCGTCGAGATGCCGCCAGTGGGCGGTGGAATTGGCGAAGACGGACACGGGCGGCACTCCTCGAACGGCTTGGGCCTGCCCGATCATTCCTGCCGTGCGGCCGCGTTCAAGGCAAGCCGCGCGCCTCCCCCGCCGGCCAGCTTCAGCGGAACCGCAAGCGTGCCCCGGCATTGACCCGGGAGGCGTGCCGGCCGGCACAGCCGAAAAGAGGAGCATCCATGCAGGCTTACGACGTGCTGCTGGAGGACTGGCGCGCGGGCGTGCCGGCTCCGGAGGGTCAGGGTTGGTGCTTCGGTTTGCCGCCGGGCCTCAGACCCGAGCAATGGCCGCTCGATCCGCACACCGGCGTGCCGATGATGCACGGCTTCACGCTGCTGCTGCCCGAGGATTACCGGGTACATGGACCGGACCTGGTGGCCGTCTCCTTCTTCGCCACCGCCCCCGACGGTTTCGACGGCAGCCCCATGGACGGGCCGGAGGGCATGGCGGAGGCCGTCACCGCCGAGGCGCCGCCCTCCGATCCGGCGCTGCGGCCCTACTGGGAGCGCGCGCAACGGTCCCATCCCCGGCTGACGCGCATGGAGGATATCCTCGGCTGCGCCTTTGCGGCCATTCTCCTGACGGCAGAGGAATTCGCCGGCCCGCCGTGCCGCCCACCCGCGCCGGTGGACAGCCCGCTCGCGGCGGGAGCGCCCGCGCTCGACTGGCTCTCGCGCGGCTCGGCAGTGGCCTATGAGGCCTTCAATGCCCGCCTCGCGCCGCCGGTCGCGGCGGATGATCCCTTTCTCATCCACCGCCCCATCCGCTGGCAGCCCCGCGCCAGCGACCCCAATGCCGGCAAGCCGCCACGCGAAAGCTGGGACGGCACGCCGCCGGATGGTGGCTACCAGTCCTATTTTTACTGGCTGGACGGCAAGGTGGAGGTGGAGAACTGGCGCGAGCACGACTGGGCGGCCGGCCATGCACCGATGCACATCGGCGGCACCATGCGGCCCGTGCAGGCCATTCCCCAATTCAGCCCCTATTACATCGAGTTCGAGGAGGACTTCGGGGGCTACAATTTCGGCGGCGGCAACGCCCAGCTCGACTTCAAGGAGATGAAGTTCGACTGGGCGTGCGGTTGACCCAGCGCCTTACTCGGGGCGAAGGGGCGGCGACAGCGGTTCGCCGTCCTCGTCCTCTTCCTCGACGACGGGAATGGCATAGGCGCCAGTCAGCCAGCGGTTGAGGTCCACATCGGCGCAGCGCTTGGAACAGAACGGCTTGTAGCGCTCGATGGACGGCTTGCCGCAGATCGGACACGGCTTGGGTTCGAACGGCTTGGCGGTCTCGTCGCTCATGCGGCGCTCTCCACCCAGCCGGTTCGGACGGGGTAGCCCTCGCCGTTCAGGAGCGCCACCGTCTCGGCGAGCGGGAGGCCGACCACGCTGGTGTAGGAGCCGGTGAGCTTCACGACGAAGCTGCCGGCGATGCCCTGTATGGCATAGCCACCCGCCTTGCCGCGCCATTCACCGCAGGCGAGATAGGCCGCGATGTCCTCCGACGTCAGGCGCTTGAAGCGCAGGCGGCTTTCGACGAGACGGGTGCGCACGCGCCCCTTGGGGGTCACGAGGCACAGGCCGGTGAACACCCGGTGGGCACGGCCGGAGAGCAGGCGCAGGCAGGCCTCCGCCTCTTCCTGCAACTCGGGCTTGGGCAGGATGCGCCGTCCCGCCGCCACCACCGTATCGGCGGCAATCACGAGGGCCGGAATGTCCGCCTCGCGGCAGCGGGAGGCCACCAGTTCGCCCTTCTGCTGCGCGAGGCGCAGGGCGAGCCGGCGCGGGAGTTCGCCGCGCTCGGGCGTCTCGTCCACGTCCGCGGGCATGAGCCGGTCCGGCTGGATGCCGGCCTGATTGAGCAGAGCGAGCCTGCGGGGCGACCCCGAAGCGAGCACGAGCTGGACCCGGTCGTTCACGTCTGCGTAACCTCACCTCGACCAAAACCAAAGCGCGCAACGCGTTGCGCCGCGCGCCGGCACGCTATCCGAAACATGTGAGAGAAGAAACGGCCAAAGGTCGCTTGCGGCCGGGCTTTCCGGAGGCCATCGTTCGGGCGTGCCGGGACGCCCTTGTGGCGACGACCGGTTGCCCCTTTTCAGAACGCCGCCGCATCACTGGCGTGTTCGACGCACCGGGAAAGGATTCCATGCGCGCCGCGCGACTTGCCCTCGCTTTGGCCCTGCTGGCTGCCCCAGCCGCCGCCCAGGAAACGGTCAAGGACACCACGGTCAAAGACCCGATGGTCAAGGATCAGACCGTCAAGGACACCCCGAAGCACGCCGCGCCGTCCGAGACCGAGGCGCCCCGGCCCGATGGCGCGCCCGTCGTGCGGGCGTACGGGGCGGAGTTGCAGGACTTCCCCTATCCCTATGAAGTGAAGCGGTTCGAGTTCGTCTCCCAGCGCAAGCCGCTGCAGATGACCTATATGGACGTGAAGCCGGAGCAGCCGAACGGGCGCACCGTCGTCCTGCTTCATGGCAAGAACTTCTGCGGCGCCACGTGGGAAGCCACGATGGCCGTGCTGCTGAAGGCCGGCTATCGCGTGGTCGCGCCGGACCAGATCGGCTTCTGCAAGTCGTCCAAGCCCATGGGCTACCAGTTCTCGCTCTATCAGCTCGCCGCCAACACCAAGGCGCTGCTGGAGCAGATCGGTGTCGAGAAGCCCATCATCATGGGCCACTCCATGGGCGGCATGCTCGCCATGCGCTATGCCATCAGCTTTCCCGATGCGCTCTCCGGCCTCGTCCTCGTGAACCCCATCGGGCTTGAGGACTGGCGCGCGGCCGGCATTCCGGCGCGCACCGTGGACCAGTGGTTCGCGGGCGAGCTGCGGACCACCTTCGACAGCATCAAGGCCTACCAGCAGAAGACCTATTATGCGGGCAGCTGGTCGCCGGACTATGACCGCTGGGTCGCCATGCTGGCCGGCATGTACCAGGGCGACGGCAAGGCCGCCGTGGCATGGGATCAGGCGCTCGCCTCCGACATGGTCTATGGCCAGCCGGTCGTCTACGAGTTGGGTAAGATCCGCGCCCCCACCCTGATGCTCATCGGCGAGAAGGACCTCACCGCCATCGGCAAGGATGCCGCCCCGCCGGAGGTGCAGAAGAAGGTCGGCAATTACGCCAAGCTCGGCCCCGCCGCAGCCGCCGCCATTCCGGACTCGAAGCTGGTCATGTTCCCCGATCTCGGCCACGCGCCGCAGATGCAGGCGCCGGATCGCTTCCACGCGGCGCTGATGAAGGGCCTCGCGGACCTGAAGTGAGGTCTGCCGATCAGCGCCCGGGCTTGAACCGGGCGCGGATGCGCTGCTCCAGGTCCTCGCGCACCTGACGATAGGCGGCGAGGCGCTGCTCGCGGTTTCCGGTCTCCAGCGTCGGATCGGGCGTCGGCCAGTATTCGACCGTCAGCGCATTGGTGCGCGTCGCCTCCAGTGCCAGATGGTGCGCATCGGGCGACAGCGAGATGGCGAGGTCGAAGCTCAGCCCCTCATATTCCTCAAGTTCCTCGAGGCTGCGCGGGCGGTGGCGGGAGACGTCCAGCCCGATCTCGTCCATGGCCGCCGCCACGAACGGGTCCGCTTCCCCGGCGATCACGCCCGCCGAGGCGATATAGATGGACTTGCCGAACAGATGACGGGCAAGCGCCGCGGCCATGACGGAGCGCACCACATTCTGCCCGCAGAGGAACAGAACGGACTGCGGCCGCGCCGACCGATCCGCCGGTACGGACGGCTCCATGCGCGTCAGCCCTTCCAGTGCAGCGCGCAGATGAGGGTAAAGAGGCGGCGGGCGGTGTCGAAGTCCACCTCCACCTTGTCCTTCAGCCGCTCCTGAAGCAGCGTCGATCCCTCGTTGTGGAGCCCCCGGCGGCCCATGTCGATGGCCTCGATCTGGGTGGGGGAAGCGGTGCGGATGGCGGCGTAATAGCTCTCGCAGATGAGGAAATAGTCCTTCACCACCTTGCGCAGGGGGCTCAGCGAGAGATGGTGCTGGACCACCGGTTCGCTGCCCTTTTCGCGCCGGATATCGAGCACCAGCCGGTTGTCCATCAGGCCGATGTGCAGCGTATAGGGCCCCTCCCCCGGATCGCCCACGGGGGTGAAGCGGTTGTCTTCCAGAAGGTCGTAGATGGCGATGGCGCGCTCATGCTCCACGTCCGCCCCGGACCGTCCGATGGAGGCATCGTCGAGGGTGACGGCACAAAGACGGTTCGGCGGCGGGGTCTGGCTCATGGCGTCTCACGCATCCGGTTCGATCAGCGCGCGCCCGGGTGGACGCGGCGGCCCTCTGTCACCTGGTCGGAACTCAACGGGCCTCAGCCGGCATTGGTGCGGATGAGGATGGAGCGGCCGTGGGCATCGAGCCGTTCCACTTCGGCAAGGCGCACCGCGGCCGGCCCGATCACGTTCAGCGAAGCCGGGCTGCACTTCAGGATGGAGGTGCGCTTGAGGAAGTCATAGACGCCGAGCCCGGAAGAGAAGCGGGCCGAACGGGCGGTGGGCAGCACATGATTGGTGCCGCCCACATAGTCGCCGATGGCCTCCGGCGTATAGGCGCCCACGAAGATCGCACCCGCATGACGGATGCGGTCGGCCAGCGCATCGGCATCGTCCGCATGGATTTCCAGATGCTCGGGGGCAACGCGGTCCACCAGCGGCAGCGCCTCGTCCATGCTGCCGACGAGGATGATGGCCCCGTGGTCGCGCCAGGAGGCTTCCGCGATCTCGCGGCGGGGCAGCGTGGTGAGTTGCGCCTCGACCGCGCGGGTGACGGCATCGGCGAGCGCGGGGGAATCGGTGACGAGGATGGACTGGGCCGCCGCATCATGCTCGGCCTGCGCCAGCAGGTCCGCAGCGATCCAGGCGGCATTGGCGTTGCCGTCGGCGAGGATCAGCACCTCGGAGGGGCCGGCGATCATGTCGATGCCCACCTTGCCGAACACCTGCCGCTTGGCCGCCGCCACATAGGCGTTGCCCGGGCCGACAATCTTGTCCACCGGAGCGATCGTCTCGGTGCCATAGGCGAGCGCGGCCACCGCCTGTGCCCCGCCCACGCGATAGACCTCGTCCACGCCCGCAAGGCGGGCAGCGGCGAGCACCAGCGGCGCGATGACGCCATCGGGCGAAGGCACCACCATGGCAACGCGCGGCACGCCCGCGACCTTCGCCGGCACCGCATTCATGAGCACGGACGAGGGATAGGCCGCCGTGCCGCCGGGCACATAAAGACCCACCGCATCCACCGGCGTCCAGCGCTGGCCGAGCTCGACCCCGACCGCATCCGTATAGCGCTCGTCCGCCGGAAGCTGGCGGGCGTGGTGCGCCTCGATGCGGGCCTTCGCGAACTTCAGCGCCTCGAAGGTGTCGTGCGGCACCTCGGCGAGCGCCGCCTCGATCTCCGCCTCGCTCACGCGGATGCGGCCTTCCAGCTCCACCCGGTCGAAGGTGCGCGAATAATCGATGAGGGCCGCATCCCCGCGCGCCCGCACGCCGGCGATGATGTCGGCGACAGCAACCGCAACATCGGTTGACGCTTCCCGCTTGCTGGCGAGGAAGGTGGCGAAGGCGTCGGGGAAAGCGGTGGACTTGGCGTCGAGGCGGATCGGCATCTCTGGTTCCCGGGGCCGGAGACCCGGGCCGGAGCTATTGCTCCGTCCGGATCCGCCGGCGCTCGAAACGCCCCCGGAGCGGCCCGGCGGCGCTTCACGCATCTCAAGCTTGGCGTTTCCCGCGGGCCGGGACATCCCGGCCGGCGCAACACGCCGTGTGGGGTTTCCTTGAAGCCGAATGCGGGAGATTGCAACACCTGGACGCGCGAGCGCGGCCTTAAGTCCGTCGGGCGGGCCCGATCAGGCGGCAGTGTCCTTGTGGGCGGGGGCCTTGGTGCAGCCCCAGGCGGGGCCGAGATCGGACATGCCGGCCTCGATGCATTCCACATCGAGGCGGATTTCCGCGCCGCCGGAAAAGGTCAGGATCACATAGCCGGACGGGGTTTCCTCGGGGGTGAAGGTGATGGCGAGGAGGTTCAGCACCTCCTCCTTGTCCGTCGGCTCGAAGCCGCGCGTCTTCACCGCCGTCACCCGCTCGAAATGCAGGCCGGTGCGCCGGCGCACATGCTCGCCCGCGCATTCCTTCTGGTCCCAGTCGAAGCGATTGAGCAGGAGGGCGAAGCGCTGCGCCTTGGGCACGAAGCCGATGTCGGCCACCTTCACCACCGCATCCTGCAGATGGGTGGAGAGGATCGCGAGGTCCTCGTCGTCCAGCGCGAAAAGCTTGAGCGCGTCCATGGGATTGCCCCTCCTTCGACGTGCCCTGCAAATAGAGAGCCAGCCCCCGCGCCGCAAGGGCGCGGGCCACCGGGTCACGGCTCAGCCGCTGATGCGCTCGATCTGCGCGCCGCAGCGGGAGAGCTTCTCCTCCAGCCGCTCGAAGCCGCGGTCGAGGTGATAGACGCGCTGGATCATGGTCTCGCCCTCGGCGGCAAGGCCGGCAATGACGAGGGACACGGAGGCACGCAGGTCGGTCGCCATCACCGGGGCGCCCTTGAGGCGGTCGGATCCCTCCACGATGGCGGTATCGCCCTCAAGATGGATATTGGCGCCGAGACGGGCCAGTTCCTGCACATGCATGAAGCGGTTCTCGAAGATGGTCTCGGTGATGCGCGAACGGCCCTGGGCCCGCGTCATCAGGGCCATGAGCTGGGCCTGAAGGTCGGTCGGGAAGCCCGGATGCGGCGCCGTGGAGACCTCCACGGGAAAGATGCCCGCGCCGTTGCGGCGGACGCGGATGCCCTCGTTGTTCACATCGATCTGCGCGCCCGCCTTGCGCAGCACATCGAGCGCACTCTCGAGCAGGTCCGCCCGCGCGCCGGCGAGCGTCACGTCGCCGCCGGTCATGGCCGTGGCCATGGCATAGGTGCCGGTCTCGATGCGGTCGGGCAGGACCGAATGGCGCGCGCCGCGCAGGCGCGGCACACCGGAAATCTCGATGGTGGACGTGCCCGCGCCCTCGATCCGTGCGCCCATCTTGATGAGGCAGTCGGCGAGATCGACGATCTCGGGCTCGCGGGCGGCGTTCTCGATCACCGTATCGCCCTTGGCGAGGGCCGCCGCCATGATGGCGGTGTGGGTCGCGCCCACCGACACTTTCGGGAACACGATGCGGGCGCCGGTGAGGCCGTGCGGCGCGCGGGCGACCACATAGCCGGCATCGATGTCGATATCGGCGCCCAGCGCCCGCAGGGCATCGAGATGGAAGTCCACGGGCCGGGTGCCGATGGCGCAGCCGCCGGGAAGCGAGACGCGGGCCTCGCCCATGCGCGCCAGCAGCGGCCCGACCACCCAGAAGCTCGCCCGCATCCGGGACACGAGATCATAGGGCGCGGTGGTATCGACGATCACGCGGGCGTCGATCTCCATGGTCTGGCCGGCGTGGGGATCGTCCCCGTTGCGCTTGCCGTTGACCGTGATGTCCACGCCGTGGTTGCCGAGAATGCGCTGGAGCAGCGCCACGTCCGCGAGCCGCGGCACATTCTCCAGCACCAGCTTCTCTTCCGAGAGCAGCGCCGCGATCATCAGCGGCAGGGCGGCATTCTTGGCACCGGAGATCGGAATGGTGCCGTTGAGGCTGCCGCCGCCGATGATGCGAATCTTGTCCATGTAACGACTGCTCCTCTTGTCGCCCCGCTCGGACGGCTCACGGCCGTCCCAGGCGCCACGCGCCGCCGCATGGCCTCTCGCCCGCTCTTCGCACCTTCCGCAGACCGCAGATCCGAAGGCCGGCGATGGCCGCAAACCCGAAAATCCGGCGCCCCCGCCGCACAACGTTCAAGCCTTGAGGTCTAGCCCGGTCTTCCGGTGCGCACAACGGCATCCGCACGCGCCCTCGGGCCGCTGGGGACACGCCCCGCAATCCGTTGACAGGAAACGTTATTCCCCGTCATCCGGTGTCGGACGGCCAAGCTTCGGGGCATCCGGCTCCGCCTTGGTTTCGCCCGTTTCCGCCTCGGCCCGCGCCCGCTTCTGGGCTTTGCGGCGTGCCAGATTCGCCCGGAGCGCCGCCGCGAGCCGCGCGGCCTTGTCATCCGTATTGGTCATCCGCCTTGGCTAGCGGGCGGGCCGTTCGCGCGCAAGCGCACACGCAGCGCGCGGCGCCGGAACCTCCCGGCATGGTGGATGAAACCCTTCCGGCGCAGCGTTTTCCGGGCAGTGTCCCCACTCTTCGTCGCGCCGAATGCACCCTGGCCTTGAAAGTGCGGCCGCTCTTCCGTATGAGAGGCGCGTTCGATGACGACGCGTCGGAACGGTGTTGCGCTTGCCTTAACCGTGCCGAAGTCCATCGAACAGAGCGATCCATGATCGCCGTGCCGCTTTAGCTCAGCTGGTAGAGCACCTCATTCGTAATGAGGGGGTCGGGGGTTCGAATCCCTCAAGCGGCACCACTCTTCTTCAAGAATCGAACATCGGCGGCGCCGCGAACAGCCTCCCCTCGCGCGCTGGATCACGTTGCGGCAGACGTTTTAGGTTCAAATCGGAACGGTCTGATCGGGGCGAAGATCAAGCCCCGGCTTGGCTTTGTCTCGCCCGGTCCGCCCTACGCCGAAGTCCAACTGGTATGCTTGCCATATAAAGGCAAATTCCGGCTCCAACGCAGCAGGACGGCGACCGGCAGAAGCGTCATTGTCTGCCGCGACTAAGGTAACGATACCACTGCTAGGGGGCGCCCCATGTTTCCATGGTTCAACGCTAAGATTGATGCCCAGACGATCAAGGCGCTCGACAGATCCCTGGCGATCATCGAGTTCACCTCCTCGGGCGAGGTGATCACCGCCAACGCGAACTTCCTGAAGGTCGTGGGCTATTCACTGGAGGAGATCCGTGGCCGCCATCACCGGACCTTCATGGATCCGGCGGAGGTGGAGAGCCCGGAGTATCGGGCCTTCTGGAGCACCCTCGCCAAGGGGCAGTTCCACGCCGGCGAGTTCCGGCGTATCGGGAAGGGCGGCCATGAAGTTTGGCTGGAGGCCACCTACAATCCTGTCATGGACGGCTCCGGGCGCGTCATCAAGGTGGTGAAGTTCGCCTCCGACATCACCGAGCGCAAGCGCCGCACCGCCGAGTTCGAGGGACAGGTGGCCGCCATCTCCAAGTCGCAGGCGGTGATCCACTTCACCCTGGACGGCACCATCACGGAAGCGAACCAGAACTTCCTCGATGCCCTCGGCTATCGCCTCGAAGAGATCCAGGGTCGCCACCACTCCATGTTCGTGACGGCCGACGACAAGAACAGCCCCGCCTATCGCGCCTTCTGGGACGCGCTGCGCCGGGGCGAATACCAGCAGGCGGAATACAAGCGGCTGGGCAAGGGCGGGAAGGAAGTCTGGATCCAGGCCACCTACACGCCCATTTTCGATGCGACCGGCAAGCCCTTCAAGGTGGTGAAGTTCGCCACCGACATCACCGAGGCCGTGAAGCAGCGCCTGCATCGTGCCGGCGTGCAGAAGGAGATCGCCGCCGATCTCGAGCGCATCAGCCAGGAACTCACGCAGGCCAACACGCAGGCGGCCTCCGCCTCCGCCGCCGCCGAGCAGACGGCGGGCAACGTGCAGTCGGTGGCGGCTGCCGCCGAGGAACTGGCTGCCTCCGTCGAGGAAATCCGCCGGCAGATCCACCAGTCGAGCACGCTTGCGAGAACGGCGGCGAACGAGGGCGCGCGCACCAACACCATCGTCACGAGCCTCACCGGCGCCGCGCAGAAGATCGGCGACGTGGTGAGCCTCATCGATTCCATCGCCGAGCAGACCAACCTGCTGGCGCTCAACGCCACCATCGAGGCCGCGCGTGCGGGCGATGCCGGCAAGGGCTTCTCCGTGGTCGCGCAGGAGGTGAAGAGCCTCGCCGGCCAGACCTCCAAGGCCACCAGCGAGATCGCCTCGCAGATCGAGGCGGTGCAGCAGGTCACGCAGCAGGCGGTGCAGGCCCTCGGCTCCATCACCGGCACCATCTCCGACCTCAACGACGTGGCCTCGGTCATCGCCTCGGCGGTGGAGGAGCAGACGGCGGTGACGCGCGAGGTCTCCTCCAACATGCAGGGGGCCGCCCAGGGCGTCGAGATGGTGAAGGCCAACATGAATGCCATCGCCGGCTCGACCAACCAGGTGGAACAGGCGACCCGTCAGGTCCGGCAGGCGGCGGCGTCCATCGCCTGAGGCGGCCCTGCCCGGCAGCGCCGTCCGTGCATCGAAAGCGCGCAGCCAAAAGGTGCGCGCCCCATCTGGCGCGTGCCGGATGAGGCAGGCGCCCGCGAAGGGCCAGCGCGGCTAGCCGCCCCCTTCGCTCTGGAAGTGGACGGCCGTCCAGATGGGATGGCCATTGTCGTCCACCTGATACTGCGCCTCCACCTGATAGGAGAGCACGCGGTCCGCGCCGCCGGGCTGCGCCTTCACGGAATCGCGCAGCACAAAGCGGTTCTTTTCCGGCTGGTGGATGATGACGGCCGAGCGGCTCGGGCAGACGGCGGGCCGGGACACGCCGAAGCGCGCCAGCCCCGCGATCACTTCCGGCAGCACCGCCTGACAGACGGCGGCGATGGTCACGTCCACATGGATGCCCTTCCGGGGCAGATCCTGCGCCCGCAGCGCGCTGTCCTTGGCGGCGCCCACCGTCGCCAGCAGCGCCAGTGCGGCCAGCGGCATCGAACACAGAGCGGAACGCAGCGAGGCCATGTGACGTCTCCAGCGGCTTCCCTCATTCGGCAGGCGCCATGCGGACGGCCGCGATGGCGCTCCCACCACACTCCTTGCAGCGCCGGGCCGGGGAGGATCCCAGCCGGCCGTCAGCGCTCATGTTGCCCCGGCCTCATCCGGGGCTGAATGCCCCATGGTCCCGCAACGTTACGGACGGCGCGGCGTTCCGGATTATGCCCTCACCTCATCATCTGTATTTGTACGCCGCCTCGGCCCGTGAGCGGCCATTGGGGCCAAAATTATTCATCCCCACATGTCGCGGCGCCGATGGCGCTCCACCCGCTCGAAAGCCGACGAAACCAGCGTTGTGTGAGCGTCGGCCCCTGCACCGCCGAGCGGAAAGGGCCGCCTCCGAGGCCCGCCCGTGCCGTCTAAGCCTGCAGCGACCCAACGTGATGATCCAGAACTCACCCTAAGCCTCACTTAACGTCTTCCGCCAAGCAATACATGCACGCTTCAAATATAGATCACGATGCACAAGCCCCACGCAAGCCACAGTGCACAATTTTCCGGAACAAAACGAATACATCCGCTTTGAATACTTAAACACGGCAGATCAAGTCAATTCGGGGCGGCAGGTCAATAACGCAACCCAAGGTGGACGAAAGCGATGGTCAAATACTCCAATCTGCCGATGACCGCGAAGGTCGTGACCCTTCTCGCGGCGCTCGGCGTGACAAGCCTCGCTGGCGGGCTCTATGCGGCCTCGGGCATGTCGGGCATTCAGACGACGTACGTGGACCTGATCAACGGCCATCAGACCGCGATGCTTAAGGTGGCGCGGGCGGCGCGCGCGGCTCAAACCGCGCGGTCCGAGATCTACCGAGGGATCGTCGCGACCAGCGAAGTCGAGGACCGGAAGGCCAAGACTGCACTTGAAGACGCCACCAAGCGTTACGACATGCTCATGACGGAAGCGGCTCAAGCTGTACCCGCCAAGGCCGCGGAAATTGAGAAGATGCGGAGCACCCTACCCGCGGTCGTCGCCGGCCCCTGCGGCGCGGCCATCAAGACCGGTGCGGAGCAGGTCACAGCTGAAAGCATCGAGCGGGCCTCGCAGATCATGGCGGGCTCCTGCGACCCCGCTATCGACGGAGTTGTGAACGCCACCGCCAGCTTCAACGATGGCCTCATCCGGGAAGCCACAGCGATCAAGGCAGAGACGGCGCAGCGCACAACCTCCACCATCTGGACCACGCTCGGCTGCATCCTAGGCGCGACGCTGCTTATCATCGCCCTCGCCATCTTCGTGGTGCGTGGCGGCATCGTGGCCCCGCTGCGCCGCCTCATGGAGAAGATGGTGGCCATGGGCGAAGGCAAGCTCGCCGGCGAGGTGGAAGGCAAGGAGCGCAAGGACGAGATCGGCGCCATGGGCCGCACCCTCGAACTGATGCGCGTGCAGCTCAGCGAGGCGGAAGTCGCCCGGCAGGAGCAGGCCCGGCGGCAGGAAGTCGAGCGCAAGACGCTGGAGCGCCGCGAGCACCTCGCCCAGGGCTTCGTCGCCCGCATGAAAGATCTTGCCTCTGGCTTTGCCAATTCCTCTCAGGAAGTGGCGGAATCCGCCCGCAACCTCTCGGCTGCCGCCGACCAGACCTCGCAACAGGCCCAGTCCGTCGCCGCGGCGGCGGAGGAAGCCGCCACCAATGTGCAGACGGTGGCCGCCTCCTCCGAGGAACTCGCCGCCTCCGTGCGCGAGATCAACGGTCAGGTTTCCCATTCGGCCGTCGTCGCGGAGCGCGCCTACAAGGAGGCGGAATCCTCCAACCAGCGCATCGCGGATCTCGCCAAGGCGGCGGCAGACATCGGCGACGTGATCAACCTCATCAAGGGCATTGCCGACCAGACCAACCTGCTGGCGCTCAATGCCACCATCGAGGCGGCCCGCGCCGGTGAGGCCGGCAAGGGCTTCGCGGTGGTGGCCACGGAGGTGAAGGAACTGGCGTCCCAGACCTCCAAGGCGACCGCCGACATCTACACCAAGGTGACGGAGATCCAGACCGCGACCCAGGGCACGGTGGCCTCCATGTCGGAGATCATCCGCGTCATCACCGAGGTGAAGCAGATCTCCTCCTCCATCGCAGGCGCGGTGGAGCAGCAGGGCGCCGCCACTGGCGAGATCGCGCAGAACTGCCAGCAGGCCGCCACCGGCACGCAGGATGTCACGAACAACATCAGCGGCGTCGGCCAGGCCGCCCAGACGACCGGCGCGGCCTCCTCCCAACTGCTCGCCCTGTCGCAGGGCCTCTCGTCCCAGGCGACCGACCTGCGCAGCGTCGTGGAAGGCTTCGTCCGCGACCTCAACGCCGCGTGATCCTGATCCGGAGAGGGGCGCCGCCCGGCGCCCCTCTTTACATTCTCTTCGCCCTTCGCCCTGCGCTTTGACGGAAACAGCCCCATGACCATCAAGACGATCGGCAACGTCGTCCATTTGCCAGCCCCTCCGGAGGCGCCGCAGGCGGCGTCCGCGCCGATCCCCACCAGCCCGAGCGATCAGATCTATGCGCAGGCGGTGGACGCCCTCTCCGACTATCGCCGCCTCGCGGCCATTCCGGAGCTGTCCGCCGGACAGAAGCGCGAGATCGACCTCGCCCGCGACCGGGTGGTGGAATATCTCTGCCTCGCCCGCGCCATCGCCCGCATCGAGCAGCAGGACCTGCCCGCCATCCGCTAGGACGTGCAGGCCACGCAGCGCGCGGCCCTGTTCTCCTATGCCCAGGACAATTGCGCCGCCGGCTCATCACCGGCGGCGTTCTTCATGGGCCACAGCTCAGGAGGCGGAGACCTTCGGCTCGGGCACGATGGTGTTGCCGATCATCTCGCCGAAGGGGCCGCGATGCAGGATCTTGCCCTTGGCGCGGCCTGTGGTAGCAGCGAGCGGCAGCAGCGGGAAGACGCTCTCGGCGAAGCGATAGGCCTCCTCAAGATGCGGGTAGCCGGAGAGCACGAAGGTGTCGATGCCGAGCGACATGTATTCCTTCATGCGTTCGGCCACCGTCTGCGGATCGCCCACCAGCGCCGTGCCCGCACCGCCGCGCACGAGGCCGACACCGGCCCACAGGTTCGGCGCCACCTCCAGCTTCGTGCGGTCGCCGCCGTGCAGCGCGCTCATCCGGCGCTGGCCTTCCGAATCCATGCGCTGGAAGACCTTCTGCGCCTCCACGATGGTGTTCTCGTCCACGTGGCGGATGAGGTCCTCGGCCGCCTCCCACGCCTTCTCATTGGTGTCGCGCACGATGACATGCAGGCGAATGCCGAAGGACACCTCCCGCCCTTCCGCCGCCGCGCGGGCCTTGATGTCGCGGATCTTGCCCGCCACCGCCGCGGGCGGCTCGCCCCAGGTGAGATACTTCTGGATGTGCTTGGCGGCGACGGTGTGCGCGGCAGGCGACGAGCCGCCGAAGAACAGCGGCGGATGCGGCTCCTGCACCGGCGGATAGAGCAGCTTGCCATCCTCCACCTTCAGGTGCTTGCCGGTGAAGGTGACATCCTCGCCCTTGAGCAGGCGCGTGTAGATGGAGAGGAACTCGTCCGTCACCTCATAGCGCTCGGCATGGTCGAGGAAGAAGCCGTCGCCCCTGTTCTCTACCGGATCGCCGCCGGTCACCACATTGATGAGCACGCGCCCATCGGAGATGCGGTCGAGCGTGGCGGTCATGCGCGCGGCCACGGCCGGCTCCAGCAGGCCGGGGCGCACGGCGATGAGATAGCGCAGCTTTTCCGTAGCGGGCGCGAGCGCGGACGCGACGATCCAGCTGTCCTCGCACGAGCGGCCCGTGGGGATGAGAACGCCGTAATAGCCGAGCTGGTCAGCCGCCTGCGCGATCTGGCGCAGATAGCCGAGCGAGACGGCACGCGCGCCATGCGAGGTGCCGAGATAATGCCCGTCGCCATGGGTCGGCAGGAACCACAGCACATTGGCTTCGGGGGCGGGCACGAGATCGCTGGTATCGGTCATGGGTTTTTTCTCGAAAGGTGAGATCATTCGGCCGCAAGGCCGGAGGCGTGCGGGGGAAGCCGGCGGTAGGAGGCCGCCGGATGCGGGGCGGAAAGGTGTGGCGCGGCACCGAACAGCTTCTCGCGCAAGGTGCCGGGCGCATAGGCGCGCTTGTAGCGGCCGCGCCGCTGCAACTCGGGCACCACCAGATCGGCAATGTCCTCATAGCTGCCCGGGCTGATGGCGAAGGCGAGATTGAAGCCATCGATGCCGGTGGCTTCGATGAAGCCCTCCAGCGCGTCGGCCACCTGCGCCGGATCGCCTACAAAGACGGGGCCGACGCCACCAATGCCCACATGCTCGGCCACCTCGCCCACGGTCCAGACCCGGTTCGGATCGGCGCGGGTCATGTTGTCCATGGCGCTGCGGCCGGCTTCGTTCTCGATGTGGCGGACCTGCTGGTCATGGGCATAAGTGGAGAAATCGACGCCCGTCCAGCCGGAATAGAGCGTCAGCGCACCCTCGCGGCTGATGTAGGCGCGGTAGTCGTCCAGCTTCGCCCGCGCCGCCGCCTCGGTTTCCCCGACGACGATGGTGGCCATTGCGAAGATGCGGATGTCATCGGCCGCACGGCCATTCTCCTGTGCCGCCTGTCGCAGGGCGGCGACGCGCGGCGCGATCACTGCGACGGAGGGGCCGGAGACGAACACCGCTTCCGCATGGCGCCCGGCGAAGGCGCGCCCACGCGGCGAGGTGCCGGCCTGATAGAGCACGGGCGTGCGCTGGGGCGAGGGCTCGCACAGATGGATGGCATCGAGCGCATAATGCGGCCCCTGATGGTGCACGCGATGGACCTTGGCGGGATCGGTGAAGACGCCCTGCGCCCGGTCGCGCACCGCGGCCCCCTCCTCCCACGAGCCCTCCCAGAGCTTGTAGACCACCTCCATATAATCGTCCGCCACCGCATAGCGGTCGTCATGGGCGCGCTGGTGGGCAAGGCCCATGCCCCGAGCGGCGCTGTCGAGATAGCCGGTGACGATGTTCCAGCCGATGCGCCCTTCGGTGAGGTGATCGAGCGTGCTCATGCGCCGGGCGAAGGGATAGGGCGGCTCGTAGGTGAGCGTGGAGGTGACGCCGAAGCCCAGATGCTGCGTCACCGCCGCCATGGCGGGGACGATGAGCATGGGGTCATTCACCGGAACTTGCGTGGCGTTGCGCAGGGCCGCGTCCGGCGAGCCTCCGAAGACGTCATAGACGCCCAGCACGTCGGCGAGGAACAGGCCGTCGAACAGCCCCCGCTCCAGCACGCGGGCAAGATCGAGCCAATAGGGCAGCCGGTTGTAGTCGGTCGTCCGATCCTTCGGATGGCGCCATAGTCCGGGGGACTGGTGGCCGACGCAGTTCATGGCGAAGGCGTTGAAGAGAATGTCCCGCGCCATGGCTATCTCATCCCGACCGGCGGCAGCGATCTCTGGGGCATCAGATCCCCCACCCCGCGCTGTGAAAAACATTAAACTCATTCATATGATGGATTTTATTTTTGTCCATTCCTTGCGGTGCGTCAAACCGCATCGGCGACCCGCCAGGCCTTCGCCTGCCGGACGACGGAGGCGGATTTATTTTTCGATTGATTTAATTGACTAACATGAGAAATGCGATCTATGATTTTAATCACAATCAGTTCACGTGATTAGAAGGCGGCACATTCGGGCATGGGCCCGGCACCCCTTCTGCCCGTCGTGACCAGACCCGCCGCCCGCCCGGCGCTTACACGAGGTTGCCATGAACGCCCATTCCGCCATCACGGCCGTCGCGCCCGCCCAGCCGGAACTTGCCGCCACCGCCCTCGCCTTTCGCGCCGGGATGCGCAAGCTCGCGGGCGCCGTGAGCATTCTCACCGTGGGCGAAGGTGAGCGCCGCACCGGCCTCACCGCCACCTCCGTTACCTCGCTGTCCGTCGATCCGCCGACGCTGATCATCTGCGTCAACCGTTCATCCTCCGCCCGGGCGACGCTGATCGAGGAGGGCCGCTTCGCCATCAACGTGCTGCGCCCGCATCATCAGGCGCTCGCCGACCAGTTCGCCGGACGCAACGGCGAGAAGGGGCCGGAGCGCTACAAGGGCGCCGACTGGACACGGCTCGAAACCGGAGCCCCGGTGCTCAACGACGCTCTGGCGGCCTTCGACTGCTATCTGGAAGAGGCCATCGAGCGGCACTCCCACATCATCGTCATCGGCCGCGTCGCCGCCGCCCGCATCACCGAGAACGCCGAGCCCCTGCTCTATTGGGCCGGCGCCTATCGCGGTCTCGAAGCGTCGCCAGCCAACGTCTGAAATCCATCCGGTCCGCGTCACCGCCTCAGGGGTCATGTCATGTCGCACACGAACAACCCGCTTTCCGTGACGCGCCGGCGCTTTGGGGCGCTCGCCGCCGGCACGCTGGTCGCCGGCTGGAGCGCCGGCGCCCATGCGCAGGAAAAGGTGGTGCGGATCGGCTATCAGAAATACGGCACGCTGATCCTGCTCAAGAACAAGGGCCTGCTGGAAGCCAAGCTGAAGCCGCTCGGTTACACCGTCCGCTGGGCGGAATTTGCCGCCGGGCCGCAGCTGCTCGAGGCCTTGAACGCGGGGGCCATCGATTTCGGCAACACCGGCGAGGCCCCGCCCATCTTCGCGCAGGCCGCCGGGGCACCACTCGTCTATGTGGGCTATGAGCCCGCCGCGCCCGAGGGCGAAGCCATCCTCGTGCCCAAGAACAGCCCGCTTAAGACGGTCGCCGATCTCAAGGGCAAGACGGTGGCCCTCAACAAGGGCTCGAACGTCCATTACCTGCTGGTGAAGGCGCTGGAGACAGCGAACGTCTCCTATACGGACATCAAGACCGCCTTCCTCACCCCCGCCGATGCCCGCGCCGCCTTCGAACGCGGCGCGGTGGACGCCTGGGCCATCTGGGACCCCTTCCAGGCCGCTGCGGAAACGACCATCGAGGCTCGCCAGCTCACCAACGGCACCGGCATCGTCTCCAATTACCAGTTCTATTTCTCCACCCAGAGCTTCGTGGAGAAGGCCCCCGATGTGGTCGATGCGGTGCTCGCGGGCGTCGCGGAAATCGGCGCCTGGGTGAAGGCCAATCCGAAGGCCGCGGCAGCGGAATTCTCGCCGCTCATCGGCATTCCTGCACCGATCCTCGAGATTGCGCTCGCCCGCCAGCAGTATGACGTGAAGCCCATCACCCCCGCGGTGGTGGCTCAGCAGCAGCAGGTGGCGGACGCCTTCTTCAAGCTGGGCCTCATCCCCAAGGAGATCCGGATCTCCGAGGCGGTGCGGGCCCTCAAATCATGAGCGACGCCGCCATCGAGAGCGCGACGCTGGCCTCGGCCCCCGCCGTCTCCCGGCAGCGGGGCAGCGTGCTGAAGGCGCTCGCCGGCGGCCTGCTGCCCTGGGCGCTGCCGCTCGCGGTGCTGGTTCTGTGGCAGGCGGCTGCGAGCTTCGGCTTCCTCTCCTCCCGCGTCCTGCCGGCGCCGACCGACGTGGCGCTCGCCTTCTGGCGCACGCTGAAGGATGGCTCCCTGCTCGCCAACATCGCCGTCAGCACGAAGCGGGCCCTCACCGGCCTGTTCATTGGCGGCGGCATCGGCTTTGCGCTCGGCGTGCTCAACGGCATCTGGCGGCCCGCCGAGACGGCGCTCGATTCCACCCTCCAGATGCTGCGCAACGTGCCGCATCTCGCCATCATCCCGCTGGTCATCCTGTGGTTCGGCATTGATGAGGAGGCAAAGGTCTTCCTCGTCGCCATCGGCGTTGCCTTTCCCATCTATCTCAACACCTTCCACGGTATTCGCACGGTGGATCGCGGGCTTGTGGAGATGGCACGGGTTTATGGCCTCTCGCCGGCGGCCCTGTTCTGGCGCATCGTTCTGCCGGGCGCCCTACCCTCCATTCTCGTGGGCCTGCGCTATGCGCTCGGCATCATGTGGCTGACGCTCATCGTGGCGGAGACCATCTCCTCGACCTCGGGCATCGGCTACATGACCATGAATGCCCGCGAGTTCCTCCAGACCGACGTGGTCGTGCTGGGCGTGCTTGCCTATGCCCTGCTGGGCAAGCTGGCAGACAGCCTGACACGCGCCATCGAGCACCGGGCGCTGGCCTGGCATCCCGCCTATCAAGGCAAGGGGCTCACCGCATGAGCACGCCCCTCGTGGCCTTCGGCGACGGCCTGCTCACTGCCCCGCGCGCGCCCGCCGAGGCGGCGCCCGCGCGCTTCGGCGGCGCGCCCGTCTCCCTCTCCGGCGTCGTGAAGGCATTCGGCGAGCGACCGGTGCTGCGGCGGCTCGATCTCGACGTTCCGGCCGGTCAGTTCCTCGCCGTGGTCGGCCGTTCCGGCGGCGGCAAGACCACGCTGATGCGCCTCATCGCGGGGCTTGATGCGGCGACCTCCGGCACGGTGCGCATCAATGGCGCGGCCGTCTCCGGCCTCCAGCGCGACGTACGCCTCCTGTTTCAGGATGCCCGGCTGGTGCCCTGGCAGCGGGTGCTCGGAAATGTGGGCATCGCCCGCGGGCCGGACTGGCGCCATGTGGCCAGCCTCGCGCTCAAGGATGTGGGCCTCGGCGACCGGCGCCGGGAATGGCCCTTCGTGCTCTCCGGCGGCCAGAAGCAGCGCGTGGCCCTCGCCCGCGCGCTGGTGAGCAACCCGTCCGTCCTGCTGCTGGATGAGCCCTTCGGCGCCCTCGATGCCCTGACGCGGGTGGAGATGCACCGCCTGCTGGAGCGCATCTGGCGCGAGCGCGGCTTCACCGTGGTGCTCATTACCCATGACGTCGCCGAGGCCGTCGCCCTGGCGGATCGGGTCGTCGTGCTGCGGGCGGGCGAGATCGCCCTCGACCAGACCATCGACCTGCCGCGCCCCCGCCGCGAGGCCGGCGATGCCGCCGCCTCCAGCCTTCAGGCGCGCATTCTCGCCGCTGTCTGACGGCCATCCGCCTCGCGCTCTGGCGGCGCGGCGGCGACCCAACTCTGAGGAGACACCGATGACCGGCTTCCTGCCTACCCGCCGTGCCGTAACGGCCGCCGCCCTCGGCCTCATGGCCGCCAGCCTGCCCGCCCGCGCCGAGGCGCCCAAGGAGATCCGCATCGACTGGGCGACCTATAATCCGGTCTCCCTCGTGCTCAAGGACCAGAAGCTGCTGGAGCAGGAATTCGCCAAGGACGGCATCACCATCCGCTGGGTGCAGTCCGCCGGCTCCAACAAGGCGCTGGAATTCCTCAATGCCGGCTCGCTGGACTTCGGCTCGACCGCTGGCGCGGCGGCGCTGATCGGCAAGATCAACGGCAACCCCATCAAGTCCGTCTATGTCTATTCCCGTCCGGAATGGACGGCGCTGGTGACCCGGCCAGACACCGGCATCAAGACCGTCGCCGACCTCAAGGGCAAGACGGTCGCGGTGACCCGCGGCACCGATCCGCACATCTTCCTCGTGCGGGCGCTCGCCGCCAACGGCCTAACGGAAAAGGACGTGAAGCTGGTGCTGCTCCAGCACGCGGACGGGCGCCTCGCCCTCCAGCGCAAGGACGTGGACGCCTGGGCGGGCCTCGATCCCATCATGGCCTCCGCCGAGGTGGAAGATGGCGCGGTGCTCTTCTTCCGCAAGCCGGAAGACAACACCTGGGGCGTGCTGAACGTGCGCGAGGATTTCGCCAAGGCGAACCCGGACATCGTGAAGCGCGTGCTCGCCACCTATGAGAAGGCGCGGCTCTGGTCAGTGCAGCATCCCAAGGAGCTGTCCGCCGCCCTCGTCTCGGCCACCAAGCTGCCCGAGCCGGTCATCGCCCGGCAGCTTGAGCGCACGGACCTCTCCTTCGGCCCCATCGGCAAGGCGCAGAAGGACACCATCCTCGCCGCCGGCGAAGCGCTCCAGAAGGCGGGCGTCGTCGCCGCCGACGTCAACGTGCCGGCGCAGGTGGATGCGCTCATCGACGGCCAGTATCTCATCGTGGGGCAGTGACGCCGTGACCCTGTCGCAGGCCGAGACCTTCTCCGGAGCGGCCGGGCGCACGGCCGCCACCCCGCGCAGGACAACCGGCTGGCGGCGCTGGCGGTTCGCGCTCGGCCTGCTGCTGCCGGTGGGCCTCGCTGTGGTGTGGGAACTCGCCGTGCGCGGCGGCCTCGCGCAGGGTCGCCTGCTGCCGCCGCCGAGCCGGATCGCCGAGACGCTCTATGCCCTCGCGCGCTCCGGCGAGCTGGCGCCGCATATCGCCGCCACGCTCCAGCGCATCGCCGCCGGCTTTGCGCTGGGCGTCGTGGCGGGCACGGCGCTGGGGGCCCTCTCCGGCGCCTCGGGTCTTGCCCGCGCCATCGTCGATCCCACGCTCCAGGGCCTGCGGGCCATCCCCTCCATTGCATGGGTGCCGCTGTTCATCCTGTGGCTCGGCATCTTCGAGGCCTCCAAGGTCACGCTCATCGCGGTGGGCGTGTTCTTCCCGGTCTATCTCGGCACGCTCGGCGCGGTGATGGCCGTGGACCGCAAGATCATCGAGGTGGGGCAGGTCTTCCTCTTCTCCGGCCCCACCATGGTCCGCCGCATCCTGCTGCCGGCCATCCTGCCCCATTATGTCACCGCGCTGCGGGCCGGCCTTGGGCTTGGCTGGATGTTTGTGGTGGCCGCCGAATTCATGGGTGCCTCCGAAGGGCTCGGCTATCTGCTGCTGGATGGCCAGCAACTGGGCAAGCCGGACCAGATCGTCGCGGCCATTCTCGTGTTCGCCGTGCTCGGCAAGACCACCGACACGCTCCTCCTCACCCTCACCCGCCCTCTGCTGAAGGGCTACGACCTCGACGCCTGAGGACCGCCTCAGGCGTCTCTCCTGCCTGCTCCAAGGATGTGACCCGTGAACCAGATCGCCTCGCCGCCGCGCCCCACCTTCTCCGGCCCGCTGAGCCATCACTCGCCGGAGCTGAAGGACCTCCTCGCCTTCATCGCCGCAGGCGCAGCGGAGCGCGACCGCGAGCGCATCCACCCCTATGAGGTGTTCGATCTCATCCGCAGCGCCCGCCTCGGCGCGCTGCGCCTGCGCAAGGAGGACGGCGGGCCGGGCGCCAGCCTGCGGGAGCTGTTCGAGGTGGTGATCGCGCTCGCCGCCGCCGACCCCAACATCGCCCATTCCCTGCGCAATCATTATGCCTTCGTGGAGCGCTATCCCCTCTCCCGGCGTTCGTCCCATCGCAAGAAGTGGGCCGATGTGATCGCCAGCGGCGCCATCGTCGGCCTCGCCAGCACGGAGCTGACCAGCCCGCGCGTCGGTGCCAGCCCCTTCGAGACCAAGCTGGTGCCGGAGGGCGACGGCTTCCGCCTGACGGGCACGAAATATTACAGCACCGGCACGCTTTACGCGGACTATGTGCAGGTGCGCGCCGCCGGCCCCGATGACGCGGTGCTCACCGCCATCATCCCCACCACGCGCGAGGGCATCGAGCGGATCGACGACTGGGACGGCGCCGGCCAGCGCCTCACCGGCTCCGGCACCACCCATTTCCACAATGTGCGGGTGGAGGCCGATGAGATCGAGCCGGACAGCCTCACGACCGGCTATGGCGTGCCCCACAGCAACAGCGTGGCGCAGCTCCTCGTCACCGCGACCATCGCCGGCATCCTGCGCAACATCCTCACGGACTCCGTGGCGCTCTTGAACAGCCGCAAGGATCGTCACTTCTATTTCGCCCAGACCGAGCGGGTGGCGGACGACCCGCTGCTCCAGCAGATCATCGGCCAGCTCTCGGCCAATGCCTATGCGACCGAGGTACTGATCCTCGCCGCCGCCGACGCCCATGATCTGGTGTTCCAGGCCCGCGAGCGGGGCGAGCCGGACGCGGAACTCGCCCATCAGGCCTCGCTTGCCGCCTCCAAGGCGAAGCTGATCGTGGACGACCTCACCATTCGCGGCGGCAGCCAGTTGTTCGATGTGGCCGGCGCCTCCGCCACCCGGCGTGCGAAGAATCTCGACCGCCACTGGCGCAACGCCCGTACCCTCGCCTCCCACAACCCCGCCGCCCTGAAGGCGCGGGCGATCGGCGACTATGAGCTGCACGGCACGTGGCTGCCGGAGAAGGGCTTCTTCTGAGGCCCACCCGCATCGAAAAGCCCCGGGACGGTGGACCGTCCCGGGGCTTTTTCATTCACGCTCACCGGATCGAAATCAGTTGCGCGCCACCGGCGGAATGTCGGGGCGCGGATCGCTGGTGAAGCCGTTGCGATTGGGCATGGCGACCTTGGGCAGGCTTTTCGCGTCGAGGGTCGCATCCTCCGGCACGAGGCCGTTGAGGAAGAGCACATAGGCCGAGACCGCATAGACCTCGTCCGGCGAGAGCGACTGCGGCGCGGTGAAGGGCATGGCGCGGTTCACATAATCAAACAGCGTGGTCGCGTAGGGCCAGAAGCTGCCCACCGTCTTCAGCGGCTTGGCGGTGGCCAGCGTGCCCTTGCCGCCCGCCAGCGCGTCCGCCTCCGTGCCCTGCCCCTTGTCGCCATGGCAGGCGGAACAGGTCTGGGCGAAGATCTCCCGCCCCTGCGCGACGCTCCCGCGCCCCGGCGGCAGGCCGGTGCCATCGGCGCGCACGTCGATGTCCCAAAGGGCGATTTCCGCCTGCGTCGCTGGCTGGCCGATGCCGAGCGGCGCTGCGTGTGACACGCCGATGGTGGCAAAAGCGAGCGCGGCGGCGAGAAGAAGGGGGCGTTGGGTCTCAGGCCGCATTGGTCACCTCGCCGGACGGCGCCACCTTCCAGGTCTGGATGCCGTTGAAATGGTATTGGGAATTGACGCCGCGCACGTCCACGAGCTGCTGGCGGCTCGGCTGCACATAGCCGGTCTCGTCCACCGCCCGGCTTTGCAGGAGGGCAGGCCCGCCATCCCAGGTCCAGGGCACGCGGAAGCGGGTGAGGCAGCGGGAGAGCACCGGCTCCTGCAATTCAGCCGGCCGCCATGTGGCGCCGCCGTCGCTGCTGACATCGACGCTGCGGATGCGCCCGCGCCCGGACCAGGCGAGGCCCCGGATTTCATAGAAACCCTTCTCCCGCAACTGGTGGCCGCCGGAAGGCGAGGTGATGACCGACTTCGTCTCCATCACGAAGGTGAACTGCCGCGCCGTGCCGTCCGGCATCAGGTCCGTGTATTTGGAGGTTTCCTCGCGGGACTGGAACGGCTGGTCGCCCACCTTGAGGCGGCGCAGCCACTTGATGCTCATGTTGCCCTCGATGCCGGGCAGCACGAGGCGCAGCGGATAACCCTGCTCGGGACGCAGGTGCTCGCCATTCTGGGCATAGGCGACGAGCGCCTCATCCAGCACCACGTCGAGGGGGATGGAGCGCGTCATGGCAGCCCCGTCCGCGCCTTCCGCCAGCACCCAACGGGCCTCTGGCTTCAGCCCCACTTCATCAAGAAGGGTGGAGAGCCGGACGCCGGTCCACTCGCTGCACGAGATCAGGCCATGCGTTTCCTGCACCGTCCATTTGGCGCTGCCGCCGGTCCATTGCGGCGTATTTCCGGAGCACTCCAGAAACCACAGACGCGAGACCGACGGGAAGCGCGCGATGTCGTTCATGGTCAGGATGAGCGGACGCTCCACAAGGCCATGGATGACAAGGCGATGCTGCTCCGGGTCTATGGCCGGCACGCCCGCGTGGTGGCGCTCGTAATGCAGGCCGGCCGGCGTGATGATGCCGTGCAGATGCTGCAACGGCGTGCCGGTGGAGGCGGCGGTCGGGAATTTGGGCGGCGTGCGCGGCTTGCGGATCACGCTCTTCTCGAAGGCCGAAGGCACGCCATAGGCGGGCGAGGCGACTCCCTCGCCCTGCTCGCGGGTCCAGACGGGCACCTGCAGCGGCCCCGCGCCCTGCTGGGCGGCGGCGGGGCCGGCGGCACCCGCCACGAGGCCGGCAGCCGCGCCGCCCAGAAACTGGCGGCGGCCGAGCCGGCCGCCGGAAGACGCAACAGACATGGAAACTCCGTTCAGGCCCGCCAGCGCAGCAGGCGCGCCTCGATGAGGGTCGCAATGTGGTTGAGGAGGAAGCCGACCGCGCCGAGGATGACGACGCCCAGCATCACCAGCTCCATCTGGAAGCGCTCGCGGCCGGCGATGATGAGCCCGCCGATGCCGGGGCCGACGGTCATGAAATATTCCGCCGCCACGGTGGCGAGCCAGGCGTAGATGAGGCCGAGATGAATGCCGGTGAGGATGGAGGGCAGCGCGGAGGGCAGATAAACGCGCCGGATGCGTTGCCAGCGGGAGAAGGTGAGCACGTCACTCACTTCCACCAGCGCCTTGGGCGCGCTCGCCACGCCCTCGATGGTGTTGAGCGCCACCGGCACGAAGGCGGCAACCGCCACGAACACCACCTTCGCCGTCTCGGCAAAGCCGAACCAGACCGAGATGATGGGGATCCAGGCCAGCACCGCGATCTGCTTGGCCGCATGGAAGCTCGGCCCGGCGATGCGCGCAGCGAGCGGCGAGAGGCCGAGCAGCAGGCCGAAGGCGATGCCCAGCACCGAGCCGATGGCAAAGCCGGTGAGATTGCGGACAAGGCTGGCGCCCAGATGAAGGAAAAGATCGCCGCTCCAGACCTCCTCCCAGCCGGTGACGGCGATGGCCTCCAGCGGCGGCAGGAAACGCGGGTCCACCAGCCGCAGGTGGCTGGACGCCTCCCAGGCGATGAGCAACAGCAGAGGCAGGACGAGACCCCGGCGCAGGCGCGGCGAGAGCCAGGGAGCGGAGGCCACGGGGGCGGCTTCGACGAGGGGCGCGGTCATGGCGGGCCTCAGGCGTCGATGCGCCAGCTTTGCAGCCGGGCTTCCACGAGCGCGAGGAGCTTGTCCATGGCAAAGCCCACGAGGCCGATGATGACCATGGCGACGATCATCGTATCCAGCCAGAACATCTGCCGGCCCCACACCAGCAGGTAGCCGAGCCCCTCGGCGGAGGCGAGCAGTTCCACCGCCACCAGCGCCGTCCAGGCCTTGGTGAGGCTGTAGCGGATGCCGGTGAAGATGGGCGGCACGGCGGCGGGCAGAATGAGGCGGCGCAGCTTCTGCCAGCGTGTGAAGGCGAACACGTCCGCCACTTCGATATAGGCTTTCGGCACGCCGCGAATGCCGGCGGAGGTGTTGAGCACCATGGGCACCAGCGCCGCCTTGGCGATGATGACGATCTTGAGCGCCTCGCCAATGCCGAGGAACAGCATCAGCAACGGAATCCAGCCCAGCGTCGGCACCTGCGCGATGGCGGTGAACAGCGGGCGCACATAATCGTCCACCTTCTCCGACAGGCCCATGGCGATGCCGAGCAGCAGGCCGAGGCTGGCACCCAGCACGAAGCCGCCGGCGACGCGGGCGGCGCTGATGCTGGCATGCTGGAGCAGTTCCCCGCTCGCCAGCATGTCGCGGAAATTCTCCCAGACGTAGACCGGCGGCGGCAGGATCTGCTGCGGCACCAACTGGTAGGCGGAGCCGATCGCCCAGAGGATGAGGATCATGGCCGGCAGCGCCAGCGCGATAGCGAAATCGCGCAGGCCGGCGAGAACCGGGCGCAGCCGCCACGATACCGGATGGGGAGCGGCCTGACGGGGGAGATCAAGAACGGCCATGGTGATCCTCTGGGGGCGATCTTCTGGAGGCAGGCCGGGGGCGGCCCGGCATGCGGCAAGCGTCAGGAACCGAGCGGCTTGCCGTTGGAGTCGTAGCGGGTCCAGTAGCCCTCAAGACCCAGGGACTTGATCGCGGAGTCCACGTATTTCGGCTCGAACCAGCCGCGCACGTCCACGTCCCGCCGCACGAGAGCGAACTCCTTCGCCTGTCGGGCCTGGAAGCGGTACTGTTCCACAAGAAAGGGATCGACGATGGGCGAATTGCGGTAGCGCACGTCCGTATCGGCGAAGTCGTAACGGAACACGGCTTCCGGCGTGCCGGAACGGGCCCAGATGGCCACCACCTGATCGAAATTGGCCGGCTCCGACGACCAGCGGGCGGCACGGACGAATTCCGTGATGATCTTCTGCACCGTCTCGGGATGCGCGCTCTCGAACGCCTCCGTCACCAGGACCATGGAATGGCGCTCGAAGGCGGGATCATCGCCCTTGGTGGAATAGATGATCTTCGCCCGGTTCGCGAGATGGAGCGAGATCAGCGGCCAGTTGCCGAAGGCGCCGTCGATGTCCTTGCTGGCGAGGGCCGAATTGGTGGTGGCATTGTCCATGTTGAGCACTTGCAGGTCGCGCTCGGATAGGCCGTTGGCGGCCAGCACCTTCACCACCGCCAGATGGTTGTTGGTGCCGCGGAAGATGGCGACCTTTTTCCCCTTCAGCTCCTTGACGGTCGAGAGCGTCGAGCCCTCGGGCACCGCCAGATAGGTGGGCGCATGGGCGCCGGAAGCCATGAGGATCTTGGTCTTGAGGCCATTGGCGCGGCCGATGACCGACGGCAGGTCGCCCTGGATGGCGAAATCAAGCTGGCCATTGGCGATAGCCTCGTTCACCGCCGGGCCGGCGCCCTTGAAGAAATACCATTCAAAGCGGACATCGGGATTGTCCTTGAAGGCCTTCTCCAGATAGCCCTCCGCATGGGCAATGGCGACCGAGCTGCCACCGGCGAACTGCCGGTTGTCGACGCCCACGGACGCAAAGCCGATGCGCACCACCAGCGGCTCCGCCTGCGCCACGGCACCCATCCCGAGCAGGGCGCAGCCGAGCGCCACCAGTGCGGTCCATCGGGGCAGGAACGGGATGCGGAAGCGGGTCGCCATAATGACCTCCAGCGCGAGAATGAATGGATCAGGAGCCGAGCGGCTTGCCGTCCGCGCCATAGCGGACCCAGCGGTTCTGAAGGCCGAGCTCCTTCAGCGCGGCATCGAGATATTTCGGCGCGAACCAGCCCTCGAGATCCACATCGCGGCGCACGAGGCCGAGCTGCTTCACCTGCGCGGCCTTGTAGCGATAGGTCTCGAGCAGGAGGGCATCCAGCAGCGGCGAGAGGCGATAGTCGAGCCGCTGGCCCTCATAATCGGCGCGGAAGACGCCGATGGGCGTGCCGCTCTTGGCCCAGAGTTCGAACAGCGTCTCGCGATTGGCTTCGTCCGAGGCCCAGGCGGCCGCCTTGACGCTCGCCGTCACCACGCGGCCCACGAGGTCGGGATGGGCGGTCTCGAAATCCTCACGCACCAGCAGATGGCTGCTGGTCACGGTGCTCGGGTCGCCTTTGGTGGTGTAGACCACCTTGGCCAGCTTCTGCTCCACCAGCGTGAGGAAGATCGCCTTGCCGAAGGCCGCATCCACATCGCCAGAGGCAATGGCCGCCAGCGCAGTCGCGTCATCCATGTTGAAGAACTGGATGTCCGCGCGGGGGATGCCGGCTTCGGTGATCACCCGCTCCGTGGTGAGATGGGTGCTGGTGCCGCGAAACTGCGCCACCCTCTTGCTCTTCACATCCTCAAGCCGGGAGATGGACGAGGCGGCCGGGGCCACCAGATAGAGATTGTCGCGGGCATTGGTGGCCATGAGGATCTTGGTCTTCAGGCCGCCCGCCCGCGCAGTGAGCGACGGCAGGTCGCCGATGAAGGCGAAATCGAGCTGGCCGCTGGCCAGGGCCTCGTTCACCGCCGGACCGGCGCCCTTGAAAAAGAACCACTCCACCGTCACGTCCGGCGTGTCGGCAAAGGCCTGTTCCAGATAGCGCCCGCCGCTGATGACACCGGCCAGCCCTGGCACGAATTTGCTGCCGCCGGGCCCGATGCCGGCATAGCCGACGCGAATCACCAGCGGCGCGGCCCCCGCCGGCACCGCCGCGAGGGCCGCTCCGATGAGGAGAAGCGCGGCAAAAGCCGCGCGCAGGAAGCGGGAGAGCATCACTGTCACTCCGCCGCCACCACCTGCGGCCGGGCGCGGGGCGCCTGATGCTGCGGGAACGGCAGCCCAAGGTTCTCGCGCAGGGTCGTGCCCTCATATTCGGTGCGGAAGAGGCCGCGCCGGCGCAGTTCCGGCACCACGAACTCGATGAAGTCCTCCAGACCACCGGGCAGGTGGGGCGCCATCACGTTGAAGCCGTCCGCTGCGCCCTTGTTGAAGCGCTCCTCCAGCTGGTCGGCGATCTGCTTGGGCGTGCCCACCACCTGCCAGTGGCCGCGCGCACCGGCGATCTCCAGATACAGCTGGCGGATGGTGAGATTGTCGCGGCGGGCCGCGTCGATGAGCAGCTTCTGGCGGCTCTTGGGGCCATTGGTCTCGGGCAGTTCCGGCAAGGGCCCATCCACTGGATAGCCGGAGAGGTCGAAGCCGCCCAGCACCTGCGAGAGGAGCTGGAGACCCACCACCGGCTCGATGCCGGACTGCAATTCCTCGAATTTCTCCCGCGCCTCCGCCTCGCTGGCGCCGACCACGGGGAAGACGCCGGGCATGATCTTCACATGGTCCGGATTGCGGCCGTAATTCTCCGCACGCCCCTTGATGTCGGCGTAGAAGGCCTGCGCTTCCGCCAGCGTGCGCTGGGCCGCGAAGATGGCTTCCGCCGTGGCGCCGGCGAGGTCGCGGCCGTCTTCCGAGGCGCCCGCCTGCACCACCACGGGGTGGCCCTGCGGGGACCGGGCGACATTGAGCGGCCCCTTTACCCGGAAATGCTTGCCGCGATGATCCAGCAGATGGAACTTCTCGGTGTCGAAATAGGTGCCGCCGAGCTTGTCGCGGAGGAAGGCGTCATCCTCCCACGTGTTCCACAAGCCCTTGACGACGGAGACGAATTCCCGCGCTCGGTCATAGCGGTCCGCATGGGCGACATGCTTGTCGAGGTTGAAGTTGTAGGCCTCCGCCTCACTGGAGGAGGTGACGACGTTCCAGCCCGCCCGGCCACCGCTCAGCAGGTCCAGCGACGCGAACTTGCGGGCGATGTGATAGGGCTCGTTGAAGGTGGTGCTGGCCGTGCCGATGAGGCCGATGTTCTGCGTCACCACCGACAAAGCCGAGAGCAAGGTCAGCGGCTCGAAGGCCACGGCCCGAGAGGTGTGGCTGAGAGAGGCAAGATCCTCATTCCGCACGCCCACGCTGTCAGCGAGGAAGAGGGCATCGAACTTCGCGGCCTCCGCGATGCGGGCGAGGCGCAGATAATGGTCGATCCGCACATTCGCATTGGCCGGCGCGCGGGGATGGCGCCAGGCCGCGATATGGTGGCCATCGGTCATAAGGAAGGCGCCGAGCTTGATCTGGCGTTTCGCGGTCATGGGCAGGGTCTCCGGAACGAAAATCAGTGAGCGAGGCCAGGGTGTGCACCCTCGTCCTTGATGGCGTCGAGGGCCTCCAGCACGTCGTTGCGCAGGCGGATGAGGCTCTCGTCCTTGCGGTCACGCGGGCGCGGGGCATCGATGGTGAAGATCTGCGCGATGCGCCCCGGGCGCGGGGCCATCACCACCACCCGGTCGCCCAGCAGCACCGCCTCATCCACGTCATGGGTGACGAGCACAGCTGTGATCTTCTCATGCGCCCAGATGCGCTGGAGCTCGGTCTGGAGATGGGCGCGGGTCATGGCGTCCAGCGCGCCGAACGGCTCGTCCAGCAGCAGTACGCCGGGCCGGTTGACGAGGGCGCGGGCGATGGCCGCGCGCTGCGCCATGCCGCCCGAGAGCTGGCGGGGATAGGCCTTCTCGAAGCCGGTGAGGCCCACGAGCGCGAGATGCTCGGCGACGAGACGCTTCCTCTCGGCGCCATCCACCTTCGCATTCTCAAGGCCCAGCGCCACGTTCTCCGCGATGGTGAGCCACGGGAACAGGCGGGGCTCCTGAAAGACGAGACCGCGCTCGAGGCTCGGCCCGGTGATCAGGCGCCCGCCATGGCGGATCTCACCGCGATGGTTGCGCTCCAGGCCCGCGATCATCCGCAGGAGCGTCGACTTCCCGCAGCCGCTGGCGCCGACGATGGTGATGAACTCGCCGGCCGCAATGTCGAGATCGACGTGCTCCAGCGCGACCAGCGGCCGGCCGTCCACCTGAAACGTCTTGGAGACACTCTGAATATCGATCTGACCGCTGGTCATCGTTCGTCCTGTCATGGGCCTTTGGCGGTGGCAGCAACGGGCCTGCGGACCCGGCCGGAACGAGGGGATGAACCGGCCTCGCGATGCCTCATGACAGGTAGGCTATGACATTTTGCCACTATGTCAATTAAAACAGTATAAATTATTTTTTTTATATTTTACAATGGTATGACCGCGATAGCGCTTCCTTTCGAGCGAGGCCGCATTGCCCACGCGCCCATTTGTCGACAGATTAAGTCAGCATTCAGATTCCTCTCGCGCGAAAGGCAAGGTCATGTCGCTTCTCCACGGTCTGCGGAAATCGGTTCTGGCGCTGTCCTGCATTCTCGCACTCGTTGCGAGCGAGGGGGCCGTGGCCCAGACAGCTGACAAGCCGCTCAAGGTGGGCGTCTCGGCCGGCCCCTATGGCGATATCCTGCGCGAGGCGGCGAAGGTGGCCTCGAAGGACGGGCTGAAAGCGGAGATCATCGAGTTCACCGACTGGAACCAGCCCAATGCGGCGCTCCAGGCCGGCGACATCGACCTCAACAATTTCCAGCACCGCTTCTATCTGGCCAACCAGATCAAGGCGCGGGGCTATCAACTGGTGGCGCTGGACGAATCCATCCTCGTGCCGGCCGGCCTCTATTCGAAGAGCTACAGCAAGATCGCCGACATTCCCGATGGCGCGAAGATCGCCATTCCCAACGACCCGACGAACGCCGCGCGGGCCCTGCTGCTGTTCCAGAAGGCCGGACTGCTGAAGCTCAAGCCCACCACCGGACTCAACGCCACCGTGCTCGACGTGGAGAGCAATCCGAAGAAGCTGCAGATCCTGGAGATCGACGCCGCGCAGCTGCCGCGCTCGCTGGATGATGTGGCGGTCGCGTTCGTGTCCAGCAATTACGCCTATCTGGCGGGCCTCAGCCTGCGCAAGGCACTGCTGGCGGAAACGGAAGTGGCGGAATCCAAGCCCTATTTCACCCTCATCTTCGCCGCCCGCGAGGACCGCAAGGACGACCCGCGCATCAAGGCCTTCATCGCCGCCTACCGCTCGCAGCCGGTGAAGGATTTCATCGTCGAGAAGTTCAACGGCACCATCCAGCCCGCCTGGTAAGCCCCGGCGGTGCGCACGGCCCGGAGGAAGCTCCCATGACCAATCTTTCCCTCGTCTCCGACCATCCTCCCGTCATCGACTGGGAGACCAGCGCGCTCCGGGTGGGCGAGACCCTGCGTGCGGACGCGGCCGCGCGCGACCGGGCCGGCCAAGTGCCCCGGCGGGAACTGGAACTGCTGCGTGCCGCCGGCCTCCTTGCCTTGCTCAATCCCGCGGAGCATGGCGGAGCCGGCGGCAGCTTCGGCGATGCCCTGCGCGTGGTGCGCCTCATTGCCCGCGCGGATGCCTCCATCGCGCAGCTGTTGAGCTATCACTATCTGCATCTCGTCAATGCCCTCTGGCGAGGCTCGCCGGCGCAGGCCGAGCGGCTGTCCCGCGCCTCCGTCGCCGGGCGCTGGTTCTGGGGCGGGGCCTCGAACCCGCGTGACCCGGAATCGCAGCTCACGGCGGACGGCAGCGACTTCCGCCTCAACGGGCGCAAGACCTTCGCCTCCAACGCCTCGCTTGCCGACCGCATCACCCTCCGGGCGGAGATTGACGGCGGCTTTCAGGTGCTCACCATCGCCGGCGACCGGGCGGGCGTCACCCATGGCAATGACTGGGACGCCTTCGGCCAGCGTCTCACCGAAAGCGGCACCATCCGCTTCGACAATGTGTGGGTGAGCCGGGACGAGGTGCTGGGCATCGGCGCGCCGCTCTCGCCGCGCGTCTCGCTAGTGGTGCCGCTGCATCAGTTGCTGATCGTGAATTTCTATGTGGGCACCGCCGAGGGCGCGCTCGGCGAGGCCAATGCCTATATCCGCTCAACGGCCCGGCCCTGGCAGGCCTCCGGCGTCTCCGAGGCGCGGCAGGACCCCTACATTCTGGAGCATTTCGGCGAGCTGGATGTCGCTGTCCGCGCCGCCGTCGCGCTGGCGGATGTGGCCGGGGCAGAGCTGGGGGCAGCCATCGCGCGAGGGGATGACCTCACCCCCGCCGAGCGCCACAAGGCGGCCGCCGCCATCTATGCGGCCAAGGTGAATTCCAGCCGCATGGCGCTCGACGTGACGTCCCGCATCTTCGAGCTGATGGGCGCGCGGGCCACCGCCACCTCCTACGGCTTCGACCGCTTCTGGCGGAACATCCGCACCCACACCCTGCACGACCCGGTTTTCTACAAGGCGCGGGAGGTGGGCAATTACGCGCTCAACGGCACCATCACGGCGACGCCGCTCTACAGCTGAGGCTGGGCCGGGAACCACGGGCGCCCCGCACTGAAGCGGGGCGCCCGTCTTTCATTTCAGCGCAAAGCCGAGTTTCTCCAACGCCTGCTTGAGGAGATGACGCCCCTTGAGGGCTGCCACCGTATGCAGGCGGCCGATCAGTTGCTGGCTCCAGGGCGTGGCGTCGAGCTTCTGCTCAGCGCGGAAGGCGAGGCTGTGGGCATCATGGCGCGCCACCGCCTCCGCCTGCCCGGCAAGATCGTAGGTCTCGTGATGCAGTACCGCCGCCTGCGGCAGGCGCGGTTTCACGTCCGCGGGGCGCGCCGGATCGGGATGACCCACCACGAGGCCGAATACGGCGAAGGTCTTCGGCGGCAGGCCCAGCGTTTCCGCGACCTCGATGGGGCGGTTGCGCAGGGCGCCGATATAGCAGGTTCCGAGCCCCAGGGATTCCGCCGCTACCAGCGCATTCTGGGCCGCCAGCGCCGCATCGAAGCCGGCGATGAGGAAGCTCTCCGTGAAATCGAGCCCTTCCAGCGTTAGGCCCGCGCGTTCCCCGATGCCGGCGGCGCGGGACAGATCGGCGATCCACACGAGCAGCAGCGGCGCCTCCAGAATGTGCTTCTGATCGCCGGCGAGGTGGGCGAGGCGCGCCTTGCGGGCAGGATCGCGCACCGCCACCACGCTCCACGCCTGCACGTTGGACGAACTGGGCGCCGATTGGGCGGCGGCCACCAGCACCTGCAGCGTCTCCTCGCTCACCGCCTTCGGCAGGAAGGCCCGCACGGTGCGATGGTCCACGAGGCTCTGGATGACAGCGTTCCAGGGGTGGTCGGCGCCGGCCAGCGGCTCGCGGTAACGTCGCTCCAGCGCGGCTTCAGCCGCGCTCACGACGGGCTTTTCGGCAATCAGAGTTTCGCTCATCAAGGGTCTCCGGCAGGTGCCGCGCGAAGGGGTTCGATCCGACAGAAGGTGGGAGACGGGGCGGCGATTGCCAAGCTGTCGCCGGTTGCGCCGGCGGCGCCACGCAACGCTCCCGTCGTTGCCGAGGATATATACACTAAATTTATTGACTGAATATTTTTATCGCGCTTCACTGCCCTTCCCGAAGGTCGCCGCCGCCCGATCAGGCATGGCGCCGCGCCTGTCCCAGAGAGCCATCATGAGCCGTCCCGCTTCCCTTCTCGCCCGCCTTGCCGCCGCTGGTGGCCTGCTGCTTGCGGCGTTCGCGCCGGCCGCGGCCGAGCCCGTCACCATCCGCATCGGCTATGCCGCCATCGGCGTCGACAACCGGCCCTATGCGGAAGGCACCTCCGCCGCCACCGCGCGCGCGGGCAATTATGTCGAGGACGCCTTTGCGGGAAATCCCGACATCAAGGTAGAGTGGTATTTCTTCAAGGGCGCCGGCCCGGCCGTGAACGAGGCCATTGCCAACGGCCAGCTTGATTTCGCCTATCAGGGCGACCTGCCCTCCATCATCGGCCGGGCCAATGGCCTCAAGACCAAGCTGCTGCTGGCGAGCGGCGCCCACAAGCCCACCTATATCGCCGCCCCGCTCAATTCCACCCTCACCGGCATCAAGGACCTCAAGGGTCGCAAAGTGGCGGTGCAGCTCGGCACCAACAACCATCTCGCCTTCGCCAAGATCCTCAAGGCCTATGGCGTGTCCGAGCGTGACCTTCAGATCGTGAACATGGATTCGGCTTCCGCCAATGCGGCGCTGGCCAGCGGCGATATCGATGCGGCGGTGGGCGACACGACCCTCATCACGCTCGCGGAGAAAAAGATCGCCAAGATCGTTTACACCACCAAGGGTGATGATCCGCGCCTCGGCCGCTACGCCCATGTGCTGGTGACGGAGGCCTTCGAGAAGGCCCATCCCGACCTCACGCAGAAGGTCACGACTGCCTTCGTGAAGGCGGCCCACTGGTCCTCCGAGGAGCCGAACCGCGAGGCGCTCATCGCCCTGTGGGGCAAGTCCGGCACCTCCACCTCGGTGCTGGCGGAGTTCTTCTCCGGCGAGACGCTGAAATACCGCAACACGCCGCTGATCGATGACCTGTTCATCGACCAGTACAAGCAGGCGGCCGCCCAATCGAAAGCCTTCGGCCTGCTACGCCGGGACGTGGACCTCACCGGCTGGTTCGACACAAGCTATCTGAACACGGCGCTCAACGAGCTGAAGCTCGAAGGCTACTGGACACCCTACGGCGCCGACGGCAAGCCGCTCGGGAGCTGACATCCCTCCCACGCAGGCCGCGCTTCTCTCCCGCGGTCAGCCGGCGCCCTTCACCCTTAAGCGGTGGAGGGCGTCTCACGTTTTGGGGCATCATCGCCCATCGTCTGCCGCGTCCCACTCCTGCCCTGCCCTGCTCCAAGGACTGCCCATCCCATGTCACCCCGCCGTGAACTGCGACTCAACACCTTCCAGATGGCCGCGCCCTCGCACAATTGGGCGGGGCTCTGGAGCCATCCGCGGGACAACCAGACGCAGTACAATACCCTCGCTTATTGGACCGAGATGGCGAAGATCGCCGAGCGCGGGCTCTTGGACGGCATCTTCATCGCCGACGTGTTCGGCCTCTATGACGTCTATGGCGGCTCCGGAGACGCCGCGATCGCCGCCGGCGCGCAGGCGCCCAATGCCGACCCGACGCTCGCCATCTCCGCCATGGCGCTGGTGACGCAGCACATCGGCTTCGGCGTCACCGCCAATCTCACCTATGAGCATCCCTTCCAGTTCGCCCGCCGCTTCACCACCCTCGACCACCTCACAGGCGGGCGGCTCGGCTGGAACATCGTCACCGGCTATCTCGACAGCGGCGCGCGCGGGATGGGCGAGAGCCTGAACCGCGACCATGACGAGCGCTACGAGGCGGCCGAGGACTTCATGGCCGCCATCTACAAGCTCTGGGAAGGCTCGTGGGAGGATGGCGCCGCCATTCGCGACAAGGCGCGGGGCCTCTTCACCGACCCGGCCAAGGTCCACCGCATTCTCCATGACGGGGCCTATTACAAGGTGGACGGCCGGGCGCTGGCCGAACCCTCCCCCCAGCGCACGCCCGTGCTCTATCAGGCGGGCACCTCCGCGCGGGGACGGGTGTTCTGCGGCCGCCATGCGGAGGCGACCTTCTTGAATGGCCAGACGCCGTCCATTGCCGGCCAGGCGGTGCGGGGCGTGCGCGAGGCTGCGGTGGCCGCCGGGCGCGGCCCGCGCGACGTGCTCACCTTCCTCGGGGGCACGGTCATTGTGGCGAAGACTTCCGCCGAGGCCCATGAGCTGAAGGAGGAGTACCGGCGCCACATCAACGCCGCCGGACAGCTGGCGCTGGTTTCCGGCTGGACCGGGGTCGACCTCTCCCAGCTTTCGCTGGACGATGCGCTGAGCTTTTCCAAGAGCAACGCCATCCAGTCCACGCTGGAAAACCTCACCCTCAAGGCCAAGGCGCCGACCCGCGTGCGCGACCTGCTGGACTTCACCCCCGCCGGCGCCCGCGCGCCCATCTTCGTCGGCTCTCCGGTGGAGGTGGCGGACCAGATGCTGGCTTGGGCGGATGAAGCGGACGTGGACGGCTTCAATCTCGTGCGCACCGTCATGCCGGAATCGCTGGAAGCCATCGTCGATCTGCTGATTCCGGAATTGCAGAACCGGGGGGCTTTCAAGACCGCCTATCGCGAGGGGACGCTGCGGGAAAAGCTCGGCGGCACGGCGCGCCTGCCCGACAGCCATCCGGGCGCCGCCTACCGGCACCGGAGCGCGCCCTGACGGAGCGGTCGGCACGGGGCCAGTCTGATTCGAGCGGACGCGCGGGCGGACAATCCCGGTTCCACATCATTTGAATGAAATCCATCGAGCGACCGCACGCCTCTCCTCAACGCGCGGAAGAGACAGGTCTTTTTCCTCGAGCGGGAAAGCGCGTGCGCGCCACCAGTTGACCACGGGCCTCTCATCGCCCATATCCCCAGCGAGAGGGCGTGAAATGCTGACGAAAAAAGGCAAGTACGGTCTGAAGGCCGCCGTGCATCTGGCGCGGCTCGGGCCGGGCGAATCCAATCAGGTGGCCGAGATCGCCGAGGCCAACCAGATCCCGAAGAAGTTTCTGGACGTGATCCTGGGCGAGCTGCGCAACGCCGGCTTCCTCAGCTCCAAGAAGGGCAAGACGGGCGGCTACAAGCTCGCCAAGCTGCCCGAGGACATCATCGTCGGGGATCTCATCCGCGCGCTCGACGGTCCGCTCGCGCCCATTCCCTGCGCCAGCCGCAACGCCTTCGTGCCCTGCGACGACTGCGACGTGGAGCATTGCGAGGTGCGCCGGCTGATGGTGAAGGTGCGCGATGCCATGGGCACCGTGCTCGACACCTACACCCTCGCCCAGATGCGCGACCTGCGGCAGGACCGGCTCAGCGCCTTCGTGGACTATATCTGAGCCGACCCGGACCGGGCCTCAGGCGGCAGGAAAGCCGCCTTCGAACACGGTTTCGCTCAGCGGCCTGCGGCCGTTGGGGCTCTCGCCCTTGTGGAAGCTCTCCGGCAGCAGCGCCTTGTCGCCGCGCCGGCCGATGGCGATGGCCGCTTCCACATCATGATCCGCCGGAACGCCGAGCACGGCACGCGCCTGTTCCGCATCGAAGCCGCCGATGCCGTGCGCATGCCAGCCGAGGCGCGTCGCCTGAAGGGCAAGATTGGCCCAGGCGGCTCCCGTGTCGAAGGAATGGCTGCGGGAGACCAGCACTTCGCTGGTGCCCGGCTTCAGGAAGGTCCTTGCCGAGACGGCCACAATGAGGACCGCGGCATTGGCCGCCCATTGCTGGTTGTAGGTGGATAAGAGACCGAAGAAGGTGTCGAACAGGGGCGTGCCCCGGCGCGCATAGAGAAACCGCCACGGCTGCGAATTGTAGCTGGAGGGCGCCCATCGCGCCGCCTCGAAGATGGTGGCGAGTTCGGCCTCGGAAATCTCCTCTCCCGTGAAGGCACGGGGCGACCAGCGCTCCACGAAGAGCGGTTCGACAGGATGGTCGGGCTGGCGGGGCGGGACGGCGACGGTCATGATATGGGCTTCCCTTCGGCGCGAATGGACCATGGCCCACCCGGCCGAATGCCGGACAGGCCATGGAACGGACGATGAATGGGTTCAGGCCGACGCCCGGGCCGTCTGCGCATAGAGGCTCTCCGGCCTCGGCAGTCCGAAATGCTCGCGCAGCGTCTTTCCGGTGTAATCGCTGCGGAACAGACCCCGCTTGCGCAGGATCGGCACCACTTCGGACGCGAACAGGTCGAAGCCGCCGCGATACCAGGGCGGCATCACGTTGAAGCCATCTGCGGCGCCACCCTCGAACCAGGTCTGGATCTCGTCCGCGATCTTCTCCGGCGTGCCCGCCGAGACATAATGCCCCCGCGCCCCGGCAAGGCGATGGATGAGCTGGCGCAGGGTGGGCTTCTCGCGGGTAACGATGTCGAGCACGAGCTGATACCGGCTCGCCACCGCCCGCGGTCCGGCATTCTGGAAGGCGTCCGGCGTCACCCGGGCATCGAGATCGTGGCCGGTGAAGTCGGTGCCAGTGATCTGGCGCAACTGGGTGAGGGAATATTCCGGCTGGATGAGGTCGTTGAAGGCCTCATAAAGCCGCTGCGCCTCCACCTCCGTCGAGCCGATATAGGGGCTGATGCCGGGCAGGATCTTCACATGCTCTGGCCGGCGGCCGAGAGACGCGGCCTGCCGCTTGATGTCGGCATAAAAGGCCTGAGCGCTCGGCAATGTCTGGTGCGCGGTGAAGATGGCTTCCGCATAGCGGGCGGCGAAGGAACGACCGTCATCGGAGGAGCCCGCCTGCACATAGACCGGGCGGCCCTGCGGCGTGCGCGGCGTGTTGAGCGCCCCCTTCACGCGGTAATGCCGGCCCACATGCTCGATGGGATGGATCTTCGTATCGTCAGCGAACAGGCCGGAGGCCGTATCGACCACCAGCGCCTCGTCCTCCCAGCTGTCCCAGAGCTTCGTCACCACATCCACGAATTCCGAGGCGCGGGCATAGCGCTCGGCATGGGAGGGCGTCTCCGAGAGGCCGAAATTGCCGCTCGCCTGCGGCACGGCGGTGGTGACGATGTTCCAGCCCGCGCGCCCGCCGCTCAGATGATCCAGCGAAGCGAAGAGCCGGGCAAGATTGTAGGGCTCGTAATAGGTGGTCGAGGCGGTGCCGATGAGGCCGATATGATGCGTGGCCGCGGCGATGGCCGAGAGCCAGGTCAGCGGCTCCAGCCGGAAGCGCGAGGCATAGCGGATGTTGTCCACCAGCGCCGGTCCATCGGCGAAGAAGACCGCATCGAGCTTGGCCGCCTCCGCCGAGCGGGCGAGGTCCTGATAGAAAGTGATGTCGAGCAGGCGCTCGGCGCTCGCGCCGGGATAGCGCCACCCCGCCTCGTGATGTCCACCCGGATAGATGAAGAGATTGAGCACCAGCTGGCGGCGCGCGGCGGCGGACTCTGAATTGGCAGCCATGGGACGGCTCCTGGGGGACAGGACACGACGGGCGGTTGAACGGCGGCGTCGGGCAAAGGCGAACGACCCGCATGCGGGAGACGGGGTCTGCCGCCGCGGGGTGGCATGCACCGACGCGGCAAGCTTCCGCCGACCTCCAGCTCGTCCACGATAGAAAGATGATTAATTTAGTCAATATATTTAATCAAATATTGGATCAGCGCCTGCACTGGCTTCGGCGGCCTCTTTGCCCAGCGTCACGCGCGGACGCGGGCCGCAACACCGTGAGTTGAAATCAGGCCCCTGCGGTCTTATGCGTCATTGCCATGCAGACCCTCTCGACCGCCGAAAAAGCCTCGATTTCCGCGCCCTGCCTGCGGACCCGCACCGGCAGGGGCGCGCCGTTCCTGCCCATGAGCCGCGCCGAGATGGACCGGCTCGGCTGGGATGCGTGCGATATCGTGCTGGTGACGGGCGACGCTTATGTGGACCATCCGAGCTTCGGCATGGCCATCATCGGACGCCTGCTGGAGTCGCAGGGCTACCGCGTCGGCATCATCGCCCAGCCGGACTGGCATTCAGCCGAACCGTTCAAGGCGCTCGGCAAGCCGCGCCTCTTCTTCGGCGTGACCGGCGGCAATCTGGACTCGATGGTCAACCGCTACACGTCGGACCGCCGCCTGCGCAGTGACGATGCCTATACGCCCGGCGGCGAGGGCGGCAAGCGGCCGGACCGCTGCACCATCGTCTATACCCAGCGCTGCCGCGAAGCCTACAAGGACGTGCCGGTCATACTCGGCGGCATCGAGGCTTCGCTCCGCCGCATCGCCCATTACGACTATTGGTCCGACAAGGTGCGCCGCTCCATCCTCGCGGACGCCAAGGCCGACCTGCTGATCTATGGCAATGCCGAGCGCGCCGTGATCGACGTGGCGAACCGCATCGCCGCCGGCGAGGCGCCCCGCGACCTCACGTCCGTGCGCGGCGTGGCCTTGTTCCGCAAGGTGCCGGAGCACTTCACGGAACTGCATGCGGATGATCTCGATTCCGCCGACGAGGCCGCCACCCGCCATCCCGGCGATACGGTGATCCGCCTGCCCTCCTTCGAGCAGGTGGAGAATGACCGCGAGGCCTATGCCCGCGCCTCCCGCGTGCTGCACCGGGAAGCCAATCCCGGCAACGCCCGCCCGCTGGTGCAGCGGCACGGCGACCGCGACCTGTGGCTCAATCCGCCGCCCATTCCGCTCACCACGGAAGAGATGGATCAGGTCTATGACCTGCCCTATGCGCGGGCGCCGCATCCCGCCTATGGCGATGCGAAGATCCCCGCCTGGGACATGATCAAATTCTCGGTGACGATCATGCGCGGCTGCTTCGGCGGCTGCACTTTCTGCTCCATCACGGAGCATGAGGGGCGCGTCATCCAGAACCGCTCGGAAGGCTCCATCCTGCGCGAGATCGAAAAGATCCGCGACCAGACGCCCGGCTTCACCGGCGTCATCTCGGACATCGGCGGGCCCACTGCCAACATGTACCGGATGGCCTGCAAGGACCCGAAGATCGAGGCCGCCTGCCGGCTGCCGTCCTGCGTCTTCCCGGACATCTGCCCGAACCTCAACACCTCCCATGACGACCTGATCCGCCTCTATCGCAAGGTGCGCGAGGTGGAGGGCGTGAAGAAGGTGATGGTGGCGTCTGGCGTGCGCTACGACCTCGCGGTCAAGAGCCCGGAATATGTGAAGGAACTCGTCACCCACCATGTGGGCGGCTACCTGAAGATCGCCCCCGAGCACACCGAGCGCGGCCCGCTCGACAAGATGATGAAGCCGGGCATCGGCACCTATGACCGCTTCAAGGAGATGTTCGAGGCGGCGGCCAAGGAGGCGGGGAAGAAATACTATCTGATCCCCTATTTCATCGCCGCGCATCCCGGCACGACCGACGAGGACATGATGCACCTCGCGCTCTGGCTCAAGAAAAACCGCTACCGGGCCGATCAGGTGCAGACCTTCCTGCCCTCTCCCATGGCGACAGCAACCGCCATGTACCACACCGGCGTCAACACCCTGCGCGGCGTGCGGCGCGGGGCCACGGAGCAGGTCGAAACCATCAAGGGCGGGCGGCAGCGTCGGCTGCACAAGGCGTTCCTGCGCTATCACGACCCGGACAACTGGCCGCTGCTGCGCGAGGCGCTGAAAGAGATGGGCCGCGCCGACCTCATCGGCTCGCGCCCGGATCAGCTCGTGCCCGCCTATCAGCCGCCGGGCACCGGCAAGGCCGCCGGCACCAAGCGCCCCGTGCGCCCCGGTGGCGGCACGCAGCGCTTCACCACCAAGGGCGTGCCCCTGCCCCGCCGCTAGGCCGGCGCCCGATCAGGCGGCCGGCGGCAGCGGCGCACGCTGGAGGACGGCGGCGAAGAAGCCGTCCATGTCGTGCCGCGCGGGCGTGAGCGAGAGATAGTCGGGATGGGCCGAGGGCGGCAGCTCCGGCGCCACCTCGGTGAGCGGCAGGACGCGGAAGTCGGGATGCGCGGCAAGGAAGCTTGCCACCTGCCCCTCATTCTCGTCCGGCAGCATGGAGCAGGTGGCATAGACGAGCCGGCCGCCGGGCTTCACCAGCCGCGCCGCGCTCGCCAGAATGCGAACCTGCTGCGGCAGCAGCGTCTCCAGCCCCGCCCCCAATGTGCGCCAGCGGGCATCGGGATTGCGCCGCCACGTGCCCGTGCCGCTGCACGGCGCATCCACCAGCACACGGTCGAAGGTGCCCTTGTGGCGCTTCACCCAGCGGTCGGTCTCGCTCGCCAGCAGCCGCGTCTCGATATTGTGCAGGCCGGCCCGTCGGAAGCGTTCAGCGCCGCGCTTCAGGCGCCCTTCCATGACATCGCAGGCGATCACATGGCCCTTGTTGGCCATCTGCGCCGCGATCGCCAGCGTCTTGCCCCCGGCTCCGGCGCAGAAGTCCACCACCCGCTCACCGGGCCGGGCATCCATCAGCAAGGCGACGAGCTGCGAGCCCTCGTCCTGGATTTCCACCTCGCCGCTTTTCAGCATGGTGAGGCGCGACAGCGACGGCCGCTCACGCACGCGGATGCCAAAGGGCGCGCTCACCGACGGCTCGGCCGGCAGGCCCAGTTCCCGCAGGGCCTGCACCATGTCCTCGCGCTTGGCCTTGATGGGATTGACGCGCAGGTCGAGGGGCGCGGGCGTCAGCAGCGCCGCCATCTCCCGCTCGAACTCCGCGCCGAACCGGTTCCGGAAGGGCTCCAGCGCCCAGGCGGGACATTCGAGGCGCACCTCCTCCGGCATGGAGGGACTATCCATGCGGCCGCCCTGCAGTTTCACCAGCAGCGCCCGTTCATTGTCGGTGAGCGGCGCGGGGGCGGACATCCCGCCCGAGAACAGGCGCGCGACCTCATCGCGGGTCTTCTTGCCGTCGAGCACGAGGAAGGCCAGCAGCCGGTTGCGCGGCGTGTCCTCCCGCCCATGCCGGGCGAGCCACCAGCCCAGCCGCGCATGGGCGCGCAGCAGGGCATAATAGGTTTCGGAAATCGGACCCCGGTCTTCGGCGCCCACGTCGCGCCGCCCGCGGAACCAGGCGGAGATGACGGCATCGGCGGGTCGGTCGACGCTGTCGACCTCGTGCATCAGATCGAGGATGGCTTGCAGGCGGGCGGCTGGGGTCACGGAGCGAACATCAGGCTGGAAAACATGGGGCACCTTAGCCGAAGGCGCGCCCCTTGACGATCCGCTGCGAGCCGCTGTTCTGCCCTGTCCTCAGGAGCGGTCCGCCTCCGTGGCGTGGACGACCCCAGCGACCGAGCGCTTCAGGGTCTCGAGTTCGTCCAGCAGCCCCGCAACCTGCCGCTTGGACAAATCGCCGAACAGTTCATGAATCCAGGCCTCGTGGGCGCTCGCCATGATGCGGAACATGGTTGCACCGGCGCGGCTCAGCCGGACGGTCGCGGCGCGGCGGTCGTTGGGGTCCACCTTGCGCACCACCAGCCCCTCTTCCACGAGACGGTCGATGAGGCCGGTGATGTTGCCGTTGGAGACCATCATCCGCCGGGACAGGTCGCCCAGGCGAAGCCCGTCCGGCTCGCGGTTCAACTGCGCAAGGACGTCGAAGCGGGGCAATGTCACGTCGAACTCCGCTCGCAGCCGGCGGCGGATCTCGGCGCTGACGAGGTTCGACACCGAGAGCAGCCGCAGCCAGAGGCGCAGCTCCATCTTCGAGCCGGCCGGCTCGTCGCGCACCAGCGCCTCAAAGTCCTCGGGCATGGGCTCAGTCATGACGGCTCGATACCACTGCTGCTAACTTTTCATACCTGAAATTATGGGCAAGCGCCCCCGCAGACCCGTCCGCGGACGCCGCTGCGGAGCACCGCTGCGTGACTGTACTCGCGCAAACCCAAGATGCACCAGACGAGGACCGCAGCGCAACATGAAGCTTGATGCTCTGCAGCGCCCAATTTTGATGCTTTAGGCGGATATATTTTAGGCTTGAAGCATATCGAGCTCCATGCAAACGTGATGATCAACAGCGGCCCCGCGCAGACGATGCCGGCCCTTCTCCGGGCCGTCTTCCGCGCACATGGCAGCGGCGATGCCTCGCAAGGGAGCATGGGATGTTGGGTCGGTCGGTTCACGTCGATACGTTCACGCGGGATCGGCTCCCGCCGGCCGACACCTGGCCGGTCATGAATGCCGCGGACCTCGATTATCCCGAGCAGTTGAATGCGGCGGTCGAACTCACGGACCGCATGGTCGAGCGCGGCTTCGGGGACCATACGGCCCTCATCGGAAATGGCCGCCGGCGCACCTACAAGGAGCTCTCCGACTGGACCAACCGCATCGCGCGGACGCTGGTGGAGAATTACGGCCTTCAGCCGGGCAACCGTGTGCTGATCCGCTCTGCGAATACGCCCGCCATGGTCGCCTGCTGGCTGGCGGCCACCAAGGCGGGCGCCGTCGTCGTCAACACCATGCCCATGCTCCGCGCCGGCGAACTCGCGAAGACCGTCGACAAGGCCGAGATCTCCCTCGCGCTCTGCGATACGCGGCTTCTGGAAGAGCTTGTCACCTGCGCGAAGGAGAGCCGCTTTCTGAAGACCGTCGTGGGCTTCGACGGCACCGCGAACCACGATGCGGAACTCGACCGGGCCTCGCTGTGCAAGCCGGTGCATTTCGAGGCCGTGAAGACGGGCCGCGACGACGTCGCCCTGCTCGGCTTCACGTCCGGTACGACGGGCGTGCCGAAGGCGACGATGCACTTTCACCGCGATATCCTCGCCATCGCCGACACCTACGCCAGGAACGTGCTGCGGGTGACGCCGGACGACATCTTCGTCGGGACTCCGCCGCTCGCTTTCACCTTCGGCCTCGGCGGCCTCGCGGTGTTTCCGCTGCGCTTCGGCGCCACGGCGGCGCTGCTGGAGACGGCGACACCGCCGAACCTCATCAGCCTCATCGAGGAATTGCGCGCCACCATCTGCTTCACCGCCCCAACCGCCTATCGCGCCATGCTGGCGGCCATGGCGGAGGGTGCTGATCTCTCCTCCCTGCGCATCGCGGTTTCCGCGGGCGAGACGTTGCCCGCCCCCGTCTATGAGGCCTGGACGCGCAAGACCGGCAAGCCGATCCTCGACGGCATCGGCTCCACGGAGATGCTACACGTCTTCATCTCGAACACGCTGGAGGACCACGGCCCCGGACGCACGGGGCGCCCTGTGCCGGGGTTCGAGGCGAAGGTGGTGGACGAAGCGATGAACGAGGCGCCGCGCGGCACGGTGGGGCGCCTTGCGGTGCGCGGCCCCACCGGCTGCCGCTATCTGGACGATCCGCGACAGGCCGAATACGTCAAGGACGGCTGGAACGTCACCGGCGATGCCTTCGTGCAGGACGAGGACGGCTACTTCCACTTCGCCGCCCGCAACGACGATATGATCGTCTCCGCCGGCTACAACATCGCCGGGCCGGAGGTCGAGGCGGCGCTGCTCTCGCACGATGCGGTTTCCGAATGCGCGGTCATTGGCGCGCCGGATGAGGAGCGCGGCCAGATCGTTCAGGCCTTCGTGGTACTGGCCCCAGGCCTCAAGGAAGACGAAAGCCTCGTGCGCGCCTTGCAGAACCATGTGAAGGCGACCATCGCGCCCTACAAATATCCGCGCGCCATCCGTTTCGTCGACGCGCTGCCGAAGACCGCAACCGGCAAGATCCAGCGCTTCGCGTTACGGACCTATCAGTCGGCTTGAGGCGGCAAGGCCAAGCGGCCACATGCTCGGTCGGGGTGCCCGTCGAAAGCCGGGGCGCAAAGGGCAACCTTGGCGCATGCAAGTGCGATGTGGGATGCCTGAAGGGCCAAACGTTCGCCCCGGAACATCAGACCGATAAGCCTGCGATTATTTCAGGGCGCCCTGCCTGTTTAGGCAGCTACCGGGGCATGGCCTGTTCAGCGGGCCACTCGGCCGCAACCGTCCGATCCCTACGAATAATGCCGCGCCTCGGGGGCCGAGGCGCGGCACGTCGCACAACTCCATGAAATCTCAGGGCCGCCAGCCCTCACTCAGGGACGACGGCGGTGGCCTGAATCTCGACCTTGGCGCGATCTTCCATCAGCGCCACCACCTGTACGGCGGCCATGGCAGGATAATGCCGCCCTAGCACCTCGCGGTAGACCGCACCAATCTCCTTGAGCCGGGCCAGATACTCCTGCTTGTCCACGAAGTACCAGGTCATCGAGACGATATGCTGCGGCTCCGCGCCACCCTCGGCGAGCACGGCCACGATATTGAGCAGCGTCTGGCGGACCTGATCCACGAGGTCGTCGCTTTCGAAGGCTTGGTGCGCGGACCAGCCGATCTGGCCGCCCACCCAGATCTGGCGGCCGTGGGCGAGAACGCCATTGGCGTAGCCGATCGGCTTCGCCCACCCCTCAGGCTGCAGGATCTCGTGCATCATTCGTCTCCAGATGCGCCGCGAGACCGGCGCGCACGTCATCAGGCCAGCGGATCGCCCGATGGCTCTCAAGGGAAGTTGCAACCAGCACCTGCCGGGCGGTCCACACCGTCCGCTCTCCCACCGCAACGCGGTGCCGCAGGTCGGCCGAGCTGCCGCCGAGCCTGGCGATGGACACCCGGAAATCCAGCTCATCGCCGTGGAAGGCGGGCGCCACGAAATCCACGTCCAGCTTCACCGTGGGCACGCCGATGCGGCGTTCGCGGATCATCGCCGGCCACGGCATGCCGGAGGCCGCGAACATCTCTTCCGTCACGCTCACGAGCAGACGCATGTAGCCGGGAAAGAAGGCGATGCCGGCCGGGTCACAATCGCCGAAGCCCAGAAGGCGGGAGGTCTCGAAAGCCATGTCGCCGCCTCAACCCGCCTTCAGGAGTTCGCGGGCGATGATGAGCTTCTGCACCTCCGTCGCGCCCTCATAGATCCGCAGCGCGCGAATCTCGCGATAGAGCGCCTCGACCGTTTCGCCGGACCGCACGCCCCGGCCGCCATGAAGCTGGACGGCGCGGTCGATCACCCGCTGGGCCATTTCGGTGGCGGTCATCTTGGCCATCGCGGCCTCGCGGGTGGTCGGCAGGCCCTGCACATCCCGGCGCCAGGCGGCACGCCATGTCAGCAGCGCCGCCCCATCCAGCTCCGCCGCCATTTCGCCGAGGGCGGCCTGCGTGAGTTGCAGGTCGGCGAGGGTGCCGCCCAGCATCCGCCTGTTGCGGACGTGGTGGAGCGCCTCGTCGAGCGCCCGCCGCGCGAAGCCGAGCGCCGCCGCCGCCACGGAGGCGCGGAAGATATCGAGCGTCCGCATGGCGATCTTGAACCCCTCTCCGGCCGCGCCGAGACGGCGGGAGGCAGGAATCCGGCAGGCGTCGAAGCGGATCGTCGCAAGCGGGTGCGGCGCGATGACGTCGATCCGTTCCGTGATGGAAAAGCCGGGATCATCCGCAAAGACGACGAAGGCCGAGATGCCGCGCGTGCCCGGCGCCTCTCCCGTGCGCACGAAGACCGTATAGACATCGGCGATGCCGCCGTTGGAGATCCAGGTCTTCTCGCCGTCCAGCACGTAGTGGTCGCCATCGGCGCGGGCGGCGCAGCTCATGGCGGCCACGTCGGAGCCGGCATCCGCCTCGGAGAGCGCGAAGGCGGCGAGCCATTCGCCCCGGCGCACCTTCGGCAGCACTTCCCGCTTCAAGGCATCCGCGCCGGCGAGCGCGATGGCGCCCGTGCCAAGCCCCTGCATGGCGAAGGCAAAATCCGCCAGCCCGTCGTGCCAGGCCAGCGTCTCGCGGGCGAGACAGAGTTCCAGCGAGCGGATGGAGGTGCCATCCGCCTCGGGCACTGGCACCGCCGCTTCCAGCAGACCGGCGGCACCGAGGCGCGCCACCAGAGTGCGGCAGGTGCCGTCCACGTCCGCATGATCGAGCCCGTCCAGCCCGCCCCCGGCGACGAACCCGTCGAGGCGCGCGGCATAGGCGCGATGCTCCGGGCCGAAGAAGGGCCAGTCGAGCGGTTCACGGGTCGGGCCTGCGGCAGCGGGGGTGCTCATCGGGCTCAGTTCCCCTCGAAAGCGGGTTTCGCCTTGGCGGCAAAAGCCTCGAAGGCGCGGCGGAAGTCCTGCGTCGCCATGCAGATGGCCTGCGCCTGCGCTTCCGCCTCGATCAGTTCTTCAAGGCCCATGGCCCATTCCTGATTGAGCATGGTCTTGGTCATGCCATGGGCGAACCATGGGCCGTCCGCCAGCGAGCGGGCGAGTTCCTGCGCCTTCGCCTCCATGTCCGCGGCCGGATGGAGGGCGTTGTAGAAGCCCCACGCCGCCCCCTCGGCGGCGGTCATGGCGCGGCCGGTGAACAGCAGCTCAGCCGCCCGCCCCTGCCCGATGATGCGCGGCAGGATTCCGCATGCGCCCATGTCGGCCCCGGCGAGACCCACGCGGGCAAACAGGAAGGCCGTCTTGGCCTCGGGCGTCGCGAGCCGCAGGTCGGACGCCATGGCGAGGATCGCCCCTGCGCCGGCGCAGACACCATCCACCGCGGCAACGATGGGCTGCGGGCAGCGCCGCATAGCCTTCACGAGATCGCCGGTCATCCGCGTGAAGGCGAGGAGATCGGGCATGGCCATGCGGGTGAGCGGCTCGATGATCTCGAACACATCGCCGCCCGAGGAGAAATTGCCCCCGGCGCCGGCGAGCACGATGGCGCGCACATCCGAGGCATAGACGAGATCGCGGAACAGGTCGCGCAGCTCGGCATAGCTCTCGAAGGTCAGCGGATTCTTGCGCTCCGGCCGGTTGAGGCGGACGGTCGCGACACGGCCATCGGCGCTCGTCTCGAAGCTGAAATGGGTGGCGCGGTGGTCCTTGAACGGACGCTTCATGGCCGCCATCGTGGATCGGGTCTCGCTCATCCCACCATCACCTCGCCACCGGCGACCGCGATCGCCTGTCCGTTGATCGACGCGGCTCCGGGCGACACCACCCAGGCCACCGTTTCCGCCACCTCGTCCGGGTCCACCAGCCGGCGCTGCGGGTTGCCGGCGGTCATCTCCGCCAGCACTTCGGCCTCCGTCCGCCCGGTCTTCGCGATGATGGCCGCGATGGCCTCGCGCACGAGCGGCGTATCGGTGTAGCCGGGGCAGATGGCGTTGACCGTGATGCCGGTCCGCGCCAGCTCGAGGGCGAGCGATCGCGTAAGGCCGATCACCCCATGCTTGGCGGCGCAATAGGCCGAGACATAGCGATAGCCCACGAGGCCGGCCGTGGAGGCGATGTTGACGATGCGCCCCCCGGCTCCGCCCGCCTCCAGATCCGGCAGCACCGCCTGCGTCACCAGAAAGACAGAGGTGAGATCGACCGCGAGGACGTTCTGCCACTGCCCGAGGGAGGTGCGGCCGAAGGGGGCGCTTTCCGCAGCCCCCGCATTGTTGACGAGGATGGTGATGGGTCCGAACGCGCCCCGCGCCGCAGCGAGACCATCCGCAATGGCTTGCGGATCGGTCACGTCGAAGCCGGCCACCACATGCGCGGCCCCGCCCGGCAGATCGGACGCCACCGCCCGAAGCGGCGCCTCCCGCCGCCCGGCGAGCGTCACCCGCGCGCCGGCACGGCCGAGACGGCGCGCGATGGAAGCGCCGATGCCCGAGCCCGCGCCGGTGACGAGGACGTGGCGGCCCGCGATGGCGTCGAGATCGCCCATTGCGTCCCTCACTGCGCCGATGCGCGTTCGAGATTGGCCTCATACTGGCCCTTGGCGGAGGCATACTGCCTGGGCCAGGGCACCGTCTTCAGGCCGATCTTCGCGGCCTCGTGCAGCGACCAGGCGGGGTCGGCCAGATGCGGTCGGGCAATGGCGCAGAGGTCCGCGCGCCCCGCCGCGATGATGGAATTGGCGTGATCGGCTTCCGAGATGGCGCCGACGGCAATGGTGGGAATGCCCACCTCGTTTCGGATCTTGTCGGAGAATGGGGTCTGGAACAGCCGGCCATAGACCGGTCGCTCCTCCTTCCATACCTGACCGGACGAACAGTCGATGAGATCGGCGCCCGCCTCCTTGAACATGGCGGCGAAGATGGCGGCATCCTCCGGCGTGTTGCCGCCCTCGGTCCAGTCATGACAGGACAGGCGCACAGAGATCGGCCGCTCCGCCGGCCACACGGCGCGGATGACCCGGAACACTTCGAGCGGGAAGCGGGCTCGGGCTTCGTGCGAGCCGCCATAGTCGTCCGTGCGCCGGTTGGTGAGCGGCGAAAGGAAGCTCGACAGCAGATAGCCGTGCGCGGCATGGAGCTCCAGCCAGTCCACGCCCGCCGCCGCCGCGCGCCGGGTGGCGGCCACGAAATCGGCGACGACGCGATCCATGTCGGCGCGGTCCATCTCCTTCGGCACCTGGCTGTGCTTGAGGTACGGCAGGGCCGAGGCGGAAATCAGCGGCCAGCCGTCCTCTTCCAGCGGCTGGTCGATGCCCTCCCACGCGCGCTTGGTGGCGCCTTTGCGCCCGGCGTGGCCGAGTTGGCAGGCCACCTTGGCGCCCGTGTTGGCATGGACGAAATCGACGAACCGCTTCCAGCCCTCGATCTGCCCATCGTCCCACAGGCCGAGACAGCCGGGGGTGATCCGTGCATCTGGCGACACGCAGGTCATTTCGGCGAACACGAGCCCCGCACCGCCCATGGCGCGGGCGCCGAGATGGACGAGATGGAAGTCGCCGAGCACGCCGTCCGCTGCGGAATACATCGCCATGGGAGAGACGACGATACGGTTGGGCAGCGTCACGTCCCGCAGGCGGTAGGGCGTGAACATGGGCGGCGTCACGCGGCCGTTGGTTTCGACCGGCAGGCCGGAGCGGCGCGCGAACCAGCGCTCATAGCCTTCGAGCCATGCGCGATCGCGCAGGCGCAAGTTCTCGTGGCTGATGCGCTGGGAGCGCGTCAGCATGGAATACATGAACTGCTCGGGCTCCAGGCTGTCGGCATAGCGGCGGCCGACCACCTCGAACCATTCCATGGCGTTGCGGGCCGCATTCTGGATGCGGGCCACATCGACGCGACGGATCTCCTCATAGACCGAAAGCACGGACGGGATCGCCTCCACGCCGTGGCCGATCTCGTTGAACTGCTTGGCAAGCTCGATGGCGTCATCGATGGCGAGCTTGGTGCCGGAGCCGATGGCGAAGTGGGCGGTGTGCGCGGCATCCCCCATGAGCACCACATGGGAGCGACCGTTGAAGTGGCTCCACTTGCCGCAGATCAGCCGGTTGAAGTTCAGCCAGGCCGAGCCGCGCAGGTGGCGTGCATTGGTCATCAGCGAGGCGCCGTCGAGCACCTCGGAAAACAGCTTCTCGCAGAAGGCGATGGAGCCGTCCTGATCCAACTCCCCGAGCCCATGGGCCTGATAGGCCTCTTCCGTCGTCTCGATGATGAAGGTCGAGGTGTGCGCATCGAACTTGTAGATGTGAGCCTGGAACCAGCCGTGCTCGGTCTTGCGGAAGTCGAAGGTGAAGGCGTCGTAGAGCTTTTTCGTGCCGAGCCAGATGTAGCGGTTCGGGCGCACGATGAGATCGGGCTGGAAGGCCTCCGCATAACGGTTGCGGATCCTGGAATTGATGCCGTCCGAGGCAATGATGAGGTCGGCATCGGGAAAATCGAGGTCGCTCTCGACGTCGCGCTCGAACACCAGTTCGACGCCGAGCGCCTCGCACCGGCGCTGGAGGATGTTGAGCAGCGCCTTGCGGCCGATACCGACGAAGCCATGGCCGGAGGTGCGCTGGCGGGTGCCCTTGAACCAGACCTCGATGTCGTCCCAGTGGTTGAACGCATCCTCGATCTCGGCTGCGGTCTCCGGGTCCCAGACCCGCATGGCCGCCATGGTCGCGTCGGAGAAGACGACGCCCCAGCCGAACGTGTCATAGGGCTTGTTGCGCTCCACCACCGTGATCTGGTGCGCGGGGTGCAGCTTCTTCATGAGGAGGCCGAAATAGAGGCCCGCAGGGCCGCCACCAATGCAGACGATGCGCATGGAGTTCTTCCCCCTCGACGGACACGCGACGTGCCGCGCGAATTGCTTTAAAGTTAAAGTAATAGAGCTTTCGCGCGCCTGTCAACCGGATCAGGCTGGCCCGTCGCCCGCCGCGCAGCCCCGCCCGGAGGCAGCGCGAAGCTCAGTCATCACATGGCGTATTTCCATGCATTCCCGCCAGAAAACCCTACGCCCCGACGCTCAGCTATTGGGCAGCACGAGCCCATTCGATTTGCTTGACACTTAAATTTTATATGTCTGAATTGCCGGGAAGCAGATGGATCTGCGGTGTCGCGGATTTCAGGAGGCAGGTGGCCACGAAGGCCCCGGATCTCCGGCCGGTCCGTTCGCAGACGCGTCAGTGACCAGGAGGGAAATTGTCATGCCGTTGATCCGGAAATCGCTCCGCCCCGCGAGGCTCATGGCCCTCGCCGCCGCGACCATGCTGGCCCCGACCCTTGCGGCGGCCGATCCCATCAAGATCGGCCTCGTCTCCACCCTGTCCGGCCCGTCCGCGGCGCTGGGTGTGCACATGCGCGACGGCTTCCAGCTTGCGGTGAAGGAGCTGGGCGGCAAGCTCGGTGGCCAGCCGACCGAAGTGATCGTGGTGGATGACGAGCTGAAGCCTGATGTGGCCGTCACGAAGGTCAAGGCGCTCCTCGACCGGGACAAGGTGGACGTGATTGCCGGCGTCGTCTTCTCGAACGTGATGATGGCCGTGTCCAAGCCCGTGCTTGAGAACGAGACCTTCATCGTCTCCGGCAATGCGGGCCCCTCCCCGCTGGCCGGCAAGGGCTGCTCGCCCTATTTCTTCGCGGCCTCGTATCAGAACGACCAGAACCACGAGGTCATGGGCAAGTATGCTCAGGACCAGGGTTACAAGCGCGTCGTGCTGATGACGCCCAACTACCAGGCCGGCAAGGATTCCATGGCCGGCTTCAAGCGCTATTTCAAGGGCGAGGTGGTGGAGGAGATCTTCGTGCCGCTGGGCCAGCTCGATTTCTCCGCCGAGCTCGCCAAGATTTCCGCGGCCAATCCCGACGCCCTCTTCACTTTCATGCCCGGCGGCATGGGCGTCAATCTCGTCAAGCAGTTCAAGCAGGCGGGGCTGGACGGCAAGGTGCCCTTCCTCTCCGCCTTCACCGTGGACGAGACCACCCTGCCGGCGACGCAGGACGCCGCTGCCGGGCTGCTCTCCGGCGCGGAGTGGGCACCGAACCTCGACACGCCCCAGAACAAGGCCTTCGTGGCGGCGTACGAGAAGGAATATGGCGTCGTGCCCTCGCTCTATGCGGCACAGGGCTATGATGCGGCCAAGCTGATCGACGGCGCACTCAAGGCGACCGGAGGCAAGGTCACGGACAAGACCGCCTTCCGCAAGGCGCTGGCCTCGGCCCCCTTCCAGTCCGTGCGCGGCAGCTTCGCGTTCAACACCAACGGCTTCCCCATCCAGGACTTCTATGTGGTCAAGGCGGTGAAGCGCGACGACGGCAAGTTTGCCACCGAGACGGTCGCCAAGGTATTCACAGCCGCGCGCGACAGCTACGCCGGCGAGTGCCCCCTGAAGTGATCCGCCCCGCCGGCCGGGGGGATGGCAGGAGCGCCCTCCTCCGGCCGGCGCTGCCAGATCGCAAGTTCCGACGCCGAGAGGGGCCATGACCACGGCACTGTTCGTCTCCCAGTTGCTGAACGGGCTACAGTTCGGCGTGATCCTGTTCCTCGTCGCCGCCGGTCTGACGCTCGTGTTCGGGGTGATGGACTTCATCAACCTCGCCCACGGTGTCCAGTACATGATCGGCGCCTATCTGGTGGCCGTCGCCACCGCCTCCACGGGCAACTTCGCCATCGGCCTGATCACCGGCCTCTTCGGCGCTCTGGTGCTGGGCGTCGTGCTGGAGACGCTGGTGTTCCGGCATCTCACGCGGAAGGATCACCTGGATCAGGTGCTCGCCACCTTCGGCGTCATCCTGGTGGTCACGGAACTGGCGCGGATCGTGTTCGGCGCGGCGCCCATCGCCTTCCCCATTCCGGCCGTGCTCAGCGGCGCGGTGACGCTGATGCCGGGGCTCGTCTACCCGGTCTGGCGCCTTGTGATCCTCGCGGCCGGCGTGGGCGTCGCCGTGCTGCTCTGGTATCTCGTCACGCGCACCCGTCTCGGCATGCTGGTGCGGGCGGGATCGACCCATCCGCAGACCGTCGCCGCACTGGGCGTGGATGTGGACCGCCTGTTCAGGGCCGTCTTCGCCTTCGGCGCCGTGCTCGCGGGTCTCGCCGGCGCCATGGCAGGCCCCCTCGTCTCGGTGGAGCCGACCATGGGCGACCGCATCCTCATCGTCGCCTTCGTGGTCATCGTCATCGGCGGCATCGGCTCCATCAAGGGGGCCTTCGTCGCGGCGATCATCGTGGGGCTGGTGGATACGCTCGGGCGCGCCTTTGCGCCGGAGCTGCTGAAACTGCTCATCGGGCGCTCGGCCGCGGCGGCGGCCGGCCCGGCCCTCTCCTCCATGGCGATCTACCTGCTGATGGCCGCGGTCCTGAGCTTCCGTCCGACCGGCCTGTTCGGCGGGAGATCGTGATGACGGTCCCGCCTTTCGTGAAAAACCCGGCACTGGCGACCATCGCGGCCTTCCTTCTGCTCCTTGCTCTCGCCCATGGGCTCGGCTTCTCCCATGGCGCGACGCTGATCACCCGGACGCTGGCCTATGCCCTCGCGGCCGTCTCCCTGTCCTTTCTGATCGGCCAGTGCGGCCTCGTGAGCTTCGGCCATGCCGCCCCGTTCGGGATCGGGGCCTATGCCGTGCTCATCGCCGGTGAGGCGGGCGTCCGCGAGGTCCTCGTGGTGCTGCCCCTTGCCGCCGCGGCGGCGGCGCTGTTCTCGGCGGTCACCGGCGCCATCGCGCTGCGCACGCGCGGCGTCTATTTCATCATGATCACGCTCGCCTTCGCGCAGATGGCCTTCTATGTCGCGGCGAGCCTGTCCGCTTACGGCGGCGACGACGGCATGGCCATCGCCGGGCGCTCGACCTTCTTCGGCATCCGCTTTCTGAAGGCCGATACATCGTTGGCGCTCCTCGCCATTGCGCTCGTCGGCCTCGCCCTCTTCGTGTTCCAGCGGCTTGCGGCCTCGCGCTTCGGCCTCATGCTCCGTGCCGCCCGGGCGAACGAGAGCAAGGTGGAGGCCCTTGGCCTTGCGCCCTACCGCCACCGGCTGATCGCCCTCGCGCTCGCCGGCGCGGTGGCGGGGCTGGCCGGCGCACTGATCGCCAACCAGGTGGAATATGTCTCCCCCGCCCTTATGGGCTGGCACGTCTCGGGCGAGCTGATCGTGATGGTGGTGCTGGGCGGCATCGGGCATCCGGTGGGCGCCGTCATCGGCGCGGTGGTGGTGACGCTGCTGGACGAAAGCCTCGGCCACCTCACGGAGCACTGGCGGCTGGGCCTCGGCCTCGTCATCATCCTCGTGGCGCTTCTGCGCGATGCCGATCTGAAGTCCCTGTTGCGCGGAGGGTCCCGATGAGCACGCCCATCCTCGCGCTCGAAGGCCTCATGAAATCCTACGGCGCCATGCAGGTGACGCGGGATGTCTCCCTCGACGTCCGCCCCGGCGAGGTGCACGCGCTGATCGGCCCGAACGGCGCCGGCAAGACCACGCTGATCGCGCAGATCGCCGGTTCCATCACACCGAATGCGGGACGCATCCGCTTCGACGGCGCCGATGTCACGGACATCGGCATCGCCGCCCGCGCGCGGCGCGGGCTGGGGCGGGTGTTCCAGATCTCCAATGTGGTCGGCTCGTTCACCGCTCAGGAAAACGTCGCGGTCGCGGCCATCGCGGCGGGCGACGGGCCCTTCCGCTTCTGGCGGCGGGCGCTGGCCGACCGGAAGCTGACGGCCCGTGCCGAATCCGCTTTGGAGCGGGTCGGGCTCGGCGACCGTCGCCTCACCCTTGCGCGCGACATGTCCCATGGCGAACGGCGGGCGCTCGAACTTGCCATGAGCCTCGTGCAGGAGCCCAAGCTCCTGCTGCTCGACGAGCCCATGGCCGGCACGGGCCGCGCGGAAGGCGAGCGGCTGACCGAACTGCTTCTGTCCCTGAAGGGACGCATTCCCATCCTGCTGGTGGAACACGACATGGCGACGGTGTTCCGTCTGGCGGACCGCATCTCCGTCCTGATCTACGGTGCCATCGCGGTCACGGGCGACCCGGCCACGGTGCGCACCGATCCGCTGGTGCGGCAGGCCTATCTCGGCGAGGAGGAGGCGGTCTGATGGCCCCGGCGCTGATCGCACTCGAAGGCATCGAAGCCGGATATGGCGGCGCGCAGGTCCTGTTCGGCATCGACCTGACCGTGAACGCCGGCGAGGTGGTGACGCTGCTCGGCCGCAACGGCATGGGCAAGACGACCACGATCCGCACCCTGTTCGGTCTGCTGCCGCCAACCCGTGGCAAGCGGGTGATCGACGGCCAGGAGATGACGCAGGCCCCGCCGCACAAAATTGCCGCCCGCGGCCTCGGCTATGTGCCGGAGGGACGACAGATCTTCCCGCGCCTGAGCGTCGAGGAGAATCTCGTCGCCACCGCGCGGCAGCGCAAAGGCGGCGCGGTCCGGGCCGGCTGGACGCTGGATCGCGTCTATGGGCTTTTCCCGCGTCTCAAGGAGCGGCGGGACAATCTCGGTACCCAGCTCTCCGGCGGCGAGCAGCAGATGCTGGCGATCGGCCGGGCCTTGATGACCAATCCGGACCTCCTGGTGCTCGACGAGGCAACGGAAGGCCTTGCCCCCGTGGTGCGGGGCGAGATCTGGAGCGCCATCGAGGTGCTGCGCGCGGATGGCCTCGCCATCCTCGTGGTCGACAAGAATATCGACGCCCTGATGCGGATCGCCGACCGGCACGTTGTCATCGAGGGTGGGCGCGTGGTCTGGGCCGGGACGAATGCCGAACTGGCGGCCAACCGGGCGAGCGTGACGCGGCATCTCGAAATCTAGAGCGGGTTCATCCCGGAAGGTGGTGCGGGCGCCACGCTTTCCCTGCGCGAGAGAGCGAACGGAAGCGATGGCGTGGGCCAGCGGGCTTGCCTGATCCAACCTCAGGCGATGCCCGTAGTTCGGCACGATGACAGTCGCGCCCGCTCCTCTCCCTGATTCCGGCCCCGCACGTGCAGCCGCCTGGGCCCTCGCCGCCGCGGGCACCCTGCCGTTCTTCGCGGGCATCGTGGATGCGAGCGTCCTCGGCCGGACATGGCTCGGCGCGGTCCACATCTATGCCGCCGTCATCGCCTCCTTCGTCTGCGGCATCCATTGGGGTGCGGCGCTATTTTCACCGGGCGGCATGGCGCTGCGGCTGTTCGTGGCGAGCAATGTGGCCGCCCTTCTGGCGTGGGGGGCGGCTCTGCTGTCGCCGAGACCCGGCTTCCTCCTCCTTGCCGCGGTTTTCGCGGGCCTCCTGCTGGTCGATCGCCAGTTGCGGCAGTCCGGCCTCTGGCCCGACTGGTTCTGGACGTTGCGGGTCACCATCAGCACGGTGGTGATCGGCGCGTGCCTCTGGATCAGCATGGCGGCCTGACCGCACCGAGGTCCGGCGTGACGGCACTTCCGCATCCCGCGAGCTGACATTCGCCGCAGGTGACGAGCGACGCCCCAGAAGCTGGATGGATCGGACCATGCCACGCATGCGCAAGAAAGCGGATCTGCCGACACGGACGTGTCAGACCTGTGGCCGGCCCTTCGCGTGGCGTCGCAAGTGGGCGCGGGATTGGGACAAGGTGCTCTATTGCTCGGACCGCTGCCGCGAGTCCGGAAGAGGCAAAGCCGGGAAGGATAGCCGCCCTAACTGAGGTGCGAAGCGCGCTCACCGGCTGCGGCTTTCGCCTCTGGCTCCGGGGCGGGTGCTTGGGCATGATGCTCGCTCTCCGCCAGCCTTCAGAGAGCCAGCCATGACGAGAGCCCCAATATGCGCCGTGCCACGCCTGCCGGTGGAGGATAGACGATGAGCGCGCCGCTGCCGGGCGCGGGCGTCCACGGGCTCTTCCATGTGGCCATCAAGACCGCCGATCTTGAGGCCACGCGCATCTTCTGGCGCGACATCATCGGACTGAAGGAAATTCACCGCCCCGATTTCGGTTATCCCGGCGCCTGGCTGGGCTGCCCGCAGCCCGGCGGTCTCGGCATCATCCATGTCTATGCGGGCGGCCCCGCCCTCGGCCCCTCGGGCATGGCACCATACGGGACCGGCGCCATCGACCACATCTCCCTCTCCTGCTCCGGCTACCGGGCCTATATCGCCCGCTTCGAGGCGGCCGGGCTCGACTGGCGGGAGTTCATCGTTCCCGGCACCAGCCTCTGGCAGCTCTTTGTCTATGACCCCTCGGGGGTGCAACTGGAACTGACCTTCGAGGCCAGCATCGAAGGGGCGGAGCTGCCGGATGTCTCGGAAGCTCGGGTCTATCGCGCCGGCCGGAGCTTCTTCGACCCGGACACCTACCCGAAGCTCGCCCGACAGGCGGCCACGGGGGCCTGAACCGCGTCCTGAAGCCGACGCACGCTGCCTGCTTTTTGCGCTTCCAGCCCCACCCGGCCTGTCGCATCGTACCCGGACGGCGCTTCGCATCGGAGCGGCCGGGGCATGACGGGATAGGCCAGAGCATGGGCCGCAGGATTGCGGGCGCCCGTCCTGCGGGCGAGGACAAGAGCGAGGGGCTGGTGCGCGCCGTGGATCGGGCGCTCGGCCTTCTTGAACGGGTCAGCGATGCCCCGCGCGGCATCGCGCTCGCGCAGCTCGCCGCCGAAGCGGATCTTGCCGCCTCCACCGCCCATCGGCTGCTGTCCACCCTCGAGGATCGCGGCTTCGTTCGCTTCGAGCGCGCCAGCGGCCGGTGGTTCATCGGCCGCACGGCGCTCGCGGTCGGCGCAGGCTATGCCGGCTCGCGGGATATGGTGGCCTGCGCCCAGCCGATCCTGAAGCGCCTCGGACAAGCCTGCGGCGAGACGGTCAATCTCGGCATGCTGGACGAGGGTAAGGTCGTCTTCCTGCATCGCTTCGAGGCGCGCACGCGGCGGGCCTTCGTGCCGTCCGGCACCTCCCTACCCGCCCATTGCTCCAGCATCGGCAAGGCCCTGCTCTCCGTGCTGCCCTTCGCCGAAGTGCGGGAGGCCGTGTCCGCCGACCGTCTGGTGCCCGTCACGGCCAAGACGATGTGCTCGCGCGACGTCTTCATGAGCGCGTTGGAAGAGACGCGGAGGGCGGGCTTCGCCCTCGATGATGAGGAGAACACGCCCGGCCTGCGCTGTATCGCGGCCCCGGTGTTCGACGCCTATCACCGCCCCGTGGCGGCGGTTTCCCTCGCCGCGCCTGTGGAGCGCCTAGAACTTGGGCAGGTTGCCGAATGCGGACGCAAGGTCGCCGCCGCCGCCCGTGAACTCACGCAGGCCTGGTCCGGCGCGCGCCTCTGACGGCGCCTGAACCGCCTTCCCAAAAAGACACCAACCCCTTGTTCTGAGGCGAATTTTCCGCTTTCCATCCCGCCAGATGGAATGGGCTCGCCGGCCGGCGCGAGTTGCGCCCCATCTTGCAAGGATGCCTGCAGTCACCACCCTCCTGCCGCCGGCGCGCTGCCGGGCAGGCCTGAGACTCGGGAGCACCCATATGTTCGATGCCCTCCGGCCGAACAAGGCCCGCCGCCTTGCCACCACCTTCTGCGCGGCGGCACTGGCGACGCTGGCATTCGGCGGCGCCGCGCTGGCCCAGAAGGCGGCCTTCCTGTTCCCCGGCTCCATCAACGACCAGAGCTGGAACGCGCAGGGTTTTCTCGGTGCGGAGAAGCTGAAGTCGCTCGGCTGGCAGATCTCCTATTCGGAGAATGTGGGTGCGGCCGACATGGTGGACGCGCTGCGCGACTATGCCCGGCAAGGCAACAACGTGGTGGTCGGCCACACGGGCCGCTTCGTCTCCGCCGCCGAGCGCGTGGGGCCGGATTTCCCCAAGACCCTGTTCCTCGTCGGCTCCGGCGCCAAGGGTGCGGCGCCGAACGTGACCTCCATCGACTATGACAACACCCAGTTCGGCTATCTCATGGGCGTTCTGGCGGCGCGCATGAGCAAGACCGGCAAGATCGGCTCGGTAAACAGCCTCGAAGGCATTCCGAACGTGATGGCGCAGGTCGGCGCCTTCCGTCTCGGCGCCAAGTCGGTGAAACCCGACATCGAGGTGAAGGTCATCTACATCAAGAGCATGGAGGATGGCGCCGAGGCCAAGGAGGCCGCCCTCTCCCTCATCGCCGGCGGCGCCGACTTCATCAGCGGCAAGCTGAACGCCGGCCAGTCCGGCATCATCCAGGCAGCCAAGGAGAAGAATGTCTTCGCCAACGGCCGCTCCTACGGCCACACCGCCATTGCGCCCGACAATGTGCTCACCAACATCGTCGAGAAGTGGGCCGACATGTACACGGCGGCCGCCGAATCCAGCAAGACGACGGACATGGGCGGCAAGTACATCCTCTATGGCTTCAACACGCCGGGCTCCACCGGTGCCGAACTGAGCTATGGCGAGGGACAGCCCTACAGCAAGGCGGTGCCCCAGGCCGTGGTGGACGAACTCGACGGGCTTAAGAAGAAGTTTGCCTCCGGTGAGCTGAAGATCACCGTCACTAAGGAAGATGCCCGCGGCGGCATCTGACCGGGAGCCCCGTCCCGGCACCTCCCCCCACCGCCGGGACGGGGCTCTTCCTTCTGGGACAAGACGGATCGAGGCGGCGTTCATGCTGGAGATGCGTGGCATCGAGAAACGCTACGGTGCGGTGCTGGCCAACCGGGGCATCGATCTTGCCGTGGGCGAGGGCCGCATTCTCGGCCTGCTGGGTGAGAACGGCTCGGGCAAGAGCACGCTCATGAAGGTGCTGTTCGGCATCGTCTCGGCGGATGCGGGCACCATCACCTTCAAGGGCCGAGAGCTGAAGCATCACGGCCCGCGCGAAGCCATCGCCGCCGGACTCGGCATGATCCACCAGCACTTCACCTTGGTGGACGCCATGAGCGTGACCGAGAACATCATGCTCGCGTGGGACCGGGCCGGCTGGTGGCTGAAACCGAAGGACATCGCCGGCGAGATCCGCCGCGCCAGCGCCGCCTTCGGCCTCGACATCGATCCGGACGCCCGCGTCGGCGACATGCCCCATGGCCAGCGCCAGCGGGTGGAGATCATGAAGGCCATCCTCGCGGGCGCCGAACTCCTGATCCTTGACGAGCCCACCTCCAATCTCTCGCCGCCCGAGGTGGTGGGACTGATGGAGGTGATGCGCAAGCTGAAGGCCAAGGGCCACGCCATCATCTTCATCTCCCACAAGCTCGACGAGGTGCTGGAGATCTGCGACGAGGTGGTGGTGCTGCGCGACGGCGCCGTCACCGGCCGCAGCCCGACGAAAGGCGCGACCAAGGCCTCGCTCGCGCACATGATGGTCGGCCGCGACGTCACGGCCCATGTGGAACGCGCCGACATTGCCCCCGGCCCCACGGTCCTGCGCGTCTCGGCGCTCTCGCGCCGGGATGAGGCGGGCATAGCGCGCCTTTCGGATGTCTCCTTCTCGCTCCGGTCCGGCGAAGTGCTGGCGGTGGCAGGGGTGGATGGCAACGGCCAGACGGACCTCGCCGAGGTGCTGGCGGGCCTGAAGGCCCCGACCGGCGGCGGCATCGACCTCGATGGCGAGGACATCACCTTTGCCCCGGTAAAGGCGCGGCTCGCGGCGGGGCTGGCCTATATCCCGGTGGACCGGGCCACCACCTCGCTCGTGCCCGCCATGACGGTCGCGGACAATCTCGCCTTGCGGGAATTCGATGCTCCGCCCTTCTCCCGCGCCGGCTTCCTCGACACACGGGGCTTCCGCGCCCGCGCGCTGGAGCGGATGCGCGGCTTCGACATCCGCGCCGCCGGGCCACAAAGCCCGGCCCGCACGCTCTCCGGCGGCAACCAGCAGAAGATCGTGCTGGCCCGTGAGATCGGCCGCGCGCCGAAGGTGCTGATCGCCTTCCAGCCCACCTGGGGGCTCGATCCCGGCGCCACCCGTTTCGTCATCGACCAGATCCTGGCCCTGCGCGCGGCGGGGGGCGCCATCCTCTATCTCTCCGCAGCGCTCGATGAGGTGCTGATGCTGGGGGACCGCATCGCCGTGATGCACGGCGGCCACCTCTCGGAGCCCAAGCCCCGCGCGGAGGTGAACGTGACGGAGATCGGCCTCCTCATGGCCGGCATCGATCCCGCCACCGGCAGCCGGGCCGCCTGACATGCTGGACCGCACGCCATTGACGACCGAAGCCCCTATCCGCCCCGTGCCCGCCTTCAGTCTGCGCGCGCTCCTCGCCGGTGATGGCGTGCGCACCGTCGCGCTGACGCTCGGTGCCATCGCGCTCGCCCTGCTCGTCACCGCCGGGCTGATCGCGCTCGCGGGCAAGAACCCCATCGTCGCCTATGGCGCGCTGCTGCGCGGCGCGTTCGGCTCCGTGGACCGCTTCGCCTTCGCCCTCAACAAGAGCACGCCCTACATCCTCGCGGGCGTGGGGGTTGCCCTGTGCTTCCGCGCCAAGGTCATCAACATTGGCGGCGAAGGCCAGATTGCGGTGGGCGGCATCGGCGCGAGCCTCGTGCTCCTGTTCGCCCCCGCCGCCCTGCCGCCGGTCCTCCTGCTCCCCTTCGCCATGCTGGCGGGTGCCGCCTTCGGCGCGCTCTGGGCCATTCTGGCCGCATGGGTGTTCATCAAGCGCAACGTGCATGAGGTGCTGTGCACGCTGCTGCTCAATTTCGTCGGCGTGCTTCTGGTGAGCGAGGTGCTGCGCGCCCCGCTGGGCGAGGAGGGCGCGGGCTTTCCGCAGTCCCCGCTTTTCCCGCGTGCCGGCTGGCTGCCCAAGCTCATCCCCGGCACGGACCTGCACATGGGCATCCTGCTGGCGGTGGCGGCGGTCGTCCTTGGCCATGTGCTGCTCTGGCGCACCACATTCGGCTTCCGGCTGCGCGTCATGGGCGCGAGCCGCCCGGCGGCGGCCTATGTGGGCCTGTCCACCGCGCGCAGCACCTCCGCGGTGATGGCCATCGCCGGGGCGCTGGCCGGCCTTGCGGGCGGCATCGAGGTCAGCGGCGTGCACAACCGGCTGATCGAAGGCTTCTCCCACGGCTTCGGCTTCAATGCGGTGGCGGTCGCCCTCATCGCCGGGCTCAATCCGCTGGCCATCCTGCCCGCCGGGCTGTTCCTCGGCTTCCTGGAAGCCGGTGCGCTGGCCATGCAGCGGGAGGTCGGCGTGCCGTCCTCGCTGGTCTATGTGATCGAGGGGCTGATGATGGTCTTCGTGCTCTGCGCGGTGGGCCTCAATGCCCGCAACCGGAGGGTCTGAGCCCATGGATCTCGCGGCCCTCACCGAGCTTCTCTCCGCCACGCTGCGCATCGCGACACCGCTCATGTTCGCGGCGCTGGGCGGACTTTTGTCCGAGCGCGCCGGCACCTTCGCCGTCGGCATAGAGGGCATGATGCTGGCGGGGGCTTTCGGCGGCGCGCTGGCGGCGCTCGCCACCGGCAGCACGGCGATGGGGCTGCTCGTCAGCCTTCTCGCCGGAATGGCGCTGGCGCTCATTGTGGCGATCGCCACCACACGCTTCCGGGCCGACCAGATGGTCACGGGACTTGCGGTGAACATCCTGAGCCTCGGCCTCACCAGCTTCCTGCTGCGCGGGCTGTTCGGCGGGCGCACGCCGGTCATCCGCCTGCCCACCCTGCCCGCCTGGCCGGTGCCGCTCCTCTCCGAAATTCCGCTCCTCGGCCCAGTGCTGTTCCGGCAGCCGCTGCTGGTCTATGCCGGTTTCCTGCTGGTGATCCCGGTGGCCGTCTTCCTCGGCAAGACCCGCACCGGCCTCATGCTGCGCGCGGTGGGCGAGAACCCGGAGGCCGCTTTCGCGGTCGGCACCAATCCCCAGACCGTCCGCATCCTCGCCATCCTTGCCGGGGGCGCCTTCGCCGGGCTCGGCGGTGCCGTGCTGTCGCTGCAGGAGGTGGGCACCTTCACGGACGGCATGACCAACGGGCGCGGCTTCATCGCCCTTGCCGCCATCATCGTCGGCCGTTGGAATCCCTTCGGCGCCATGGCCGGCTGCCTGCTCTTCGGTGCCGTGGCGGCGCTGGAGTCCCGCATCCAGGGCTGGGGCCTGCCAGTCTCGTCCTATGTGGTGCAGATGGTACCCTATCTCGTGGCCCTCGCCCTGCTGGCCGGCATCGGCCGCTCCGCCCGCATGCCCGGTGCCATCGGCGTGCCCTTCGTGCGCCACTGACCCGTTTTCCGTGCAAAGCGAGACATCCATGAAAGTCGGAGTTCACAAGCTCGCCATGTCCGCCCCTGGCGACGTGAGCGAACTGGCCGCCCTCCTCGAGACCGGCGCCGTCAACCCGCGCGAGATCGTCGCCCTCATCGGCAAGACCGAAGGCAATGGCGGCGCCAATGATTTCACCCGCGGCCTCGCGACGCTCTCCTACCAGTTGCTGCTGGCCCGCCATCTCGGCCTCAGCCCGGAGGAGGTCGGACAGAGGATCGCCTTCGTCTGGTCCGGCGGCACCGAAGGCGTCCTCTCACCCCACGCCACCCTCTTCACCCGTGCGCCCGATGATGGTCCCGTGCCGGCCGAGCCGCGCCTCGCGCTCGGCATCGGCATCACCCGCGACATCGCCCCGGAGGAGGTCGGCACCACGGCCATGGTGGAAGCGGTGGCGGGCGCCGTCCGCACGGCGCTCGCGGAGGCCGGCATCACCGAGCCGGCCGATGTGCATTATGTGCAGGTGAAAGGGCCGCTCCTGACGCCCGCCACCATCGCGGACGCCGACCGGCGGGGCGCCCGCCTCGTCACCCGCGATCCGAACGGGTCGAAACCCTATGCCCGCGGGGCCATGGCCCTGGGCGTCGCCCTTGGGCTGGGAGAGGTCGCGGCGGAGCGGATCACGCCCGACATGATCGCCCGCGACATGGAGGTGTTCTCCTCGGTCGCCTCCACCTCGGCGGGCGGCGAACTGACGAAATGCGAGGTACTGCTGTTCGGCAACGCGCCGGGCGCCACCAGCGCCTTCCGCATCGGCCATGGCGTGCTCAAGGACGCCATCGACGTAGCGGGCGTGAAGGACGCCCTGCGCTCCGCCGGCCTGTCCTTCCACGGCACGCCGAGCGAGGAGCAGGCAGGCGAGATCGTCGCCGTCTTTGCCAAGGCGGAAGCGCCGCTCAACGGACGCCTGCGCGGCCGGCGCACCACCATGCTCTCGGACGCCGACATCCATTACGAACGCCATGCGCGCGCCGCAGTGGGCGCGGTGATCGCGTCGGTGACGGGTGATCCCGCCATCTTCGTCTCGGGCGGCACCGAGCATCAGTGCGCGCCCGGCGCCGCACCCATCGCGGCGATCGTGCGCGCATGAGCACTCCCACCTTCTCGCCCGCCGCCGAACCTGCGCTGTGGGCGCGGTCTGCCAGTGAACTGAACGCGCTCTACGCCGCCGGTCAGGCCACGCCCGAGGACGCCCTCTCGTCCGTGCTGGAGCGGCTGGAGGCGGTGAACCCAGCGCTCAATGCCGTGATCGCCCTCGATCGCGCGGGCGCCCTCGCCGCGGCCAGGGCGAGCACGGAGCGCTGGCGGGCCGGCACACCGCTCTCGCCGCTCGATGGCGTGCCGGTGAGCGTGAAGGACAACATCCTCCAGCAGGGCCTGCCCGCCACATGGGGCAGCCGACTCTACCGGGATTTCGTGCCGCAGCGCGACGAGACGCCGGTGGCCCGCCTGAGGGCAACGGGCGCCCTGCTGTTCGGCAAGACCAACGTGCCGGAATTCACCCTTCAGGGCTATACGGACAACCTGCTCTTCGGCGTGACCGGCAATCCCTTCGACCCCACTCTAACCCCTGGCGGCTCCAGTGGCGGTGCCGTCGCGGCGGTCGCAGCCGGCATCGGCCCCATCGCGCTCGGCACCGACGGCGGCGGCTCCATCCGCCGGCCGGCGGGCTATGCTGGACTGTTCGGCCTCAAGCCCTCGCGCGGTCTGGTGCCGCGCGCCCACGGCTTTCCCACCATCCTCCATGATTTCGAGGTGGCCGGCCCGCTCGCGCGCACGGTGGCCGACATCCAGCTCACCCTCTCCGTCATTGCGGACGGCTTTGCACCCGCCGCTGTCACGGCTCCCCTGCGTATTCTCTTCGCGCCCACCTTCGGTGCGGCACCGGTGGATCCGGAGATCGCCGCCAGCCTCGAAGAGGCCGCCCGGCAGTTCGAAGCCATGGGCCACAGTGTCGAACGGGCGGAGCCTTTCCTTCTCGCAGAGCCCATGCTCGACATCTGGCCGGTGGTCAGCCAGACCGCCGCCGCAGCGGTGATGGAAGAGCATCCGGGACAGGACCACCTCATCGCGCCGGCACTGGCGGAAATGGTGCGGCAGGGCGCAGCGCGATCGGCCACGGAGTACCTCGGCGCCCTGAACCGGATCACCGCCATGGGCCGCGAGTTCGACGCGCTCTTCGCCCGCCATGACATCCTGCTGACGCCGGCGGCGGCGGCCCTGCCCTGGCCCGCGCACGAGCTCTATCCCACGCAGATCGCCGGCCGACCGGTGGGGCCGCGCGGGCATGCGGTCTTCACGCCCTTTGCCAATGTGCTGGGTCTGCCCGGCCTCAGCATTCCCGTCCGGCCCTCGGCCACCGGCCTGCCCATCGGCGCACAGATCGTCGGCCCGCACGGTTCGGATGCCCGGCTTCTGGCGCTGGCTGCCGCTTTCGGAGAGGTTCCCCGCTCGTCGGCATAAGACCCGGCCGGAGGCGAAGGGGACGCAGCGCCTCGCCGTTTCGTCGGCTTGCCTTTTGCGCGCGCCTCGCGCACCAATGCCGGGAATCTGGAACATCCAAGACTGGCCCCGATGAGCGCTCCGGCCCCGGCCTTCCGCAACACGAGCCCGGATCAGCTCGACCTCATGGTCCGCGTGTCTTCGCCCATGGGCTGGCTGGTGCTGGCGGTGTTCATCTGCGTGGTGCTCGGCGGACTTGCCTGGTCGATCCTCGGCACGGCGCCGATCAAGGTGGCGGGCACAGGCGTGCTTCAGGGCACAGGCGGCGTCCTGCTCGTGTCGGCGCCGGGCAACGGGCCTGTCTCGGACCTCAAGGTGGCCGTGGGCGCGCAGGTGCATGCCGGTGAGATCGTCGCCGTGCTGTCCGATCCCGTGCTGGACGCCCGCGCCCAGACCATCACCGCGCGCCTTGCCCAGTTGCAGGAGGAACAGCGCAAGCTCGCAGCGTTTCAGGCGCGCGAGAAGGAGGTGCGCGCCCGCGCCGATGCCCAGCGCAAGGAAGCGCTTGAAAACACCATCCGCCAGGCCCGCGAGCGCGAGGCCGCCCTCACCCAGGTGCTCGCCAACCAGCGGGATCTGTTGAGTAGGGGCCTCGCCACCCGCGACCGCGTGCTGATCACCGAGAACGACCGCGAGCAGGCCCGCCGGGATGCTGCGGATGCGGCCAACGCCATCAATGCCCTGGGGGTCGAGGCGGACGAGCGCGGCATCCGCGCCGAGCGCGATATGCTCGATCTGTCCGCCCGCCTCAGCCAGAGCCGGCAGGAACTGGCGGAGGTCGAGGCCGAACGGGCGGCACGCACCCTGGTGCGCGCGCCGGGCGATGGCCGCATCATCGAACTGTCGGTGGCGCTGGGCGACCGGGTGAGCGCCGGCAGCAGCCTCATGCGCCTCGTCCCCGAAGTGCGGGGCGCAGCGGGCGAGGGCCTCGTAGGCATCCTTTATGTGCCCTCCAGCGAGGGCAAGAAGGTGCGGCCCGGCATGCCGGTGCAGGTGGTGCCCTCCACCGTGAACATGGAGCGCGACGGCTTCATCCGGGGCGAGGTCATCCGCGTGTCCGAGACGCCGGCGACCCGCGAGGCGGTGCAGCAGACCCTGAAGAACGAGGCCTTCGTCGCCCGCCTGCTCGCCAATGGCCCGCCCTTCGAAGTGCAGGTGGCCTTGAAGCGGGATCCCTCGAGCGTCAGCGGCTTTGCCTGGTCCTCCGAGCTTGGCGCCACGCGGCCGGTGGAAGCGGGCACGGTGGTCTCCGGCAGCGTGGTGGTGGAGCGCGTGCGCATCATCACCCTCGTCTTCCCGGCCTTCGAGCGCCTGTTCCACGCCCTCGGGGGCGGCCGGTGAGCGAGCCCCGGCGCGCCGGACGGCCCACGGCGAAGCTCAGGCGCGTGCCGTCCATCTTCCAGATGGAAGCGGTGGAATGCGGCGCGGCGTCGCTCGCCATGGTGCTGGCGCACTATGGCCGGTGGGTGCCCCTGCCGGAACTGCGGGAAGCCTGCGGCGTCTCGCGCGACGGCAGCCGGGCCTCCAATCTCGTGCGCGCCGCCCGCGCCTATGGCCTTGAGGCGCAGGGCTTCCGGGGCGAGCCGCAGCATCTCGCCGACATGCCGATGCCGTGCATCGTCTTCGTCAACATGAACCATTATGCCGTGCTGGAGGGCATGTCCGGCGGCCGCGTCTATCTCAACGACCCGGCGGCCGGGCGGCGCGTGCTGACGCTCGCCGAATTCGACGCGCAATTCTCCGGCATCATCCTGACCTTCTCCCCCGGTCCGGATTTCCGCACAGGCGGCGAGCCGCCGAGCACGCGGCGCGATCTTGCGGCGCTGGTGGACGGCGCGCGTGGCCCGTTCGCTCTGGTGCTGTTCGCCGGCCTCGGGCTCATCCTGCCCGGCCTCGTGGTCCCGGCCGCGACACAGGTCTTCGTCGATTATTACATCGTCGAGGCACAGGCGGACTGGATGCTGCCGCTGCTCGGCGTGCTGGTGGCCACCGCGGTGATCCAGTGGGGCCTGTCCGGCCTCCAGAACACGCTGCTGGTGCGGCTCCAGGCCCGCATCTCCATCCTCGCCGCCGGCCGGATGATCTGGCGCATGCTCCGTCTGCCGGTGCGCTTCTTCGGCCAGCGCCACGCCGGCACCATGGCGGGGCGGATCGATCTCGCCCGCCAGCTCGGCGCCCATGCGGCCGAACAGACGGTGAAGGCGGCACTGGCGGCGGTGACCTGCCTCTTCTTCGCGCTGGTGATGTTGATCTACAGCCCGCTCCTCGCCGCCGTGACGCTCGTCATGACGGCCGGCGTGATGGGCGTGTTCGTGCTGGTGCAGCGGCGTCTGGAGGAACTGGCCCGCAAGGTCAACATGACCGCCATCAAGGTGCATGGCCGCGCCATCCAGGGCATCTCCATGATCGAGACGCTCAAGGCCAGCGGCACGGATGACGCCTTCTTTGGACAGTGGGCCGGCTATCTGGCCCTGCTGGTGCGCGAGCGTCAGGCCTCCGGCCGCATCGAGGCGCTGATCGGCGCGCTGCCGGACAGCGTCATGCTGCTGAACCGGGGCCTCGTGCTCGCACTCTCCGCCTGGCTGGTGATGGAAGGCCGCATGACGGTGGGCGCGCTGGCCGCCTTCCAGACCCTGATGAGCGCCTTCTCGACCCCCTTGTCCACCCTGATGCTCGAACTGCTCGCCCTTCGGCAGGTGCGCGGCACGCTCGACCAGTTGTCGGATGTCGCGACCGCTCCCCTCAGCTGGGAGTTCGAGGCGCAGCAGGGCGAGGCCGAAGTGCAGGCCGTCGCCAGCGCCACCGGGCGGGTGCGCAAGCTCAGCGGCCGCACGCAGATTGCGGGGCTGGAGTTCGGCTACAATCCCCAGGGCCAGCACGTGGTGCAGGGCTTCGATCTCGACCTGCCGCCGGGCGCGCGCGTGGCGCTGGTCGGCGCCTCGGGCAGCGGCAAGTCCACCATCGGCCGCCTCGTGGCCGGCCTGTTCGACCCTCTGGGCGGGGAGATCACCCTCGACGGACGCCCGCTGCGGAGCCTGCAGCGGGATGTCCTGCGCAACTCCCTTGCCGTGGTGGACCAGGACATCCTCCTGTTCGAGGGCACGGTGCGGGACAACATCACCCTCTGGGACGACTCCATGCCGGAGAGCCGGATCGTGCGCGCCTGCAAGGACGCCATGATCCATGACGACATCGTCGCCCGCGTCGGCGGCTATGCCAGCCGGGTGGAGGAAGGCGGGCGCAACTGGAGCGGCGGCCAGCGCCAGCGGCTGGAGATCGCCCGCGCCCTCGTCGCCGAGCCCAGCCTTCTCATTCTCGACGAGGCGACGAGCGCGCTCGACCCGGCGGTGGAGAAGGCGCTGATGGACAACATCCGCCGCCGCGGCTGCACCTGCCTCATCATCGCCCACCGCCTCAGCACCATCCGCGACTGCGACGAGATCATCGTCATGCAGGAGGGGCGCGTCATGGAGCGGGGGCGGCACGAGGAACTGATGGCGAGCCCCGGACCCTATCGCCGACTGGTGGAATCATGAGCGGCGCCCTGCACGGCCCGGGCGCAGCCGCCGAAATCGCCTTTCCGGTGGTCGGGAACGCGCCGCTGCTGCTCGATGACCCTTGCGCCTGCTATCGGGTCACGGCCGGAGAAGCGCAGATCTTCCTCGTGGAAGTGCTGGAGGACGGCCGCCCCGGCACGCGGCAGCATCTCTTTGACGCGGCGCGGGGCGACCTGCTGTTCGGGCTGGACACCGCCCTCAGCCTGCCGCCCGTGAAGTTCCTCGCCATCGGCTCGCCCGGCACGGAAGTGGTCGCCCTGTCGCGGGCGACGGTCGCCGCAGACACGCAGATGGCATCGGGCATCGACACCTGGATCATCCGGCTGTCGCGCGCCATTTCCCGGCAGATCGTGCCCCGCCCACGCTTCGATCTGCCGCTCGGCTCCGGCGAGACCACGACCCTTCCGCGCGGCGGCAAGATCACGTCCGCTCAGGGGGTCGCGTGGTGCCGAGCCTCCGGCGGGCTCTATGTGGACATGGAGCTCACGGAGGCGCACGCGCCCGTTCCGGTCACGCCGGACAGCTGGATTTCGCTCGATCCGGACGGAACGATCGCGGCTCAGGAAACGGTGGACCTGATGGCGGCGGGCGACCTGCTGCCCGCCCTCGACCGCTTCCACGCCCTCGCGGTGGACGTGCTGCCGATGGCGCTGCGCCTCGCCTCGGTGGACGAGCTGAACCGCCTGCGGGAGCGGGCGGCGCAGGACCGGCGATCAGCCGGCGGCGCGCTTGAAGTGCTTGGAAGCGTCCTCGGGCAGGGGCGCCGGCGCAGCGAGCCGCCCCCATCGGACCAGCCGCTTGTGCTTGCGCTCGCGCACCTCGGCAGCGTGGCCGGCTTCGAGGTGCGCCTGCCGGCACGGCGCGACCATGAGCCCCGCCCGTTCGAACTCGACGCGCTGGCGCGGGCGAGCCGGCTGCGGCTGCGACATGTGCGGCTGGAGGCCGGCTGGTGGCGGCACGATTCCGGAGCCTTCCTGCTGATGCGGGCCGCCCCCCTGCCGCCGCTGGCCGTTGTGCCGGCCGGTGGCGGCTACGAAGTCTTTGATCCGGCGACGCGCACCGTCCGGCGACTGCCGACGGCGGAGGCCGCTGCTTTGTCGGGCGACGCCTACATGCTCTATCCGGCTCTGCCGGACCGCCCCGTCAGCCTGCGTCAGGTGGCGGCACGCATCGTCTCCGCACGGGTGCGCGATCTTGCGGCGCTTGCCGGAGCGACCCTGCTCGCTGGCGTGCTCGCCATGGCCGTGCCACTGGCCATCAGCTATCTCGTCTCCTCCGTCATCCCCGACAACAATGCCGGCAAGATCGCGCAGGTGGCGGCGGCCTTGAGCGTCCTCGCCGTCATGAGCTTCGTGCTCCGGCTCGCCTCGCAACTGGTGGTGCTGCGCATCGAGGGGCTGGAGGGCAGCCGCCTCCAGGCCGGCGTGATGGACCGCATGCTGCGCCTGCCCACCGGCTTCTTCCGCAGCTTCACCGCCGGTGACATGGGCACGCGGGTGATGGCCGTGGCACGGCTGGAAAAAGCCCTCACCGCCTCCCTCGTCGGCTCGGTGATGACCGGCATGATGGCGATCATCTCCTATGGCGTCATGCTCGCCTATTCTTGGCGGCTGGCCGTCGTCGCCATCCTGCTCACGCTGCTGCTCGCCGCCGGCACGCTGGTTCTCGGCCTCATCCGCATCCGCTACGAGGCGCAGGCCATCCGGGAAGATGCACGCATGTCCGGCCTGACGCTCGAACTGGCCGCCGGCATCACCAAGCTGCGGCTGGCGGCGGCGGAGGACCGGGCCTTCTACCGCTGGGCCCGGCTTTATGCGGCGGCCAGCCGATCCCAGCTCGACGCGGACCGGGCCGCCAGCCTGCTCAACACGCTGAGCGAGGGCTATCCCGCCTTCGCCATGGCGGTGCTGTTCGCCGCCTGCATCTATGGCGGCCTCGTGGACAGCATCGGCCTCGGCCTGCTGGTGGGCTTTGCGATCGCCTTCTCGTCGGCGCTGGAAGGCCTGAGGGGGCTCGCCCAGGCGGCGGTGGAGGTGGTGGCGCTGTCGCCCATCGTCGCGCATGCCGCGCCCATCCTGCATGCCACGCCGGAAGTGAATGGGGAGAAGATGGATCCCGGCGAACTGTCCGGTGCCATCGAGATTTCGCGCCTCACCTTCCAGTATCAGCCCGACGCGCCGCGCATCTTCGACGACCTGTCCATCACCATCCGGCCGGGCGAGTTCGTGGCCTTCGTCGGCCCGTCGGGCACCGGCAAATCGACGCTGTTCCGGCTTCTGCTGGGGTTCGAGCAGCCCGCCTCCGGCGTCGTGCTCTATGACGGGGTGGACCTCGCCGGCCTCGACATTCAGGCCGTGCGCCGCCAGTGCGGCGTGGTGCTCCAGGGCGGCAAGCTCATGCCGGGCACGCTGATGGACAACATCCTCGGTTCGGCCAGCCATCTCGGCCCCGATGCCGCCTGGGAGGCAGCGCGGCACGTCGCGCTTGATGACGACATCCGGCGCATGCCCATGGGATTGCACACCGTCATCACCGATGGCGGGACCGGGCTCTCCGGCGGCCAGATCCAGCGCGTGCTGCTGGCCCGCGCCATCGTCAGCAAGCCGCGCATCATGATGCTCGACGAAGCCACGAGCGCGCTCGACAACCGCACGCAGGCGGCGGTGACAGAGAGCTTCAACCGCATCGCCGGCACGCGCCTAGTGATCGCCCACCGGCTCAGCACCATCGCGCGCGCCGACCGCATCATCGTGCTCAACAACGGGCGGGTGGAAGAAGAAGGCAGCTACGACGCCCTGATGGCGCGCAACGGCTTCTTCACCGCCTTCGCCCAGCGCCAGCTTACGGACTGACGGCGCTCACCCGGCCCAGGGCAGGAGAACATCGCGCGCGATGTGAGGGGCCAGACGGCGCACCATGAGGTGCCCGATGCCCGCCCATCCCCGGAACAAGGCGGCATCGCCCGGCGCACGAGGCGCCGCGGCCGCCAGCAGCAGTGCCTCGCCCCGCGCCCAGCCGGGCAGGCGCGAAGCCAGCGCCTGATCCACATCCGCCATCAGATCGCTCCGCCCGAGCCGCGCGCTCAGGACGGAGAGGATTTCCAGCCGCCCCGCCTCGCCGCAGCACAGATCATCCGCTGCCGGAACGGGCGTGACACGGGTGAGCTCCAACGCGGTTTCCAGTGTCGGGGCGAGCGGGGCCGCGGCCGGGCCGAGCGTCGCCATCACCACCGCGCGCGCGAGCGCGATGCCGGGCGCCCCATGGCACCAGGACGACATCTGGTGATGAAGACGAGAGGCCCGCCCCTCTCCCGTCCAAGTGCCGGCCTCGGCGTTGAACATCGTGTCCTCATAGGCCAGCGCCTCGAGGGCGGCATCACGGTATGTGGCATCGCCCGTGATGCGATGGATGTGCGCCAGCGCCGCCGCCATGCCCGCCGTTCCATGGGACAGGCCGGGCAATCCCGCCCGCTGGCCGTCCGGCCAGTGCCGCGTGTCATTGGCCTCCAGCCGCGAGCCTCCAAGGATGGCGTGACCGCCGGCCATGAGGAATGGGCTCAGGTCCACGGCGCCCCCGGCGCTTTGGTGAAGAAGCCCCAGCCCGAGCGCGAGGCCCCCGGCGCCCTGCATGAGGTCCAGAACGCCCGTGGAAGCGGCGAGCGCCTGCGGCGTCTCACGCGCCAACGCAACCGCATCGTCCATGAGGCCGGGATCGTCGAGCAGGTCTGCGCACCAGCACAGGGCCGCGATGAGGCCGCCGAGCCCCTGCGCATAGCCCGCGCCACACCCGGTGGCGATGGCGCCCGCAGCGCCAGCGCGGACCCGTGCGCTGGTGGGGCGCAGCGCGCGGCGCGCGAGGTCCAGCAGTCGCGGATCGTCCAACACGCGTCCGGCTTCGGCCAGGAACACCGCGATGCCAGCCGAGCCGTAATAGAGGCCCAATCCCGCCGGCGCGACGAGGGCCGGGATCTGCTCCCACAGTCGCATCCAGACAACGGCGTCCGCGCCCTGCGGCACGGCCAGCGCGGTCACCTGATCGGTACAGTGTCGCAGGAGGGCCGCAGCATCGGCAGGTCCCGTCACCACTCGTGCCGAAGGGGCGGGCGTGACCGCGGCCGCGATCAGCCGCGCCCGGTCCGCGACGGCGGCCTCGTCGAGCGCCCACAGACGCGCTTCCACCCGCGCGAACATCGGAGCCGCGAAGACAGGCCCCAGCGGGCGGCCCTCCACCGACCAGGCCTCGCGCCCATCCGGCCGGAAGAGAAAGGCCGGGATGTCGAGGCGGGACAGGGCTGCCGCCTCCGCTTCAAGCACATGCCCCCAATGCGATGCATCGGCCATAAGAGGCTCGCGGCCGGCGGCACGGGCGAGGCGGGCGGTGAAGACAGCTTCGGACGTAGCGCCATCGCCCAGCAGCGCCGGCGCGAGCACCAGCGCATAGATGTTCGTCGCCGCGCAGAGCAGGCGGCAGGGCACCTTTCGGAACGCATCGAGCGCCCCGCCCGGCGCCAGCAGCGCCTCCCGGCGCCGGACCATCGCGCGCAATGTGGCGGCGTAGCCTTGCGCCACGTCGGCCGCATGGTCGCGGATGTCGAGCGCCCTGCCCTCAAGCGTCGGACCATCAGCGAAACTTGGAACCTGCCGGTTGCCGAGAAAGAGCCAGTCCGTGCCCGGGTGCCGCACCACCGTTTCGGGCCGCAGCGGGACCGGCCCCGCCCCCGCCGCCGCGATGGCGACCGTGCTTGCGCCGCCGTCGAAGCTCGTGAAGACCGGCAGGATGCCGTTGCTGAAGAGATGCGGATCGTCCAGCGGATCTGGCTGGCCGAGATCGGCCGGACCTGGCTGGAAGAGGCACTCCAGATCCACGATCACCGGAAAGGGGCCCGCCGGGATCAGATTGTCGGGATGGATGTCGCCGCCGCGCAGGAGATCGACGAGCGCCAGAAGCCCGCCGCAGCGTTCCATATAGGATCGGGCGTCGTCTGCGTCCACGAGCGGGGCCTGCTCGATCCATTCCATCCAGCCGTGATCGCCGGCATCGAGCACGCGCGGGATGCGCTGGGCGGGAACGGTCTCATCGCCGGCCAGTTCGCCCAGGAGACGGCTGAAGGCGCATTCCGCTGCCAGCGACCGGGGCTTGTAGGCGAGGCGCGTTCCGTCCGCGAAATCCACGCGCCATACGCTGCGGCCGCCCGCATGGGGGTCGGAAAGCCCGCCCTTGAGATCCGCCACGTCGGGAATGCGTTCGCGCCAGGCAGGAACGCGCGCGCGGAGCGCATCCGCATCCTGCGCCAGATGGGCGGCAAAGGCGACGATGTTGTACTCCCAGTCCGCGCAGACCTTCGCGAGGCGATCGCGCAGGACGGGCCAGCGATCGAGGCACGGCAAGCCGTCCGCGCCCATCAGTTCGGCACGGAAGGCCGCATAGCGCTCGCGCGGCACGAAGGCGGGTGGATCATCGAACAGGCGGGCGACGGCGGGAGGCGGCGTGTCGCCCGTGAACGCTTCCGCCAGAACGGGCATGGCCACGGCATTCAGCCGTTCCAGCAGCGCCTCGATCGCACCACGACGGGCGCCTGCTGACAGCGGCGCTCCGGCTGCGGACAGGGCCGCCTCAAGGCCCGTGGCGCGCGCCACGGCGAGGGGCGCGAGGATGTCGGAGAAGGGCATGGGCAGGACGGTCCGCGTCGGCTCAGCGTTCCGGCTGCCGGAGACCGACCGATGGCCGTTCTGGCGGCCCGATCTGTGGCTCCCCGCCGCTCGTGAGCGCGAGCGGCGGGGTCACCGCCTCACTTCGTGAAGATGCAGTAGCAGCCCTTGGTGAAGATGCAGTAGGGCGAGCCGCCGCCGGACACATGGTCGAGGGCCGCCTCGTCCAGGGGCTCCAGCTTGGCTGGCGCGCTGCCTTCACGGGCGGAAAAGACCGCCTCCACCTCTTCCGCGGAGAGGGTGATGCCACGCGTGGCGGCGAATTCGGAAAGCGCCTTGGCCGCAACCTTCACGTCACCCGAACCGGCGATCCCCTTCATGATCTCGGAGTCCGACGCGATGAGCGCCTTCAGCTTTTCGATTTCCTGGTCGCTCGCGGACATGGCTTCCCCCGATTGTTTCCGCAGGACCGTACATGCGTCACATCCCACGATCAATCGCGCCGCAACCGGCCGCTCCGAGGCCGAAGGTGCGGAAAAGCCCGCCACTCCGCCGTTTTGCGCGTGGCGGTGCCTTGACCTTTTTCGGGTGGATCGGACGAAGCGCCGGTCCGGCCCTCACCTCACGAGCGGACAGCCGCTCTGGGCTTCGGGGATATAGGCGTCCTTGCCCGGCACGGTCTCGACGAGCCTGAGATAGTCCCAGGCGCCCTTGGACTCCGCCGGCTTCTTGACCTCGAACAGATACATGTTGCCGAACACCCGGCCGTTCCGGCCGATGGCGGCGTTCTTCATCATCATGTCGTTCACCGGGGTGGCGCGCATCTTCTCCGCCACCTTGTCCGCATCATCCGTGCCGACGTCCTTCACGGCCTGGAGATAATGCCGGACGGCGGAATACACGCCCGCCTGGTTCATGGAGGGCTTGCGCCCCGTCTTGGCTTCGAACTTGCGGGACCAGGCGCGGGTCTCGTCATTCATGTCCCAATAGAAGGAGTTGGACATGATCAGCCCCTGCGCGACAGGCAGCGTGAGGGCATGGATGTCGTTGATGTTCAGCAGCAGGCCGGCGAGCGTCTGCCCGCCTTGCGGAAGGCCGAATTCGTTCGCCTGCTTCACCGAATTGATGGTATCGCCACCGGCATTCGCCAGCGCCACCACCTTGGCCCCCGACCCCTGCGCCTGCACGAGGAAGGAGGAGAAATCGGAGGTCGCGAGCGGCACCCGGACGCCACCTTTCACCGTGCCGCCCAGCGCCTTGACCGTCTTGCTCGCCTCATCCTCCAGGGAATGGCCGAAGGCGTAATCGGCGGTGACGAAGAACCAGCTCTTGTCGCCCTTGGCGACCAGCGCCCGCGCGGTGGTGGCGGAGACGGAGTGGGTGTCCCAGGTCCACATGAAGCCGTAAGGGCTGCACGCCTTTCCGGTGAGATCGACGGCACCGGGCCCGGACATCAGGAAGATGCGCTTGCGCTCCCGTGTGATGTCCTGCACCGCCAGCGCCGCGGCGGAATTGGGCACATCGGCAATGACATCCACCTGCTCGGCATCGATCCACTTGCGTGCGATGCTCGCGGCGACATCGGCCTTGTTCTGGTGATCTGCGACGACGATCTCCACGGGCGTGCCATTGATGGCGTTCCCGAATTCTTCGGCGGCGAGGCGCGCCGCCGTGGCCGAACCCTCGCCATTGATGTCCGAATAGACGCCGGTGAGATCGGACAAGACGCCGATCTTGATCTTTCCATCCGACATCTGGGCGCTTGCCGGCCCTGCCATGGCGCCCATGACGACGCCGAGCGCCGCCGCGAGAACGATACCCTTCATGTGGCTTCTCCCTGAGTGTCTTTTTGTTGGATCGTCTATCCACGACATGTGCCCGTCACCGCGCGGTATAGCCTCCGTCCACGGAGAGCACGGTTCCGGTGATCCCGGCCGCCGCCTCCGAGCAGAGGAAGACAACCGCCGCCGCGATCTCCTCCGCCTTGACCGGACGCCGGATGGGCTGGTTTTCAAGGAACACCTCCCGCACCACTTCCTCGGGCGGCAATCCGGTGACGCGCGCCTGATCCGCCACCTGCATTTCGATGATGGGGGTCATGACCATGCCGGGGCACACGACGTTGCAGGTCACCCCGCCTTGCGCCACCTCGAGCGCGACGGACCGGGTGAGCCCGATGAGGCCGTGCTTCGTGGCCACATAGGCGGGCTTATGCGGCGCGCCCACCAGCCCCAGAGCGGAGGCGATGTTCACGACCCTGCCGAAGCCGCGCGCAAGCATGGCCGGCATTACCGCCTTGGTGGCGTGGAAGGCGGCCGAGAGGTTGACGGCCAGCAGCAGGTCCCATTTGTCCTCCGGAAACGCGACGAGGGGCGCCACATGCTGCACGCCGGCATTGTTGATCAGGATATCGACGGTCCCGAGCGTGTTCTGCGCCGCCGCAATGAGGGCGCGGACCTCCTCCGGACGTCCCATGTCCGCGCCGGAGTAGCCGATGGTGCATCCCGTGGTTTCGGCCATCTCGCGGCGGACCATTTCGATCTGGGCGGGTTCTCCGAAGCCGTTGAGCATCACGTTGCAGCCTTCGGCGGCGAGTGACCTTGCAATCGCGAGTCCGATGCCGGAGGTGGACCCGGTGACGACGGCGTTGCGTCCCTTCATGCGTGTCTTCCCTGTATGGATGGTCAGAACGTCTGCGCGAGATGCCGCGCGAGGGCCTCGCGCACCGTCCGGGCGCTCTCGGCATTCCATTCGCGAAAGCCGCGGCCGCTCTTCATGCCGAGGTGCCCGGCGCGGACGAGGTCCTCCAGCAGAGGCAAAGGACCGGGCGTGCCGTCGAGGTCGGGCAGGATGGTCCGGTGGACCTGGAGCGTGAGATCCGTTCCCACGAGGTCTGCATTCTCCAACGGACCGAGGACCGCCAGACGCCGGCCGAAGCTCGCCTTCACCACCGTGTCCACGGTCTCGGCGTCGCAGACACCGCTCTGCACCAACGCAATGGCTTCACGCCACATGGCGTGCTGAAGGCGGTTTCCGATGAAGCCGGGCACATCCTTGCGCACGTGAACCGGCGTCTTTCCGATGCCGGACAGCAGGGCCATCATGGCCGCGATTTCTTCTGCCCCCGTCTCCTCCCCCTGCACGACCTCGACCAGAGGAACGAGGTGAGGCGGGTTCCACCAGTGGGTGCCCATGGCCCGGCGACGGTCCTTCAGCACCGACATGATGCTGGTGATGGGGATGGCGGACGTATTGCTGGCCAGCAAGGCGGAAGTGGACGCCGACGCTTCGATCTCGACGAACAGCCGGCGCTTGAGGTCGAGGTCTTCCGGCACCGCTTCGATCACCACCGAAGCGCGGGCGACGGCGTCGGCCAGCCCCCCATGGACCGCGATGCGATCCGCGACGCACTCATCCGCTCCAACAAGGCGCAGATTGGCCCGGACCTGATCGCGGATTGCGCCACGCCGTTCCGGGTCTGGCTCATAGATGCCGACCGCGTGGCCGGCCATTGCGAAGGCTTGCGCGATGCCATGGCCCATCAGGCCGGCACCGATGACGGCGATCCTCGTCGGCTGCATGTCCACCCCAGGTCGAGGCGTTCTCATCGCCCGGCGACGCCGGGTGGCGCTGCCGGGCGGGACGCCCGTTGTGACGATGTTCAGCAATCCGCGTGCCACGGCCGCATCAGCGCGATTTTGCAGCGTTTTCAAAGGCTGGACCGGCAATATCAATGCCCGTCGCGGACTGTTCTCGTCCGGCATTTGGGACGGCCAAGCCAAAGCCGACGTCGCCGCGCGTGCATTTCCAATGCCTTCCCGTTGAACACGAGACGTTCTAGCTTCTGACAGCTCCGTCCATATTCCGGACACTCCCGAAGGAGGCGCCGATGTCCCCCTCGGCCGAAGAGAGGCTTTCCGCCGCGCGCTCGCTCCTCCAGATGGTGGAGGAGATGATCGACGGCGCCACCATCGTCGACCATCGCTCAAGGGTGGTCTGGTTCAGCGCGGGCCAGCTCGCCCTTCTCGGCGGCGTCCGCCTGAGCGACGTCGTCGGGCAGGACATCGAGCGCGTCATCCCCCACAGCCGCCTTCGGGAAGTGGTGGAGACGGGGCAACCGCAGCCGCTGGACATCATCCAGTATGGCGACACGTCGCTGTTGGTGACGCGCCTGCCGCTGCGGGACGAGACCGGCATGATCATCGGCGCCTTCGCCTTTGCGCTGAAGAACAGCATCCCGCACCTGCGTCCGATTGCTGAGCGTGTTCACCAGTTGCAGTCCCGCCTCGCCCGCATGGAGCAGGCGCTCTCCACCACACGCTCCCACCGCTACACCAGCGAGCAGATTCTCGGAGCCAGCGCCGCCATGCGGGAGGTGGGGCGCCTGATGCGCCGGGCCGCGGACGTGCGCTCCCCGGTGCTGCTGCTGGGAGAAACGGGCACCGGCAAGGAGATGATCGCCCATGCGATCCATGCGGCATCCGGCCGGGTGAACCGGCCTTTCGTCGCCATCAATGTTGCGGCCGTCCCGGAAAACCTGCTCGAGGCCGAATTCTTCGGCGTCGCGCCGGGCGCCTTTACGGGGGCGGCCCGGCAGCCGCGGCCCGGCAAGTTCCAGATCGCCCATGAGGGAACGCTGTTCCTCGACGAGATCGGCGACATGCAGCTTGCCCTGCAAGCCAAGCTGCTCCGCGCCCTTCAGGACGGCGAGGTCGAACCCGTCGGCTCGAACCAGCTTGCCCGTGTCGACGTGCGCGTGATCGCCGCGACCAGCCGTCCGCTCGCGGACATGGTGCGGGCCGGCACCTTCCGGCAGGACCTCTATTACCGGCTGAACGTCCTCTCCATCCGGCTCCCGCCCCTGCGCGAACGCGCGGGCGACATCGAGCTGCTGGCCGGCAAGTTCAGCGAACGGATCGCCCAGAGCTTCGCCGTGGCCGTCCGCCCCCTCTCCCGTGGCGCGCTCGATCTCCTCGAGGCCCACACCTGGCCCGGAAATGTCCGTGAACTCGCGAACGTCATCGAGCAGGCCTATGTGAGGAGCGAGAGTGACCGGATCGACGCCGCCGATATCGCCGCAGCGCTCGGGATGGAGGCCGAGCCATCGGCAGCCCAGACGCCGCCCTCCACGCGCCTCTCCGATGCGGTCGACGACCTTGAACGCCGCATGATTACGGATGCGCTGCGCCGATGCGGCAACAGGCAGGCGGCTGCCCGCGCACTGGGAATTTCCCGCTCCAATCTCTACGCCAAGATGCAGCGCCACGGCCTTGGAGTGAGCAGCGCCGGGTGAGGGGACAGCGCCTGCAGCTCGCAGGTAGCCTGAGAACCGGCACGGCCGTACTTCATGCGCCCGCGGACAGCGCCCGCAGATAGCTGCGCCGCAGGTCGGCCGCTCCAGGCATACCGTCGGTCATATAGGGATGGACGGCGAAGCCGATGAGACGCCGCGCACCGGTTCCGGCGGCAACCGCGAGCTGCGCCTGCAGCCGTCCGATCGTGGCCGGATCTGCCGCGAAGGTCGTGCCGTCCGTGCGGCCGGAAGGCTTCTCCGTGAACAGCTCCACGATCACATCGAAATCAGCGTTTCGACGGCGCAACGTCGCAAACAGCGGGGCGAGGCGGTCATAATTCGCCATGCCGAATACACCCACCCCATCCTGCACCATCACCTTAAGGGGCACGGACGTGAGAATGCGCTCCCAAAGCCCCTCAAGCGTCGCCGTCGTTGGAATGCCACTGCGAAATGTGGAGATGGACAGCACGCCCGGCCCCCGCGCGGCGGTGCTGATCCGGCGCAGATAGCCAGCGAGGAGATCGCGGTCCGCAGGATCGGCCCAGCTGTACTGGTCGATTTCGTAGGGAATGTAGTAGCCGGCGAAAGCGGGATGGTTGGAATGGCGCGCGGCCTCAAGGAACGCCACGCCCTCCGTTCCGACGCTATCGAGAAAGGCCGCGCGCTTTGCCCGATCGCCGGAGGCCAGCATCTGCCAGTATCCCCCATCATAAGGCAGGCCGAACGTCACCCGCACCCCGGCCGCCAGGGCGAAGTCGAGAATATCCAGCAGCAGCGGGGCGGACAGGCCGTATTCCTGGCCGAAGGAGACCCACTGCAGGATGAGGTGGCGGCAATCCAGGGTCGCGAACAGGTGCATGCGCTCTGCCCACGCGCTGCGCGGAAGGTCGAGGTCACTCTTCCATGCCTGGAGAAACGTGCCGTCCAGCCGGCGCGGCAGCCAGCGCTGGAAAGGGCCCGACGAAGTCAGGGCGAGCGCGCCACACCCCGCTACCGCCAACATCAGCCCGCGGCGGGTGGGAGAACTCAGGCCCGGATTAAATGATGGAATCAGCATACCAAATTAACAGTCATTCATATATCGTCGTTCCGTGCTAGGCCATCGCCTGCAGGGAGCGTGTCGGGTCTCGCAACCGGGGCCGATCAACAGGTGATAACCGGTACCTCATGAAGGTGATGAGCATATTCGGGACGCGGCCTGAAGCCATCAAGATGGCGCCGCTCGTCCGAGCCATCGAGGCGTCTGCGGATCTGTCGGGACTGGTGTGCGTGACGGGACAGCATCGCGCGATGCTGGATCAGGTGCTGCGCTTTTTCGGCATCGTGCCGGACATCGATCTCGACGTGATGGTCCCCAACCAGACCCTCAATGGGCTTATGTCCCGTGTGCTGGCACGCCTTGACGAGGCCCTGGCCACGCACCGCCCCGATTACGTGCTGGTTCATGGCGATACCACGACCGCGCTCGCAGCCACGCTTGCTGCCTTTCATCGGGGGATTCCCGTGGGCCATGTGGAAGCCGGCCTGCGCACCTACGACCTCACCCAGCCCTGGCCGGAGGAAATGAACCGTCAGGTGGTGGACCGCATGGCCCGCGACCTGTTCAGCCCCACCGAGCAGTCCGCCGCGCATCTGCGCGACGAACGGGCCCCAGGGCGGATTTTCGTTACCGGCAATACGGTCATCGACGCGCTGCTGATGACGCTCGGCCGCATCGATGCGGATGCGGAACTGAAAGCCACCCTCGACCGGCAGTTCTCCTTCCTGGACCCCGGTCGACGCCTCGTGCTGGTGACGGGACACCGGCGGGAGAATTTCGGCGAAGGTTTTGCCCAGATCTGCGAGGCGCTGGCCGCGCTCGCGCAGAGGCAGGACATTGAGATCGTCTACCCTGTCCACCTCAATCCCAATGTCCGCGGGCCAGTGCACGAACGCCTTTCGGGAAAGCCGAACCTGCACCTCATCGCGCCGCTCGACTACGTCCCGTTCGTTGCCCTGATGCGTCGGGCGAACGTCATCCTCACCGATTCCGGCGGCGTGCAGGAGGAGGCCCCGTCCCTCGGCAAGCCCGTCCTCGTGATGCGGGACGTGACCGAGCGCCCCGAGGCCGTCGCGGCGGGCACGGTGGAACTTGTGGGCACCGACGCCGCCCGCATCGTCGCGCATGTCACCCGCATTCTCGATCGTGCCGACAGTCCGTCGGCTTCGGCCGCGCGCATCAACCCCTATGGCGACGGCGGCGCCAGCCGCCGCATCGTGGACGTGTTGTGCGGACGCATTCCGCTCCCTTTCCATGACCGTGCGGCGCAGCGGCCCGCACGCATGCGGAGGTAATTTAATAAATGATCGGTCATAGAGCTCTTCAGGCCTCGAAAGGCCGGTCCGTCACGCGTTCGAGGGTCGTAATGTCTGTCCACTACAACCGTTTCAAGAGCGCGGCCCTCGGCTGCGTGGCGCTCGCCGCGCTGGTGGTCTCCTCTTTTGACATGGCCCGCGCGCAGTCCGCCACGGATCCTGGCGAGACCGCTGCAGCGGCCATCGAGCGCCTCACGGCGCGCGGGCGAGGCGCACGCACCGTTGCGCTCTCGGAACTGGGCATCCGCCGGTCCATCGTGCTGAACGGCATGGATGCGCGCCGCGACCTGTTCCTTCCCGTTCCGGCCGGCGTTCCGATCCGCGATGCCCGCGTGGACCTCGAAGGCCGCTATCTGCGGGGGGAAGGCGGCCGCACCACCTACGTGGCCGCGGTGGACAGCGTGCCAGTGCTCTCCCGCGCCGTGACCGAGGACCAGGGGGCCGTTTCCGCCACGCTGCCGGTGACCGGCGAGCCCCGCCCCAGCGGCTTCGTCAATCTCAACATCGCCTGGTCATCGGTGGTCGGGCGGGATCTGTGCGACGACGAGCGCTCCATCGGCAACGTGCTCGAGATCGATCCGGCGACCCGCTTCACCTATAGCTACGACACGGCCGCCATCCGGGACATCGCGACAGCCTGGTCGGCGCTTCCCACGAAGCCCGTCATCCTCGTGCCGAACGGCACGCTTCCCCAGGAAGTCTATGATGCGGCGTGGCGGATCGGCGTGGTGCTCGCCCGAGGCGGCAAGACGGCCCAGATCCGCACCCTTCCGCGGATCGGCGACGAAGTGGACACCACGGGCCTGACCGTCCCGGCCGCGCTCCAGGCGGTCGGTCCCTTCCAGTCACTCGCCCGCGGCGGTCGGGTGCGGATCGCCAGCGATGCGGAAGTGGGCGCCCTTCTCCTGTTGCAGCGTCAGGCCGGCCTCGAGGCCGACATCGTGATCGGCAGCGACAGCTACCGCGCCCAGACGGAGGCCGCCCTTCAGGCTCTGGAAGGCCAGATTGCCGGGCTGTCCACCGATGCCGCCGCCAACATCGCCAAGTGGCGTGCCGAAAGCCGTACGGCCGTCGTCGAAGTCAACGACACCATCCGCCTGCTTCCCGGCGCCGGCCACCCGGTCATTGCCATCACCGCACAGGGCGGCGGCAATGCGGCGGGCTTTCTGTCCGAGCTCTGGCGCCCGCTCGGCCTGGTGCCGGCCGTCCGCGTCGCAGCGGCGAACGGACCCGACTTCGCCAATGCCCCGTCCCTCCCGCTCTCCCTGCTCGGCGGCCGCGCCGGCAGCTTCGACGTTTTGGCCCGCGGCGAGTGGAGCGCCACGTTCGACCTGTCCTCCACCTTCACCGGCGGGCGGATTCCCGAAGGCTTCCAGCTTGACGTCTCCGCCGCCCCGGGCGCCGGAACGTCGCCTGCAATCGCCTCGGTGTTCTTCAACGACTTCCTGCTCGGCGCCCGCAGCCTAACCGCCGACGGAAGGCCCGAGCGCATCGCGGTGAGCGTACCCAACTATGCGCTGCTCGCCCGCAACACCCTGCGCGTGGTGGTCCAGCGTCAGCCGGTGAGCGACCGCTGCCGCGAAGTGCCGCAAGCCTTCCCTGTGGCCGTCCTGCCGTCCAGCCGCGTGATGCTTGCCCAGGCGCCGTCGGCGGTCAGCTTCATCGGCGTCATGCCCCGCCTGTCGGACAAGGCGACGCTTGTGATCCCGCGCGCTTATCTCGCCGATCCCGCGACCCTCGGCCGTGTGATCTCTCTCGCCTATGCCGCCGGCGTCCCGCCGGAGCGCTCCGACTTCACGGTTGTTGCCGACGGCGCCGAGGCGCGGCCGGAGAACGCCTTCCTCGCGGTGGACGCGCGGGTCGCCGGCGTGGAGGGCAAGGTGCATGTGGAAGGTGGCCGCCTCGTCCTCAACGGCTCGGGCAACCGGCCCATGCTGGACGTTTCCGGCCTCTCCCGGCTCGGGGTTGCCGAAGCGGTGAAGTCCGGTGACCGCTACGGCGTCGTCTACCGCACCATCGGCCAGGAGGCCCCGGTTCTCAATCCGAACTTCCTGCTCGGACGCGGCGATGTCGCCGCGCTCTCGGCCGACGGAACGCTGGTCGCGATCGACACGCAATCCTCCGACGGCGTCGCCGCCGCGACGGAGCGCGATCCCTTCAGCATCTTCACCCAGGTCGGCCGTTCCTTCGGCGCCATCGTGATCGGCGCCGGCATCATCGTCTTCCTTCTCTTCGTGCTGCTTGCCACACTGGCACGCCGTGCGGCGTCCAGGCGGCAGTGAGACGCGATCCGGAAGGGCGGCAGCATGCAGTATTTCCTGACCTACGGGGGCGCCGAATATTACGTCGTCCTGGAATGGGTCGCTGCCGCGACGGCGATCGTCATCGCCATCTCCAGTCTCGATGACCTGTTCATCGACGCCTATTTCTGGATCCGCGAAGGCTATCGCCGGCTCACGGTCAAGCGGCTGTTCCAGCCGCTGACGCCGGAACAACTGGTGGAGAAGGACCAGCAGCCCTTCGCCATCATGATTCCGGCCTGGCGGGAGTCGGAGGTGATCGCGGTCATGCTCGAGACCATGGTCGCGAGCCTCAACTACCGCGACTATGTGATCTTCGTCGGCACCTATCCCAACGACCCGGAGACGATCACAGAGGTCGAGCGCATGCGCCGGCGCTACAAGCAACTCCAGCGCGTGGAGCTGCCGCACAACGGCCCGACCAGCAAGGCCGACTGCCTCAACTGGGTGATCCAGGCCATCTTTCATTACGAGGAACTCCATCAGACGGAGTTCGCCGGCGTGGTGCTGCACGACAGCGAGGACGTCCTGCATCCGCTGGAGCTTTATCTTTTCAACTACCTCCTGCCCCGCAAGGACCTCGTCCAGCTGCCCGTGGTCTCGCTCGAACGCAACTGGTACGAGCTGGTCGCAGCCACCTACATGGACGAATTCGCGGAATGGCACGGCAAGGACCTGCCGGTCCGCGAAAGCATCTCCGGCATGGTGCCGTCGGCGGGCGTCGGCACGGGATTTTCGCGCCACGCTCTCCTCGCACTCTGTGCCGAGAATGGCGGCCGTCCCTTCAACGTGGACAGCCTGACCGAGGACTATGACATCGGCCTGCGACTGTCCCGTCTCGGCATGAAGTCGATCTTCGTGCGCTTCCCGGTGCAGTACGAGGTTCGCCGCCGGTCCATGTTCGGCAACGAGCGCGTGACCACGCTGGAGATGCCGCTGTGCGTGCGTGAGTTCTTCCCGGACAATTTTCGCGCCGCCTATCGGCAGAAGGCTCGCTGGACGTTGGGGATCGCCCTGCAGAGCTGGCGTCAGATCGGATGGCCCGGCTCGCTCGCGACCAAATACCTGCTGTTCCGTGACCGGAAATCGCTGGTGACCTCGCTCGTGGGCATCCTCGCCTACGTGCTCGTCATCCACTTCATGCTGTTCTATCTGGCGGCGCTCGCCGGCATCTGGACCGTCCGCTTCCCGCCGGTCTTTGCCGACAATCCCTGGCTGAGCTGGGTTCTGGGCTTCAATCTGGCAGCGCTTTTCCTGCGCGCCATCCAGCGCGCCTATTTCGTCTCGCGCATCTATGGTTACGAGCAGGGCCTGCTTTCCCTGCCGCGCATGGTGGTCTGCACCGCGGTGAATTTCATGGCCGCCGCCCGCGCGTGGCGTGTCTTCCTTCAGAATGCGATCTTCGGCGCACCGGTAACGTGGGACAAGACCGCCCACTTCTTTCCGACCGCCGACCAGTTGCTGGCCCGCCGCCGCCGTCTCGGCGACTTGCTGCTGACCTGGCAGGTGCTCGACCACGGGCGGCTCGAGGAGGCCCTCGCGGAGCAGAAGAAGCGGGACATCCCGCTGGGCCGCGTGCTCATGGCGCAAGGCTGGCTGGATGACGAAACGCTGGCGGAGGCGATCGCCGTGCAGGCCGACCTGCCCCGCTGCCACCTCAGCGCGGAGGATGTGAAGCTGCATGCGGACGACATGCCACGGGCCCTGAGCGTGCGCTTCCGGACCATCTCCATCGGCCCCGCGCCGGATGGCACGCCCCGCATCGCAGTGGGCGGTCCTCTGCCCGCCGAAGCGCTGTTGGAGGTCGGCAATGCGCTGGGCGGCGTACCACGGCAGTTCGTGGCCCGCGAAAGCGAGATCGCATCCGGCCTGCGGCTGCTGTCGGAGGCACCCGACCAGTTCACGACGGCCGAACACGGAAACGTGCCGTTGCTGGGCGACGTGCTCATGGACCATGGGCTGGTCAAGCGAGCCGATTTCGAGCATGCCATCGCGGATTACCGCCCCGAGCGTGACGGCCGCATCGGTGACTTCCTCGTCGCGCGCGGCGTCGTGACACGCGAAGCGGTCGAGGCGGCATTCGAAGAGCAACGGCGCCAGGCGCGCGAGCAGGTGGAGGCGTGATGGGCCAGCGACATCTTGAGGCGGGCCTCGCCATGCTTCTGGCCGCGGCGGTGATGTTTCCCGGTCTCGCCGGCGCCCAGACGGCGCCGCTGACACGGCTCTACGCGCCGAAGCCGCCCCAGGGGGCAGCCTACGTGCGCGTGGTGAACCCCACCGCTGCCGCGGCGGCCGTTTCCCTTTCGGGCGGCACGCCGGTCACCCTCGGTCCCGCCACCGAACGCGCGCTTGCCTATCGAGTGGCACCCGGCGGCAAGCCCGTGACGCTCACCGTGGACGGCAAGCCGGTCGCCGGCGAGATCGTGCCCGTGGCGGACGGCTTCCTCACCATCGCCTTGTCGGGTGGTCCGGGGGGATGGAGCGCAAAGCCGCTGCCGGATGCCACGGAAGGCCGAGACGACCTCAAGGTCATGCTGCGCTTCTACAATCTGGCCGAGGGATGCACGGCCGCCCTCGCCGTCGCCGACGGCCCGACCGTGTTCGATGGGGTGCCGCAGAGCGAGAGCCGTCAGCGCGCAATCAACCCCGTGGACGCCAGCCTCGTGGGGAGGTGCGGTCCTCTCGCCTCCGCCCCCGTGCGCCTTCCGAAGCTGAAGGCGGGGGATCATTACAGCGTGTTCCTCGGCGGCAGCGCCACCGCGCCGGTCCTGCAGGGACAGGTGGATGAAACCGAGCCCTATCGCGGCACGGCCAACTGACGGCGCATCGGGAGGCGCCGCCGCATGGTCTTTGCCAGTGACAGTTTCATCTTCCTCTTCCTGCCGGTCTTCCTCGCGACCTATGCGCTGGCGCCCGCCGCCTGGCGCAATCTCGTCATCCTCGCCTTTTCCTGGACCTTCTACGCCTGGTGGCGGCTCGACTTCCTGCCGCTCATCGTCTCCATCGCGGTCTGGTCCTGGCTCACCGGCCTGTGGATCGCCGCGCGTCCGCCGGAGCGGCGGCGCCTGCCGCTGATCGTCGCCATCCTGTGGCCGCTGCTGGCGCTGGTGTGGTTCAAGTACGCCAACCTGTTCGCGGAGACGGCGCTCTCCCTCGGCGCCCCCCTCACCGGCTGGCAGGCCATCGTGCTGCCCATCGGTCTGTCCTTCTTCGTCTTCGGTGCCATCTCCTATTCGGTGGACGTAGCCCGCGGGACGGTGAAGGCCGAACCCTCCTTCATCAATTACGCCACCTACCAGTCCATGTTCGGCCACCTCGTTGCCGGTCCGGTGGTGCGCTATGAATGGGTGGCCGAGCGGCTGAAGGCGCGCGCCTTCGACCGGCACGAGTTCGCACTGGGCGTCGAGCGCTTCATGCTCGGGTTCGCCCAGAAAGTGCTGCTGGCGGACACGCTGGCGCCGCTGGTGGATGCAGGCTTCTCGCTGTCGAACCCGTCCGCTGCGGACGTCGGCCTCTCGGTCCTCGCCTATGCACTCCAGCTGTATTTCGATTTCGCCGGCTACAGCTCCATGGCCATCGGCCTCGGGCTCATGGTGGGCCTGAAATTCCACGAAAATTTCGACAATCCCTACCTGTCCTTCTCCATCACCGAATTCTGGCGGCGCTGGCACATCAGCCTGTCCACGTGGCTGCGCGACTATCTCTACATCCCCCTCGGCGGCAGCCGCGCCGGGCTGGCGCGCTCCTGCGTGAACGTCATGATCACCATGGGCCTCGGCGGCCTCTGGCATGGCGCGAGCTGGACCTTTCTCGTGTGGGGGCTGTGGCACGGTATCGGCCTCGTGTGGGTGCGCCTGTGGCGTGCCGTGGGCCTTCCCGTCCCGCCGGTACTCGTCGGCCACGTCGCCACCTTGCTGTTCGTGCTGTTCGGCTGGCTGCTGTTCCGCGCCCAGACCTGGGCCGAGTTCGGCGTGATGCTTCACGGTCTGTCCGGAGCCAACGGCTGGGGGCTCTCCGACGCGCTCGGCGCCGCGCTGCGACCGACGCACCTGCTCACCATCGCGCTGGGGATCGCGCTCGTTTACGTACCGCTCGCCGGTCGGGCTTCGCCGCAATTGGCTGCTAAGGGACGTTGGCTGACGTCCTGGACGGCCCTGCCGCTGTGGCTGGCCGCCGTCTGGGTGCTCCAGGGCCGCACGGTCGTTCCCTTCCTGTATTTCCAGTTCTGAGGAGGCGCGGATGAGGGACCATCGCATCGTCGCCGCCTTCCTCTTCCTCGCCTGCTGCGTCGGCGGGCTGGTCTCGGTGGCCGCCCACCTTTCAGGGCCGGCGGGGCGCGCCGTGGTGGATCGCTTCAGCTGGCAGGGCATCCTCACCGGCAGCTTTGCTGCCGCCTTCGACCGCGACGTTGCCGCCGGAGCGCCGGAGAGCGCCGCGCTGAACGGCTTTGTGGATGGAGCCACATACGCCCTCCTGAAGGATGCGGGCGCGCAGGTGCGCGCCGGCTGCCCCGGCTGGCTGTTTCTCGCCGAAGAGACCCTGGAGGTGAAAGGCGGAGCGGCCAACCTTGCTGCGCGGGCCCGGATGGCGGGGATGATCGCGGCGGATCTTGCCCGGCGCGGGATCACGCTCGTGGTCCTGCCGGTGCCGGACAAGGTGGCCATGACGCCGGAGACATCCTGCGCCCTCTCTGTTTCGTCGCAGGCCCGTGACCGGCTCGCGGCATGGCACGCGCGCACGGCAAGTCTCGCGCTCAATGAAATCGACCTGACGGCCGGCTGGCCGACGCCCGGCTTCCTGCGCACCGACACCCACTGGGATGTTTCCGGGGCCGCGTTTGCGGCCGCGCGCGTGGCTGCTGTCGTGCGTCGCCTCGACAGTGACGGAAAGACCCAGGTGACGCTCACCGAAGGGCCGGACCATCTGCGGCCCGGAGACCTGATGCGCCTCGCCAACCTGACGCGGACCGCCTCCTGGTTCGGCCCCGCGCCGGACACCGTGCGGGACGTCAGTGCGGATATTGCCCGTTCCGGCGGCCTGCTGGACGATACCCCCGCACCTGACACCGTGCTTGCGGGCTCGTCCTATTCCCTCAATTCCGGTTTCCTTGAATCGCTTCAACACGCGCTGCAAAGGGAAGTGGTCCAGCGCAGCGAGGCTGGGGGCGGCTTTTCCGGCGCGCTGCTGGCCCTGCTCGACAAGGGGCCGGAGGCCCTGAAGCCGGTGAAGCTGGTGATATGGGAATGGCCCGCCCGCTCCCTCACGCTTCCGCTCACTGCGGCGGAGCGCCGCTACATGGAGATCCATGCCCATGACTGACACGTTGAACCGCCGCACTGTCCTCAGCCTCGCCGCCGCATTCGCCGGCGCGAGCCTGCTGGCACCGGCCGCCAGGGCGCAGGAAAACGTGATCATCATGGGCAAGAATGGCTGGCTGTTTCCCGGCTGGGAGAGCCTGACGGATGCGGACAAGCCGGGTATCGAGGGAGTGATCGGGCTCATCAAGGATGCACGCGACCGGCTCAATGCCCGAAACATCAAGCTCATCACCATGGTAGTGCCGCTGAAGGCCAGCTTCTATCAGGACCGTCTGCCCGACGGCACGCGCCTGACGCCTGACGTCGGCGCGCGCTACGACTTCGTCCTCTCCCAGCTTAAGGCCGCAGGTGTCGATACCGTTGATCTGCGTCCGGTGCTCAAGAGCGTGGAGACGGGCCGGCAGACGGCCTTCTACCGCGCCGATTACCATTGGACCGCCTGGTCTGCCGAGGCGGCGGCGGACGAGGTCGCCAAGGTCATCAAGGCCGGCGTCAGACTGTCCGGCAGCGCCGGCACGGGAGACAAGCTCGGCGAGTGGGTCACCCAGCGCAACATGGGAGATCTCGCCCAGCGCTTCCTTTCGCCGGAGCAGCAGAAGCAGGTCGGTCCCGACCTCTACACGGTACGGACGCCTCCGGAGGCCAAGAAGACCCTGCTGGACGCCGCGCCCGCCCCCGTCCATGTGGTGGGCAACAGTTTCGTGCAGCCCTACCTCGGCTTCCCGCAGCGCCTCTCGAACGATCTCGACAGGCCCGTGTCGCTCACCTGGAATCCCGGCAACGTGGGGCCCTGGTTCACCTTCCTGCAATATGTGACTTCGCCGGATTTCGCCAAGCAGCCGCCGCAGGTCGTCGTCTGGCAGTTCAACGAGGGGGCGTTCCATAGCGGCCCGGCCGCCGGCGCACAGTGGGATGCCACATCCCTGATGCAGCCTCAGGTCTGGCGTGACCGCATGGCGGCCGCCATCGGCAAGTGAGGGCGCCCAAAGTCTTTCGGATCCGTAAATATCCGGGCGTGTCATCTGTCCTGCGCAGGTGATGGAAAAGTAAAAAGCCAAGGCCCGAGTTAACCTTAACTGCCGTTTAACCTGACTGGGCGACGGTAGCGCCATGACGAGCGCTACCGAGTTTCCCAAGCCGCATGTTCCCGCTGCCGGGACGATGAGAACGATGCGGCGCCTGTCCCTCGCGGCTATGCTGATCGCAACGGTCAGCGTGACCGCGTTGAGCATTCACACACCCGCATTGGCGCAGGAAGCCCCGTTGACGGGCCCCGCATGGGAAGCTGCGGACAAGGCTTATGCCGCATACCGGGCGAAGGACTACACGACTGCCGCGGATCAGGCCCGCGAGGCGCTGAAATTCCGGCCCGACGTGGCCCGGCTCTGGCTGTTGCTGATGGATGCGCTGGAGGCTCAGGACAAGGTGGCCGACGCCATGGCCGCCGCTAGGGCGGCATCGGCCGCGGGCATCAAGGATGAAAGCCTCACCGCGCGCGCGCGAAGCATGAGCCGCGTGCTCGCGCAGGCGCCCTCGCTCGCCGCCAACAAGGCGCTCGAAGCACGCGACCCCAAACGGGCGCAGGCGGAGATCCGCAAGGCCATTGAGCTGGTGCCGGACGACCTATCCTATCGCGTGCTGCTGGTCTATGCGCTCCTCGCCGACGATCAGCTCGATGCCGCCGAACAGGCGGCGACCGCCGCCATCAAGGTGGATCCGCAGGCCTTCCTGCCGCAGATCCTGCGGGGCTATATCCGCGAGCGCCTGGGGCGCATCTCGGAGGCCGAGCAGGATTTCGATCGTGCATTGAAGGACGAGGTGTTGACGGGTACGGCCGCCCGCGACGCCCGCATCGTCATCGCCGATGCAGCCATCGCCGCAGGACGGCCCCGGCGTGCGCTTTCCGTGCTCGAGCCGCTCGGCAACACGCAGGATGGCGCCGTCACGGCGCGCCGCGATGTCGCCAACGCCCAGATCGCCAATCCCAGCGTCGTGCCGCGTGATGCCAACCGGACGATGCCGGTGCCCTACCAGAGCTGCCGCGACACGCCTTACGGACCCGTCTGTCAGCTGGTGCCGGCAACCACGCCGCCCGGGCTGAGCGGCGTGACGAGCCCTGCCTACAAGGCCGCGGAGGACGCCTACGAGGCCTATGGCAAAGGCGACGACAAGCTCGCAGAGGCCAAGATCCGGGAGGCGCTACAGGCGTTTCCCAACAACACCGCCTGGCGGCGCCTGCTGATCGACGTGCTGGAACGCTCGAAGCAGTATGAGGCGCTGGATGCGGCCATTGCGCAGGCCGTGGCTGCCGGCGATACGGATTCCTCGCTGCTCGGCCGTCGCGCCTCGGCGCAGACGGAGCTCGGCGAGCCGCTTGCCGACCAGGCGATCAAGGAACTGTCGCGTCGCAACGCGAAGGCGGCTGCGGATCTCGCGCAGAAGGCGGTCTCGCGCGCGCCCAACACGATGAACTACCGCCTGCTGCTGATCTCCGCCCTCATGGCTTCGGGCCAGAGCAAAGCGGCGCTCGCGGCGGCCAATGATGCGGTGAAGCAGGACGAGACCGACGCGCTGGCCCGCATGCTGCGCGGTTTCCTGCTGCAACAGAATGGCAACCGGACGGAAGCCGCCGCAGACTTCGAGCGGGCGCTCCAGTCCAACGTTCTGACCGACACCGAAATCCTGAACTATCGCCTCATCGCCGGCAACGCCGCGCTGGCGGCGGGCCAGCCCGATCAGGCGCTGGCGTTGCTCAAGCCGATCGAAGGCGAGAAGAACGCCGACGTTGCCGACCAGCGCAAGCTGGCTGAGCAGATGCAGGCCAATCCGCGCCGTGCCAGACCCGCACTGATCACGCCTTCGACCCTGTGCCAGTCCACCAATTACGGGATCATCTGCTCGGTCTATTACGGCGGCACGGGAGGCGGCCTCGGCGGCCCCGGAATGCCGGGTTACGAGGACGCAACCGCCGGCTTCCGGGCCATGGGCGTCAAGGACTATGCTGCAGCCGCCGCGGCCGCGCGGCGGGCGCTGGCGTCCGATCCCGGCAACGCCAACTACCGCATGCTGCTGCTGAGCGCGCTCGCAGGCCAGGGCAAGCTCGCCGAGGCGGAGGCAACCGCCACCGCCATTCTCGCCCGTGATCCGCGCGACGGGGCCGTACTGCTCCAGCGCGGCTATCTCCGGTCGCGGATGCAGAACTATCCGGGCGCGATGGCGGACTTCGCCGCCGCCCTCGCCTCCGGCCGCCTCAAAGGCACGGAGGTCCGCAACGCCCGCCTCGCCTATGTGGATGCGCTCCTCGGTGCCAAGCAGCCGGAGCGGGCGCTCGAGCAGCTCGCGGCCTTCGGGAGCGATGCCAGCTACGACGTCGCCGCACGCCGCGCCTTCGCCCTGCAGGCGCTGGGGCGCCACGAGGAAGCACTCGCCGCCTTCGATGCGACCTATCTCCGCGCCCGTTCGCCCGCCGACCGGCTGGCCATGCTCCGCGGCGGAATCGCAGAACTGGTCGATCTTGGGCGAAGTGCCGAAGCCAAGGCGCGCTTCGAGGCCGCCTACGCCAGCGGCGAGTTGAAGGGCCTGTCGACCCTCGACATGGCCTATCTGGCGAGCCAGGCCGGGGACCGTCAACTCGCGTGGCGGTATTTTCACGAGGCCGAGGAACAGGGCGGATTGCGCCGCGGTCCCGGCCTCATGGACGCGGCCTATGCGGCAAAGGCCAGCTTCCAGAATGAAGACGCCAAGCGTCTGTTCATGCGAGCCATCGACTCGGCGAACAGCGGCGAGTTCAAGACCTCCTCCCAGACCGTCTACGGCCTGCGCCGGGAAGTGTCCGAACTCGACCGAACCTGGGGCGCCTATGTCTCCGCCAGCTACGGTGCGGTTGGTGTTGCCCCCTCCTCCCCCCTGGCTCCCCCCCCGAACGGAGGACACACGATCCAGGGCGGCGCGGAAATCTACTGGCGCCCACCGGGCATCGGCTATCAGAACGGCGCCATCTTCGAGGTCTTTGCCCGTGGCTTCCAGACCTGGTACGCGGAAAACGGCTCCAGCACCGGCTGGGACACGACGCAAGGCAGCGTGGGCGTGCGCTGGAAGCCCTTCGCAACGCAGAACCTCGTCCTGGAATCCGCCTATCTCTTTCCCATCGGGGCGCTCGCCCGCGAGGATTGGCTGCTTCGCGCGGCCTATTCGCTGGGCGAGGGCACCGACCTGCGGGTGGACGTCTCCGAATGGAACTACTGGCAGGCCTATGTGGAGGGCGACTATTACGTTTCCCAGCCCGAGCGCATCGGCCTCTTCGAGGCACGCTGGGGCCGCGCCTATCGCGCGGACGCCATCAGCCGCAACCTCATGGTCACGCCCTTCCTCGCCATAGGCGGGGGCTATGACACGGCCTATGCCACGCCATTCACCCTCGGCGCCGGCCCCGGCCTCAACATCAGGTACTGGTTCCGGGAGGACGTGTATCACGCCCCCATGTCCTACTTCGATCTGACGTTCCAATACCGTTTCAAACTCGCCGGCGACGACCGTGGCGAAGGCCTGTTCGCCGGAGCGGTGGTGTCTTACTGAGTCACCCGATGATTTCGATGGGACGACATTATTGGGTGTAGGTGGTGTCCGTGACCGGCCACGCCTGCGATTGAGCTGGACTCGAGGCTGAGGTTCGTCAGAAAGGTATCATTACGCTCCCAGCCCACGCTTTGATAGCCAAGGCGAGAGCAGATCTTGGCGCATACATCCCACAGGCCGAATATGGGCGAGAGTCCGCACGGACCACCCAAAGGGGCATGCCTGGGCGCGTCGGGACGGCGTCAACCGCCTTGAATTGTCGCGGCCGATCGGCTCTGATGAATGCTTGTGTCGCCTCGCGACGTTCCGTGCCCCTGTCACCGCCATGGACATCCGGCTCGATCCCATCAAGCATGCCGAGCGCGTCACCGGCCGCCGCCAGTCCGCCTTGATCGACCTCTGGTCCAGCGGCGGCTTTGCAGCGGCCCTGAGCGAGGTGAACGGCCCCCACGTCTATGCCTATGGCGACCTGCCCTGCCCGACCGTCGCCATCACGCTCTACGACGTGCGCCGGCATGTGCTGATGGAGAACGGCAGCGTGCGCCGCGATGGCAGCGTGCAGGCGGGCCGCTTCCGCATCGGCGTACCGGGACGCGATGTCCTTGTTGATGCCGTGCCCGCGGTCAACAGCGGCAAGCTGCTGATCCTCTATCTGGGCGATACCCTGCTGGACGAGATCGGTGCCGCACGCTGTGGCCGCCGGGTCGAGCTGATGGACCGTGCCTGGGACGTGGACGATCCCCTGCTGATGCTGGCCTCGCAGCGCATCGTTGAGGCATGCGCCGAGGCCGCCTCCGGTCGATCCCTACTGGCGGAACAGCTGGCTTATACGCTCGCCCTCCATGTTTCGGACCGGTATGCCGTGCCGCTCGCGGCCAGACGCGCGCCCGAGGTGCCGGAGCTTGATTCCCGCTTCGGCCAGCGGGTGATTGACCGCGTGCGCAGCGATCCCGGTGCCGACATCACGCTCGCCATGCTGGCGCAGGAGGCGGGCCTGACGCCGTCGGGCTTCATCCGCGCCTTCCGCCGCGCCACCGGCCTCACGCCGCACCGCTTCATCCTGGAGGAACGGGTCCGCATCGCACAGGAACTGCTCGCGGATACCGCGCTTCCCATTGCAGAGGTCGCGCTGGCCGCTGGCTTCTCGTCTCAGTCCCATCTCGGGGCCACCTTCCGCACGCTTGCGGGAGAGAGCCCGGGCCGCTGGCGGCAGCTGCGGCAGCGGTCACTTTTCTGACAAAGGCGGCCCCAAGCAGGGCCCATGCGGCCTGTTTTCCGGAAGACGCCGCCGCCGAGATCATCCCACTCTCCCGCCAAACGCCGCGCTGAACGGCGATCAAGGGAGGCACAGATGTCATCGACCACCAATGCGGCGGCAACGGCCGCGGATACCAGCCTGACCGGCTTCTACCGGGACATGACCCTGCCGGAACGCCGCACCTTCTGGGCCTGCGCCACCGGCTGGGCGCTCGATGGCATGGACTTCATGATCTATCCGCTGGTGATTGGCACAATCATCAAGCTGTGGAACGTGGATGCGGGCGCCGCCGGCCTCGCCGGCACCGTGACCCTGCTGGCCTCTGCGCTCGGTGGCTGGGGCGCCGGCTATCTGGCGGACCGCATCGGCCGTGTGCGCACGCTTCAGTTCACCATCCTCTGGTTCTCTTTCTTCTCCCTGCTTTGCGCCTTCGCGCAGAATTTTGAGCAGCTCCTGATCTGTCGCGCCCTGCTCGGCATCGGCTTTGGCGGCGAATGGGCGGCTGGAGCGGTGCTGATGGGCGAGACCATCCGGGCGCAGTATCGCGGCCGTGCCGTGGGATCGGTGCAGTCCGGCTGGGCCATCGGCTGGGGCGCCGCCGTGCTGGCGCAGGCGGCCCTGTTCTCGCTGCTGCCGGCAGAGGAAGCGTGGCGCTGGATGTTCGGCATCGGTGCGCTGCCGGCGCTGCTGGTCCTCTACCTGCGCAGCTACGTGAAGGAGCCCGAGGTCTCGGCCCAGACCATCAAGCGCGGGCAAACCTCCGGCGACCGGCCCTCCATCCTCGAGATCTTCCGGGGTCCGATCCTGAAGGTGACCGTCCTCGCCTCGCTGGTGGCCACCGGCTGCCAGGGCGGCTATTACGCCATCACCTTCTGGGTGCCTCGCTTCCTCACCACCGAACGGCATCTGTCCATCGTCAGCTCCACCGGTTATCTGGCGGCCCTGATCGTCGGCTCGTTCGCGGGCTATCTGGTCGGCGCCTGGTTCTCGGACCGCTTCGGCCGCCGCAGCCTGTTCCTCGTGTTCTCGCTCGGCGCCATGGCCGTGGTGCTCGCCTATACCCAGCTGCCGCTGTCGAACGAAATCCTCTGGGTGCTGGGCTTCCCGCTGGGCTTCTTCGCCTCCGGCTATTTTTCCGGCATGGGCGCATTCCTGACGGAGCTCTATCCCACCCGGCTGCGCGGCTCGGGCCAGGGCTTCTGCTACAACTTCGGCCGCGGCATCGGAGCGCTGTTCCCGTTCCTCGTCGGCTATCTCTCGCAGACCACCTCGCTGGCCAACGCCATTTGCATCTTCGCGATGGTGGCCTATGTGGTGTTCTTCCTGGCCGCCTATGGCCTGCCCGAGACGCGCGGCAAGGTGTTGCACGCCGATGCATGACATGACGCCGGAAACCAGCGCCGCCCCGGTCTGTCCGGGGCCGGCGCCCGATCCCCACGGCCCCACCCGATACGCGGTGCCGCCGGGGGCCGTTGATTGCCACGCCCATGTCATCGGCCTGCCGCCGGCCTATCCATTCGTGCCCCAGCGCAGCTACACGCCGCCTGAAGCCACCGCCGAGCAGTATCTGGCCATGCTCGATGGCACCGGCATGACCTATGGCGTTCTGGTGCAGGTGAGCGTCCATGGGGTGGACAATCGCCTGATGCTGAACACGCTGCGCGCGAACCGGCAGCGCCTCCGCGGCATTGCCGTCATTCCGCTTGGCCTGGCGGATCGCGAATTGGCGGCAATGAAGGAGGCCGGCGTGTGCGGCCTGCGGCTCAACGTGCTGTATGGCGGCGGCATCGGCTTTGACGCGCTGGGCTCCTATGCCGCCCTTGCCAGGGAAATGGGCTGGCACCTCCAGTTTCTGGTCGATGCCGCTGACCTGACGCCGATCGCTCCGCAACTCGGCCAGTTGCCGGTGCCCTATGTGATCGACCACTGGGGGCATTTCCCGGTGTCGCGCGGGCTCGAGGATCCCGGCTTCCAGACCATGCTGGCGCTGCTGCGCGACGGCGGCTGGGTGAAGCTGTCCGGTGCCTATCGCAACAGTGTCTCCGGCCCGCCTTATGCGGACACCATCCCCTTCGCCCGGCGCATTCACGAGGCCGCCCCCGACCGCTGCGTCTGGGGCTCCGACTGGCCCAATGTCGCCAACTGGGGGCCGATGATGAACATCGGCGAACTGCTCGACCTGATGGCCGATTGGGTGCCCGATCCTGTTGCCCGCGATCGGGTGTTTACCGCCAACGCGCAGCGCCTCTACGGCTTCCCACCGGGCGCGGGTGTTGGCGGCGCCGCCTGAGCAGAGCTCAACTCTGAGCCATCCGAGCGGCCTCTCTTACGGCGGCGCACTGGCTAAGCCGTTGCCTGCTCAGCAAGAAGATTGGACGCTTATTGCCGGTGGCTGCGGGTGGCTGGATCGAGCCCACGCTCCCCACGTCTTCGACCACATCGGCCAGCACCAGTGGATGGTCAGGCATTCACTCCGACGCGGCCGTTAAACGCCTCAATCGAGGCCCTGTCGGCCGGCTCGCCGCGGAGAAGCGAGCATTACTCTTCCCATGGGCCCAAAGACGGCCGCGGAAGACGCATTCCGAGCCTTCCCGCGACGCTTTGGGGCTCATTGCGCGGTGGAAGCCTAGCTCGTGGGAGATCCTGCAGGGTCTTTTCTGATCGACCAACCAGCCGTCCCGTCACAACAGCATCTGCAGGCTCCGTAGCCATAGCGCTCACGCGCCTCGCGGAGGCTGAGAGAGGGTATCGTCACGCGAGGACACAGCAGCATGCTTGACCAGCACAAATGGCGGCATGATCCAGATGAAACGGCTCCAGCGAGAACAGCGCGGTTGAACGTTATGGGCGGCACCGCAGCCGTTTGACGGTAAAAATACACCTTATGCGAGAATCCATCACGCCTTCGCGTTCAATTGACGTTTATGCTACTTTGAAGGGAATAAGCCCAATTTCAGTTGTCATTTTCGATTGTTATGGGGGGGATTTAAGTCATGAAGTGCCCTCCGGTGCCTCCCCACGAGAAGGAGCGGCTCGCCGCTCTGGACAGCTACCGCCTCTCTGGTGAAATGCCTGTTGCGGACCTCTCCCCGCTCGTCGAGATGGCTCTGCACGTCTTCAAGGTCCCCATGGCAGCGGTGAACATGATCGGTTCCGATCACGTCTTCTTCGCTGCCAGTGCGGGTTTCGGTGCAGTGGATAAGCGCAGGGAGGTTTCCTTTTGTGCCCACACCATCCTTCAGGGCAAGGTGATGGTTGTGCCGGATGCAGAGCAGGACGAGCGTTTCCACGACAACCCGCTTGTTACCGGCGCAGCCGGAATTCGCTTTTATGCGGGGGCGCCCCTTTTGTCGGGGGATGGTCATGCCATTGGCGCTCTTTGCATTCTGGACACGTTTCCGCGCGTTGGATTTGCTTCCGAAGAGCGTGAACGTCTGAGCCAACTGGCGCATGTCGTCATGGACAGGCTGGAGATCCGCCGCATTGGCGACCTTGCTTCAAGGCGCGGAAATGAGATCCACGTCCGTGCCGTTGATCCTGAGCAGCTTTCCCTCCTCGCCAGCACCGATGCGCTCACAGGTCTGGCAAATCGCCGCCAATTCTATCGGGCGGTAGAGGCGACCCTGCTCTGCGGGCATCCCTGTGCTGTCCTGATGCTCGACATCGACGGTTTCAAGGACATCAACAATATCCTGGGGCCGGAGGCGGCGGACGACGTCCTGAAAGCGATCGCCGGACTGCTGTCCGCAGAGACCACGGCTGGCGCTACCGTTGCACGCGTTGGTGGCGACGAATTTGCCGTGGTCCTTGAAGGTCTTTCCGAAGCCATGGCGGAGTCGTTCGCTCGCGTGCTCCTCTCCAAGATCACGAGCCTTCATCCTCTTGTCGGTGAGGATGTCACGATCAGTGCCAGCTGCGGAATTGCCTTCTCACCCCACGACACGAAGGCAGCGGCGGAGTTGATCGGTGATGCGGACCTCGCGCTCCATGCTGCCAAGATCAGTCGCAACGCAAGCATCGCGCTCTACTCGCCCGCGCTGCGGAATGAAGCCCTGGATCGGCGGTTGTCCAGCCTGGACCTGCATCGAGCCGTGTCCAACGGAGAGCTTCGGCTGTTCTACCAACCTCAGGTGCGTCTTGACGACGGGGCCCTGGTCGGCGCGGAGGCGCTGATCCGCTGGCTTCACCCCAGCCGAGGTCTCCTCCCGCCTGCGGTGTTTCTGCCCTCGCTGGACGCTGGCCCCCTGGCATCCGTGGTGGGGCGCTGGGTGATCGAGGAAGGTTGTGCCCAGGCCGCGCGGTGGCGGCGGTCTGGTGCGGGGGGCTTCCGCATGGCCGTCAACCTTTTCGCTTCGCAGGTTCGCAGCGGTGACCTGCCGAAGCAGGTCGAAGACGCCCTGGACCGCCACAGCCTCCCACCGGAAGCGCTGGAACTGGAAATCACCGAGAACATCGTACTATCGAACGATGCCATCGCGCTGGACGCCCTGACGGAGCTCCGGGCGATGGGCGTTGGCATTGCGTTTGACGATTTCGGCACCGGCTTCGCCTCTCTCAGCCTGCTGACGCGTTATCCGGTGAACTGCATCAAGATCGATCGCAGCTTCGTCCAAGCCATGCTTCGCTCACCTCGCGAAGCGGCTGTCGTCTCTTCGATCCTTCAGATGGGGCGGGCGCTGGAAATAGACGTCATAGCCGAGGGCATTGAGACCGAGGAAGAACGCTCCTACCTCGCCGATCGCGCCTGCCCGGAAGGACAGGGATATCTGTTCGGAAGGCCCATGCCGGCGCAGGAATTCGAGGCCCTGCTTCTCAGCCCCAGTCGCTGACGCGCGCGAAGATTCCTGCCAGCCAGAACGGTGGTCCAGGACCATTTCTTGGACCACGTCCCATGCCGGCAGGACGGGCGTTCCAGATGGCGGTACATTGCCGTGAGCCAGCGCAGGCTGGCGCGAGACGAATAAGCTGCGCCGGAACGCGGTTGACGGCTGTGGGACCCGCTCAGAATTTGAAGCGCAGGTCGGCCTTTATGCTGCTCTCGGTCACATCGGATCCGATCAGCCCGTCATAGGCGACGCTGGCGGCGACGGAATTCCCGAAGCCGTAAGTCAGTCCCCCGCCGAGGACCAGGGCATCGCGGGCGAGCGGCACGCCATACACGCGGAACGGGCTCGAACCGGCCAGGGTCATGACCGCTTCCGTGGCCACGTCCCCAAACGCGTGCTGCCAGCCCAGGTTCACGTTGGGCGTGACCGTGGCATTGCCCATGGGGAGGCCGATTGCGAGGCGTGCGCCCAGCGTGGCAAGCGTGGTCGAGAGCGTTTGGGCACTGCCGGACAGGGCTGCAACACCTCCGGTCTCGGCGAACGCATCGAGACGTTGATTCACGTAGGCGAGGCTCGCGTAAGGCGACACCTGGGCATGCCCCAGGACAAGATCGCGCGAGATTTCACCGAACGCCTGAACGGTCCGGCCGTCCTGCTTGGTCGCAAGCCCCTCGGCCACGTTTCCGAAGCCGATGGCACGGGTCATGGAGAGGTCGTTCCAGCCGTAAGCAACGCCGGCCTTTGCGCGCCATCCGGCCCCTTCGGCAACCGCATATGCAGCGAGATCGATGTGCGTGTTATCGACGTCCGACGTCAGGTCGCCGACCGTGCCCGAGGACTGGCCGAAGCCCGCTGCGAGCCCGAAGCGCACCATCTCGGTCACGGGAGCATCGATGCCAGCGACAAAGCCGCTGGCGTCCCAGGACAGCGCGGCTGCATCTCCACCGGAGGCATGGGTCCATCCACCATAACCGGAAAGCCACACACTGGCCGTGAGGCCGGGCGCGAGCGGCGCCGCCGCGACGCCGCTGCCATCGAGCCGCTCCAGAACGGCGCTGCGGATGTGTCTCGCATCATCGAAGGCCATGGCTTCAGCCGACGCATGGGCCTCACCCGAAAGCTGCGCCAATGTCGCCGACAGGGCTGCCGCGTTCAGGGTGTAGAGGGATTGATAGAAGGCGCCGAGGGAGCCCGTGAGCGCCACGCCCGCCGCTGGACGTACGCTGTCCAGCGCCCCGCCAACCGCGGTGCCGTTGCGGCTTGTGGCCAGTCCGAGCACGGACAGAGTGCCATAGGCCGACGGGGTTACGATGAGGCTGAGGTCGTTCGCGCCATAGAGGGCATCGAACCGCGTGCCCGCGGCAAGGCCGACGGGCTGCGCGAGCCCTGAAAACGAGCCGGACACGCCGGCGCTGGCCTCGATGACCCGGAGGGTGGTGCCAAGGGTCGGGGTGTAGCTGTTGGTGGCGCTCCCCGTGATGCCGCGCAGTTGCGGAGCAAGCGTGCCGGCCACCACCACCGTCCCCATGGGCCCGGTGGTGACGAGGCGGCTGTAATTGCCGGCGCCCGTTCCCGTGCCCGTGCCGTCGATGTCGACCTGGAAGGTGGCTGTGGGGCTCATCAGAACCGGACCCGCCACGGTCAGCGTGCCCGGCGAGTTGCCTGGCGCAAGGCGGCCGGCCACAGCGAGCTGGGCGAAGATCTGCCCCGTGCCACGCAACAGCCCCTCCTGCCCCACATAGACGTTTGACGCCACGGAGCCATTGATGAACAACGTGCCGCCGTCCACCCAGCTTCCACCGGAATAGGTGTTGGCACCGGTCAGGATCAGTTCCCCGGCTCCGGTCTTGATGAGCGTCCCCGCGCCGGAGATGTCCTGCGAGAAGGTGGATGTCATCCCCTGAGTGTCGAGCGTGGTCGTGCCTGTGAACATGGCGTAGCCGAGAACGGCCTTGCCGACATTGAGCATCCCCCATCCATAGACATTGTCGACGCCGGGCTCGCCAAGATCAGTGGCGGTCGTGAGAATGGCCTGCTGGATGTCGTGGGCCGTAAACCAGGGGAAGGCCTCCTTCACCAGCGCCGCAGCGCCGGACACGCTCGGTGCCGCCATGGACGTGCCGGACATGGTGTCATAGCCACGATAAAGGCCGAACCCCTCGCCCAGCGGAACGGTGGAGAGGATGTTGTATCCCGGCGCTACGAGGCACCAGTCCTTCGCAACGCCGCAGCGATTGCCCCAGCTCACCGCCAGATCCACGGAACTGACGAGATTGACGGCCAGCCATGTGTCTTTGAGTTCCGGAACAAGATAGGGCATGCCCGCCAGCACATCCGGATGCGGCTGGGTCTCGTTCCCGGTTGCGAAGACCATGAGGACGCCGGCCCTGGCGGTGGCACGCATCGCCGCCAGCGTCTGCGGCAGTTCCGCCTCAACCTTGGCGCGGGTATAGGATGTCACGTTGCAGGGGCCGGCGGGCGCACGATCGCAATCGTTCATGCCGACGCTGTTGTTCACGATCGGCACACCGCTCGCTGCGAGATAATTCCAGCTGGAGGCGAAGATCTCATCCTCCGAGGTGACGCGCCAGTTGTAGGCGACCGACATGATCCTGGCGTTGAATGCCACGCCCTGCATCACCTCGCCGTTGCGCGCGGCCGCGATGATGCCGGCGACATGCGTGCCATGGGAATCGTCCGGCATATTGTCGAACTGGCCGGTGGGCCGGTTGTTCAAAAAGTCCCAGCCCGGCACCATCCGGCCGCTGAATTCCGGATGCCGCCCGTCAACGGCTGCGTCCATCACGCCGACGGTGACACCCGCACCGGTGTAGCCCTGCGCATATGCGGCTGCGGCATTGATCTGGCGCAGGGCTTGCGAGGCATAATATTCCGACGTGGCCCAGGGGTTGGCGGTCTGGGCCTGCGCCGGTGCGGCCAGGCAGACGGCCGTGGAGGCGAGCAGGAACCCGCGGCGTGCCGGCGACGGTCGGTGAGACGGCATGAAAAAATTCCCCACAACGAAAGCCCGCAGACACCTACCCCAGCGAAAACCGGCCTGCTTGCCGTTGCGTCTCGAAAATCTTGACCGAGCGTCGCATTCGCCACCGGCCCGAAGCATCTCGCGATCGGGCGCCTGACGAGTCCGGGCCGCACCGTTGGCCAATGCTAGCCCGGTCCGCCGACAGGCGGTTCCCGCCCAACGGGCACAGCCGCGCCCCCGCGTGCCGGGTCAAACCCGGTTTCGCCGGCACCTTCGTCCAAAGACGGCCCTCAGGACCAGTGGATCTGCTTCCACCCCGCACCACTGACATGGTCGAGGCTGTCATCGGAGAGGGCCTGCAGTCCGCCGGGGCGCATCTGCTCACGCGCCTGAAGGACCAGCGCCTCGGCCGCTTCCTTCGGAAGGTCTTGCCCCTTGGAAGCAGCGTAAGCGGTCAGCGCTTCGGCGCTGGAGAAGACCTCCCGCATGCCTCCAACATCGGACAGACACCCGCCCGTGCTGATCATGAAGGCCTCAAGAGACGGAGGATTTATTGCCATGCTGCAGCTCTCTTCCAGTTTCGGGCGTCCTTCGGAACTTCAATCCCGGATGATCCGTGTAAAGCCCGTCCTGTTGGGGCGCGGCGGCAGCGGAGGCAGCACACCGCCCACGACCTGATCCAGTTCCTGCTCTCCGAGCGGAGCGGTGCCGCCGTCCGGCTCGATGCCGGGTTCGGGCGTGGGCGTGGGCGTGGGCGTGGCAGAAGCGTCTTTCTCGTTGGTCATGCTGCCCCCATTCGCATAGGCGCTGAAGTCCGCGCCGATGGCAGGATTCTACAGTGGATGGGGCCTGTGCATTTGCCTGCCTGTCCCGGATGACTTGTGCCACCGTCCCAATCCATACCGCCAAGGGCAGGGCCGCCCGTCGTCGGTGGTCGGAGGGTCAACAGGTTTCCGGAACCCGAAAGAGGAAAGAACATTCCCTTTGGGAAGAGAGCCTGAGATAATGCATTGCACGCGATGACCGGAACCACGCGGGTGGGAGAAAGCGCATGTCGGGAGGCATTCCGTCCAGAAGGTTCCGGACGCTGGGGTCCGATAAGGCGGAACAGTTCGGCCGCTACCACGACCATATGGCGCCCATCTACGACGTAGCGGCGGAGGAAAATGGCAAGGCCGGCTTTGCCGCCGATATGACCGCATATCATCTGGGCGGCATGCTGGTCGGCGCTTCAGGCTTTTCCGATCACGCGATCGGACGAAGCAAGCGCAAGATCGCCCGGACGGACATGGATCACCTGCTGGTGCAACTGCACAAGACCGGTGGGCTTGACGCCGACGCCGAGGGCAATGTCGTGCGTGTGCGCGCGGGTGACATCTCCCTGATCGATCTCGGCCGCCCCATGGATGGGCATGCCAAGACCTCGCAGACGATCGACGTCATCCTGCCGCGTTCCCAGCTCCCGGATCTGGCGCAACGGCGCAAGACGCCGCACGGTGCCGTGCTGAGCGGCGACAGTCTGATGGGCGGCATTCTGGGGGACTTCCTGCTTTCCTTGGCACGGAGACTGGACGCCGCCACCCCACGCGACGCCGGTCTCCTCACCCGTGCGGCCGCCGACCTGATCACAACGTGCTTCCAGTCGGAGACAGGCGTCGCCGCAGCACAGGAGGGGCTGCTTCTTGCAGCCTCTGAACGGGCGAGACGCTACATCGATGCCAATCTGTCGAAGGCCGAGCTGGTGCCCGTCCGCGTCGCGCGGGAACTGCGCATGTCGCGCTCAAGTCTGTACCGTCTGTTCGAGGCTGAAGGCGGGATCGCGAAATATATCCGGACGCGCCGGCTGACCACCGCCTTGTACTTGCTGACACATCCGGCGCATGCCGGCATGCGCATCGGCGAGATCGCCTTCCGGTGCGGTTTCAGCAGCGAGGCCCATTTCAGCCGCGCGTTCCGCAGCGAGTTCGACATGAAACCCAGCGAGGCCAGGAAGCGCGCCCGCTTCGAACCTGCCCTGGCTGCTGCCTCCCCGGGCGAGGGGCGTTGGATCGCCTCGCTTCGCCCCTCGGAATAGAGGCTCACAGGCAAGGCGTGAAACGGAGCTAGCGGACGCAGATCTGAGCCGGGGTGGCACTCCTGCCAAGACCGCCAATCCGCTTTGGCGCAGGTGGAAAAGAGTCTCAGGTCAGACGGAGATACCGTCGGCCAGTGTCACGGACGTTTTGCGGACCGGCACCAACCGGGGCTCAAGATTCAACGCGGCGCAACCGCGCCGCCACCGCCGCCACCGGCTCGGCCCAGGCATTGGGTGCGGGCTGGCGGAACAGCTCCACGGTGGGATACCAGGGGCTGTCGCTGCGCTCGCGCAGCCAGCGCCAATCGGGCGCGAACGGCAGCAGCACCGAGACGGGACGTCCCATGGCGCCGGCCAGATGCACGATGGACGTGTCCACCGCCACCACCCGGTCGAGCACCTCCAATATGGCCATGGTGTCGGCGAAGTCGGCGATCTCGGCACCCAGATGGATCAGCGGCGCGGCGCCGTAATAGTCCGCCACCTGCCCCGCCGCCGGGCCGATCTGCAACGACACCAGCGCCGTGCGCTCCAGCGCCGCGAGCGGGGCCAGGGCCTTCAGCGTCATGGAGCGGTTGTAGTCATTGCCATGGGTGGGCCGCCCGGCCCAGACGATGCCGATGGCCTGGAAGCCAGCGGGGATCAATTGCGCCAGCCGTGCCCGCCACCGCGCCACCTTGGCCGGATCGGCCCGCACATAGGGCACAGGCGCGGGGATGGTCTCCAGGTCGGTGCCGAACAGCCGCGGCAGGCCGGAGAGCGGGCAGTAGGCATCGAAGTGCGGTATATGCTCCCAGCGATCGGCGTAGCGGTTGATGCCCGCCTGCTGCATGACGATGGGCTGCATCTCGGAACTGCACGCCATCACCAGATTGGGGCACAGCTTGGCCACTTCGGGAATGTAGCGGCAGAACTGGATGGTATCGCCGAAGCCCTGGTCGCCGATCAGCACCAGCGTGCCCTCAGGCATGGGCGTGCCGTCCCATTGCGGCTTGTCGGCGTGCGGCAGCAGGCGTGGCGAATTGGGCAGATCGAACCGCCACTCATATTCCGCCCAGCCCTCGGTGAACTGGCCGCTCAGCAGCAGCGCCTCGGAGAGCTCGAAATGCGCCGCCGCCATGGTCCGGTCCAGCGCCAGAGCGCGCCGGGCAGAGGTGATGGCGGCGTCAATCTCCATGCGGTCGTAATGGATCACGCCCAGATTGTAATGGGCGCCCGCATCGTCCGGCGCCAGTTCCACCGCGCGGCGGCCATGCACGAGTGCCTCGTCCAGCCGGCCCTGGCTGCGATACAACTCGCAGATGTTGCGATGGAAGATCGGTTCGGTCGGCAGCAAGGCGATGGCACGCTCCAGCCGGGCGAGCGCCTCGCGGGGCCGCTTGGCCTTGTGCGCCAGGATCGCGCTCTGGTGCAGCGCCGGAACATAATCCGGCTTGGCCTCAAGCACCTGCGCCACGATCTGCTCGGCCGCGTCCAGACGGCCTTCCTGCTCATGGGCGCTCGCCTCCGCGAGCCATTCGTCGACGGTGCGCGATATGGCGGCACCAGCGCCCTGCGATTCCGCCGGCTGCGGCGCGGACATGCCCTGCCCCGCGCTAGCCATCGATCGAATATCCCAGACGCGCGATCACCGGCTCCAGCACCGGGATCACCGGCGCCAGATGCTTGAGATAATGGCGATAACGGAAGCGGGAATCGTCATAGAGCTTCTCCGTCACCTGGGCATAGCTGGCGGTGCGGGCATAGCGCTTGTTCTCGTGGAACTTCAGGCAGCGCTTGTCGAACGGCAGATCGGCGAAGGCCAGCATGCGGCGCACATGGGTTTCCTGATCGTCCACGATGTCCTCATAGCGCACCGCCAGATACTTCAGCGTCATCTCGCGGCGATAATGCTCCACCAGATCCATCACCAGGACATAGTGCTGGGCAATGGTCTCCAGCGCATTGGCGCAATAGAAGCCATGAGTGAGGTGGTTGGAATAGACCGAGAGCACGATGTCCAGCGGATGGCGCAGCACATGGATCAGCGGCGCATCGGGGAACATCAGGGCGATGAGCCCCATATGGGTCTCGTTGAGCGGCATCTTGTCGGTGAAGCGCGTGGCGCCCGGCTCCATGATGCCCAATTGCTTGACGCGCTGCAGATAATAGTCGCGCAGATTGTCCAGCCCCTCGCACTGGTCGCCCATCCATAGATCCGCCAGCGCCTCGGGATAGGCCAGAGGACTGTTGAGCATGCGCGGCATCAGATTGGCGATGTCGTGCACGAAGGAGAGTTCGTCGCCGGCGGAGACCTTAGGGTGGGCGGAGAGCGTCTGCTCCACCATGGTGGTGCCGGAGCGCGGAAAGCCGAGGATGAACAGCGGCCGTGGCCCGCTTTCCACGGGTTTGGCGCGGGGCACGATGCGCAGCCGGTTGCTGGTGAAATAGGCCTTCAACCGCGCCGCCAGATTGGCCGCGTGCTCGGCCATATAGGTGACGCCGCTCTGCTCCACATTCAGCCGCTTGCCGGCAGCGAAGGCGGCGAAGGCCTCGTCATGGCGACCCATCTTGTCCAGCAGGCGGCCCTTCTCCAACAGGTCGTTGGTGCCGAGGCCCCCGCCGGGATTCTGCTGCGCCATGCGGTCCAGGATCGCCAGAGCGGCGTCATATTGCTTGGTGCGCCCGCGCACCACGGCGCGGTGCAGCAGGATGCTGGGATGGCCAGGCGCCAGCGCCTGTGCTTGGTCCAGCAGTTCGTCGGCGCGCGCGAAGTTGCGGTCCGTCTCCTCCATCCGCGCCCAGCCCAGCACAGTCTGGAGAATGGTAGGCGCCAGCGCGAAGCTCTCCTCGTAGAGCGCGCGGGATTCGGCCATCTTGCCCTGGTTCTTCAGGTTCCAGGCCAGGTTCGCCAGAAGGATGGGCTGGCGCTGCCCCAGCAGCTCCAGGGCACGACGATAGTGAAACTCACCGACCTGCGGCCGGTTCATCTCGGTCATGATCATGCCCATCAGATTGTGCGACTGCGGGTCGGTCGGGGCGATGCGCACCGCATTGCGGGCATGGATTTCGCCTTCCGCCAGATCGCCCTTGCCGAACAGCAGCAGCGCCAACTCCTGGGTCGCCCACACATTGTTGGGGTCCAGCATCACCAGCCGGCGCAACAGCGCCTCGGCGGCGGCGCCGGCGCCCTGCATCTTGCGGATCTGATAGAGCACCGCCAGCGCGCCGCCCTGCCCCGGCGCCAGCTCCAGCACCTCCAGGCACAGCCGCTCGGCCTCCCCATAGGCGCCCTTGGCGTGGCAGGCGATGGCCTCGTCCACCAGCGGCAGCAGGTGGCGGCTGGCGGCGGCCGGGCCGAGAGCGGCGGCCTCCAGCTGGCAGCAGCGCAGCGCGCGCAGACCGCTGCCGCAGGCGCACAGGGAGGGATGCAAAGCATTCATGGGGTTACTGTCCTGAAACCTGGAAGAGCCTGATCCACCGGGCCGCGATCACGGGGGATCAGGCTCTCATGCCTTTATGGCGTGTCAACTCGTAGGCCCCGACCCGGTCAGAAGGACCAGGTGAAGGACCCGGTCACCGCATGATCCTGCACCGCATTGGACAGGGTGCCGCGATACGAGACACCGAGCTTCATGCTGTCGTTGAGTTTCCAGTCGGCGCCCAGGTCCAGCAAGGCCGCATCCCGCGCCAGCGGAGCCCCGGTGACGCTGAAGTTCACACCGGTGCCGAAGGCCAGATAGGCCGCCGGATCCAGATCGCCGAAGGCGTGCTGCCAGCCCACCATCAGGCGCGGCATCAGAGTGGTGCCGTTGCCCAGCGTCCAGCTGGTGCCCAGCCGCAGGCCGAGGGTGGAATAAGTGAGGTCCGTCGCCGAACTGTGCAGGGTCAGCGCCGCCGACCCACCGACTTCCTGCCCCGCGCCGGTGTTCATGTGCACATAGGCGAGGCCCGCGAACGGCTCCAGCGCCAGGCCATTCCAGGAGAAGCCATAGCCCACTTCGCCGAACACCTGCGCGGTGTCGACGCCGTAGCTGCTGCTCACCCCTTGCTGGAAGCCGGGGAAGGCGACCGTGCGCGCCATGTCCACGTCGCTCCAGCTGTAAGCGGCGCCCAGGCGCACATTCACCGGCCCGAAGGCACGGCCGGCATACAGGCCGAGGCTGTAGGTGCCGATATCAGCCGAGCTGGCGCGACCGGAGATGGTGAGATCCGTGGAGGTGTAGCCGCCGGCGAGGCCCACCCGCCAATTCTCGCCGATCAAGGCATCGAGGCCGGTCATGAAGCCGGAGCGATCATGGCTCACCGCAGCGGCATTGCTGGTACCGCTGATCTGGCCCCAGCCGCCGAACGCCTCGCCCCACGCCACCAGGCGGGAGGTGCCACCATCGGCCATGCCGCCATTGGGCCGGGCGATGGCCACGCCGCTGGGCTGCACCGTGCCAGTGCTCCCCTGCCCGGCCGAAGCCAGCGCCGAGGACGACAGCGTCACCGGCCCGCCGGTGCCCAGCGCGACCACCGCGCCGCCGGCTTCGCCATAGGCCTGCTGCCGCAGCCGGTTCATCAGGGTCTGCGGCACCACGCGGCTGTCATCCAGCAGCGCCGTTGTGACGCTGGCATAGGCCTCGCCGGACAGCATGGTGAAGGCCGTGCGGGCGCCGGCCGCGTTCTGGCCCACCACCGCCTGATAAAGCGCCGAGCCGGCGCCGCCGGCCTGCACCGCATTGGCGGTGGCATACTGGTTGGGCGTCAGGGCCACGCTGGAGAAGCGCACCGGCGTGCTGCCGGTGGACAGCGTCAGCGACACCGTATTGGCCCCATAGCTCAGCGACGGCGTGAGGAATGCCAGATCCGTGGTCACGGTGTCGAACTGCCCGCTCAGCGCCGTGCTGGTGAGGATCGAGTAGGTGGTCAAGGCGCCATAGCTGCCGCTGCCGGCCAGCACCGCCAGGGTGCCGCTGAGGGTGGCGGTGCCGGACACCAGCAATTGCGAGCTCTGGCCCTGCGGGTTCACAGCCACCTGCAAGGTGCCGCCGGAGGTCTGGACGAAATTGCCGGTTAGCTTGAGGCTGCTGCCGACCGCGCCGGGCTGCAGTGTGCCGCTGTTCGTCACCGCGCCGATGGTCCAGCTGCCGCTGGCGATCCAGTTCGCCCCGCCGGCGATGGTGAGCGCGCTGCCGCTGCCGAAATTGGCGATGGTGCTGGAAAGAGTGCCGCTGCCGGCCAAAGTGATCCGCCCCGCGCCGCCGCCACCGTCGATGCCGCCCTCCAGCACCGAGCCGGTGGTCAGGGTCAGGCTGTTGACGCCGGCATCGAACTGGATGGCGGTCCCGCCGGTGCCGGTGATGGTGCCGCTGTTGGTGGCGCTGGCGCCGGTGCCGGTGAACTGGAGGCCGATGACGCCGCCGATGGTGCCGCTGTTGGTGAGCGAGGCATTGCTGCCCAGCGCAAGGCCCGCGATGGCGTCGTCGAGGATGGTGCCGGCATTGACCACAGTGCCGCCGGTGGCCACCTGCACGCCGAACACGCCGCCCTGAATGAAGCCGCCGGCGGTGTTGGTCAGCACGCCGCCGGACCCGAGGTTCACGCCGGTGTCGGCGGTGCCGATGATGGTGCCGCTGTTGGTGATGGTGCCGGTGCCGGTGACGCCATTTACGGTGCCGAGCACGGCACCGGTATTGGCGAAGCTGCCGGTGTTGGCGAAGGTGCCGGATCCGCTGATGGTGCCGCTGTTGGCCATGCTGCCGGAATTGGCCAGCGTGCCGTCATTGACCAGCGAACCGGAATTGCTCAGCGTGCCACTGCTGGCGATGGTGCCGGTGCTGGTGAGCGTGCCGCTGTTGGCGAAGGTTCCGCCGGAGACCACTTGGCCGTTGATGGTGGCGGTGCCGGTCGCGGCCACCACGCCGCTATTGTCCAGCGTGGCACCGGCTGAGACCTGGAGATTGCCACCCAGCGTGCCCCGGTTGGTGAGCGTGCCGGAGAGCACCACGGCATTGCTGATGGTGCTGCCGGCATCGACCGCCTGGGTGGCATTGAGGAAGGCCACGTAGCGGAAGCCCAGGACCTGGACGGTGTCCAGGACGGCGCTGCCTTCCACCACCAGCGTGTTCACGCCCAGCGAGCCGTCGGCGAGGCCGATGAGCGCGCTGCCGCTTTCCAGGATCAGCCGGTTGGTGCCGCCGGCGAACTGCACCGCCGTGCCGCCAGCCCCGGAAATGGTGCCGAAATTGTCGATGGTGCCGCTGGCGCCGCCGGTGAACAGCACGCCGATGCCGGCGTTGCCGGTGCCGGAGATGGTGCCGGTATTGGTGATCGTCGCCGTGCCGCTGGAAATGGTCACGCCGGCGCTGGCGCCGGTAATGAGGCCGCTATTGGTCACAAGCCCGCCGGCGGCGAGAGCAACGCCGGTGCCGCTGATGCCGGCGATGGTGCCGGAATTCGCCACCGTCGCGATGCCCGAGGCCGACACGCCCGTCGCCGCGCCCTGGATCAGCGCCGTGCTGCCGGAATTGGCGATGGTGCCGCCAGCGAGCGCGACGGCGGTGCTGCCGGCGCTGCTGGTGGTGATGGTGCCCGCATTGGCCACCACATTGCCGCCGCTGCCGCCAACGACGGCGGCCTGCGTACCGCTGATGCGGCCACCCGCCTGGTTGTTCACGCTGCCGGCGCCGACCAAAGCGATGGCGGCCAGCACGCCGCCGCTGTTGCTGAAGCTGCCGGCATTGGTGAACAGGCCCGCGCCGCTGATGACGCCGCTGTTGCTCATTGTGGTGGCGTTGCTCAGCACGCCGGAATTAAGCAGCGTGCCGGAATTGCTGAACACGCCGCTGTTGGCGAGGGTACCTGCCAGCGCCAGCATGCCGACATTGCTCAGGCTGCCGGAGGTGGCGAGGGTGCCCGCGACATCCAGCGTGGCGGTATTGATCAGCGTTCCGGTATTCAGCAGGCTGGCCAGAACCGCGAACGACCCGCTGTTGGCGATGGTGCCGGCATTGGCCGAGCTGGCGCCGGCGGCGACGAAGCCGCTGGTGTTCAGCACCGCGCCCGCATCCACACTCACCTTGCCGTTGAGCGTGCCCTGGTTGGTCAGCGTGCCGGCGATCACCACCGGATTCGTGATGGTGGAGCCGGCGTCGATGGCGTTGGTGGCATCCATGAAGCCGACATATTGGAAGCCGATGGCGCTCACACCGGAGAGCGTGGCGCTGTCGCGCACCACCAATGTGTTCACGCCCAGGCTGCCGTCGGCGGCCCCGATGAGCGTGCTGCCGCCTTCCAGGATCAGCCGGTTGGTGCCGCCGGCGAACTTCACCGCCGTGCCGCCCGCCCCCGAGATCACGCCGAAATTATCGATGGTGCCGCTGGCGAACCCCATAAACAGCACGCCGACGCCCGCGGTGCCCGTACCGGCGATGGTGCCGGTGTTGGTAAGCATTGTGGTGCCGAATGCGACGCTGACCCCCGCCGTGGCGCCGGACACGAGGCCGCTGTTGGTGACATTGCCGCCCAATCTCAAAGCGATGCCGGAGCCCGATGCACCGATGATGGTACCTTCATTGGTGATCCTCCCGGCGGAACCGAAGTCCACGCCGGTTTGGCCGCCCTGAATGAAGGAGGCCGTGCCTGCATTGGTCAGGCTGCTGCCGCCGAACGAGACGCCGGTGCCGGTCGTGCCGACAATGCTGCCCTCATTCCTCACCGCCCCGATGCCGATGGCGATGCCGTTGACAGCCCCCTGGATGCGCGACCTGACCCCGGCATTGGTGATGTCGCCGCCGACGGTCATGTCGATGCCGGAGTTGGCGAGGCCGATGATCGTGCCTTGGTTCATCACCGGGCCGCCGCCGACCATCTTGATGCCGGATATTGCGCCCTGGATCAGTGAAGCGCTGCCTGTATTTGTCACCGCGCCGATATTGACCATCCAGACGCCAAATTCGGACGATCCAATGATGGTGCCTTCATTGCGCACGGTTCCATTGGAGGTGCTGGCCACGCCGATCTGGCCGCCCCGGATCAACGATGCGGTGCCGATGTTTGAGATCGTGCCGGTCGAAATCTCGACGCCCCTGCCTGCCGTGCCGGTGGCGATGAGGGTGCCAGCATTGGCCATGGTGCCGCCGCTGATGAACATCGCGTGAAGGTCGCCGACAATGCTGCCCCCGACTTCATTCCTCACAACGCCTGTGCCACCCACCCCGAGCGTGCCGAAGATGCTGCCGCTATTGGTCAACAGTCCGGAATTCTGGAACAGGCCGGCAGTGGTAATGAACGTGCCGGTATTGGCCAACGTTCCGTTATTCACCAGCGTGCTCGACAGCGTGAACGTGCCGCTATTGGCGATGACGCCACTGTTGGTGGAGGAGGCACTCACCAAGACCACGCCGCTGGTGTTCAGCACCGCGCCCACATCCACGGTCACCCGGCCGTTGAGCATGCCCTGGTTGGTCAGGGTGCCGGAGATCACCGTGGCATTGGTGACGGTGGAGCCGGCGCCGATGGCATTGGTGGCGTTGATGAAGCCGACATATTGGAAGCCGATGGCGTTCACGCCGGACAGCGTGGCGTTGTCGCGCACCACGAGCGTGTTCGAGCCGAGGCTGCCATCGGCGGTGCCGATGAGCGTGCTGCCGCCTTCCAGGATCAGCCGGTTGGTGCCGCCCGCGAACTTTACCGCCGTGCCGCCCGCACCGGAGATCACGCCATAATTGTCGATGGTGCCGCCGGCGCTACCGCTGAACAGCACACCGACGCCCGCCGTGCCGGTGCCGGCGATGGTGCCGGTATTGGTGATCAGCGCCGTCCCGCCGCTGATCTGCACGCCTGCCGTGCCACCGCTGATGGTGCCGCTGTTGGTGACGGTGCCACCGAGCGCCAGCGCCACGCCATAGCCCAGCGTGCCGGCGATGGTGCCGGCGTTGACGACCGCGCCCAGACCGCCCAGCGCAATGCCGGTCATGCCGCCCGAGATCACGGCAGCCGAGCCGCTATTGAAGATGGTGCCGCGGGCGGCGAAGGAGACGCCAATGCCGGTGGCGCTGCCGAGGGTGCCGGTATTGGTCAGCGTCCCCGTGCCGCTCGCCACCTGCACGCCGGCGATGCCGCCGCTGATAAGGCCGGTGTTGGAGATGCTGCCGCCGAGCGCCAGACCGACGCCATAGCCCAATGCGCCGATGATGGTGCCGGCATTGCTGACCGTGCCCAGCCCGCCCAGCGCGATGCCGGTGAGCCCGCCCGAGATCACCGCGGCCGTATCGCTGTTGGCGATGCTGCCGCCGGCGGCGAGGGACGCGCCCATGCCAGTGCCGCCCGTGATGCTGCCGCTGTTGGTGAGCGTGCCCAGCCCGCTCAGCGAAACGCCGGTGAGGCCGCCCGAGATCACCGCCGCCGAGCCGCTGTTGCTCACCTGCGCTGCGCCGCTCAGCACCAACGCCGTGCCCGCCGTGGAGGTGGCACCGATGGTGCCGGCATTGGCCAGCGTCGCGCCGGCCCCGGCGACGCCTGCCTGCACGCCCGTGATGCTGCCGCCGGCCTGGTTGGTGACGATGCCCGTGGCCGTCACGCTCACGGTGCCGACGATGCTGCCGCTATTGGTCAGTTGACCGGCATTGGACAGCGTACCCGAACCGACCAGCACCGTGCCGCTGTTCACCAGCGTGCCGCTGTTGCTGAAAAGGCCGGTGACGGTGAGCGTGCCGGTATTCGAGAGGCTGCCCGCATTGCTCAGCGTGGTGGCGGAAGCAATCGAGGTCAAGGTCCAGGAGGCGCCGGCGTCCACCAGAACGGTGGCGAAATTGGTGATGCCCGAGATGCTGCCGGTGCCGGAGACGAATTCCAGCGTGTTGCTGCCGGCGCCGCCATCCACGATGCCGGTGAAGGCAGCGCCCGAGAGCACTTGGAGCAGGTCGTCGCCCGCGCCGAACTGCACCGCAGTGCCGCCGTTGCCGATGATGGCGCCGCTGTTGATCAGCATATTGGCGAGGGTACCGCTGAAGGCGATGCCCACGCCAGCCGTGCCCGTGCCGGCGATGGTGCCGGCATTGGTGATGGTTCCATTCACCAATTGCAGGCCGATAGTGCCGCCGGAGATGCGACCGGTCGCGGTGTTGGACACCATCCCGGAGCCCAGCGCCTGCACACCGATGGCCGTGGCGATGATGACGCCGGAATTGTCGAGCGCGCCCGTGCTGCCGGAGGCCAAAAGCACGCCTGTGTTGGCGCTGCTGATCTGCGCGCCGCTCGCATTGGTGAGCATGCCGGCCCCCGCCAGCGTGACCGCGCTGGCGATGGAGCCTTGGTTGGTCAAGGTGCCCGCATTGGTCAGCACCACACCGGAGCTGATGGTGTTGGCGCTCGTGAGGATCCACTGCGCGCCGGCATCCACATTCACCACCGAGAAGCCGGCCGGTGTGTCGGAGAGGGTGCCTACATTGCCCAGCGTATCGCCGGTCAGCTCCAAAGTATCGGTGCCGCCGCCGGTGGATATCGCCCCGATGATCACCGAGGTGGGGCGCAGCACCAGAAGATCATTCCCGGAGCCGAACTGCACAGCGGTGCCGCCATTGCCGATGATGGTGCCGGCATTGGTCAAGGTGTTGCTGAAGGTCCCCGTATCGAACGCCACGCCGATGCCGACGGTGCCCGTGCCGGAGATGGTGCCCTCGTTGGTCACCGTTCCGGCGGCGCCGGAAATCACCACGCCGGCCACGCCGGCGGAAATGCTGGACAGCGTGCCGCTGTTGGTGAGCGACCCGCCCGCCAGCAGATAGACGCCGACGCCGCTGGCGCACCCGCCGCGGATGGCCCCGGCATTGGTCACCGCCACCCGCGCATTGAACCCCTGCACGCCCGTGCAATCGCCCGATATGGTCCCGGTGAGGTTGTTGGTGACAGTGCCGCCGAACAGCAGCAGTACGCCAGTGCCCCCGGCGCTGGTGATCGTGCCGTCATTGGTGACGGTGGCGCCCACATTCTGCGCATATACGCCGCTGCGGTCGCCACTGATGAGCGAAGCGGAGCCCACATTCGCCACCGCGCCGCCGGCCTGCAACTCGATGCCATCGCCCGCGGTGCCGAGGATGGTGCCATCATTGGTGATGGTGCCGGCGGCCCCGCGGGCATAGATGCCGTCATTACCGCCGGAGATCAGGCCCGTTGCCGCATTGTGGACCGTGCCGCCCGCATCCAGGAACACGCCGACGCCCGCTGTGCCGCCGGTGATGCTGCCGGTGTTGGCGATCGTACCCAGGCCGTCCATGGTCTTGATGCCGAAGCCGGCCGTGCCGGTGCCAGCGATGGTGCCGGCATTGGCTATCGAGACCGACATGACATTGCCGGTGGTGCCGTTGGAAATCAGGATGCCGCCGAGGCCGCCGCTGATGAGCGCGCTGGTGCCAAAATTGACGATGATGCCGTTGGTGGTCTGGTCGGCGCCGTAGCCGGTGGTGCCGAGGATGGTGCCTTCGTTGCGCAGGAGCGAGCCGGCGTTGCGCAATTGCACGCCGGTCAGCGTGCCTGCGATGCGCGCGGCCGTGCCCACGTTGGTCACGGTATCGGTGTTGAAGCTGTAGACGCCGACCCCGCTGGTGCCGGTGGCCAGGATGGTGCCGGAATTGGTCAGCGTGCCGCCGAACATCTTGACGCCGTAGGTGGCGCCGGTGATCCGCCCGTTGGCGTCGTTGCCGATGATGTTGCCGCCACCGTTGGAGACCACCCCCGGGCCCGTCGCGCCCGTGATCGTGCCGCTGTTGATCAGCGTGCCCGTGCCGAGCTGGGCGCCCATGGCGCCGGAAATGGTGCCGCCAGCGTGGTTGGTCACCACGCCCCAGTCCATGTTCGCGCCGAAGCCGCCGCTGCTGCTGATCAGCCCGTCATTGACGATTGAGGCGACGACGCTGGAGGTGTTGGCGAAGCTGACGCCGCTCATGGCGCCGGAAATGGTTCCGGTGGCGGCATTGGTGACGCTGCCGGCGCCGGCCTGCACCACCACGCCCTGGCCGCTGCTGGCGATGATGGTGCCGGCATTGGTGAGGGTGAGATTGCCGCTTGTTACATTGATCCCGGAGCCGCCCGAGATCAGCGAGGCGGTGCCGTTATTGGCGACGACGCCACCCGTATTCAGGAAAATACTGGTGCCGCCGGCACTGATGGTGCCGGCATTGGTCACGGTGGGCGTGCCGCTGATGCCGACAACGCCGGTGCCGGTGGTGGTGACCAGCGCGCCGAGCTGGTTATCCAGCACACCGCCGGAGGTCAGCGTCACGGTGCCGGTGATGGTGCCGCTATTGCTCAGGAGGCCGCTGCTGGTCAGCACACCGGTGGTGGCGGTCAGCACGCCGGCATTGATGAGGGTGCCGGAATTGGCCAGGGTGCCGGAATTGGTGAGCGTGACGCCGGACGAAATGGTGTTGGAGCCGGTGAAGGTCCAACTGGCGCCGCTGCTGACCTGCACGAGCCCGAAATTGACGAAGCTGGCGCCGCCCAGCCCGGTGAAGCTGCCGCCGGTTCCGTCGAAGGCCAAGGTATTGGTGCCGGCTCCGCCGTCCACCACGCCGATGAAGGTGGCTCCCGCCTGAAGGGTCAGCAGGTCGTTGCCGGCGCCGAAGGCCACCGCCTTGGTGCCACCGGAGATGGTGCCGCTGTTGGTGAGCGCATTATTGAAAGTGCCGCTGGCGAACAGCACGCCATAGGTCGCGCCCGTGATGGTGCCGGCATTGGTCACCACACCAGCGTCGGATATAAACTGGATGGCGCGGTCCACCGAGGAAATCAGTGAGGCGCTGCCGGAATTGGTGATCGTGCCGCCATTTTGCAGATAAAGGCCGTAGGCATGGCCGTTGGTGAGCGTGGTCGCCCGAATGGTACCTTCATTGGTCACATTGATCGGCACGCCAAAGCCGACCACACCGATGTACGTGCCAATGATCTGCGACCCGGTGCCCACATTGTTGACGAAGCCGCTGCCATTCATCCAGACGGCCTCGAGGCCGGTGATCGTGCCAGCATTCTGCACGCCGCCCGAAGCACCCGCATAGGCAAACACGCCAACGCTGGTCGTGGCGCCGGTGATGGTGCCCGTGGCTGCATTCGTCAGCACGCCGGTGCCGGTCAGCGTGACGGCGCCGGCGATGCTGCCGGAATTGGTCATGGAGCCGCTGTTGAGCAGTGTGCCGTCCAGTGTCAGCGCACCCGCATTGGTAAAGGTGCCGGCATTGGTGAAGGTGCCGCCGGAGGCCACCGTCATGGTGCCGCTATTGGTCATCGCCAGGGCCGAGGCGACGGTATTCGTGCCCGTGAAGGTCCAGTTGGCCCCGCTCAGAACATCGAACTGCTCGAAATTGATGAAGCCCGAACCGCCCAGCCCGGTGAAGGTGGCGGAGGTCGTGCCACCGAATTCCAGCGTATCGGTGCCTGCGCCCGCGTCCACAACTCCGGTGAACACGCCCCCCGGCAGCAGGCGCACCACATCGTTGCTGGTGCCGGCGAAGCGCACCGCGGTGCCGCCATTGCCAATGATCGTGCCGCTGTTGACCACCGTATTAACGAAGCCGGTCACGTTCACCAGAACGCCGACACCGGAGGTCGTATTCGTGCCGATGATGGTGCCGGCATTTGTAACGGTGGAGCCTGCCCCATAGGCGTTCAGCAGGTAGGCCCCTGCGGCTGTGCCGGAAATTGTCGCGCCGGCGGCATTGGTCACCACGCCGCCGCTCTGAAGATAGAGCGCCTGCCGGCTCGTGCTGGCGATGGTGCCATAGTTGGTGATGGTGGCGACCGCGCCGCCGGCGGTGAAGAACACCGCATTTCCGGCGCCGCCTGTGATCGTGCCGCTGTTGACCAGCGTGGCCGTGCCGCCGCTGACCACGACGCCGTAATTGCCCCCGGCGATCACACTGGCGGTGCCCGTATTATTGATGCTGCCGCCGCCGCTGAGATTGATGCCGGTCCGTGGATAGGAGCTCGGTGCGCTGATGGTGCCGTCATTGATGACGGTGCCGGCGGCTCCGGTAATGTTGACGCCGAACGAGCCCGAGATGAGGGAGGCGGTGCCGCTGTTGGTCACCTTGCCGCCGGCGGTCAGCGAGACGCCGGGTCCATTCGTGCCGGCAATGGTGCCGGCATTGGTCAGGGTCGGGGTGACACCGGACGCATTGGTCACCGCGGCGACAGACGTGGCGGAAATGATGCCGCCGAGCTGGTTGTCCAGCGTTCCCGTGGAGGTCAGTGTTACCGTTCCGGCAATGCTTCCGCTATTGGTCAGAAGCCCAGTATTGATAAATGTGCCGTAGGTATTAAGCAGCGTGCCACGGTTGGTGAGGGTGCGCGAGTTCGACAATGTCGCCGAATTATTCAGTACGCCACCCGCGGCGATGGTAATCCCCGCGCCGACCCCGGAGTTGTTCACCACGCCGCCGTTCGCCATCGAGCCGGCGATGGAAATGGACGCAGACGTGCCGGAATTGTTCAGGGTTCCGCTGTTCGAGAAGGTCCCCGTGCTCAGGACGACGAGGGAGGCACCGGCGGCATTGGTCAGCCCCCCGGAGCTGTTCAGGGACCCGGCCACGGTCAGCACCGACGCCGTTGTGGCATTCTGGATCGGGCCGGACGATGACGCTGTGGCGGCGGCGGCGACCGTCAACTTGCCGTTGTTGGCGAAGGTGGCGGCGCCGAAGCTATTCGTGCCGGTGAGGGTCCAATCGGCATTGGCCAGCACCGACACGTTCTCGAAGCTGAGGGCTCGCACGCCGGAGATGGTGCCGGCCGATGTGCCGGCGAACTGCAGCGCGTCAGTGCCCGCACCGGCATTCATGATGCCGGTCACGACGGCACCGGGGCGCAACTGCACGGTGTCGTTGAACGACCCGGTCATGCTTATGGCGGTGCCGCTATTGCCGATGATGGTGCCGTAATTGATCACCGTCGTCGCGGCGCCGGCGCCGGTCACGCCGACGGAGCCGGATATGATCCCGCCGTTGGTGTTCGTCACCCGGCCGCCATTGGTGAGAGCAACACCCACTCCCGATCCGGCCGTTGCCGTCACGGTGCCGCTGTTGGTCACAACGCCTGCCGCGCCCTTCACGGCGATGCCACGGCTACCGCCCGAGATCGTCCCGCCCGCGCTGTTGGTTACCGTGCCGCCAAAGCCGAGATAAACCGCAGGAGTGGTCGTGCCGCCCTGGATTAGCCCGGAGTTGGTGATCGTGGGCGAGCCGGCCCTCGAATAGATGGCGAAGCCGCCGGTGGTGATGATGGTGCCGGCATTGGTCACCCGGCCGCCACTTGCCAAATAGATGCCCATGGCGGCGCCGGAGATCGTGCCGCCGGCACTGTTCGTTATGAGTGTACTGGAGGCACTGTTACGGACGCCCGCACTGTTGCTGTCGGTCGACGTCGTGCCTGAGAACGTTCCGGTAGCGGTGATGAGGCCGTCATTCACCACCGTGGCAATGCCCGTGATCTGCAGACCACCGGCACCGGTAATGGTGCCGCCGGCAGTGTTGCTGACAGAGCCCTGATCGAACGTCACCCCGAACGAGGTTTGCCCGGTGATCTGGCCGGCATTGGTGAGGGTGGCGTTCGCGCCGAGTGCGAAGAAATACACGCCCCGACTTGCGCCAGTAATCACGCCGGTTGCGGCATTGTTCACACTGGCGGCCGTATAAGAGATAGCGACTGCGCTGCTGGACGTACTGCGGATTGTGCCCGCATTGGTCAAGGTGCCGGCGACATCCCGGATGTAGACCCCGAACACATCTGCGGTGATCGACGACGCGGTGCCCGAATTGGTGACAGAGCCTCCGGAATTCAGATAGACGCCGAGATTTGAAGCTGTGATCGCGCCTTCGTTGATCACCGTGCCCACGCCGCCGGTGATTCTCACGCCGGAACCACCGGAAATCAGGGAGCCGGTGCCGCTGTTGGTCACCAGCCCGCCGGCGGTGAAGGTGACGCCGGTGTAGCTCGGGGCGCTCACGGTGCCCTGGTTGGTCAGCGTCCAGACGTTTGTATTGCCGCCATAGACCGCGCTCGCGGTCGACGCGCTGACCGTGGTGGCGGCGGTGATCAGAAAGTCGGTGGAGCCGGAATAATTGCCGAGGACGACACCGGTGTTCGTGGGGTTCAGCGTATGGGTCTGCGCCTGCGCCGGACGCGGCAGCGCCACACCCAGGCTCACCACCACGGGCGCCAGCATCAGCGCCACGGTGGCGCAACTGCTCAGGAGGACCTGCGCCATCCGGCTGTGGCGCCGGTCAGGCGGGAGAGCGGCGCGAAGCGCGGCGGCAATGGGGGCGGACGGCACGCTCATGCGGACACTGAAGCCAGAACCTGCCGGTCAGCGAGCGGGACGCTCCGGCACGAATCGCAGTGCACTCTCCACCCGCCCGCATGGCGGGTGCGCTGCTCCGCTCTGGCCACTGTGCTCCCCCCCGACACCGTACCGACGCAAAACGTTAACGCCTCATGGCATCGGCACCAAGACACCAGAAACAGCATCGGTTGCAACCGAAAAAATGCATGCACAATCAACAAAATATAACTCCCCGCACGCTCGCGCATGCGGCCCGTTGCCCCTGACTTGGACCGGCTTAAAAACGACGGCCTCGTATCCTATGGGATTGCGCGAACCCTCCCCATTCTTGCAACGGCAATTTTTGGTCATAAGCGGTGATTCGGGTCCATTTTCTGGACCGCCGGAAGCTGGAGGTTCCGGTCTGCCTCACGGCGCCAGGCTGGCTCCGCCGCCGGTCTTCTGCCACGAGATCGTGGACTGATGACCGATGGCTCCGTGCGGCCGATTCTCTCGTCTTATGTGACCCAAGCCTCCATCTGTCCCGCCGCGTGGGCAAGCGTCAGGACGTGTTCAGGCACTCACTGCACTGGCCCGATCGTCCTTGGATAGCCCACCTTCGCGCAGACCTTCCCCGGCGTCGGGACCATGGGCTCGGCCCGAAAGCCGAAGCGCGGATCGATCACCGGCGAGAGCTCCCGACCCTCCTGTGAAACTCCCATGGGCATGGGTCGCTGTGTAGCTCACCACCTCACCCGGAAGCTGCCCGTGGCGCCGAACGTGGAATAGCCCTCGGCAATCTGGGCGTCGAAGCTCGCGGACAATGTGGTGGTCGGGCTGGCGAGGAATTGCAGGCCCGCATGCAGATCCGCCGCATTGCTCACGGTGGGGATTGAGGTGCCGGAGAAGGAGAATGTCGGCAGTTCCGCGAAGCTCCGTGGCACGTCCCGGTCCGGGCTGAAGTCGTGCATCCACGCGGCCCGCAGATAAGGCGCGATCTGCTGGCCATTGGGCGCCGTCCAGACGCCGTCCAACTGAAAGCCCACATAGAGAGGCAAAGCGGCAATTGCGGTATTTTGATAGGAGATGCCCGCCCCGAGGGAGAACATCTCGGATCCCGAACCCAGCCAGAGCTGCGCGGGCTGGAATGCGATGAACGGGGTGAGGCTCGCGCCTGTGGCGCCGAGACCGAAGCTGTAGCCCGCTTCAAAACGCCCCGCGAGGATCCAGCCGTCCAGCCCGCTGTCGGTGGCGAGGTTCAGGCCGAGATTGTAGAGGTTGCGATCGAAATTGGAGCTGGCGTAGCCGACACTCGCAACCGCCGACATATAGGCCGGCCCGGCCTGGTAAAGGCCGTACAGGCTGAAGCTGCCATAGCTGTTGGAGACCACGGCGCCATAGGCGTTCGCCGAAATGTTGGTGGAAGAAAAGCTCACAGCGGCCCCCGCGAGCGCGGGCAGACCGGAGAGTTCGCCGTCCAGGCCCGCAATGCCGCCGATGGTGGAGCCGGACAGGCCGCTGCCGGTGGTGAGGCTCGCGATTGTCGAGCCCCAAAAATAGTGCCCTCCCGTTCCGGACGTGGCGGTCCCCCCGACGTCATCGCCGCGCTCGGGGGCGGCATAGCCAAGGGCGGTGGAGGCGGGCCGCAGGCCCTGCCGCCAGCGGTCCATCTGGGTGGTGATGCCGGCCATGGCGGCGGAAGCGGCATTGATCGTGGCGGTGGGCACCAGGGACACGGCACCGCCGCCCACCGACTCATAGGACTGCTCCAATCCCGGCACCGTGGTCACCTGCAGGAGGGTGGGGACAATGCTCTCGAACAGGAGCGAGGAGCCCCTCGTCTGGATCTCGCCGATCAACGCGCCGGTCGTCAGCCCACGCGCCGACAGGCCGGACGGTGTGAAGTTGATGGTCGTGCCGAGGCTCAAACCGCTTGCGATGTTCGCCACAGAGAAGTCGAGGATCGCGGTGTCGCCCGACACCGTCAGGCTGTCGGTGCTGAGCGTGCCCGCCACCGACAGGAAGGGCGTGTCGAAATGGCCGGGCATGGCGCGGGCCGGATTGTCCAAGATCGCGCGGACGCTGCCCGAGAGGCGCGCATCACCCGACACCAGGAAACGGTCGGACTGGCCCGAGAGCTGGTCCGCCCGGATCGCCAGCACGCCGCTCGATGTCTGCACCAGCGCGCCGTTGATCGTGGTGGTGCCGAGCGCGGAGAAGGCGCTGCGCACCATTCCGGCATTGGTCAGCACGCCCGCCGGCCCGCCGAGATCCAGCGAGGAGCCCGCCCAGAGCGTTCCGCTGCCAAGGTTGGTCACGCTGTTGGCGGCGCCGGGCGTGAGCGCCAGATTGCCGGTCAGGCTGCCGCCATTGACGATCTGCGCGAAGCCCGTGCTGGTGCGGATGGCGAGCCCGTTGGCCCCGTCCAGGGTGGAGAGGGTGCCGTAGGAGGTGATGTAGGTCTCGGTGCCGTCGCTGGCGATGGCGGTGCCCGAGGGGCCGCCGGTGACGCGGGTGCCGGGCGCGAGGGTGATGATGGGGTCGCCATTGCCCTGGGCCGAGATGCCCGTGCCGCCTACCCCGCTGGCGGTGACCGAGCCGCCGGTCAGCACATAGACCGCCGCCTTGCCGGAGATGAGGGCGCTGCCGTTCACCAGCACATTGGCGCCGTTCACCAGCTCCATGGTGGTGCCGTTCATCACAAGCCCGCCGCCCCCGCTCACCGACTGGGCGATCACGCCATAGGCGCCAGCCCCCGTCGTGCTGATCGGCGCGCTCACATTCACCGTCACAGACCCGCCCGTCCCAGACCCGGCCGTGGGCCCGCTCCAGTTGGTCGACTGTCCGTCCGAGACCGCCACACCACCGCCCCCGCCGATCGACTGCGCCAGAACCCCCACCGCATTGGTGCCCGACGTGGTGAGTGAAGCGTTCACGTTCACCGTCACGCTGCCGCCATTGGAGGCAGTCGAGGAGCCGGCGAAGGTGATGCTGCCGCCGCCATTCGCGACGCCACCGCCGCCGCCGATGCTTTGCGCGAGAATGCCGATCGCCGCATTGCCGGTGGTGGAGATGGCTCCGGTGGTGGACACGCTCACCGTGCCGCCCGCGCCGCCGCTCGAACCGCCCAGCGTCGTGGAGAGCCCACTCGTCACGACCGAGCTTGTGCTGACGCTGGCGGCACCGCCGCCGCCACCGATCGACTGGGCGAGAATGCCAAAGGCGGCGGTACCGGAGGTCGAAAGGCCGGCTGCCGTAACCGTGACGCTCCCGCCATCATTGCCGCTGCCGCCTATCCCCGCCAAAGTGAGCGTTCCGCTGACGCCGGCACTGCTGAAGGTGGACGAACTGGCGGCGCCGAGGCCCCCGCCGCCACCGATGGACTGGGCGATGATCGCCACCGCTGCGGCGCCCGTGGTGGTGATCGTCTCTGCCGCTGTCACCGTCACGGCGGCGCCGGTCTGGCCACTGCCGGCACTGCCGCCGAGCGCCATGCTGAAGGAGGCGTCAGATCCGCCCGAGGCGCCGCTGGTCGCGGCCCCCGCCGTTCCACCGCCGCCGCCCACGGACTGCGCCAGCAGGCCATAGGCCTGAATGCCTCCGGTGGTGATTGCCGCATTGGCGTTCACCGTGACCTCACCGCCCGCGCCGCCTCCGCCGCCCGATCCGCCGAGACCGAAGGCCAGCGCATAGCTGCTGTTGCTGGCATTTACCGTGCTGGCGCCGCCCGCGCCGCCGCCTCCGCCGACGGACTGGGCAAAAATGCCGGCTGCATTGGCGCCTTGTGTGCTGATTTGCACGTTCGACGTGACCTGCACCGTGTCACCGCTGCCCCCGGCGCTTCCCGATCCGCCCAGACCCACTGCCAGAGCGACACCGTCAGTGGTGGAGGCGGACGTCGAGGTGCTCGAAGCCGCGCTGCTGCTGCCGGTCCCGCCAGTGCTGCTCGGCCCTGTCGCCGCCGAAACAAGAACGCCGCCCGAGCCGCCGCCGCCGCCCACCGACTGGGCGAAGATGCCATGGGAATTAAAGCCCTGCGTGCTGATGCCCGGATCGTTCTGGAACGCGCCGGACGCATTCACGGTGACAGTCACCTCTCCGCCGCCCCCGCCGCCCGACGAGCTGCCGCCGAGGCCCAGCGCCAGGGAAAGGGCACCGCCTGAAGACGAGGTCGTGGTGGAGGATCCGCCATTGCCGCCACCATTACCCACCGACTGGGCAAAAACACCAGCGGAGTTGGCACCCGTCGTCTGGAGGGTGCCGATGGTGGTGACCGTGACAGTGCCGCCCGTGCCACCGGCCATACCATTGCCACCGAGCGACAGGGAGGCGCTGTATTCGCCCGCCGAGCTGTTGGTGGTGGAGGATCCGCCATTGCCCCCGCCGCCGCCCACCGATTGGGCGAAGATGGCCGGCGAGTTATCGGCGGGAACGAGGCTCCTGGTCCCGCTCGCGAGACTGAATCCCGTGAGAATCCCATAGGTGTTGGTGACGGTAACGGTGTTCCCATTGCCGGATTGCCCGCCGCTGCCGCCGAGGCTCATGGCCAGCGAATACCCGCCGTCGCTTCCGGATTGCGCGCCGGGCTTGCCGCCGTTTTCTCCTGCCGCCGAAGCGGTGCTTGAACCGGTTGCCGAACCGGACAGGCTGCCTGTGGCGCTGGATGCGCTGCCGCCGGAACCGGATGAGCCCGGTGCGCTGGCGGCCGCGCTGCTGGATCCACCGGACCCGCCGCCGCCGCCCACCGATTGCGCGAAGATCCCCGCCGCGTTCGGCCCCAGCGTGTTGATGTAAGTTGACGTACCCCCCGAATTGACGGTGATGATGCCGCCGTCTCCGCCATTGCCGCCGCTGCCGCCGAGGCTCATGCTGACCGCGGCCTGCCCGCCGCTGGAGGCGGTGCTGGAGGAGGACCCGCCCAGGCCGCCGCCGCCACCCACGGACTGCGCGAAGATGCCTGCGGCCTGGAGGCCTGTGGTCAGAATGAAGCCGGTGGACCCCACCGTGACATCGCCGCCGGCGCCCCCCGGTCCGGCGCCTCCGCCGAGGGTGAAGGAGGCCGCATAGGAGCTGCCGCTGGAATTGGCGCTGCTCGATCCGCCGCTGCCGCCGCCACCGCCCACCGACTGCGCGAAGATCGCCGTGGACTGGTCTCCGCCCGTCGAAATGTTGGAACTGCTCGTGACGGTCACCGTCGACCCGGCGCCGCCCGCCCCGGCGAAGCCGGCAAGGGTCACGGCCACCGCGATCCCGTTGGCGGCATTGCCATTGCCGTTATCCGGCCCGGTGCCGGAGGTGCCGGACAACGCGGAGCTGACATTGCTCGCGGTCTGGCCCGCGCCGGCCCCCGCGACGGAGGTGACGCCGCCCTGCAGTTCCTGTCCCTGGCCTGCATCGGTGGTGCTGGACGCCGCCCCGCCATTGCCGCCGCCTCCGCCGATGGACTGGGCGAAGATGCCGTAGGACAGCGCGCCGGAGGTCGCCAGCGCACCGCCGCTGGTTACGTTGACCGTGCCTCCACCACCCCCGCCCTGACCGGACCCGCCAATGGCAATACCGGCTGCATAATTGTTGCTGGAGGCGGTCGCCTGCGTCCAGCCGCCATTGCCGCCGCCCCCGCCGACGGACTGGGCGAAAATGGCCGAGGAATGCAGCCCTGTCGTGGTGATGCCGCCCCCGCCATTCTGGTTGCTGCTGACGCTCACATTGCCGCCGCTCCCGCCATTGGCGCCGCTCGCGCCAATGGCAAGGGCGACCGAGGCGGTGGTCGAGGCGGCATTCGCATCCGCCGAACCGCCATTGCCGCCCGAGCCGCCGATGGATTGCGCGAGGATACCGGGCGACTGGTCGCTGAAGACGCCGGATGAGCCTGTGAGGATCAAGCCATTCTGCGTCACCTGCACAAAGGTGGCATCACCGCCCGAGGATCCGCCACCGCCGATGGCGACGCTGGCCGCCGCGCCGTCCGTGCTTTCGCTGGCGCCTGAAAGGCTGAAGGCACGGCTCGACCCGCCATTGCCGCCGGCGCCGCCGATGGACTGGGCGAGAATACCGGCGGAGAGATAGCCATTGGTGGTGATGTCGGCTGCGACGACGGTGACGCCGCCGGCCCTCTGGCCGCTGCCGCCGCCCCCACCGGTCGCACCGGCACCGCCCACTGACACGTTGGCATCGCCGCCGCCGGTCGCACCGGCCCCGGCAATGGCAAAGCCGCCAGTGCCGCCCGAGCCGCCAACGGACTGCGCGAGAATGCCGGGTGACTGGGAGAACAGCGTGGTGATGGCGTCGGTGGCGGTCACGGTGACGTTGCCCGCGCTGCCGCTCGTGCCGCCGCCGCCCCCAAGAATGACATCGGATGCAAAGACGATGGCCCCCGCCGCGCCGGCGCTGAATCCCCCATTGCCACCGGAGCCGCCGATGGACTGCGCCAGAACACCCGGCGAAATCAGGCCATTGGTGGCCAAGGCCCCGTCTGCGGTGACCGTCACCGCACCGCTCGTACCGCCACCGCCGCCGCTGCCGCCGAGGCCCACGCTCGCCGCTCCGACACTGGCCAGCGACCCGGCGATATCCCAGCCGCCGCTGCCACCCGCACCGCCAATGGACTGGGCGATGATGGCGGCAGACTGATCGCCATTGGTGGTGATGGCACCGTTCTCATGGTTGATGGTCACCGCACCGCTCGTGCCGCCACTGCCCCCGCCGCCACCGATGGCGGTCGTGGCACTGGCGCCGGACGACAGGCCGGCAGCCACCACGAAGCCGCCGGTGCCGCCTGCGCCACCGAGGGACTGGGCAACGATGCCGGCCGACAGGGAGCCGATCAGCGTGATGTTGTTGTAGTTGGCGATGGTGACCGCGGCGCCCGTCCCGCCGTTGCCGCCGGAGCCACCGACTTCCAGGCTGGCGGTGCCCGCTCCGGAGACCGAGCCACCCACCGCAAATCCGCCTGAACCGCCGCCACCGCCGATGGACTGGCCGAGGATGCCGGGCGCATTGCCATAGATGGACGCGCCACTGACCACGGTCTGCGTCGTGGGAACGGTGGAATAGGTGGTCACCGGAACCTGCGTGGTAGTAGTGACCGGCACCAGTCCCGGACCGCAGACTTCGTTACACACCCACCCTGGTTCGTACGTCGTCGTTGTCTGGCTGACATAGGTGGTGGTCGGGACTGTCTGGAACGTGGTTTCCACCGCCGTTGCCTGCGAAACGATGGCACCGTAATTGGTGATCGAGACCGTGTTCGCGGATGAACCCGCGCCGCCACTGCCGCCCACGGCCAGTGTGGCCGCGCCCCCGAGGCTGGCATTGCCGCTGGCGGCAAAGCCGCCATTGCCGCCGCCGCCCCCAATGGACTGGCCGAGGATGATCGCCGCGCCACCGCCCGACGCGGTGAGCGTGCCTGCCGCATTTTCGATGAAGACGGTGTTGGAATAGTTGCCGCTTCCGCCCAGCCCGCCGATGCTGGCGCCAAGCCCCGGCCCCAGCGAGAGGGTAAGCGACGTGGTGTAGCCGCCATTGCCGCCGCCGCCGCCAATGGACTGGACGGCAATGGCGCTGGACTGGTAGCCGTAGGTGGTGATGTCGGTGGGGCCTGCGGGACCGGAATTCGTACCGTTATAGGCATAGGCCCAGCCGCCGGTGCCTCCATCGCCGCCCGTCCCACCGAGCGCGAGGCTCACGCCCACCCCCGTGCTGGCGCTTGCCGAAATGGCCGCGCCGCCATTGCCGCCCCCGCCACCGATGGATTGGGCGAGCAGGCCCGGCGAGCGATCCCCCGATGTGGTGATGATGCTGCCCTGGTTGACCGCTGCGGCCGTGCTGCCAAAGCCACCGGAGCCGCCCGTGGTCCCAAGAGCCAGGGCGACGGAGGCCGCCGCCGAGATACTGCTGGCGATGCTGGCCCCGGCATTGCCGCCGCCGCCGCCGATCGACTGCGCCACGACGCCGGGCGAATCCGTGCCATAGGTGGTGATGCCCACCCCGCCGGTCCCCGCGAAGACGTTTCCGCCATCGCCGCCCGTACCGCCAGAGCCGCCCACCGCCAGAGAGAAGGCCGCGCCTGCATATGCGTCAGTGGACAGCGAGACCGAATAGCCGCCATGCCCGCCGCCGCCGCCGAGGGACTGGGCGACAATGCCTGCCGAGCCGGTGCCGTTGGTGGTGATGGTGCCGCGGTTGAACGACGACAGCATCAGGGCGCCGTTGGTGGTGCAGGCAGCGCCGTAGTTCGCGCCCGAATCCCCGCTCGTGCAGTTCACGGTCACCGCATTGGCGCTGCCGCCCGAGCCGCCCGAGCCGCCGTGAGAAATCGAGGCGGCAGTCGTCAGGTCCATCGACACTGCGCCGCCGGCCGAACCGCCGCCGCCGCCGATGGACTGGGCCAGAATGGCTGCGGAGTTGATTTCCTGCGTGCTGATGCTGCCGGTATTGGTGACGAACACGTTCCCGCCCGCACCGCCGGTGCCTCCCGCGCCACCCACGGCGAAGTCGGTGCCTGAAATGGAAGTCGCGACGCCGAAACCGCCATTCCCGCCGCCGCCGCCGATGGATTGCGCCTGGATGCCGAAGGCGCCGCCGGCGCTACTGGTGGGCGCCACGCCGCTGTTGCAAGAATTTCCGGTGCAGATGTTGCCGCTGTTGGCGACCGACACGGTGCTCGCATAGCCGCCGCCGCCGCCATTGCCCCCCGCTTCGCTGCCGCCGATCAGAACCCCGGCCACGCCGCTGCTGAAGGCCAATCCGCCAGAGCCACCACCGCCGCCGATGGACTGGGCGGCAATGCCGACGGCCGACGCGTTGGTCAGCGTGATGGTGCCGGAATTGATGATCGTGACGGTGCTGCCGTTTCCCGCCGGACCGCCATTGGCGCCGATCGCGTTGAGCCCCTGCGAAACGCCGGCATCGCCGCCGGCGCCGCCCACGGACTGGGCTTCAATGCCCCGCGATCCCAGCCCCCCGGACGTCAGGGCGCCGGAATTGGTGACGCTGACCGTTCCCGCTCCCGCACCGTATCCCCCGGCGCCGCCGGAGCCGCTACCGGTGAAGATCCAGTAGCCGTTTCCGCCACCTCCGCCATCGGCGCCGTAGCCGCCAACGCTCTGGGCATAGATCACGATGGCCTTCTGGGCCTCGACGGCTGCATAATTCGTGAGAATGACGCTGCCACCATCCCCACCGGCGCCGCCATTGCCGCCCCTGCCGCCGGGACCACCGCCGCCACCCACACCACCATTGCCGCCCAGACTGATGACGGCGATGCCGACGGAACCAGATCCCTGCGTGGAGAAGGGAGTCCAATTGGTCAATTGTGCCTGGCCGCCGGCTCCCCCGATGCCACCGCCGCCACCTTGGCCGTTGTCGGTGTCCGTACTGCCCCCGGCGCCGCCGATGCCACCGGCGCTATAGACGTAGATTCCGGTGCTGGAGAAGGTGTTGCTGCCGGACCCGCCCGTGGTCGTAATGGTGACCATGCCCCCATTGCCACCTTGGCCGCCCGAGGCGCCATTGGAGTTTGCGCCGGTGCAGATGACAGAATTGGCGCTGCCACCGCCAACCCCGCCGGCACCGCCGGTGCTGCCCGCGATGACGTACGTCACCCCGCCATTAGCAGGAGCAGCCAGGTCATCAACATAGCTCTCAGAGACAGGGGTTCCGGTGCCGCCTTGGCCCCCTCCGCTGACGTTTGACACCAGATTGTTGATCGGACAGCCATACCCGCCTTGGCCCGGGGTGCCTGATACGCTCGGGTTATAGACATAGGATGGACCGATCGTGGCATTGCTGGTCTGGGCGGCCGCCGGGACCGTCAAGGCACAGAGCGCGACCGACGACAGGAGGACCTGCAGCGACAACGCCAGAGGGCCGGGGACCTTCCGTGTCTTCCGCGAGAACAATGTCGGACGAACCATCCCTGCGCCTCGGTCAGAGCCAAGGAACACCGGATCCTTCCGCATTCCTCAACGTGATGAAATATCTCAGGGTTAGGTCTGGTGCCCCCGCGTGTGATACGCAACGCCACAGATTGGAATCGTCAGATCGCACATGCAGGACGAGAGTTCGACCAACAGCGCGGCATTGGCGCCTGCCGCGTCCTTTCCCGAGGCGATCGTCAGAGTGTTTGGCGCCAGGGCAATTGACGATCTCATGCTGGCGCCGGGCTTGCCGGCGGCCGTCCGCGCGGCAGCCGGTAACGCCGTTCGTCTTTATGACGGTAACTGGCTTCGCAACCGCCTGCTGAATGATCGCGGGCGCCTTCTGGCGGTGCTGCTCATCCTCGATCTGCATTTCAATGAGAGTGGCGGCAGGGGCGTGACGGGAGCGCGGCTGCGCCGCGAAGTCGTGGACCTTGATGTGTGCAGTCCGGGGCGCGCCACAGCCTTCCTCGCCGCGCTGCGGTTCAAGCACCTGCTGATGGCTGCCCCTCACTCTCCCGCCAAAGAACGACGCCTGATGCCAAGCGCGACGCTGCTGCAGACGCATCGAGAGCGCTGGAACGGAATGTTCTCCGCCATCGCTCATGTTGACGCGCCGGCCGCTGCTGCCGCCAGCGTCCTGCCGGACGAAGTCCTCTTCGGTCCGTGCACACACGTCATGGCTGAGTGCTTCAGGCAGGGCGTGCGGGTCTTCGAGGCGACCCCGGAATTACGAACCATTGCGGAACGGGATGTCGGCCTCGTCGCGCTGGTGTCCTTCGTCGCCAGTGGCGGGCCTATGTCCATCTCCCAGCTCGCGCGCCAGTTCTCGGTATCCCGCGCGCACATCGCCAATGTCCTGCAACTCGCGGAGGCGCAAAATCTCGTATGCGGCGAACCGGGCCGGGGCGGATACCGGGCCGGGCCGGCTTTGATGCCGGTTCTGATGCGCTTCTATACTGTCATTTTCCTGACCTTCCTTTCGGCCTCGCGACAGGGGCAGCGGGAAGCGGCGAGTTCGATCGGCGTACGATCTGTTGCGGACCACGCATCCCTCGCCACCCGCACGCGGTCAGGCACCTAAACTCCTCGCCATTTCGCGAGATCCAAAGGCGTTTATATCTGGCCAAACAAGCGCTTGATCTGTGCGGCCGCCGTGGCGTTTCTGGGTGTCGGTCGCCATGTCACCTTGAACCGCTCCTCGTTTTCCAGACGCCGTCAGCTTTCGCCTTGTGCTGCCGCTCGAACTCGACGGGTGGCAGCATCCTGTTCCGTGCCTGCTTGAGGCGCCGAGATTGGAAGGAAGGCATAGGCGGTCATGGTCATGAGCGCGTGACGGTGCGGCCCCGTCCACGATCGCCCCTCGAAATGATCGAGACCGAGTTCCTCTTTTAATTTCTGATGCGCCCGCTCGCAGAATCGCCCAGCGGGAACCCTAAAAACGATGCCGCCGTCAGAATTTTACCGAAGTATTTCTAATCCACGATGCAGACGCTTGCCCCGGCCCCGGGATGCTGCACCACAGTCATGTCCACGCCATAGATTATCTTCAACAGGTCCGGCTGCATGATGTCTTCAGGTCGGCCTCGAACGATCATCTCACCACTCTTCATGGCGACGATCTCATCACAAAATCGGCTTGCCATGTTCACGTCATGTAGAACAACAACCACGCCGAGCTGGCGCTGGCGCGCCAGAGTCCGCACGAGGCCGAGCACCTCAATCTGATGAGCGATATCGAGCGCGGATGTGGGTTCGTCGAGGAGCAGGCATTCGGCATCCTGAGCGATCAACATAGCGATCCAAGCCCTCTGCCGCTCTCCCCCAGAAAGCGTCTCGATCTGCCGCTCACACAACCCGTCCATGCCCGTGAGGACGAGCGCCTCATCAACCTTCCTCCGGTCCTCTGTCCCGAACCGGCCCAGCGCGCCATGCCAGGGGTAGCGGCCCAGTGACACCAGCTCACGCACCAGCATGCCATCCGCCACGGGAATCTGCTGCGGAAGATAGGCGACCTTGCGCGCGAAGGCCCGGGCGCTCCACTCAGGCACCGGCCGACCGGCCAGGCACACGCGGCCAGACGTTGGGACCAACTGGCCGGCAAGCATCTTGATCAGCGTTGACTTGCCGGAGCCGTTATGGCCGATCAGAGCCACCACCCGCCGGGCCGCCAGCCTGATCGAAACCCCGCGAACGAGATCGCGCCCGGCTACAGCAAAGCCGACATTCTCCAGTTGGAACAGCGGGTCATCGCCATCCGGTGGCAAGATGCACTCGGAGACGAACTCGGAAGAGAATTTCAACGTCATACCTCAGGCTCACGATCTCTCGGAAGCAAGACGTCGCGCGCGCAGATTCCAACACCCCGGCGCATTATTTTCTGCATGGGGGCAATCGGGCCTCGGCACAGCACGGAAAGGACATCTAAGATTGGAATGAATATAAATCATTACATTTGAATGTAACGCTCTATTGAGCTATCCAATTCATGCGCCTTTGCGCTTTATGCGCAGTCCATTCGTTGCGAGCGTCAATCGGTGGGCGATGAAGCTCGCTGTAGCCTTGCAGGCCGGCATGACGATCTCCGACCAACCGTCGACGGCGGTCTCTGATCTTGATGCGATATTCCGGCTCTATCACCGGGAGCTGAACCGCTTCGCCTATCGTAAGCTGGGCGACCGAGAAGCCGCGGCCGACGTCGTGCAGGACGCCTTTGTCCGCTACCTGTCGGCGGACGCTCAGCGCGCGGACGCGTCACGTCTGGACAGCCCTCGCTTCTTCCTGTGGCGCATCGTCGGTAACTTGATGATCGACACCATCCGGCGCAAGCGCCGGCAGGGCATACATGCGACATGGGACGAGATCACGGAGGACGTGGTCGACCCGGCTCCGCTCCCCGACCGACTGCTGGAGACCCGTGAGGAGTTTCGGCTGGTGAAAGAGGCGCTGGAAACACTCTCGCCCAATTGCCGACAGGCGTTGCTGCTGAACCGTGTGGAAGGCCTGACCCACGCGCAGATCGCCGGTCGGCTGGGTGTATCCCCGAGCATGGTTTCGAAATACATCATGTCCGCGCTGCGCCGTTGCATGAACGCCCTTGCGGCGCCAGATGCTGCGCTGTGATCACATTCTCTTGTTTTTGCACCTCTACGGTAGGGACGTGCGGATCTCGATCGTCTTCTCGTGCAAGGACACAGTTAATCCGCACGCGACCATGACACGCCCAGACTGTCCCTCGGCCACACGGGCCGAACTTGATGCGCCCATGGCGCCGCTTGCCGAGAAAGCCCTGGAATGGCTTGTCTTCCTGCATTCGGGCCAGGAAACCGACGCCGACTGGGCGGCCTATGAGGATTGGCGGGCCAGCGGGGTGGCGGAACGCAAGGCGGCGGAACAGGCGGAAAGGGTATGGGCCGGCATCGGCCCAGCTCTGCGCCGGCCGCGTGCGGGTCTCGCGCGCCGCTCCGTACTCGCCGGCGCCGGCATCGCGCTCGTCGGAGGGGCCGGGCTCGCGGCCTTCTTAGGCATGCGCCGGGACCTATTCGCGGATGTGCGCACCGCGGTCGGCGAGCGCCGCACGCACACCCTCGCGGACGGAACACGCATCGAACTCGATGCCGCGACCAGCCTGAACCTGCATTATTCGGCGAAGACCCGGCGGATCGAGCTTCTGGAGGGGCGGATCTTCGTCAGCGTCGCGGCCGATCCGAACCGCCCCTTCATCGTCGACGCCGGGGGTGGGGCAGCGCGGGCCCTTGGAACGGCGTTCGAAATCAGCCGTAGCGGCGATATGGTGAATGTCGTCGTCAGCGAACATACCGTGCGGGTGTGCTATCCGCGCGAGACCGATGGCCCCCACGTGGACGTCGATGCCGGCAGCGAGGTCGAATTCAGCAGGGCCGGAGGCCTCGCCAGGCCGCATGCCGCCGACGTCGTCAGCCGCATGTCCTGGCGCAACGGCCTTCTCGCCTTCCAAGATCGGCCGCTGGCCGAAGTGGTGGCGCAGATCTCCCGCTATCGTCACGGCCGCATCGTGATCGTGGATGGGGAACTGGCGCGCCTGCCCGTATCGGGATTATTCGAAAGCGCGGACACCGCGGCCCTGCTGGATGCTCTATCCGCCGCCCTGCCCGTCACCATCGACCAACTGCCATGGCTTACCCTGATACGGCGTGATGCGTCCCGCCCGCTCGAGCCCTTCACACGGCGCAGATAAGAAACACTCCATTGTTTGCTGAGCGGGTGTCGCATCCCGCGCCTCCGGCGTCTTCCCAAACGAACGGCCTTTGCGGCCACGATGTGCGGCAGATCAGTCTGGGGGTTTTAAGTGCAAACGCGGACGGCCCATACAGAGCGGAGTTTCATTAAGCCGCAGACCGCCTGCCATTCCTGGGTGGGTACCCTGCTGCTGGCGTCGACCGCGCTGGTGGCGATCGCGCCGACCACCGCCCTTGCCCAGAGCGCGCCCGCCGTCACCCAAGCGGGAGCCATTGCCTTCTCCATTCCCGCAGGTCCGCTGTCAGCGGCGCTGACGCAGTGGGCGACCACGTCCGGCATGCGCGTGCTGTTCTCCAGCGAGATCACGCGTGACCTGAAGACTTCGGGTGTCAACGGCACAATGACCGCAGACGTTGCCCTCGGGCGGCTGCTGACGGGAACAGGCCTCGGCTACAGTTTCACCGGGCCGACGACCGTTGCCATCCGGCGCAACGTGGACGTCCTGCCCGCGACCAATATCTCCAGCGAGGGCACCATCGTTCTCGACACCATCGACGTGCAGGGCGACGGCACCTTCGGCTATATCGCCACCCGGAGCGATGCCGGCACGAAGACCAACACGCCGCTCATCGAGACGCCGCGCTCGGTCTCCGTGGTGACCCGCCAGGAGATGGATGACCGCGGCGTCCAGAACCTGCCCGAGGCGGTGCGCTACACCGCTGGCGTGACCACCGGCGCATTCGGCTATGATCCGCGCTTCGACCAGATCTACATCCGCGGCTTCGCCGTGACCACGCTCGGCGATTATCGCGACGGCCTGCGCCAGTATGCCGGCAGCTACGCAACGTTCTCCACGGAGACCTACGGCCTTGAGCGTGTCGACGTGATCAAGGGACCGGCTTCCGTGCTCTATGGCCAGGGCACGCCCGGCGGCCTGATCGACCGCATCTCCAAGACGCCGACCGGGCAGCCCATCCACGAGATCCTCGGCGAGGTCGGGACGTTCGGACACCTGCAGGCGGCGTTCGACCTCGGGGGCACCGCGCCCGATAACAAGAACTTCCTCTATCGCATCGTCGGCGTCGGCCGGACCGGGGACACCAATTACGACATCGCCGACGACGAGCTCTATCTTGCGCCCTCCTTCACATGGCGCAATGACACGACCTCGCTCACAGTCCTCGCCCTCGCGCAGAAGGACGAGACCGATGCAAACGTGGCCATGATCAACAAGAACAGCCACGTCACCAAGGTCCGTGCCAGCGATCCGGATTACGACTATCAGAAGCAGACACAGTATCAGGTCGGCTACAAGTTCGAGCACCAGTTCAACGACATGTTCGAGTTCCGGCAGAACCTGCGCTACGGCCAGGCGGACCTGACCGGACGCTATCTGACCGGCGGCGTCACGGGCGGCGGGTTCGCCAGCGCCGCTTCCCCCATCTACCGGCGCGGCTCGGCGGCGGTGGAGGAGGATCTGTCTTCCTTCCAGGTGGACAACCAGCTTCAGATCAATGCCGCGACCGGGCCGCTTGGACACACGCTGCTGATCGGCCTCGATTATGGCGAGATGCATAGCAATTTCGGCAGCGGCACCGCTGCAGCCAACGCCGCCTATGCCATCAATATCCTCGCGCCCTATTACGGCATCACGGGGCCCACTCCCGCGATCAACACCCGCACGATCACGGACTTCGATCAGGTCGGCATCTATGCCCAGGACCAGATCGCCTGGGGCAACTGGCGCTTCAACATCAGCGGACGTCAGGACTGGACCAGCCGCACGCAGGTCAACGGCTATACCGGCCTCGTGACCGGCGATCGGGAGGACAACGCCTTTACCTGGAGCACCGGCCTCCTCTATCTCTTCGACAATGGCTGGGCGCCCTATGTGAGCTATGCGACCTCGTTCCAGCCCACCAGCAACCTCGGCTATGAGGGCCAGATTCTCGCCCCGGCGACCGCCGAACAGTATGAGGCCGGCTTAAAGTACATCTCGCCAGACGACCGCATCTCGATGACGCTGGCCGGCTACAACCTCAAAGAGCAGAACGCTCCGAAATACGCCGGCATCAACCCGACCAGCGGCCTCCTCTATTACCAGTCCATCGGCGAGATCCAGGTGCGTGGCTTCGAGTTCGAGGGACGGCTGCGCCTGGCGAACGGCGTCGAGGCGATTGCCTCCTACACATATGCCGACTCCGAGATTCTCCAGTCCGCAACCGCGGCAGAGGTCGGGCGCGTACCGGCGGTTACGCCACGCAATGTTGCAACGGCCTGGCTGAACTACACGGTGCAGGACGGCCCCTTGTTCGGACTCAGCGGTGGCGCCGGCCTGCGGTACATCGGCCAGACTTACGGCAACAACACCAATACCGTGATCAACAACAGCTACACCATGTTCGATGCCTCACTGCGCTACGACCTCGGCAAGCTGAACCAGAAGCTGACGGGCTACAGCCTGTCCGTGAGCGCCACGAACATCGCCAACGTGATGCCCGAAATCTGCAACTCCGGCACCTGCTATCTGGGGCAGGGCCGCACGGTGGTCGGCACGCTCAAATACAAGTGGTGACAGGCTCCAGCGGAGGCTCCGCATGACAGCGAACCAGACGGCACGGCCAGCTTCCCGCACCCGCGATCCCCGGATCGACGCGGTGCGGGGCATCGCCCTGATGGGCATCCTCGTGGTCAACCTGCCCTTCCTCGCCATGCCTTACGGTTTTGCCGGCGCCAGTTGGCATCACGCGGACACCTTCTACCTCGGATCGTTCAGCGCCTGGTTCATTCAGGCACTGTTCGAGAACAAGTTCATTCTCATATTCGCCTTTCTGTTCGGCATGGGGGCCGCCGCCCAGGTGAGCGCGAACGGCGCGCGGCGCTTCGTGTTTCGAATGCTGCTGCTCGGGCTGCTTGGCGTCCTGAATGCCGTGCTGGTCTTCGAGGCGGACATCCTGCTTCCCTACGCCGTGCTGGGCTTGCTGATGCTGCCGCTGCATCGCCTGCGGACCCGGACCCTGCTTTCGGCCGCCCTCCTGTTCTGGATCGTCGCCATCCTGGGGCACGCGCTCTTTGCCATCTATGTGGCGACGGCCGAGACGGGTCCCGGTCTTTCGGAAGAGGCCCGCATCCAGCTGTTTTCGTCCGGCGGCTTCGTTGCCATGGCGCATCAGCGGGCGCTCGACTGGCTCGTCTTTTCGCAGATGAGCATCCCCGCCATCTGGCCGATGACCATGAGCGCCTTCTGTCTCGGCATGGCGGCATTCCGCTTGCGGATAGCTTCCGCAGGAGACGGGTTCAGTTCGCTGGAGCGGATCGCACGCGTGCTGCTTCTGCCCGCGCTGCTGGGCAACCTCGCCTACGGCGCCCTGTGCCTCGCGCCCGCGGATTGGGCCGGCGGGCATGTTTTCCTCGCCACGCTCGTGCTGAGGCCGGTTTTTGCTCCCATGCTCAGTTTTGTCATCTTCGCCCTGCTGTTCCGCCTGCTGGAGCGCACGCCGCGCCTGACGGACTTCTTCGCCGCAAGCGGGCGCATGTCGCTCAGCATCTACATGCTTCAAGGTATCCTGGGTGGCTTCATTTTCTTCGGCTACGGCGCCGGTCTTTACGCCAGCCTCAGCCTTCAGGCCGTTCTTGGACTCGCATTCCTCCTGTTTGTTCTTCTCGCGCTCCTCGCCCGCCTCTGGCTGGGCCGTTTCAGGAGCGGACCATTTGAAGCCCTGATGGCCGCGGCGCTGGCCTTAACCGAACGGCGTTTATCAACACCGCCGGCAGCCCTTCGTGCAGGCCCCAGAGCCGCTCCCCGCTGACGGCCAGGAGACCATCAGGACACCGTTTCATACTCAACCGTGGAGCCTTCGATGTCGACGAAGCCAAAGGACTTGGCTGCGAACGAACTGGTGCGCACCATGATCTGCAACCGTGCCCTGCTGCTCGGTATTGCGACACGGGTCTTGTCCTCCCGCGAGCTTGCCGAGGACGTCGTGCAGGACGCGGCCGTGCGGGCCTGCGCCATGGCCAGCCCGGAGATGGGTTCGCCGTTGCGCCTGTCCTGCTGCATGGTTCGCAACCTTGCCATAGACCGGCTGCGGCGGGGCCAGCTCGAACGCCGCCACCTGGCGCCCGAGGCCGAAGCCGAGAGCGTGACGTCTCCCCTGGATGACCCATTCGGTTCCGTCGCGTGCCGCCAGATCGTCGCTCATGTCCTGGGCGCGCTGGACGAACTGCCGCGGCGAACTCGATATGCCTTTCTCCAGCACCGGCTTCACGACGTCCCGCAGAAAGAGATTGCGGCTGCGCTGGGCGTTTCCACGACGCTCGTGAACTTCATGATCCGCGATGCCACCGCCCATTGCCGGGCCTACCTGGCTTCGGGCGCCGTGGAGCCCCTGCCCTTCCGGCTGCCAGCCCCCGCCGGCATCCGGGACGGGCGGCCCGCCGCAAAGCCAGCCCCGGTCCGTCTCTCTCTCAAGATCGACCGGCGGACGGCCGCCTGAGGGCAGGAGCGCCGCCAGCCGTGGGGCGATCAGCGACGCGCGCCATGGAGCGCCTGCTCGATATCGGCCCAGATCAGCGTCTCGTCCTCTACGCCGGCACTCAGCCGGATCAGGCGCGGGCTGATGCCGAACCGCGCGAAGCAATTGGCCTTGGCCAATTGCAGCGGGGCGAGGGCCGGCACGACGAGGCTTTCCGGCCCGCCCCAGCTGACGCCGATGCGCACCAGCCGCAAGGCATCGACAAAAGCCGGGACATCGATGGCCTCGCCAACCTCGAACGAGAACACGCCTGCGAAACCGCTGAGACTCGCGCGGCCGGGGTGATCGCTGAACGCCGGATGCCGGACCAGTTCCACGTCGGGATGCGCCCGCAGACGCTCGGCAAGGGCAAGGCCACTCGACATGTGACGCGCCATGCGCATGGGCAGGGTGTGCAGGCCGCGCAGCAGCAACCATGCCTCGAAGGGCGAAAGCTTGGCTCCCAGATAGGCATAGCTCGATGCGTTGATCCGGCCGACCAGTTCGGCCGAGCCCACGACCACACCGGCCACCGTGTCGCTATGACCTCCGAGATATTTGGAGGCCGCATGGACCACCAGATCGACACCATGGGCGATGGGGCGCTGGAAGAGCGGTGTCGCCCAGCTGTTGTCGATCACGCTCACGACGCCGTGCGTTCGGGCCACCCGCGCGAGGCGGGCGATGTCCTGAAGCTCGAACGCCAGCGAGGTGGGGCTCTCGAGATAGAGCAGCTTGGCACCGGGCAGCACGGCCTCGACCGCCTCCGCATCCGTGCCGTCCACATAGTCCACCACGACGCCGAAGCGCGAGAGCATCAGCTCGAACAGACGATAGGCATCGCTGTAGACGTTGCGCACGGTGACGATGCGGTCGCCGGCCGAAACAAGCGCGAGCACGGTGGCGCTGATGGCCCCCATGCCGCTGGAGAAGGCCCGTCCCGCTTCCGCGCCCTCAAGCTCGGCCACCGCCCGCTCGAACGCCATCACCGTCGGATTGTCGCCCCGCGAATAGATCAGCTGATGCGAGCGCCCGGCATAGACCGCAGCCATGTCGGCATAGGTGTCGAAGGTGAACAGCGAGGTCTGGAAGATCGGCGGCACCGCCGCCGCCAGCAGATTGACCTCGCGGCTCCAGCCCCCCTGAGCCGGCAGGGCCTCGTGATCGAGCGGCTTGTTCATGCGGAACCTCCAGCGCCTTCAGCGGCCAGTGACGGGGATGACTTTCGCGACCGGGCGGGCGGGAGGCGCCGCACTTCGCGCAGGAGAAGGGCGGCGGACACCAGGGCGGTGAGGCCCATGGCCAGCGGCGGCGCCGCGAGCACGCCGTCCATGCCCCACAAAGCCGCGCCGCCATAAAGCAGCGGCAGCAGCAGATACCCCTGCGGGGCCAGCGAGATGACGGCCGCAAGACGCGCCCGCTCCATGGCCTGGAGGAGGATCACCAGAACCTGATGCAGACCGGTCAGCGCGAACCCGACGTGGAAGAGAATGAGCCCGCGTCTCGCGACGTCGGCCACGCGCGCATCGGCGGTGAAGAGGCTCACGAGCGGGGCCGACCACAGCATCATGGACACGGCATAGACAAGCGTGAAGCCGAGCGCGACCCGCGCCATGAAGAGCGTGGCCGCCCGCAGGCGGATCCGATCGCCCGCTCCGGCAGCGAAGCTGAGCACCGGCTGTGCCCCGAGGCAGAAGCCGATCACCGGCAAGAGGCCGAGCGTGAGCAGACGGAAGGCGATGCTGACCCCCGCCACCGCCTCATCGCCGCCATGGATCCCGGCCATGGCGTACACCACAGCGAAGGCCAGAGCGGACAGCGCGCTGCTCAGCCCGGCAGGCACGCCCACCGCGAGGATCGGGCGCAGCAGCCGCGTCCTGAAGCCCAACCTGCCGACGCCGAGGCGCACCCGGCCCCAGCGGCGGCCGAAATAGAGACCGTAGGCCGCGAGAGCGGCCAGCTGGGACAGAATGGTGGCGAGTGCCGCACCTTCGACGCCGAGGCCGAAGCCGAAGATGAGCAGCGGATCGAGCACGATATTGAGTGCGAACGCGCCGAGCAGCGTCCACATGCTGAACCGGCTGTTGCCTTCCGCGATGGCGATGAAGTCGCATGCGATCTGCGCCAGAAGCAGAGGGCACGAGACGGCCAGCAGCCGGAGATAGGTTGCTGCGATGGGCGCGAGGTCCGGCCCCGGACTGAAGAGCGCCAGCACGCCGCCGGCGCCCCAGAACAGTCCGATGCCGGCCGCGCCCCCCAACAGCACGCACAGGGCGAGCGTCGCGCTCGCGGCGCGGCCGGCGTCGAGCGCGTCCCCCGCTCCCAGCAGGCGCCCGATGCTGGCAGCACCGCCGATGCCGAGCCCATGGCCGATGGCGGCCACGAGGGCGAAGATCGGCACAGCGATGCTGACCGCCGCCAGCGCCTGCCCGCTCAGCAGGCCGACGAACGCCGCATTGGCGACGTGATGCAGGGCCGTGATCGACAGCCCCGCCACCGAAGGAACGGCGAGGCGGACGATGAGACGCTCAAGGCGCGGATCGGCAAGATCGAGGGGCGCGGCGAAGCGCACGCCATCCTCGCCCGTTCCGCTCATGCCGGTACGGCCTGGGCCGCCGCCGGCAGCACCGGCTGGGCGGTGGCATCGAAATCCGGCTGCCAGAGGCGGTCGCCGAAGAAGCGCTCCCGTAGCAGCATCACGAGCAGGGCCCGCTTGTGGGAAAAATCCACGTGCTTGACCTTGGCGAAGCCGGAGCGGTCGAGATTGCGGATCTGCTGCGCATGGGTCGCCCGCGGCTCGCCGACGATGCGCTGGGTGCGCGGATCGTCGAGGAACATGAAATGCATCAGCGAGGGCAGCCAGGCGCTGATGTAGGCCTTGCCGCGAAACGCCTCCTCGCCCACGAGAACGTGCCAGCCCCGGTCGTAGTCCTGAGCCTCGTAATGCGGCCCGAGGCGGTTCTCCCTGGCCCAGTAGAGCTCGAAATAGCCGAACGGCACGCCGCCGAAACTGCCGATCACCGGAACGACGTGGGGATCGGCGCGGCGCTCCTCCAGATAAGCCCGGTGCTGCGCGAGATCGCCGGTTTCCTCCCAGATCTCCGCAACCCGCGGATCATTCATCCAGCGATGGAAGGCTGGAAGATGCCGCTCCGGATCGGCGGTTTCGAAGGTGATCGACTGACCGAGCCAGGGGATGAAGCGGGCGTAGAGTAGCCCGTCCCGCATGGGAGGGCGCCGCGGATGGCGGATGCCGTTCTCCGTCACCAGACGCTGGGGGAATACGCCGCCCGATCCGGGCAGCCATAGTGCAGACATCTGCCAGAGCAGGTCCGGCTCGATGCGTGGCAGGCCATCCACGAGTTGCGCCGGACCGTGGGTGATCAGGCCCGCCACGGCCGCCGGCGCGAGGTCCGGCGCCAGAGCCACATGGGTGAGTTCGGGGAAGCTGCCGAAAAGGGCTTCACACGCGGCCAGCAGCAGCATGTCGGCGCGTGGATCCAGGAGCGCGCCCGTGAGCAATGCGCCGCCACCCTGCCGCTGCCATCCAAGGGAGACCGAGGCATCGCCCGCCGCAATCCGCACGGACTGCGCTCCGACATGCACCTCCACCGGACGGCCCGAGGCCGCAAGGGCGACGAAAGGCCGACGCTGGCCGGTCAATGTGACGAGTTCCGCTATGGTCATGCAATCACCTGTCCCCGACGGCCGCGCCTGATGCGACCTCTAGGACAGGACGTACGAGCCCCGCGACGATTTAGCCCCCGCGGATCGAGCCGGCGTTTTTTTGGATCCCGCGCCTAAATGCGGCGGGGCCCCGTTCGTCTTAGCCAACAGGGCCGCAGCGGGGAGAGCACGATGAGGCACGACAAGCCAGGCAAGGACGAGACGCACGCGGTCGTGCGGGACCGGGAGGGACGCCATGCCCTCTGGCCGGTCTGGCGGCCCGTTCCCACCGGATGGCAGGCCGTCGCCGTCACCGGAAGCGCCGCACATTGCCTCGCCTACGTGGAGGCCACATGGGCGGATCTGCGCCCCAGCTCCGACCGGGAGGCCGCGCGATGACGCACGCCGATGCCGCCGTGGAGACACAGGATCACGAACTCAACGGCTATGATCTGACCCCGTCCCAGCGTCGCGTCTGGTCGCTGGAGCAGATCGGCAACAGCGCCGTCGCTGGGCGTCCGCTGCTGGAGCTCGGCCTCTCCGGGCCGCTGGATGTCACGACGCTTCGAACCGCGCTCGACCGGCTTGCACTCCGCCATCCCGCCCTGCGTCTGCGGTTCCGCGTACATCCCGGAGGGCGCGTACTCCAGTTGCCCGACAATGCGGCAGCGCTGCCGCTGTCCGTCTGCGACCTCTCCGCTCAGACCGGCGGCGATACGGCGCACGCGTATCAGCGGATACGGAACGAGCTTGCCGTTCCAGACATCGAGAGCGGGGTGCCCGCGGGGGCGGCGCTGGTTCGCCTTTCGGCGCACGAGGCCCGTCTGTTGATCGTGCTGCACCCGATCATCTGTGATAGCGCCTCGCTCGACATTCTCGCCGACAGTTTCGCCCTGCTCTACGCGGATGCGGAGGCAGGTTCAGCCGGCTTGTCGCTGGCCGGGGCGCCGCTGGCCTGGCTGGAGAGGCCCGAGGCCAGCGCGGAGGCTCTGTCGCGGTGGGAAACCCGCCTTGCGGACGACCACGCCGACGCGACGCTCCCCCTCGCTTGGCGACGCGAGACACGGGTGGATGGCGCGCGCAGCGCGCAGCTCCTGACGCTGGGCACGGCCGAGGCGGACGCCGCCCGCGCGGCAGCCGCGGCCTGCGGCACATCGCTTGCGCTGTTTCTGTCTGCCGCATTCGGCGTCCTGTTGACCCGCTACAGCGGACAGGCCCGGCTGAAGTACGGCGTCGCGCTAGACGCCCCCCTCGGCGGCGAACGGCGGGAGATCGGCCGCGTGGCCGACGTGCTGCCGCTGCTGCTCGACCTCTCCTCCGGCCTCTCGTTCAAGGACGCCCTCGGTCGCGTGGCGGAGGCGTTGGAGGCGGCGCGCAGCCATTACGTGCCGTTCGAGACGCTGGCCCAGACCTTCTGGGTCAACAACGAGGATAACGGGCGCGGCTTCCTGCCCAGCGTGCACATGCACCGGCCCTTGCCGCCGGCCGTCGTCACCACGCCCGGCGGACTGAGGATCACCGCCATCGCCCAGCCTCCTTTGCCGCTGGATGCCGATTTCCTCTTCATCTCCCGCGATCTTCCGGACGGCGGCATCGAACTCGTGCTGGATCATCCGCGGGGGCAGTTCGACCCGCGCCTCGTCGGCCGCGCGCTGACCCATCTGGCGCGGATCATCGGTGCGGCATCTGCCGGCCCTGAAAAAAGCCTCAGGGACATCCAACTCGTCTCGCCGGCCGAGCTTGAGGCGCTGTCCCGGCCCTATCCCGATGGTGCCCGGGATGATCCCCGGCCGGTCCATGCGCTGATTGCCGGGCACGTCCCGCGGGCGCCGGACACACCGGCCGTCTTTTTCGGCGACGCGGTGTGGACCCGCGCGGCACTTGATCACTACGCCAACCGGATCGCCAATATGCTGCTCGCCGCCGGAGCCCGGCGCGAGAGCTGCGTGGCGGTCGCCCTGCGGCGGTCGCCTGAAGCCATCGGCGCCATCCTCGGCGTTCTCAAGGCGGGCGCAGCCTTCATTCCCGTCGAGCCGGACCACCCCGCCCAGCGCAACGACCATATTCTCGCCGATGCCGGTGTGGCCGTGATCCTGACCACGCGCGCGCTGCGCGCCAAGCTGCGCCCCGCGCAGGGCACGACGGTCATAGAACTCGACGCCATGAATCTTGCCGAGGTGCCCGACAGCGACCCGCTGGCGACCATCTCCGACCGGCAGCTGGCCTATGTGATCTACACCTCCGGCTCCACGGGCAAGCCCAAGGGCGTGGCGGTGGAACACGGACCGCTGACCCGGCACCTGCAGGCGACCGCGCGGGTCTATGAGATGGACGAGACGTCACGGGAGCTGCCCTTCCTGCCCTTCTCGTCCGACGGCGGGCACGAGCGCTGGATGGTGCCGCTCATGCTCGGCGGCAGCATCGTCCTGCCCGACAAGCCGCTCTGGACGCCCGAGGAAACCTTCGCCGCCATGCGCCGCCATGGCGTCAACAATGCCAGCTTTCCCACCACCTATGTCCAGCAGTTGGCCGAATGGGCCGAAGCGACCGGAGAGGCCCCGCCGGTGCGGCTCTATTCCTTCGGCGGCGAAGGCATGGCGCAGGCCACCTTCGACCTCTTCTCCCGCGCCCTGAAGGCGCAGACGCTGATCAACGGCTATGGTCCGACAGAGACCATCATGACGCCGATGGTGTGGAAAGTCCGGTCCGGCACCTCCTTCGAAGGCATGTACGCCCCCATCGGTCGGGCGGTCGGGCTCCGGCGCATCTACGTGCTCGATCCCGATCTCAACCCGGTGCCGATCGGGGTTACGGGGGAACTCTATATCGGCGGCGACGGCGTTGCCCGCGGCTATGTGAACCGGCCCGGCGCCACCGCAGAGCGCTTCATTCCCGATCCCTTCGGCGCGGACGGTGGGCGGCTTTACGCCTCGGGCGATCTGGCCCGCTGGCGCGAGGACGGAACGGTCGAATTCGTCGGCCGCGTGGACCATCAGGTCAAGCTGCGCGGATACCGCATCGAACCCGGCGAGATCGAGGCCGCCCTGCGCACCCTGCCGGGTGTCAGTGAATGCGCGGTCGTGTTGCGCCACGACGCCGGCCAGCCGGCGCTCGTGGCCTATGCGGTCCCGGCCCGCGGTGCCCGCCTCGACGGAGCGGAGGTGCGCCGCGCCCTCGCCGGGCTCCTGCCCGAGCATATGGTGCCCTCCGCCGTCGTGGTGCTGGAGAAGATGCCGCTCAACGCCAACAGCAAGCTCGATCGCGCCGCCCTGCCGGCGCCGGGCTTCGCGCTGCTGGAAGTGGTTCCGCCCTCCACGCCACTGGAGGCGGACATCTGCGCCATGTGGTGCGACACGCTGGGGCTGCCTGAGGTCGGGGTCACGCAGAATTTCTTCGAGATGGGCGGCAACTCCATGGCCGCACTGCGCATCCTCGGCCGTATCCGGAAGCTCAAGCCGGAGGCGGACGTCGCCATCGCGGACCTCTTCAACCACCAGACCATCCGCGACCTGGCAACCGCCATCGAGCGCGGCCCGCGCCCGGGTGGCGGACAGCTCATCCACCTGCGCAGCACCGGCCGGCGGCCGATGCTCTATTGCTTCCCCGGACTGCTGGTGAGCACCCGCGAATATGTGAAGCTGGTGGACCACCTCGGGCCGGACCAGCCCGCCACCGGTTTCATCTGTTACTCGCTGGCCGAGGACAAGGGCCGCGAAGCCTCCGTCACGGAGATCACCGCCCGCTATGCGGAACTGGTGCGGACCCACTCGAAGGGCGAGCCCTGCTTTTTCCTTGGCTGGTCCTGGGGTGGCCTGCTCGCCTACGAGGCGGCGCGGATGCTCGGCAGCGACATCGACCTGAAGCTGATCGGCATGATCGACGTCTGCGACATGGACACGGACTTTGCCATTGGCGCCATTCCCCGCTTCGCGCCCGGCGAACGCGAGGCGCTCGCGGCACGGGTCGAGGCCTGGCTCGCGCGCACAGCGATGGCTGCGCGCTGGCGCGACCTGATCGGCGCCATGGATGCGCTCGCCTACGACCAGTTCCTGCGTTTCGTCGGCAACAGTCCGGAAGGACTGCCGGAGGACGGGCCGGACATCGGCAGCCGCGAGCACACGTTCTGGGTGCTGATCGACAACGCGCTGATCTTCCGTCGCCACAAGATGCTGCCCCATGACTGCCCCATCCAGCCCTGGGCGGCGGCGGATTCGCTCAATCGCGGCCTCAACCTCATCGACTGGCGCCAGCTCTCACGCCGCGCCGCCCCGGCGGAGATCATCGAGGGCACGACCCACCTCCACATCATCGGCGCGCCGGCCTTCCATGCCCGGTTCGCCCGCAAGCTCGACGAAGCCATGACAGGCTTCGAACAGGCGGCCGAATGAACGGCCGATCACCGTCGCAGACGCCGCGCATCCCGAGGCGCGGACTTGAGGAAGCCCGCCGCAGCTCGTGCGAACCCGAGGGCCAGCGGCATCATGGAGCCTGGAAGCGATGACAGACCCTATTCTCGACCTCGCCGGAATCGGCATCGGCCCGTTCAACCTCAGCCTTGCCGCGCAGCTGGACGGCCTGCCGGACATGAACGCGCGCTTCTTCGAGCAGCGGCCAGCCTTCTCCTGGCATCCCGGCATGATGCTGCCCGGTGCCGAACTCCAGACGTCCTGTCTGAAGGATCTCGTCACCGCCACCAATCCGACCAGCCCCTGGTCTTTCATGGCCTATCTGGTGGCGCACAAGCGCTTCTATGACTTCATGAACGCCGAGTTCGACGCCCTGCCCCGGCAGGAATTCGCCAACTATCTCGCCTGGGCCGCCAACGGCATCGAGAGCCTGCGCTTCGGCAAGCCTGTGCGGGCCCTGGACTTCAGCCAGGGCCAGTTCGTGCTCGGTTTCGATGATGGCGAGGTGGCAGCGCGCAACGTCTGCCTGGGCATCGGACTCGTGCCGGACCTACCGGCGTTCGCCATGCCGCTCGCCGGCGACACCTGCTTCCACGCCTCTGCCGCGACGGCGCGCCTCACACTGCTCAACGCGGGCCGTGTCGCCGTGGTGGGCGGCGGCCAGAGTGGTGCGGAGGTGTTTCTTTCGCTGCTTTCGCAGGTCGGAACCGCGAGCGAGGTGTCGTGGATCAGCCGGCGGCCCAATTTCGAGCCGCTGGACGCCACGCCCTTCACCAACGAGCTGTTCACGCCGGGCTATGTGACGGACTTCCATGGCATCGGGGAGGACGCGCGCAATGCCAGCCTGGCCCGGCAGAAGCTCGCGAGCGACGGAGCATCGGCCTCGACGCTGAAGGCCATCTACCAGCGGCTCTATGCCCTGCGGCATCTGGGCGAGGGTGCTCTCAACCCCACGCTGATGCCCGGCCGCGAAGTGATCCAGATGGAGCGCCAGCGTGGCGAATATCGCCTGGTCATGCGCAACGGTTTCGATGGCGGCATCGAAATCGTGCATGCGGACGCAGTGGTGCTCGCGACTGGCTATGGCTTCCGCGTGCCCGAATTCCTTGCGCCGCTGCGCGACCGGATCGCCTTCGACCGCAAGGGGTTGTTCCAGGTCAATCCGGACTTCTCCCTCACCTGGGATGGGCCGCGCCAGAATCGCATCTTCGCCCTGAACGCCAGTCGCCACAGCCACGGCATCGCCGAACCCCAGCTCAGCCTCATGGCGTGGCGCAGTTCCGTGGTGGCGAACGCGCTGTCCGGGCGGCCGCATTTCGACCTTGACCTGCCGGAACCGGTGGTTTCGTGGACCAGCACCGGCGCGCCGCGGCAGCGGGCATCGGGTCTTCCGCGCACAGCCGATGCCTGAGCAGCCTTCCGCAGGAACGCGACGGAACATCGGCCGCCGCACCATTCTCACGCTTATGCGGGGTGGCCTTCTGGCCGCCCCGTTCGGCGTTTCAGCCGTCCCGGCCCCTGCCGATGCCACGCCGGCTCTGCGCCGGCTGGTCGCGCTGGACTATGGGCTGGCGGAGACGCTGCTGTTGCTCGGTCTCCCGCCCGTCGGGCTGGTGGGTGCTCAGGACTGGCGCCGATGGGTCGGCGAGCCAGCGCTGCCGGCCGGCGTGGTCAATCTGGGCAGCAGCCGCGAGCCCAATCTGGAACTGCTTCAGCAGCTCGCTCCTGACGCGATCCTGTCCACGCCCTACCTCGCGGGGATCACACACCGACTGGAGCGCATTGCCCCGGTACTGTCCTTTCCCATGTACGTTCCGGACGGCCAACCGCTGGCGCTGGCGACGGAGGCGCTTTCGCGGCTCGCCGCTCTGACCGGCCGCGTCAGCCAGGGTATGGCGGCACTCGCGGCGGTGGAACAGGATTTCGCCTCCGCCCGCAGCCGCCTTTCGGGCACCGACCGGCGCCCGCTGCTTATGGTGAGCCTCATGGACAGCCGCCATGTGCGCATCTATGGCGCCAACAGCCTGTTCGGCGCGGTGCTGACGCGGCTCGACGTCGCCAACGCCTACGCCGGCCCAACCAATTTCTGGGGCTTCACCACGCTCGGCATCGAGAGCCTGCCACCGCTTGCGGATGCGCGCCTCATCTTTTTCGATCCGGTTCCACCCGGCACGCTGGCGGCGCTCGCCGCGAACCCGCTCTGGACCCGCCTGCCCTATGTGCAGGCCGGGCGCGTGAGCCGGCTGCCGCCGGTGCTGATGTTCGGCGCACTGCCCTCAGCAACGCGGTTCGCCCGCCTCCTCGCCGACGCCCTGACGGGGGCCCCCTCCCATGGCTAACGCCACGGTCCGGCCCGCACATGGCATCGAGGTGCGCCCCTGGATGGTGGCTGGCGGCCTCCTGCTTGTTGCCACCGTACTTTCGCTGCAAAAGATCAGCGCTGCGCTACCGCCAGGACTTTGGGCGCGGGCCTTTTTCGCCCCTGACGCGAGCGACGGGCAGCAACTGGTCATTCATTACAGTCTGCTGCCGCGCATTTTGGCCGCCATTCTGGCAGGGGCCGCGCTTGCATTGGCCGGGGCGGTCTTCCAGCAGGTCCTGCGCAACCCGCTGGCCTCCCCCACCACGCTGGGCGTCTCCGCCGGGGCGAAACTCGCTCTGGCGCTCGCCACATTATGGGCGCCCGGTCTTTTCACCTTCGGGCGGGAATGGGTGGCCCTGGCCGGCGGCGCCTTCGCCGTTTCCCTGGTGTTTGCCCTGAGCTGGCACAAGGGTCTGTCGCCGCTCGCGGTGGTCCTCGCCGGTCTGGTGCTCGGGCTCTATTGCGGCTCGGTTTCCGCCGCCCTGATCCTGTTCAGGGAACATTACCTCACCGGCCTGTTCATCTGGGGCAGCGGCTCGCTGAGCCAGCAGGGCTGGGACGTCGTTTCCGCCCTCGCCCTCCAATGTGCGGTCACGGCCGCGCTCATCGCCCTGATGATCCGGCCGCTTACGCTGCTGTCGCTGGAGGAGGCTGGTGCAGCAAGCCTCGGCGTCTCGCTTCAAGGCACGCGGCTGATGGCTCTGGGTCTCGCCGTCGCGCTGACCGGCTTCGTGGTCAGCGGCATCGGCGTCATCGGCTTCATCGGCCTCATCTCCCCCGCGCTCGCCCGCCTGTCGGGCGCGCGGCGGCTGCGCGACCAGTTTGCCTGGGCGCCGGCCATCGGGGCCGGCCTGCTGTGGACCACCGATCAACTGGTGCTGCGTACAGGCGGCCTAACCGGCGGCCTCATCCCCACCGGCGCCGTCACGGCCCTGTTCGGTTCGCCTCTGCTGCTCTGGCTGCTGCCGCGCCTGCGCAACCCGACGCCGCCGACACGTCACGAGCCCATCCACGCGGTGGCACGCAGCCGGTCCCAGATGCTACGCCTGCTGGCACTCGGCCTCGCGCTTGCGGGCGCCCTCGTGTTGTCGCTGCTGCTCGGACGTACACCGGACGGCGAATGGGCACTGGCGCGCGGCGACGAGCTTTCCGCCCTGATGCCATGGCGTGCGCCGCGCGCGGTGGCGGCCCTCATAGCAGGGGCCATGCTCGCGGTCGCCGGGGCCATTCTCCAGCGTATGACGCGCAATCCCATGGCCAGCCCCGAAGTGCTGGGCGTGGGTGCGGGCGCCGCCCTCGGCCTCATCGTCGTGCTCTTCACCCTCACCTCGGCCGGACGCGGTGTGCAGGTCGCGGCCGCCTGCACGGGCGCTTTCTCGGTGCTGTTCCTCATTCTTGTGGTGGGCCGTCGCTCCGGCTTCACGCCGGAGCGCGTCCTGCTGGCGGGCATCGCCATCGGCGCGCTATTCGACGCGCTGGTGGGGGCGCTCACCGCCAGCGGGGATCCGCGCGGGCTGCTGCTGCTGAACTGGATGACCGGCTCTACCTATCAGGTGGATGAGCTCCAGGCCGCCTGGTGCGTGGCCGGGGCCGTGATCCTGCTGGCAATGGCGCCCTTGTGCGGGCGTTGGCTCGACATGATGCCGCTCGGCGACGCTCCGGGTCAGGCGCTCGGCCTCGATCTCGGACGCGTGCGCCTGACACTGCTGGCATTGGCGGCCGGGCTCACCGCCATCGCCACGCTGGTGGTGGGGCCGCTCACCTTCGTGGGCCTCATGGCACCCCATCTCGCCACCCGCATCGGACTGCGCCGCGCCCTGCCCCAGCTTGGGGGTGCAGCGCTCGTGGGTGCCCTCCTCATGCTCGTGGCCGACTGGCTCGGCCGCATGATCGCCTTCCCCTGGCAGATGCCGGCCGGGCTCATCGCCACGCTGATCGGCGGTCCGGCCCTGATTTGGCTGCTCGCACGCAAATGACCATGACCGAAAACGCCCCTTCCATTCCTGAAACCATCGTCTTCGACCTCGCGCCCAAGGCCGGAGGACCGCCCTATCGCATTTTCCTGCGCGTTCCGCCCGGCGCGGCGCCGGAGGCGGGCTGGCCCGCGCTCTATCTGCTGGACGGCAATGCGGTGATCGGCACCGCCGTCGAGGCTATCCGCGTGCAGGCCGACTACCCCACCGGCACCGGCATCCGGCAGGCAGCCATCGTCGCCATCGGCTACCCGACAGACGCCGCCTATGACAGCGTGCGCCGCTCCTGGGACATGGGCCCGCCACCGGGCAAGACCTATCCACCGCATACACCTGGCGGCCCGGACGTGCGCACAGGCGGCGCCGATGATTTCCTTACTTTCATCGAGGAAGAGCTGAAGCCCGAGATCTCCCGGCGCACTCCCCTCGATCGCGCACGGCAGGCCCTGTTCGGCCATTCCTTCGGCGGCCTGTTCGTGCTGCACGCTCTGTTCACGAGACCCGACGCCTTTGCCTGCTGGATCGCCATCAGCCCAGCCATCTGGTGGGAGGATGCCGTTGTGCTGAGATCGGAGACGCACTTCAGTGGCGGCACGGGCACGCGCGTGCTGCTGGCCGCGGCGGAGTATGAGCAGGCGCTGGCTCCGTTCCACGAGCGCCTTGACGACAGGGAGCAGCGGCGGGCGCGCTATGCCGCCAACCGCGTGGTGGACAATGCCCGCGAGATGGCCGACCGCCTCGGACAGCGGCCGCAAATCGAGCCCGAGTTCGTCCTGTTCGAAGGTGAGACGCATATGTCCGTCCTGCCGGTGGCGGTCAACCGGGCCATCCGTTTCGCCTTCGGTCCCGACGCGCCATGAGGGTGCCGGAATTGCTGAACGGCCTTCAGCAGGGTGAAGTGCACGTCTGGACGACAGACCTGTCGCCGCACGCAAGCCTTGCTGCGCGTGCTTTTCTGCCCGAGCATGAACGCATGCGTGCCGAACGTTTCTTGCTGCCCCATGTGCAGGCACAATATGTCGGCTCGCGAATGCTGCTGCGCCGCGCACTCTCCGCCTATGCAGGGGGGCAGCCCGTTCATTGGCTTTTCGGAGCCGAGCCTGCCGGACGGCCCTTGGCCCTGAACCTGCCCGCGGAGAGACATCTCTTGAGGTTCAGTCTTTCGCACAGCGCAGACCTAGCCGTTTGCGCGCTGGCTTGGGGCGGTGAACTGGGGATCGACGTTGAAACGGCGGCGCCAGAAGGGGCCGAAGGCGACTGCGAGGACGCATTCACCCAGCGGGAACGAGCGAATCTGCAACGGGATCGCCGGTGTTCTCGTCCTTCGCGCTTCCTGGATTATTGGACAATAAAGGAAGCTCTTCTGAAAGCTCACGGATCAGGACTGGCAGGCGGCATGAACCGGGTCGAAGTGACGTTCCCGGTGGAGAGGGGTCTAGGGGTACGGTTCGATGGTGCTGAGTTAGACGCGAGCAAGTGGCAGATCTGGCTCCAGGAGCCCACCGGTGGTGGACGTTGCGCTATTGTCCGCAGAAGTGTGGACGGAGCCGGTCCACTTCCCCATCTCTACAGCATGAATTCTGACAATGGTTCGGCATGTACCACGTGGCGTCTTATCTCAACGGGGGCCGGGGCGGCCCGACCCGAGATATGACCATGAGAGGGGGGCAAAAGGGGCGCAAGCCAATGCCATTGGCATCCTCGCGTGGCGGCCGGACGACCAAGATCAACGCCCTGGTCGACAACCTCGCGCGGCCCCCCGCCTCGTCCTGACGCCCGACAACACGTCCGACGTCAAGGGTGTGGACCTGATGATCGGCGAAACCATCGGCATGAAGGGGGTCATCGCTGATCTTGGACACCACGCAAACCGCATTAGGGCTAACCTGCGCGAGCAGGGCACTATCCCTGTCACCCTGGCCGCCGCCACCGCAAGCGCCTGATCCAATATGACGAGCGCCGCTACAAGGACCGCTGGCCGGTCGAAGCCAGTTTTGCCGCATCAAGGATTTCCGCCCGCATCGCCACCCGATACCACAAGCTCGCCCGCAACTTCCTGGCGGCCGTAAGTCTCGCCGCCGTTGTGACCTTCTGGCTCTAAACGAGTCCGAACCTTAGACATAAAGTCGCAAGTTCGTGGCCATGGCGTACTGTGGAGGGGAATTGGCGGAATTTGGCGCACCCGGCACGATTCGATAGGGTCCAGACACATAACCAACAGCTGACGGTCGCGGCGACACGGACGGCCACGAGGAAGTTGACGGCGTTGCGGTCGTATCGTGTGGCGATGCTTCGGAAGTATGGCCGGATCTATAATCACGAGTTGGTCGAGGCGGTGCAGCGTATCGCCGGCAACGGCCCCGGCGATACGCGCTGGAAGGCGACGAGCGCGCTCGACAGGTCGATGGGAACCTACAATCCGCGCGTCGACACCACGCGGCGTGTGAAGGACCTGACTAACGCGGACATGAACAAAGCCCTCAAAGACATCGTGGCCGGCACAACCCGAGCCACGCTCAAGACGAAGAACCTACGCTGCAAGGCCATCGTGCAGTTCGACATCCGCTAAATCATTCAGGCGTCGTCTGCGTGGCGGATCGTGATCACGGCACCAGGATGAGCATCACTCACGGTGAGAGTCGCGTTCAGATTTCGGGTCAGCGCCTCCACGATCCGGGAGCCAAGACCCGCCTTGGGTGCATCCGTCCCGATCGGCAGGCCGATGCCGTCATCGGACACCGACAGGGTCCAATTCTTGCCCGACGAACGGTAGTCGATCCCGATCCGGCCCTTTGCCTGATCGGGAAAGGCATGCTTCAGCGCATTGATGACGAGCTCCGTGACGATCAGCCCCAAGCTGACGGAACTGGCCGCCTCGACGACACTGTCATCCGCCGACACGACGATCGACAACCGATCCGGATCGGCAATCATTGAGGCGCCGAGGCTCTCGCACAGCTGGGTAAAATAGTGCCGAAGCTCAACTTGCCCTGTGTCCGAGGCGGCGAGGTGCCTCTGAACCGCCGCGATGGACATGACGCGGGAATGGGCGTTCTGGAGGTGCCCGCGCGCTTCCTCCGACTGAACCTGCCGGGCGCTCTGCATGAGTACGCTCGCAATGATCTGGAGGCTGTTTGCCACCCGATGCTGGATTTCCTGCAGCAGGATCGCTTTCTCCCGCACGAGGTCTTCGCGCTGCCGCGTCTCGGCGCGTGCGTCGGTCACGTCGCTCACAGCCATGAGCAGACGGGTTCGTTCCATGTCCCCATCTTCCAGCCGGCGTGCATTGATCACGAGGCGCCGTGAGCTCTGTCCCGGCCGCACAAGGTCCATTTCATAGGCATCAATGCCGGAGCCTCCTGCCGCCACAACCTTGAGAAGCGAAGCCAGCGTGGGCAGGCCCCACTCCCCTTGCCCCAGCTGGCTCAGCCGGCGACCCGGGACCGTCCCCGGCTCGATCTGGAAGGTGCGGCAGAAGGACGTGCTGGCGGCAATGAGCGTCTGGTCTGCGTTCAGGAACAAGAGCGGCTCGTTTGACGAGACCACAACCGCAATGGTGCTCGCGGCCTCGAAATGGGCGGTCGGTTCCTGTGTCACAGCCTATGCTTTCATGCGCCGAAAACGCGCGGGGCGTGTCATCGCTCGGCGGCGCCGGCCCCGTTCACAGCTCGGGGTGACGCTGGTCTGAACCTTAGCACATCGGCAGATATGCCTCCGGTTATTTGGAGACAGCGCAACGTACGCGCATTGCTTGGGTTGGTGCACAGGCTGCCGGGCGTGAGCATCGGATCTGGTCATCGCGTCCCCTGCCATATGAGAAGCTCGTGCAACCGGCCATCGAGGGCAATGCGCACCGGCCCTTCCGGCAAGGCCCCGTGCTGTCCGTCCAGCACCTGGGCCGGTGCCCCGTCCCGCTCCGCCGGTCCCGATCGCACCTCGATGCGGCACACAGTCCCGTCCAGGCGCACCGTGGCGGAAAAGCCCGGCCAAGTGGCGGGAATACACGGCTCCACCAAAAGCCACTCACCCTGCCGCCTCAAGCCGAGCAGGCCCTCGATCCCGGCCCGCTGCATCCAGCCGGCCGAACCGGTGTACCAGGACCAGCCGCCTCGGCCCACATGGGGCGCCACCGAATAGACGTCGGCAGCGACCACATAGGGCTCGACCTTGTAGCGCCGCGCCTCCTCAGGGGTGCGGGCGTGAGTGATCGGATTGAGCAGCGAGAACAGCCCGTGCGCCCGGTCGCCCGCCCCCAGCTTTGCGAAGGCCAGAACCGCCCACATGGCGGCGTGGGTATATTGCCCGCCATTCTCGCGCAGGCCCGGCGGGTAGCCCTTGATATAGCCGGGATCGAGCGGCGTCCGGTCGAAGGGCGGCGTGAACAGGGGGGCGATCCCGTCCTCCACACGGACCAGGTGGCGCTGGAGGGAGGCCATGGCGACCTCGGCCCGCGACCCATCCGCTGCGCCGGAGAGAACGGCCCAGGATTGCGCGATGGAATCGATGCGGCATTCCGCGTTGAGTTTCGAGCCCAGCCATGTGCCGTCGTCGAAGGTGGCGCGGCGATACCATTCGCCATCCCAGGCCGAGCTCTCGATGGACCTGCAAACCGACTGCGCATGGGCCCGCCAGCGGCTTGCGCGCTCGGGATCGCGCGCCTCAGCCAAAGGCGCGAACAACTCGATGGTTCGGATGAGCAGCCAGCCGAGCCATACGCTCTCGCCATTTCCACCCTCGCCGACACGGTTCATGCCGTCATTCCAGTCGCCGGTCCCCATGAGCGGCATCCCCAGCGCGCCTGTGCGCGCCACCGCGCGATCGAGGGCCCGCGCGCAGTGCTCGAACAGGGTTCCCCGCTCCTCGGAGGGCATGGGCAGGAAGAAGGCGTCGTGCTGGCCCGGTTGCAATGCCGGCCCCTCGAGAAAAGGAATAACCTCGTCCAGAATCGAGGCGTCCGCTGTGGACTCGATATAGGTCGCGGTGGCGAACGCCAGCCACACGACGTCGTCGGAGATGGAGGTGCGGACGCCCTGCCCCGATTGGGGCAACCACCAATGCTGGACGTCGCCTTCCACGAACTGCCGCCCGGCAGCGCGCACGATGTGGGCGCGGGTCTCCTTGGGTTGGGCGAACGTCAGGGCCATGCCGTCCTGCAACTGGTCGCGGAAGCCATAGGCGCCGCTGGCCTGATAGAAGCCGGAGCGCGCGGTGATGCGGCAGGCGAGGGTCTGATACAGCAGCCAGCCATTCAGCATGATGTCCATGGCCCGGTCCGGCGTCTTCACCTTGACGGCCCCGAGCACCTGCGTCCAATGCGCCGTCACAGCGGCGAGCGGCGCGTCGAGGTCGGCCTGACGATAGGCTGCGATCAATGCGCGGGTCTGCTCAAGGGACGCGCCTTGCCCCAGCAACACCACCACCTCGACGCTTTCCCCGATGCCGAGTTCCACGACCGTCTGAAGCGCCGCGCACGGGTCGAGGCCCGCGCCGGTGATGCCGGACAGGGGCCGGCTGCCCGCCAAAGCGAGTGGTGAGGCGAGATCGCCCCCACGGCCCAGAAACTCCGTGCGATCGGCCGTCCAGGCGGTCTGCCGCCCGCACAGATCGACGAAGGCGACACGGGAGCCGAAGGCGGTGCTCCATCGGTTGCGCGCAAACATCGCCCCGCTGTGCGGATCGATCTCGGTGAGGATGAACGGGGCGGACGCCCCGCGCGACGTGCCGAGGACCCAATCCACATAGGCGGTGACCGAGAGCCGCCGCGGCCGGCCGGAAAGGTTTGTGAGCGTCAGGCGGGAAATCTTGATGGGATCGTCCAGCGGTACGAACTGGAGCAGGTCGAGGTCGATGCCGCTCACCTCATGGGAAAAGCGGCTATAGCCGAAGCCGTGCCGGGCCACATAGGTCCCCGCGTCACGCAGCGGCTGCGCCGTGGGGCTCCATAGCTCGCCCGTGGCCTCGTCGCGGACATAGAAGGCCTCGCCGGGCGGATCCATGACCGCATCGTTCGACCACTGGGTCAACTGGTTCTCGCGGCTGTTGCCCGCCCAGCAGAAGCCGCAGCCCTCGGCTGAAACCTGGAAGCCGAAGCCCGCATTGGCGATCACGTTGATCCAGGGTGCCGGGGTTGTGTCGCCTTTGGAAAGGACGGTTACATATTCCCGCCCGTCCTTGTCGAAGCCGCCCAGCCCGTTGAAATACTCAAGCGCCGGCGGCGGGCGTTTCGCTTTCGACTGCGCCGGCGCGGGGCGGGCCGGCCAGTGCGGCAGCGGCGCTCCGGATGCGTGGCCCATCCGGGCCAACTGGCCGGCCAGCGGACCGCCCCGGGCCAGCATCACCACGCGTGCGGCTGATTGAAGAAGGTGACGTGACTCCGTGCTCATGAGATCGGCGCGCAGCACATAGACGCCCCCGACGACCTGCGCTTCGCCCAACTGCGAGCGCGACTCCTGGGTCCGTACCGCCGTCTCGATGGCAATCTGCAGATCCTGCACATAGGAGGCCGCGCGCTCGTTGATGATCACGACGTCGACGGCCAGGCGCTTCATCCGCCAGTATTCGCGGGCGCGCAGCAATTGCCGGACCTGGGCGATATCCTCAATTTCATCAATGCGCATGAGCACGATCGGCAGGTCGCCGGAGATGGCGTGCTGCCAGAGGCCGGATTGTGGCCCGGCACCGCGCACGATGATATCGGAGGCGGGCCTGAACCGGCGATCCATACAAAGCAGCGGCGCGGCGAGGCGCTGGAAATCGGCAGCCTCCGCCAGTTCCACGTCGATGTGGCGTAGCTGTACCTGTGCCTGCGTCCAGGCCAGCGTGCGGGCGCGGTCGAAGGCATTGCGGTCGTGATGGGTGTCGATGAGATCCATCAGTTCATCGCGCGTAGATGCCACTACAGTCCAGAAGGCGATGCGTGCGCTCCGGCCCGGTGCGATGCGCACGCTCTGGCGCAGCGAGAAGATGGGATCGAGCACCGTGCCGACCGTCTCGGAGAGCGGCGTACCATCCGTGATGGCGCGGGCCGTCGCAACGGTGCGACCACGGCCAATGAAGCGGGCGCGGTCGGTCTCGTACTGCGGGGCGCCAGCGCTCTCGCCTTCCACCACCATGAAGTGCGCCGCCCAGATGCGCGGTTCTCCCGGAGCGCGAGGACGCCGTGTCGCGACGAGGGCGCTGAATTCCGGCAGGTGCTCGGTCTGAACGAACATCTTGGCGAAGGCGGGGTGGGCCGTGTCGATGGCGGGCGTCGTGAGGACCAGCTCGGCATAGGAGGTCAGCTCGATCTCCCGCGCGCGCCGACCGGTATTGGTTAGGCAAACCCGCCGCACCTCGCCATTGTGCTCACCGGAGACGATCACATCCATGGTGGTGGTGAGGCCGGCATCCTGGCGGATAAACTCGGCATGGTCCTCGCCGAACAGGACATCTCCATGCGCGTCATCGCCACCCTGCGGTTGGCTGGTGGGGGACCATAAGGTGCCGCGCCTCAGGTCCCGCAGGAAGATGAAGGATCCCCTGTCATCGCGGGTGGTGTCCTCTTGCCAGCGTGTCACCGCAATGTCGCGCCAGTGACTGTAGCCGCCGCCGGCTGCTGTCAGCATGACGGTATAGCTTCCGTTCGACAGCAGATGCGTTACCGGCGGACCTGACAAGGGCAATGTCAGGTGGCGCACGGTGGTTGAGTCGTCCCGGGCCACCACCGCGGCGGCACGGACCTCCTCTGCGCGCGGGCGGGCTATGAAGACGTCGCGCGGTGAACGTTCCTGGAGGAGCAGTTCGCTGGCGCGGATCATGGGCTCGCGGTGAAAACGGTTGCGCATCTCGCCATCCCGCAGCGTGTTGGCGGCGGCGACAATGGTCATGCCCTGGTGGTGGGCCATGAAGCTGCGGACGATCGCCACTTCCTCGCCATCCGGCACCCGTGCGCGCGTGAAATCGAGGGCTTCATAGAAGCCATGGCGCCCGCACGCCCCCATCCGGGCGAGGTGGTCAAAGTTTCGCACGGCAAGCCCGGGCGACACCATGGCGGCCAGGCCCGTGGCATAGGGCGCCACGACAATGTTCTCGGACAGGCCGCGCTTGAGGCCGAGCCCAGGGACGCCGAAATTGCCATATTGGTAAGTGAATTCAATGTCCCGCGCATTGTAGGCGGATTCGGACATTCCCCACGGAACGCCAAGGAACCGGCCATAGGCCTGCTGCCGCTCCACCACCAGGCGGTTGGTCTGTTCGAGCAGGCTGCCGCTCGGGGCCCGCATCACCAGCGAGGGCATGAGATATTCAAACATCGACCCCGACCAGGAGATCAAGGCGGACGCATTGCCCAGCGGCGTGGCGAGGCGCCCGAGCCGGAACCAATGGCGTGTCGGCGCATCCCCCTTGGCGATGGCGAACAAGCTAGCGAGCCGGGCCTCGGAGGCCAGCAGGTCATAGCAACTCGGATCGAGGCCATTCTCGGTCAGCGCATAGCCGATGGACAGCAGCTTGCGCTCGGGATCCAGCAGGAAGGCGAAGTCCATCTCCAGCGCCATGGCGCGTGCGGCGGCAGCGAGCGCGGTGAGCCGCGCAGATGTGCCACTGCTCCCGTCCGGGGTGCGCAGGCGAAGACGGTCCTGGTCATGGCTGCTGACGGCCCGGCCGATGGCCTCGATCCAGAAAGCCACGTCCGCCGCCGGGTCCTCCCCCGTCGCCGGCGCGAGCTGAAGCGCCAGCCGGGCCGCCTTGTCCACCAAGCGCTTCAGCACCGGTGTCATCACCTCGGCCGCCTGCAAGCCGGTCAGTTGCCCATGGATCTCGGACAGCGCCTCCTCCACGGCCCGGGCGGATGGGCTGCCCGCGCTCGGCAACGCGGCGCATGCCGCGCAAGCAAGCGCGTGGGCATCGGCAATGCCCTGCAAGGCATCGGGGGCCAGCGGTGTCTGGGTCCATTCCTCGCAGGCATTGGCCAGCGTGATGAGGTGTCCGGCAAGATTGCCGCTGTCCACCGACGACACATAGTCGGGTGGCAGGGGCGCCAGATCCCGGGTGCCGTACCAGTTGAAGAAGTGTCCCCGGAAGCGGGGCAGCTTCTTCAAGGTGGCGAAAGTGGCTTCCAGCCGTTCGAGGGTCTCGACTGTCCCGGCCCATCCGAAATCCCGCGCAGCGACCGCCGAAAGCAGATAGAGGCCGATATTGGTGGGCGAGGTCCGATGCGCGAGGACGGGCCGTGGCACTTCCTGGAAATTGTCAGGGGGCAGCATGTTGTCGTCGGGCGTGACGAACGTCTCGAAATAGCGCCAGGTGCGACGGGCGATCAGCCGCAAGGCCATGGCATCGGACGGGTCGATGGCGACGCGGACGGGCACGCTGGGCGAGCGACTGACCGCGAGGGCCACGGCGGGCGCAGCGAGCCAGAGCAGCGCGAGAGGCAGGATCAGCGGCCACGTGCCCGGCGCCAGCAGCAGCGCGCCCGCCGCCGCGAACGCCACGAGCCCCATGCCCCCGGCCATTTGCCGCCCGAAGCCAGAAAGGGTCAGGCGCGGCCCCGCCGAGGATGTCGCCGCCGTGGTCCATTCCAGCAGATGACGACGCGTCACAAACAGCCGCACGAGTGTGCGAACCGCTGCATCTCCTGCGGACCACGCCTGGTCCGCCAGGAAGGCGAGGGACAAAAGAGTCTGGGAGGCGGCGAGCCTGAGGTCGTCCAGCACCTGGAGAAAGTGGCTGCGCACGCGCAAGCCGGGGCGGCGCGGCATGAAGTTGAAGAGAACCGGCAGGAGGGCGGGCACCGCAAGGGCGAAAACCAGGAGCGCGGTGCCGGTGAGCGCGGCCGGCAGGGGAAACAGCCAGCACAGCCAAAGCGCAAGGAACGTGAACGGAGCGAGCAGCGCGCGGCGCAGATTGTCGAGCATCTTCCAGCGGCCGACCGGCATCACGACGCTCGGCACCGTGCGCCCGCCGATCAGCCAGGGCAGAAGCTGCCAGTCGCCGCGCATCCAACGGTGCTGCCGACGGGCAACCACATCGTAGCGGGACGGGAATTCCTCCACGACCTCCACGTCCGAGGCCAATCCTGCTCGGGCGAACATGCCCTCGAACAGGTCGTGGCTGAGCAGCGTGTTGTCCGGAATGCGCCCAGCCAGCGACGCCTCGAAGGCGTCCACCTCATAGATGCCCTTGCCGGTATAGGAGCCTTCGCCGAAGAGGTCCTGATAGACGTCGGAGACGGCCGCCGCATAAGGGTCCATGCCACCGCCACCGGAGATGACCCGCTGGTAGAAAGACCCCTCGCGGCCAATGGGCAAGGAGGGGGTCACGCGCGGCTGGAGAATGCCGTAGCCCCCCGTCACCCGCTGCGCGGCCGGGTCGAAGATCGGCCGGTTGAGGGGATGCGCCATCTTGCCGATGAGCCGCAGCGCCGCATCCCGCGGCAGCCGTGTATCGGCGTCGAGCGTGATCACGTAGCGCACATCCGCCGGCACCCAGGGAGCACGACCGGCGATGGCCATGAACGAGGTATCCTGCGCGCCGCGCAGCAGGCGGTTCAATTCATGCAGCTTGCCGCGCTTGCGCTCCCATCCCATCCATTTGCTTTCGCCCGGATTGAAGCGGCGATGCCTGTGCAGCAGGAGAAAGCGGTCGCCGGCCGGGCCGGGGCCATGGCGCTCGTTCAGACGCGCGATCGCCTGCGCCGCCTGGTCCAGCAGCGGGGCATCGGATGGCAGGATCTCCTTGTCGGCATCCGGGAAATCCGCCAGCAGGGTAAAGGTGAGGTCGCCAGCGGCGCCTGAAAGATAGTGGACTTCAAGCTGCTCGATCTGCTCTTCCAGGTCCGCCGCATGGGTCAGCAGGGTCGGCACCGCCACCAGCGTGCGCTGGGAGGCTGGAACACCGTCCGCCAGCTCAAGCCCCGGCAGGCTGGCGCAGCCGAACAGCAACGCCACGCCCCGGTTCACCAACGCCGTCGCCACCTCGCTGGCCGGAAGCAGGCCCACAATCCCGAAGACGGCGAGCCAGATACCGGAGAGGCCAGCCGCGGAAACCGCCCAGAGCACCAGGGCCAGAAGACCCAGCGTCACGGCCAGGATGGTCTCCACATAGCCGATGATGCCCAGGCGGATGCTCAGGCGCGTGAGCCGAACCTTGGCCGGCGGTCGAAAGCCGATGGTGTGCTCAAATGCGGTGCGGCCATGCCCGATCAGATAGTAGCCGGGGTCGCCGGCCGGCTCGCCCCCGCCCTCCTCTGCGCCACGGGAGGCGGCGGCAGCGTCCAGCGCCAGCCCGGCGACTTCCAGTTCTGACACGGGTGAATTGCGGGCGAGTTGCTCGATTGCCCCCCGGTAGAGATCGCGCGTGGGAAAATCCATCGCCGCATAGGGACTGCGGGCGCTGAGTCGGCTGTCGACGAGGCTCACGCTCTCAAACAGGTCGGCCCAATCGATGTCGGAGATCAGGCGCATGCTGGTGATGACGTTGCGCACGCTCACATTGGAAGCGCCGAGCCGCTGCTGAGCGTGCTGAACGACGCTCTCCATCGAGGCGCCTTGTGCGGCCAGCCGGGACTCCAGCCAGGCGAGGCCGGGGGTGGTGCGCGGATCCTGGTCGCGCAGCCGCTTGGAGAGCTGCGCGGCGAACACCTCGTCCAACGGCTCCGATGAGCGCGTGAGGAAATCCGCGTCAAGCGCCACGGTGGCGTCGCCGGCAGCAAGCAGCTGATTGGCCAGAAGATCAGCCTCGCGCCGCCATTGGCGGCCGGCGGTGATCTGGTCCGCAAGCCGCCGCAGGTTCTCCACCAGCACGATGCGAAGGCTGATGGCCACGGCCCACAATTCGCCAATGGTCAGGGGCTCAACTTGTTGATAGGCCACAAGAAAGCGTCGCAGCATCTCCGGGTCGAAATAACTGTCCGTATGCGCCACATAGGCCCAGGCGAGGCCGATCACACGGGGATAGCCCGCCAGAGGGCCGCCCGCGAGCTTGGGCAATTGCCGGTAGTAGCCGATCGGCAGGTCGTCGCGGATTTCCCGGACCTGCTCCTCCACCAGATGATAATTGTCCAGCAGCCATTCCGCAGCAGGCACGATCGGGCGCCCGCCTTCCGCATCCCCCGCCGTTTTGCGATACGCGGAGAGGAGAACGGCGACATTTTCTTTCAGGCGCCCGTTCAGGTGCGGCACCTTGGGCGGGCGGGATGTGACAGGCTGAGCGGCCGCCAGACTGCGCGCATGCTGCTCCAGGCGCTCGGCGCCGAACAACTCCTCGCGGATCGGCCGCTGATCCGCCCAGAGCGGATGTTTCGGGTTCAGGCCGATGGCTGCGGACAGGAAATGAAGCGGATTTGAAAAGCGTTCGGCGCGCGCGGTCATTCCCGAAGGCCAGCCTGGAGCGACAGGGCCGCCCCCGCAGGCCGAAGAAGGGTGACCGTGGCCCGAATGCGTTCAATGCTCATTCCACCACCTCATTCACCGTGAAAACTACTTGCCTTCGTCCGCTGCGAGGGCCTGCATCAGCTCGTCGTAATTCACCATGAACACTTGGCTTTTTCCCTGCACATCCACAGCAGGCGTGTGCAGCATGGTCGCCACGCGGCGGTAGGCGAGAAAGCTGATGTTCGGAATGTCCTCCTCGTCGATCACCACACGGTAGCGGCCCGCAGGCTGCTCCTGATCGAGGGCACTGAGGGAAAAGGGGTAAGGGAATGAGACCGTCATTTCTTTGGTCCGGGTGGCCATGACGGCCCTTCATCCTTTCTTCTTCGGCAGCGTGATGGGCGTCACGGAGCCTTTCAGAGCCGTGGACACCTCCACCGGCGGTTTGATTTTCTTCGGTTTCTTGGTTTCGCGGTTGCCGCGCAGTTGGCCTTTAGCCATGGTCATTGCCTCAACATTAGGGGTGCTGGAGAACTCACGAACCGGATTGCGAGACCGGGAAAGCGACTGTGCAGGCCGACCGATGCGCGGCGCCGCGAAGGCGAGGCATCGGGTTGGCGGCCGGGGATGGACCGACCACTAAACAGCAAAAATCGACTTCTCCAGCCGCCCATGCCGGAGACATCAACATTGCCTGAGAAATGGCGCGCGAAATATCTTCAAGCGGCCAAGATCACGCATCCCGTAAGAGTGGGTGCGACAGCTCAATTAATTCGAAGTCGTATCAAAAAACAAGCAAAATCCCATATTTATTTTCATGAGTTATTATGAGGGCTGGATTATATTATTACAAGGGAAATGATGTCGCCCCGGAAATGCGCGATCACTCTCCCCGAAAAGCAAAGTTTAAGCGGCAACTTAGCCGGAAGAGGGCAGTGCCCGTGCCGGTTCAGGGCGTTATGCGCTTTCGGCGGGACGCTCCGCCGGGGTGCGGGCGATGCCGATCTGTCCGACCACGGAGAGGCCTGTGACGCAGCTGAGCATCCATCACCGCACGATCTACCATTATCATCGCCCGGTGCTCCTGGGTCCGCATCGCTTGATGCTGCGCCCTAGGGAAACTCGCGAACTGCGGCTGAAGGCGATGACCCTGGCCATCGACCCCGGCGCCACTGTCACATGGGCTCACGACGTTGCCGGCAACATGGTGGCCACCGCCACTTTCCAGAGCATGACGGACCGCCTGTGCATCGACAGCCACGCCGAGATCGAGCTCGACGCGGCTGAATGGCCGGTTTTCGACGTGGCGGCTTCGGCCACCGCCTACCCGTTTGCCTATAGTGTTGAGGAGTGGACGGACCTCGGCGCCCTGGCCATTCCCCAGCATGATGATCCCATCGGGCGTCTGCGGGCCTGGAGCAAGGCCTTCGTGCGCGGCGCTTCCACAGATACCTTGGCCCTTTTGAAGGACCTGAATGCCGGCGTGACGGCCTGGATTTCCTAACAGGAGCGCGACGACGAGGGCACGCAGACGCCCATCGAAACACTGAACCGCAGTTGGGGGTCCTGCCGGGACATGGCGGTTCTGTTCGTCGAGGCCGTCAGGATCCTCGGATTTGGCGCGCGCATCGTCTCCGGATACATGCACAACCCCACCCTGAAGGGGACAGGCAGCGCCGGTGCAGGCTCCACCCATGCCTGGGCGGAAGTCTATATTCCCGGAGCCGGCTGGATCACGTTTGATCCCACCAACCGCAGCGTGGGGGGCGCCAACCTGATCCCCGTCGCGGTGGGGCGCACGAACCGCCAGGTGATGCCAGTGACGGGCAATTTCGCCGGCACGAGCGACGCATTCGATTTCATGTCCGTCGAGGTCGAGGTTCTGGACCGATCGCCAGCGCTTTCGGTACCCGTCGGCGCATCGTGACCGCAAGCAGCGCAAGAAGGCCCATCGCTGCGGAGACGCCGGATGCGATGAGGATGCCGAGCTTGACCGTGTCCTGCAGGGCCGGCGCGAAGGCCAGTTCGGCGATGAAGAGGGCCATGGCGAAGCCGATGCCCGTGAGCAGGCTGCCGGACGCGATCAGACCCCAGCTGAGCTGCGACGGGCAGACGGCCAGCCGCAGGCGCACCGCAAGGAAGCTGAACAGAAGGACCCCCGCTGGCTTCCCAATGACGAAGGCGGCCACGATGGCAAGGGTCAGCGTGGGGTCAAAGCCGGCCGTGTCGAAGGACGTGCCGGCATTGGCGAGCGCAAACAAGGGCATGATGATGAAAGCGACCCAAGGGTGCATCGTGATTTCAAGGCGTTCGATCGGCGACAGCGCCTCCCGTGCGGCAACGCCCACACGCCGGAGATCGCCCCGCGCCTTGGTCCCCGCCTCCCAGCGCTCGCCAGGGGGATAGGCCGTCACCCGGTCCAGAATGGCGTGCAGCCGGCGATCACTGACCCAGCTCCGCGCTGGCGTCATGAGGCCAAGGAGCACGCCGGTGAGAGTCGCATGGACGCCCGACAGGTCGAACGCCAGCCAAATGCAGCCGCCGAGCGCGAAATAGACAAGCAGGCTGCGTACCCCGAGCCGCGCGATGCCCCAGACCGCGGCAAGGCCGAGGCCCGCAGCACCAAGGGCGATGACATTGAGGCCATGGCTATAGCCGATGGTCACGACGAGAATGGCGCCCACGTCATCAAAGATGGCCAGCGACAGGATGAAGAGGCGCAGGCTTTCCGGCACACGGGAGCCGAGCAGCGCCAGGCATCCGATGACGAAGGCCGTGTCGGTGGACATCACGGTGCCCCAGCCGACGGTCCCCGCCCCGCCCTGCATCACCAGCAGGAAAACGGCCACGGGCACCACCATCCCGCCCACCGCGGCGGCGAGCGGCAGTGCCGCGGCCCGCAACTGGCGCAGTTCGCCAAGCACCAGTTCACGCTTCAGCTCAAGGGCGATCAGGAAGAAGAAGAGGGTCATCAACCCGTCGTTGATCCAATGCTTGAGCGAGCGGGACATTTCGAAGTCGCCGGCGTGCAGGCCGATCTTCATCTCCCAGAAGCCAGTCACGGCTTTGGACAGGCCCGTATTGGCGAGAACAAGGGCGACCACCGTGCAGCCAAGCAGGATGGCACCGGCCATGGCCTCGATGCTCATAAATCGCTTGAAGGCCTGGGTGATCCAGTCGGCCGGTTCAGAGGGCAGGCGCCCCATCGCCTCGCTCATGAGTATCGTTCGTCCGGCAGGGCAGCCCATGGCGTCGGAACGACCGCCACGTCGGGCACCTCATAGGTCCAGACGCGGAAGGATTTCAGCACATGGGGGCCAAAGGAATTGATCAGCGGGATGTCCGCCGCATCGCGGCCCCGGGCGACGACGATCCGGCCGATGCGCGGCACGTTGTTGCGGGGATCGAAGGCATGCCAGCGGCCATCGAGATAGACCTCGATCCAGGCGCTGAAATCCATGGGATCCACCACCGGCACGCCGATGTCGCCCAGATGCCCGTTCACATAGCGCGCGGGAATGTTGAGGCAGCGGCAGAAGGTCAGTGCGAGATGGGCGAAGTCCCGGCAGACGCCGACGCCTTCCTGGTACGCCTCGAAGGCGGACCGGGTGGATCGCGCCTGCGTGTAGTCGAAGCGGATATGGGTGTGCACGAAGTCACAGATCGCCTGCACACGGCCCCATCCCGGCGGAATCGCGCCGAACCTGTCCCACGCAATCTGGCTGAGGCGATCGGTCTCGCAATAGCGGCTGCCCAGCAGATAGATGAGGCAGTCATCCGGCAGTTCGGGAACGGGCACCTCGCGAGCGGCAGTCATCGCCGGAGTGGGAAGGCCGCTATCCTCAAGCGTGGCATCTCCCCACATCATGAAGTCGCCGGGCGTCGCCACCAGCCTGCGGCACCGATTGCCGAATAGGTCCCGATAGACCGTGCTTGGCACGGGCGGGGTGGTGAAGAAGGTTTCCGGCGATCGAATATCCGGCCCGCGTTCATCGTGGATGGACAGCAGGCAGACAAGCGCGGTCGGCTGCGGGCAGGTCAGCGTGATTTCATAACCATAGCGGATCAGCACGGGTACATCCTGGCGCGAGGAGGGGTCATCGGATATCCGCCGCCGTGAGAACGTAATAGGGACGGCGCCGGCCGCCCGCATAGGCCTTGGAGGCTGCGGCGTGGACGGCGCTGCGCCGCCGGTCGAAGGCGCAGAGACAGGCATCTTCCTCAACGTCCGTCAGGTGCGCCGCTGCGGAGGAGGCCCCGAGCGCGCTCATCTCGACGAGGAAGGGGATTTCGAACATGCCGTCATGGCCGGCAAAGCGGACCGCGTTGCGGGCCTTGTCGAAACTGCGGCTGTGGTTGGGAAATGCCAGCGTCATGGCGTGCGCCTTTCATGGGGCGGCAGGAGAAGGGCGAAGGCGCAGGAATGGAGTTCGCGCCCGGCTTCGTCGAAAATGGTCACCGCATCGGGTCGCTGCGGCATGGCGAGCGACTGGGCGAGGGAACTGGCCAAGGTGAGCGCCTCATCAAGGTTGCGTACCACGCCGACTTCGCGGCCTACCTGGGCATGCGCCCCGTCTTCGGGCCGGATGCGAAAAAACGTGATCACGATCCGCATGATGCGTCACAACCCGATAATCGGGTCCGCCCCCCGGACTGCGCCTGGGACATGCCCTCGCCCGGCTCTTCGATCTGCACCAGATCCAGGCTCTCTTCCGTCGCCACCCGCTCGAACGCCTCGCCATCCTGGCGCGGGCCGTATTGAAAAGAGGCGTCCATCGCCGGAATCAAAGATGTAATCCGGTAGACCTCGTCAAGTTTCCGTGTGGGGTTGCCATACCCGCTAAGGAGCCGAACCGACTGGCCGATGGAAAAGCGGCGCATGGGTTCGGAAAAAGTGGAGACGCCAGCACGGGCGGGGAAAAATGTTGTCACGATGTGTCTCCTCCTTGGAGAGCCGAGGCGAACTGAGAATCCGCGGCGCGTGAAGCGTGGGCAGCCAGGGTGCGTAGAAGGACACCCCGACTGATCCGTGTTCGCTGCGAGGGACCGGTACCACTTGGTGGCGCGCCCTTTGCCTTGCCCGAGGGCAATGAGATCCCGGACGTCCGCGCACGCCAGAGCGGTGGACACTCGGCTCGCGACCTCTGGGGACGGCGCCCTCGCTATGGCGCTGGGGACACTCCCGGCTCAACCTGACGCGCTGAGGCAGGCACATGCCATAAGCACCCCTATCGCACACCATAAATAAAAGCGCGAAAAAGTCAATAAATTTATTAGATCTGTTCATTTTTATTAATTTCCCATCGGCCTTCAAAAATCAAAATCGGAATATATTTCGACCCATCTCAAATAAAATGGAACTGCGTATCCGCTTTGAGGATTGATCTTTCTGCAAACCCTTACGTCGTGAAACTCTGCGCTCCCGGCGCAGGCCTTGCAGAACTGTTTCCATGGCAAAGCAACCGCTTGGAAGACCGGTTGGCCAGGACGCCGGAAAAGCCACGCCCTTCACCCGTAGCGGGTTCCCTCGGTTCCGGGCCGATCTGCCGGCAGCACCCAACGGCGCCGATGCACGTGGCGGAGTGTTCAGCCCGCACGTGCGCCGGGATTATCTGACCTGCTGGCGCCAGCATCAATCACGAAACGCGCAATCTACAAAAGGAGCTCATCATGGGTCGTGGAATTCTTCTTTGGCTGATCGGCATTCCGATCCCGATCATCATTATCCTCGTTCTGTTTCTTCGCTAGGAGCTCCCACATGACATCCACCTACCCAGCGGCCAGCGTCGCTACTGCTCCTCTTGCCACACGGTCCCCCTCGATGAATTGGGGGGCTGTCGTGGCGGGCGCTGTCGCGGCGGCCGCGCTCACGTTCGTTCTGATGCTTCTGGGCTCCGGCCTCGGCCTCACCATCGTCTCGCCCTGGGCCAGTGAGAGCGCCAGCCTTTCCACCTTCGCCGTCTCCACGGCCATCTGGCTGGTGCTTGTGCAATGGCTCTCCTCGGGCACCGGCGGCTATCTGGCGGGGCGCCTACGGCCCCGGCGCGGCGGAGATGCCCACGATGAGACCTTCTTCCGCGACAGCGCCCATGGCCTAGTCACGTGGGCCCTTTCGACCCTGCTGATCGTCATGCTGATCGGCGGCGCCATGTCCGGCGTTCTCGGCACCGGCATGCGGGCGGCATCGAACGTCGCGTCCGGAGCCGCCATGGGGGCTTCGGCAGGGGCCGCCAATGCTCCCTCAAGCACAGGCGCCAATCCCGCATCTTACTTCGTGGACCTCCTGTTCCGCGAGGGCACGGCGGCGCAGGCGAACCCCGCCGCAGACACCGATGGCGGCGCCGCAGCCCAGGCTTCGCGCATCCTCGCCGAGGGCGCCCTCTCAGGCTCGGTCACCGCGGACGACAAGGCCTATCTCTCCCAATTGGTCGCCAGCAGGACGGGGCTCTCCCCCGCCGACGCCACCGTTCGGGTGGACGGGGTTCTCGCCCGCGTCAACGACGCCCGGATGAAGGCTCAGGAGACGGCGGAGAAGGCACGCAAAGCCGGCGCCACCTTCGCTCTTCTGGGCACGCTCTCTCTGGTGATGGGCGGCTTCATTGCCTGTGTCGCCGCCGTGATCGGCGGGCGCCAGCGGGACGACAATGGGCATCTTCCCCAGCGTTGATCGCTGAAGCCAGCACTGGCCGGCCCCCTTCAAGGGCCGGTCACATCTGCACCAGCTTCATTGTGCAGTGCAACAACCATTTAAGTCGCGGGACGTTGTCCCTGTAGTCATGCCTCCTGGCGAACCGGACCACCATTTGCGCACGTGACGCAAAGACATCGGTCAAGCGGTCCCGCTCCACCCGTCAGAGGTCGCCATGACAAGGATGCCCCGATGAAAAGCCTCGCCGAAAATTTCGTGTATCTGTCCGGGCTGCGCTACTGGATGTCCCCGGAAGAAAGCGCCGCCGCCCCTGTCGGGCGCCTTGCCGCGCTGGAAGATTTCGGATCCAATCCCGGCGAATTAGGCGCGCATTACCATATCCCTGCCTCGTGTCCGCCCCGTGCTCCGCTCGTGGTGGTTCTGCATGGCTGTACTCAGTCCGCCGCCGCGTACGATCACCATGCGGGCTGGTCGCAGCTGGCGGATGAGGCCGGCTTTGCTGTGCTCTATCCGGAGCAGCAACAGGCCAACAACCCCAATCTCTGCTTCAATTGGTTCCAGCCCGGCGACATCCGCCGCGATGGCGGTGAGGCGCATTCCATCCGCCAGATGATCGAGGCGCTGATCGTGAGACACGATCTCGACAGTGATCGCATCTTCATCACAGGCCTGTCCGCAGGTGGCGCCATGGCTGCGGTCATGCTCGCAACCTATCCCGAGCTGTTTGCGAGCGGCGCCGTCATTGCAGGCCTGGCCTATGGTGGAGCCAACACGATGTTTGAAGCCCTCGACTGCATGCGCGGGTCGCGGGCGAGCTCTGACGCCGACCTTCTCGGCCTTGTGCAGTCGGCCTCCAGCCATGGCGGCCCTTGGCCCAGCATCACGATATGGCAGGGTGCCGCCGACCACACCGTCGCACCCTCCAATGCCGATCACATCTCCGCCCAATGGCGCGGCATTCACGACCTCGGCGCGGTGCCGGACCGGTCGGAAACCCTCGGCATCCGCGTACGTCAGAGCTGGTGCGACGAGAAGGGCAATACACTTGTAGAAGTGAACACTTTGCAGGACATGGGCCACGGCGCGCCTGTGGGGGATGATCTGGGATCGGCTGGCCCTTATATGCTTGCCGTAGGAGTATCCTCCACACGAGAAATCGCTCAGTTCTGGAAAATTTCGTAGAATTCGGGCTTTGACCGGCCAATGGCCTTTCCTTTTTTAGCAGCGCAACGCATCAGCAGACCTGCCGCGAAGCGCGACGCTGAAACTATCCCAGCATGCACCTGATATGAAGGCGACATGGGTCAGCGATTGCAGACCAAAGAGTGAGGGGTCGGCTGGGATTCCCGTGACGGGTTGAGGACTGGGAGAGAGGCTTCTGGCGCCCGTCATGGAGGGTGATCCCCATGAACATGCAGGTTCTGGATGCCGGTCGCGACGTCAGTGGCGGCTACAAGGCGGATGTCACGCGCGGCGAACGGGTCGGCCGCGTGTCGTCGGAATGGTTCTCCCGGCCGGATGACGGACGGTTTCTCTCGCTCGGCGAACTGGCCGCGATGGTGCGGGGCCGTGCCGATCATAGCCGGTCGCGCCTTGTGGAGACGTCCCGCATCCATGTGGAGGCGAGCCGCTCCAATGCCGAGCGGCTGGCGCTGGTGCTGCCCGGTGCGGATGCACCCGTCGAGCCGAACCATTGGTGCTTCGGCCAGCTCGCGGCGCAGATCGTCGCGCCGGCCGCGTATCTGCGTCAGCTTCCCGCCGCGCTGGCCGGCATCAATCTCCAATATGGCCTGACCTCGCACCGCGAGCGCAGCCGCTTACACGGTTGCCTCTCGGATTTGATCAAGGGCCGGACGCGTGCGGTTCAAAAAGCGCTGCCCCGCCAGAGTGAGGTTCACCCCGCTTGAGTGCCGGATGAACAGCGAGACACCGATCTCGTCTTCAAGATCGCGGACGCTCCGGCTGATGGACGTTTCCTTGACCTCAAGGGCCACCCCGGCCTTGCGGAAGCTTCCGTGCTCGGCGGCAGAGACGAAATAACGTAGGTGGCGCAATTCGATCGATGTTGAAAACGGCGCAGCCATTCTGGCTCCGGCGTGTTGAATAAAACCTCGATATTCGTACCGGAAGTTGCAGTAAGGGTCGAGAGTCGCATAGCTGGCGGCATCGCGGTCGTGACCACGCGAGAGATGCTCGATATGGGGATTTTCGAATGCGCCGCCTATCGTGGCGTTTGGGCGCTATTTGACAGGCTGAATACCGCTCGTTTTGACGGCCATTGCTCCTGCAGAGCCGGCACAATCAAAAGTTGCAGTGGCGCACCCGACACGATTCGAACGTGTGGCCTCCGCCTTCGGAGGGCGGCGCTCTATCCAGCTGAGCTACGGGTGCCTACTGCTTACGCAGTGCTTACTCGGATTTCCTGCGAAAGTGAAGCCCTCGGCCCAACCCTCGCAAGTCGTTGAATTCAAAAACGCTTTTCTTCACACTTTTCGCTCCAGCCGGCTTGACACGTGCCTTCGGAGGGCAACGCGATATCCAGCTGAGCTACGGGTGCCGCGGGCACCGCCGCACGGGCGATGCAGGCCGTTCATACGGCAAGTCGGGCCGGGCGGCAACCGGCTGGCGCGCCGCCTAACGCTTTCCACAGCCCCGGCCGTTTGCCGGGGCAACGCCCTGCCCCGCGCCGGGGGCAGGGTGAGCCGCCTTCAGCGGGGGGCCGGAGCGCGAGACGCGAGGATCTCGCGTTTTCCGGCATGGTTGGCGGGGCCGACAATGCCCTCCTGCTCCATCCGCTCCATGAGGCTCGCGGCCTTGTTGTAGCCGATCTGGAGCCGGCGCTGGATGTAGGAGGTGGACGCCTTGCGATCGCGCAGCACCACCGCAACCGCCTGCTCGTAATGGTCGCCCTCGTCGCCCATGGACGACTTGTCGAACACGGCGACATCGTCCTCCGCCGGAACCTCCTCATCCTCCTCCGAGGTGACGGCATCGAGATATTCCGGCCGCCCCTGCGTCTTCAGATGGGCCACCACCTTCTCCACCTCATGGTCGGAGACGAAGGGGCCGTGCACGCGCATGATGCGTCCGCCGCCGGCCATGTAGAGCATGTCGCCCTGTCCCAGCAGTTGCTCGGCGCCCATCTCGCCCAGAATGGTCCGGCTGTCGATCTTCGAGGTCACCTGGAAGGAGATGCGGGTGGGGAAGTTGGCCTTGATGGTGCCGGTGATGACATCCACGGAGGGGCGTTGGGTCGCCATCACCAGATGGATGCCGGCGGCGCGGGCCATCTGGGCGAGACGCTGGATGGCCCCCTCGATCTCCTTGCCGGCCATCATCATGAGGTCGGCCATCTCGTCCACGATGATAACGATGTACGGCAGGGAGGTGAGGTCCATCACCTCCTCCTCGCTCACCATCTCGCCGGTTTCCTTGTCGAAACCGCGCTCCACGATGCGGGTGATGACCTCACCGTTCTCGCGCGCCTCGGCCACGCGGGCGTTGAAGCCATCGATGTTGCGCACACCGAGGCGGCTCATCTTGCGATAGCGCTCCTCCATCTCACGCACGGCCCACTTGAGGGCGATGATCGCCTTCTTGGGGTCGGTCACGACGGGCGTGAGGAGGTGCGGGATGCCCTCGTAAACGGAGAGCTCCAGCATCTTCGGATCGATCATGATCAGGCGGCAGGCTTCCGGCGCGTGCCGGTAGAGCAGTGACAGGATCATGGTGTTGATGGCGACCGACTTGCCCGAGCCGGTCGTGCCCGCCACCAGAAGGTGCGGCATCTTGGCAAGGTCGGCGATCACCGCCTCGCCACCGATGGTCTTGCCGAGGCACAGGCCGAGCTTGGCGCGCGCTTCGGCGAACGCCGGGCCGGCCAGCATCTCGCGCAGCCACACGGTTTCGCGCACCCGGTTGGGCAACTCGATACCGATAACGTTGCGCCCCTCCACCACAGCCACGCGGGCGGAGATGGCGCTCATGGAGCGGGCGATATCGGCGGAAAGACCGATGACGCGGGATGACTTCGTGCCGGGGGCCGGCTCCAGTTCATAGAGCGTGACCACAGGACCGGGATTGGCGTCGATGATCTCGCCGCGCACGCCGAAGTCACGAAGGATCTGCTGCAGGTGCTGCGAGCTCTGCTCCAGATATTCCTCGGAAAGGTCATAGGGCGGCTCCACCTGCGGCGGCTCGGCCAAAAGGTCGAGGGAGGGCAGTTGGTAGCCATCCACGTCCGACGGATCGGAATCCGCCAGCGTCTCGGCGACCGCCGGCATGGGAGCGGCCTCGGGGCGCCGCGCGGCCGGAACAGGCACGGGCTGCGGAACAGCCTTCGGGGCCGCCACCGGCGCAGAGGGCGCCGGCGCGGTCACCGCACCGAAACCGGCCTGGACGCTCTGCTGATAGAAGGACCAGCCGAGGCCCGCAAACCCGACCACCGGCGCCGGAGTGGCGGCGAGGGGCAGCGGCGCGTGCGGCAGTTCACCCGCCGCATCGTCCTCGGCGACTTCGTCGAAGGCCTCGTCTTCGAGGTCGGCTTCGTCCGCTTCCAGTTCCTCGTCCTCATAACCTTCGTCGGCGAGGCCCTCGTCATCGAGGTCCTCATCATCGCCGGCGTCGTCGTCCTCGGCGTCGAAATCGGACTCGGCTTCCTCCTCGAAGTCCTCGTCCTCTTCCTCGCTCAGATCTTCATCCTCATCCTCGTCGTCCACCTCCTCGGCGTCTTCGTCGTCGAAATCCGCCTCGGCCCCCTCGTCTACCTCATCATCCTCAAGGACTTCGGCTTCAGCCTCGGTGTCGTCCTCATCATATTCGTCGACGGTCTCGTCGGCGTCCGTATCGGCCTCGAGTTCGCCCTCCTCATCCTCAAGGAGATCGTCCTCGGCGAAGTCTTCGTCGTCCTCAAGCATGTCCTCATGGCCGAGGGGCGAAATGTCCTGATCCTGCGCCCGTTCCGGCAGGGCGAGGTCACCAACGACAATGAGACTGCTCAGCGCCAGCAAGGTCTGAGGCACATCGTGAAGCGCGCAGGAGGCATCAGCCTCGGCGTCGTCCATCTCCTCGAATGCCTCGTCCTCGTCTTCCGCAAGCGTTTCCAGTTCGTCGGCATCCAACAGATCGTCTTCCAGGATCGCGTCCTCGTGGTCCATCAGCGCGTCTTCGTCCTCAACCTCTACGACGGAAAGCGCCTGCGCTTCCCCCTCCTCGACCAGCCCCTCCGGCGCCGTCATCCCGTCTTCGACCGCGCGCTCAGCCGCCCCGTCGGCGACCGGGACCGGATCGGCCACGGGCTCCGAAGCTGCAACCGGCGCCGATTCATGGTTAACGAGTGCCTGCTGAGGAGCGGGCACTTCGTCCACGTCATCTTCGACGGCGATGAACGACCAGTTGCGCTCGGCGAAGGCAAAGCCCGATGCGGCCTCGTCCATGCGTTTGGGCTCCGCCCGCCGGGCCTGCGGCGCGGATGGGGCGGCGGGCGGCGGCACGGCCGGCATCTCGCCGCGGGGCGCTGCGGGCTTCTCGGCCGCCTTCGCGCGCGGGCGCAAGAGATATTCCGGTGTGCGCGTGAAGCGCGTGTTGGCATCGAGCGTGAAGGGCTTCAGCCAGCTCGGCACCAGTTCGTTGGCGATCCAAGGGGTGACCGACACATGCGCCGTCGTGGACTGCATGCGCATGGCCGTGGAATCCGGATAGGCCAGGCCGCGGGAATCGCCAGTCGCCGGGCCTGCCGAGAAGCGGGGAAAGTTCGACTTCGGAGGAGGATTCGAAGAAGGCATGTTCATCCAGGGTCCAGCAGGCCGTTCGCTGGAACGGCTGGTTCCCCAAGGCTTAGCGCGGGTGCGTTAAGAGGAGGTTTGGGCCGCCTTCCGAAGCGGGAGTCATCCCCAGAGGCTGCAGCGCCGCACGCCGACCGCACGCCCCCGGCCGGACAATCACCCGGCCGGCAAATTCACGCAACGTCACCACCCAGCCCGAAGACCGGTATCGGCTGGGTCGTAATGATCACCCCGTCACCGTTTGCCGCCGGGGCGGCCCCTCCCGGACTCCAAAGAAGACCGCAGCCAAGCGAAAGCGAGGCGAGATTGTGGCATACGAATTGTCGAACTTGAATGTCTGCAAAGCATATGATCACACAGCATCTCGTTTATCACGACCGCCCACCGGCCAGTCCTGATCGCGTTTGAGCCATATTTCAGCCCCTCGACCCGAGGTTGAACAGTAATTCCGAACTCAATACGAGCTGAACGTGTTGTCATTACGATTGAATGGCGGTAAAATAGGATCAACTGTCGTTTTGGGCTGCCTCGTGAAGGCGCTGGGCGGCACCACTTCCCTGAAGAGGAATTCACCTTGGCACCGCGTAAAGTAACCTCGTCCCGCGCCACCCCGGCGCGCGCTGCCCGCGAAACCAAGCGCTCAACGCCGGTCGAGGCCGCTGTGCCCGCCCCGGCGCCGAAGGCCGCCGGAACCCGCGGCGCCAAGGCTGCCGCAGGCAAGCCCGCCGCCCCCGCCAAGCCTGCGGCACCCGCAAAGGCACCGGCCGCCAAAGCCGCCGCGAAGCCCGCTGCGGCGAAGACGGCGTCGGCCCAACCAGCCGCGAAGCCCGCGACCAGCAAGGCAGCCAAGGCCGCTGCGCCGGCCGCCAAGGCACCTTCCGCGAAGGTCGCCGCGGCCAAGCCTGCTGCCAAGGCCGCCGAGCCCACCTCGAAGCCGGCCGCCAAGACTACGGCGAAGGCGGCTCCAAAGGCCGCTGCCGCGAAGCCCGCGGCGAGCGTGAAGGCCAAGGCGCCGGCTCCCGTGCCCGCCAAGACCGAGGCGAAGACCGCCGCTGCCAAGCCGGCCTCCACGAAGCCGGCTCCCGCAAAGGTGGCCACGAAGAAGGTGGCCACAAAGACCGCCGTCCCGGTGAAAGCCCCCACCGCGAGCGCACCGGCCCGCGCGAAGGTGGCGGCTACCGCCAAGGCCGTTCAGGAAGCTCTCCGCAGCCGCCTCGACCCGAAGGTCCGCCGCCAGATGATCCTGGATGCGGCCGTCGCCTTCTTCGCGGAGAAGGGCTTCGAGGCCCAGACCCGCGACCTCGCTTCGCGTCTCGGCATCTCTCAGGGCCTCATCTTCCGCTACTTCAGCACCAAGCAGGCGCTGGTGAATGCGGTCTATGAGGAGGTCTTCGTCCAGCGCTGGTCGAAGGATTGGGAAGCCCGGCTGAAGGATCGCGACATCCCGCTGGAGAAGCGCCTGCAGGACTTCTACGGCGCTTATCTCGAAGCGGTGGATGCCAGCCACTGGATCCGCATTTCGCTCTATGCTGGCCTTGCTGGCTCAGAGGCGTTCGCGCGCTATCTTGAGAACCACGGCAACCGCCTGCTCAAGATCATCCAGAAGGAAATCCATGCCCATCGTGGCCTGCCGGATCGCACAGGCCCGGACGCGCTGGACCAGGAACTCAGTTGGATGCTGCATTCGACCATCCTCTACGCCCTGGTGCGCAAGCATGTGAATGCTCAGCCGGTCGCTGAGGATCGGGGCGCGCTTGTCGCCCTCGTCGTCCGCACGGTGCTCGCGGGTGCCGCTGCCGGCACCGCCGCCGCGCTGGAAGCCGAAAAGGCCGCGGAGAAGGCCGCCAAGGTTGCCAAGCCTGCGGAAGCGCCGGCTGCCGAGGCCCCCAAGCCAGCCGCTCCTGCGGCCAAGGGCAAGGCCCGTGCGGCCCAGCCCGCTGCCGCTTCGGCCGCCCCCGCTTCGCGTGGTCGCGCCAAGGCTGCGGCGGCTCCCAAGCCCGTGGCTGCTCCCAAGGCGCCCGAGGTGCAGGCTGAACCGGCCAAGCCGGCTGCGGCCAAGGCTGCCTCCGCCAAGAGTGCTTCTGCCAAGGCTGCTCCGGCGAAGGCCGCTGCCACCAAGGCCGCGAAGCCGATCACCAAGGTAGGCGCCAAGGCGAAGGCCACCGAGAAGGCTCCGACGGAAGCGCCCGCGCTGGACCGTCGCCGCGCGGCGGCGCCTGCGCCCCGTCGTCGCGGCCGCTGATCGCGACGCCTGTTTGAAGACCAGCCGGCGCCTTCGGGCGCCGGCTTTTTTGTTTTCCATGGCGAACCGCTGTTTCACTCCGATCCTGAAGGTCTGATAGGAAAGCAGACCTTGCGCGGACGACGCGCCTTTCAAGTGGACGTTGTGATGCCCCCTTCCCTCACGCTCTATGAACTGACCGGCGCGGACGACGATCTGCGCTTCAGCCCCCACTGCTGGAAGATCCGCATGGCGCTCCTGCACAAGGGCCTCGAGGCGGATCGCCGTCCCTGGCGTTTCACGGAGAAGGACGCGATCGCCTTCTCAGGCGGCGCCACCGTGCCGGTGCTCGTCGATGGCGACAAGACGGTCACGGATTCCTGGCGCATCGCGCTCCATCTGGAAGAGCATCATGCGGATCGCCCGTCCCTCTTCGGGTCAGAGACGGGGCGTTCCTATGCCCGCTTCGTCAACAGCTATGCGGACACCGTTCTCGTCGCGCCGCTGCGCCATCTGCTGACGCTCGACATCCTGGCCCGTGTGCATGAGAAGGACCGCGACTATTTCCGCGCCTCGCGGGAGAAGCGCTTCGGCCAGCCTCTGGAAACCCATGCCGGCGATCCCGCCGTTCACATCCCGGCCTTCCGTGCAGCCCTGACGCCCGTCCGGACGGTCGTGGCCGAACAGCCGTTCCTCTCCGGCGCCGCGCCCGCTTATGCGGACTATTGCGCCTTTGGCGCCCTCATGTGGGCCCGCTGCGTCAGCCCGCTGCGCCTGCTGGAGAAGGACGATCCGGTTTACGGCTGGCGCGAGCGCATGCTCGATGCCTTCGGCGGCCATGCGCGCGCCGCCGCCTGCACCGAGCAGGACGCGTAGCGATCACGGCCGGGGCAGCGTGATTTCCTGCGCCTCGGCCGTCCCGCCCGCCTTCGCATAGAGGCAGGCGAACGTGCCCTTGGCATTGTTCATGTGCGCCTGCGGCCAGCGTCCGCCGACAAGGATCAGCACGGAGGCCTCGAAGTCCACCGGCTGGCCCAGCGTACGAGCCTCCTTCAGCCCGCTCGCCTTGATGCAGGCGGCGCGGGCCTTGGCATGCAGCTCGGCCCAGGCATCGGGGCTCGAGGCTTCAGCCGGGGCGGCGGCAAGAAACGCCAGAGCAAGTCCGGCGGCAGCAGTACCCGACGTGCGCTTGAAGCGTTGGCTCATCATGCTTTGGCATCCTCCACGATCATGCGCGCGCCCTTTTCGGCGATCATGATCGTGGGGGAATTGGTGTTTCCTGAGACAATGGCAGGCATGATGGACGCATCCACCACGCGCAGGCCCGCGATGCCGAACACCCGCAGGCGCTCGTCCACCACCGCAAGCGGGTCCGAGGGCAGGCCCATCTTCGCCGTGCCGACAGGATGGAAGATGGTGGTGCCCACGTCGCCCGCCGCCTTGGCGAGCGCCGCCTCATCGGTATCGGAGACCTGAGGCCCCGGCAGCATCTCCTCCGGGTGATAGGGCCTGAGCGCCGGCTGCCCGACGATCCGGCGCGCCACACGGATGGAATCCGCGGCCACCTTGCGATCCTCTTCCGTATCCAGATAGTTCGGCCGGATTTCCGGCGGCGCCAACGGGTTCGGCCCCTTGAGGCGGATCGTGCCGCGCGAGGTGGGACGCAGGTTGCACACGCTCATGGTGAAGGCCGGATAGCGGTGCAGCGGCTCGCCGAACTTGTCGAGCGATAGCGGCTGCACGTGAAACTCGATATTGGCGCGCTCCTGCTCGGGGCCGGATTTCGTGAAGATGCCCATCTGCGAGGGCGCCATGGTGAGCGGACCGCGCCGGAAGAGCGCATATTCCAGGCCCATGCCCATGCGCCCGAACAGCGAATGATAACGCTGGTTGAGCGTGCCGATGCCGGACACCTTGTAGATGAGACGCAGTTGCAGGTGGTCCTGCAGGTTCGACCCGACACCCGGCCTGTCGAGCACAACATCGATGCCCTTCGCCGCCAGATGCTCGGCCGGACCGATGCCCGACAGCATCAGCAATTGCGGCGAACCAAGCGCCCCTGCGGCCAGGATCACCTCCCGGCGGGCGTTGAGCGTGCGCAGGCCGTCCTTGCCACGCACGCGAATGCCGGTCGCGCGCTTCTCGTGCACCAGCACCTTCTCCACGTGTCCCGTGGTGATGAGGTCGAGGTTCGGCCGGTTGAGCACCGGTTTCAGGAAGCCGCGCGCGGCGCTCCAGCGCAGGCCCCGCTTCTGGTTCACGTGGAAATAGCAGGCGCCTTCATTGTCGCCCGTATTGAAGTCGTCGATGGCGCGGATGCCATCCTCGTCTGCGGCCTGCCGCACCACGTCGAGCAGCGGCCAAGTGATGCGCGGGAACTCCACATGCCATTCCCCGCCCTTGCCGTGATGGGCGTTGGGGCCGAGGAAATGGTCCTCATGCGCCTTGAAAAGCGGCTCCACATCCTCCCAGCCCCAGCCGGCAAGGCCGAGCTGGCGCCAGTGGTCGTAATCGGCCGCCTGCCCGCGCATGTAGATCATGGCGTTGATGGCCGAGGAGCCACCAATGGTCTTGCCACGGGGATAGGAGAGCGCGCGGCCATTGAGCCCCGGCTCCGGCTCGGTCTTGAAGCACCAGTCGGCGCGCGGATTGCCGATGGCGAAGAGATAGCCCACGGGAATGTGGAACCAGATCCAGTTGTCGCGCCCTCCGGCCTCAACCACCGCGACCCGCACATTCGGATCGGCCGAGAGGCGGTTGGCCAGAACGCAGCCGGCGGATCCTGCGCCGACGATTACATAATCATAGGTTTCGCCCGAGCCGGCGGCCTGAGGCATCCCGCATTCCTCCCATGGGACTCATCCGGACTTGCGCCGGCTTGTGGCCGACTGTGGCGTCAGGCTGAGGCTTGGGCAAGGGCGACGAAAGACGCGGGCGACGGACCGTTGGAAACGCTAGGGCAATTCGTCTACGGACCGGGCATCCGGCGGGTCCTGCCCGAAGCGGCCCGCGAGGGCCGAACACGCCGCTGCGGCATCAATGAGGCCCCGGAGGTCCACCCCGTCGATCAGCGGGTCCGCACCACTGAGAGCGAGTTCGTCGAGCCGCCGCACGGCCGCTTCGATGCGCGAGAGGGCCTCCTCCCGCTCCTGCGCCGAGAGCGGCGTTCCATATTTCAGCAGCCGTCGGATTTGCAGTTCGTCCGTGGAAATCACGGTTGCAGATGAACCGGTCATATCGGCAATCCCGCTTTTGCAATAGGAGACGCCCCCGCGAGTGTTTCGCGGGGGCGGGACGCCCTGGAAATCAGGCCGCTTTAAGATCCAGCATGAAGCGTTCGACCACCTGCTTCAGATCGGACGCCTGCCCGGACAATCCCTCCGAAAGAGCCAGCAGTTCAGTGGACGCCGAGCCCGTGAGTTCGGCCGCTTGGCCGACGCCGGTGATGTTCTGCGTCACCTGCTGCGTGCCGTTGGCCGCCCGCTGGCAGTTCTGGGCGATCTCGCCGGTGGCTGCGCCCTGTTCCTCGACCGCGCCGGCGATGGAGGAGGAGATCTGCTTCATGTTGGCGATCACCCGCATGATCTCGGCCATCGAGGTCACGGTGCCTTGGGTGGACTGCTGGATTTCCGAAATCTTGGCGGAAATCTCGTCCGTCGCACGGGCGGTCTGGGAGGCGAGCTGCTTCACCTCGGAGGCGACCACCGCGAAGCCCTTGCCGGCCTCGCCGGCCCGGGCGGATTCGATGGTGGCGTTGAGCGCCAGCAGGTTGGTCTGGTCAGCGATACCCTTGATGAGCGAGATCACATCGCCGATGGCGGTGGCTGCGGTCGCCAGTTCCGAGATGCGGGCGTTGGAGGTCTCCGCTTCGGAGAAGGCGACATCCGCCACCTTGGCCGAGTGGCTGACCTGACCGGTGATCTCCCGCACCGAGGCCGCGAGTTCTTCCGACGAAGCGGCGACCGTCTGCACATTGACAGCGGCCTCCTCGGCGGCTTCCGCGACCGCCTGGGCCTGGCGGGAGGTCTGCTCGGCGGTGGCGGAGAGATTGCGGGCGGACCCGGCCACCTGATCGGAGGAGGCGGCAAAGGCCGAGGAGAGCTCGGTCATGCGGGAGACGAAGCTCTCGGCCAGCCTGTTGCGCCGGTCGAGCAGGCGACGCTCCTCGGCTTCCTGTTCCGCGCGGGCCCGGCGAACGGTCTCGGCCTCCGCGAGCTGGCCGCGCAGGACTTCGAGCGAGCCGGCCATGGCGCCGATCTCATCCTTCCGCTCAGTGCCTGCCACGGACTGATCGAGCTTGCCTTCGCCGAGGCCCTTCATGACATCCATCATTACCCGGATGGGGGCGACGATGCCGCGGCGAACGGCGAAGACAGCCGCCGCCAGCACCACAAGCGTGGCCAGGGCAATGGCGGCCGGGGTGGCCTTGCTGGTGAAGTCGGCCTGCGCCGTCAGCTCACGCCCCTTCGCATGCATGCCTTCGTCGATCTTGCTGTTGAAGGCCACCATCTGGTCTGCGAGACGGCGCAGCGCCGGCTCGCAGGCGCTCACCATCTGCTGGAGCGCCAGAGCATCATTCTCGGCCGTCTTCGGGCCTGTGGAGAGACGGACCGTCTCCCGGCATTCGGCGCCAAGTATGCGATCGTGCTCCTTTCGGAAGCCCGCCATGGCGTCTGCGACGGCGGGGTAGGCCGTGGCAGCGTTGCTCAGCCGCTCATTGAAATTGCCGTAGTGGCGCTCCTGCGCCTTGCGCCCGAGTTCCACCTCATCCTGCGTGGTGGCGGCGATTGCCTTGTAGATGGCGGCAATTTCCTCGATCGATGAACGGTTTGCACGCGAGATGCTCAGGATTGCCCGTGGCGGGCCTTCCAGAAGATCAGCGTACGTCCGATCCACGTCCTTCATGCTGTAAGACGCAAACAGTGCGCCTGCCAAACTGACCACCCCGAGCAGGATGAGGAGAAGGCAGATCTTCCACGTCATGGGAATATGATTGTACATCGGATGCCCCCGCAGCCGTTTGAAAAACAACAGTCATTACAGGAACGAACGTTCACTTAAGAGCCTTTCCCGAAGCTTGCGCCGAAAAGCAAAAAATGAGCATGTTTGCCGCACGTGCAATTTACAATTTCATACAAATTTCAAAATTCATCGCTGCATACGAATATTCAGGAATTGATACGAAAATCCGTCCCGTAATTGATGCAGATCGAACGTCCTTCATCAAGGGACCGCAGACCCATGGGGTCGCCGTTTCGGACCTTGCAATACCGGTCCGGCTCGGCATGACATTCCAATTCCGGAGCCGCCGACAGCGTGATCTCCGATTGATGATTTGGGCTCATGAACCCTAGCGATCGCATGGGCCTAATCCTGTGGCTGCCGGCGGCCTAACCTGACACTGGCCCGGCGCATCCCCTCCCCATCCGTTGCTTCCCCGCAGCCAGACGGGGACGGCGGTGCGCCGGTGCTGCGGACCAGAAGAGGACATGCGCATGTTTGGAACCGTGCTGTACGGCAAGGGCGACGTGAGGTGCGAGGCGGTTCCAGAGCCGGAAATCCTCAAGCCCACGGACGCCATCATCAAGCTGTCCGCCAGCTGCATCTGCGGCTCGGATCTCTGGCCGTACCGGGGCCTGAACGACGTCGCCGCGCCGATGGCGATGGGTCACGAATATTGCGGCATCGTCACGCAAGTCGGCAGCGCGGTGCGCACCGTGCGCCCCGGCCAGTTCGTGGTCGGCTCCTTCTGCCTGTCGGACAACACCTGCCCCCACTGCCGGTTCGGCTTTCAGTCTTCCTGCGAGCAGCGCGAATTCATGAGCGGTGCCCAGGCGCCCTACGCCCGCGTGCCGTTGGCGGATGGCACGCTGGTGGCGACCGACACGGTTCCCGACGATGATCTCCTCGCCAGCCTGCTGGCGGCATCCGATGTGCTGGGAACAGGATGGTATGCGGCCGATGCGGCGCGCGTGCAGCCGGGCTCCACGGTCGTCGTGGTGGGCGACGGCGCAGTGGGCCTCATGGGCGTTCTCGCGGCCAGACAGATGGAGGCCGCGCGGATCATCGCAATGAGCCGCCACAAGAGCCGCCAGGACCTGGCGCTGGAGTTCGGCGCCACGGACATCGTCTCCGCGCGTGGCGCGGAAGGGATTGCCGAGGTCAAGCGCCTGACCGGGAACGTCGGCGCGGACTCGGTGCTCGAATGCGTGGGAACGGGGGAATCCATGGCCCAGGCCATCGCCTGCGCGCGCCCCGGCGCCATGATCGGCTATGTGGGCGTGCCCCACGGCGTCGAACTCAATGGCGAACAGCTCTTCTTCTCGCAGACCGGCATGCTCGGCGGCCCAGCCCCGGTGCGCCGTTTCCTGCCGCACCTGATGGATCTCGTGCTGAGCCGCAAGATCAATCCGGGCAAGGTCTTCGACCTGACGCTACCGCTGAAGGACGTGGCCGAAGGCTATCGCGCCATGGACGAGCGGCGGGCCATCAAGACCCTGCTTCGGGTCTGACCCATCCCACCATGGCCGGTCCGCGGGCGGCCATGGTGGGCACGGCCCCTGCCCTATCCGCGGTGGCGCAGGGCCTCGACCAGCGCCACGAAGGCCGGAGAGGACTGGCGGCGGCTCGGATAATAGAGGTAGTAGCCGTCCCAATAGGGGCTCCAGCGCTCCAGCACGCGCACGAGCCGGCCCTTGGCAAGATGGGGAATGGCGAGTTCCTCGGGCACATAAGCGAGGCCGAAGCCGGCGACAGCCGCGTCCAGCGCATTAAAGATGTTGTTGAACACCAGCTGGCCCTCGACGCGGATCTTGAACTCGCGTCCCTCTTCCTCAAAGTCCCAGGCCCAGAGCCCCCCGGACGTCGGAAACCGGTAATTGATACAGCTGTGCTGCACCAGATCCTGTGGCGTGGCGGGCTCGGGACGCGAGGCAAAGTAGGATTTGGAGCCGACCACCGCGAAGCGGAAGTCCGGTCCGATACGCGCAGAGATCATGTCCTTGGCAAGCTGATCTCCCATGCGCACGCCCGCGTCATAACGCTCGGTGACGATATCGGTGAGGCCATTCTCCTGGAGCAGTTCCACCTTGATGTCCGGAAACTGCGGCAGAAAGGCCTTCAGCTTCGGCCACAGCACGCTGGAGATGGCAAAGTCCGGCGCGGAAATGCGGATGGTGCCCGCCGGCTTGTCCCTCAGGTCATTGAGCGCATCCACCTGCGCTTCGATCTCGTCGAAATGCGGGCCGATGCCCGCCAGCAGGCGCTCGCCCGCATCCGTCGGGGAGACCGCGCGCGTGGTGCGGGTCAGAAGCCGCACGCCGAGCCGCGCCTCCAACTGGCGGATGGTGTGGCTCAGGGCCGATTGCGAGACTCCCATCTTCGCAGCCGCTCGCGTGAAGCTGCGCTCGCGGGCGACCGCGAGGAACACCAGCAGATCGTTTACATTATCCCGTGGCACCTCGAACCTCCGGCCCTCCGGGCGCGCAGCGGCGGGACGTGATGCATCCCGCGCGTGAAACGCCCTTTCCCATCAGATACCGCACGCGCCGCCGCTTCCATGTCCGGCTATTGATGAGCCTTGCTCATGGCACCATGCACCGTCGCCCTATAGGGCACTCAACCCTCGCCCGCTAAGCTCTGCCTCTCATTGCACGAACCACCGGAGCGCGAACATCCGGGGCAATAGGCCGGGGCCCGCACAGAGGAGGAAAGAATGGCACAGGACATGACCCGCCGGTCCGCGGTCGGCGCCATCCTGGCGGCCGGCCTGCCGGGCGGAGCATACGGTGGGACAGGAGCAGGCGGATCCGGCATGAAGATACAATTTGCATTCGACAGCCACGTGTTCACCGCAACACTTCTCGATGAAGCCCCGGCGCAGGAGCTGGCCGCCATGCTCCCCTTGGACCTCACCATCGAGGATTATTCCACCAACGAAAAGATCGCCTATCTCCCCCGCAAGCTGACCCGTCGCGCCAACGCCTCCTTCGGCAACGAGGCCCCCGGCGATCTGTGCTATTACGCCCCATGGGGCAACCTCGTGCTCTATTATGCCGCGTATCATTATTCCCCTGGCCTCATCCGGCTCGGGCGCCTCGATGACGGTGTGCAGCCGTTGATGACACGCGGCAAATTTCCCCTGCGCGCCACGCGCGTCTGAGCGCTTCCGGACGGTGCAGGCACCGCGTGCGAAGCGGCGGCGATCCAGGCAACGGTCGCCGATAGGAAACTGGGGCGCCGATAGCCGACGCCCCGCCTTCGTCCGGATCATGCCATCTCACCCGGCAGCAAAGCCGCGTCAGCTCACGTTGAGATCCACATTCTTCAACGGCAGCTGCCGCACCCGCTTGCCGGTCGCGGCGTAGATGGCGTTCAGCACCGCCGGCGCCGCAACCGCGATCGTGGGCTCGCCGACACCGCCCCAGAAGCCGCCGGACGGCATGGAGATCACCTCAACCTCGGGCATCTCGTCGAGCCGCATGACGTTGTAGGTGTCGAAATTCTCCTGCTCGATGCGCCCGTCCTTCACGGTGCACTCACCGTAGAGCATGGCGGAGAGCCCGTAGACGAACGAGCCGGCCACCTGCGCCTCCACCTGCTGCGGATTGACCACATAACCGGGATCGGTGGCAGCCACGATGCGGTGGATGCGCAACTGTCCTTTCGTGACCGAGACCTCGGCGGCAGCGGCCACGTAGCTGCCGAAGCCCATGATCTGCGCCAGACCACGGGCGCGTCCCGCCGCCGGCTTCTCGCCCCAGCCGATGCCCCTGGCGGCCGCCTCCAGGACAGCGAGGTGCTTGGGATGGTTCTTCATGAGCCTGCGGCGGAACTCCAGCGGGTCCTGCCGCGCGGCATGGGCCAGCTCATCGATGAAGCTCTCCATATAGACCGCATTCTGATTTAGGTTCACGCCCCGCCAGAAGCCCGGCCGGATGTGCGGATTGCGCATCGCGTAATCGATCAGAATGTTGGGAATGGTGTAGCCGAGGCGCCCTTCCGGACCGTCGGGAAGCAGCCCCTGATAGACCAGAGGATCGCCATTATTGCCCACCAGAGACGGTATGGCATAGCTGGCGATGGACTGGCCGGAGATGCGCATGTGCAGCGCCTCCACATTGCCCTGCCCGTCCAGCGTCGCCCGGAAGCGGGCCTGGGTGACCGGATGGAAGCGCCCCTGAAGCATGTCCTCCTCCCGGGTCCACATCATCTTCACCGGGACGCCCGGTACCTGCTTCGCGATCAAGGTGGCGATGCGCAGATAGTCCGTCGCGAGACGTCGCCCGAAGCTGCCGCCGATGCGCATGACATTGACTTCGCATTTCTCCGGCGAAAGACCGGCGGCGGTGGCGAGCGTGGCGTGCGCCGCCTCGGGCGACTGGGTGGGCGCCCAGGCCTCGCAGCGGTCGGCCGTCCAGCGCACGGTCGCGCTCAACACCTCCATGGGGGCATGGTTCTGATAGGGGAAACCATAGTCCGCTTCGATAACACGGCTCGCCTTGCCGAGCACGGCCTTGGCATCCCCAGCCTTGTGTCCGACAAAGGCGTCGGGCGCAGAAAGTCCCTCGTGCAGCGTCGCGGCGATGGTGGCACTGGAGACCTTGGCGTTCGGCCCCTCGTCCCACTGGATCGGCAGGGCATCGAGTGCGGTCTTGGCCCGCCAGAAGGTGTCGGCCACCACCGCCACCGTCTCGTCATCCACCTTCAGCACATGCTTGACGCCGCGCATGCCCGAAACGGCGGCCGCGTCGAAGCTCTTGACCTTGCCCCCCTGAACGGGACAGGCCTTGGGGATCGCCACCAGCATGCCGGGCATGCGGATGTCCATGCCATAGACCAGCGAGCCGTTGAGCTTGTCCAGCGTATCGAGACGCTTCAGCGGCTTGCCGGCAATGGTCCAGTCCTTCGGATCCTTCAGCGGCACGTCGGCCGGCACCGGAACCGCATTGGCTGCCGTTGCGACCGCCCCATAGGTGATGGTGCGCTCGCTGGCGGCGTGAGTGATGACGCCCTTGGCAGCCCTGCATTGCGCCGCCGGCACGTTCCAGCTCCGGGCGGCCGCTTCCACCAGCATGGCACGCGCCTGCGCGCCTCCGAGCCGCAGATAATCGTGCGAGCCGCGGATGGAGCGCGAGCCGCCGGTCTGCTGCGAGCGCCAGGCATTGCCCCGGCCCTTGTTGCTGCCGGGATTGACGAGCTCGAAGCGCACCTTGTCCCAGTCGCAGTCGAGTTCCTCGGCCACCAGTTGGGCAAGGCCGGTCAAGGCCCCCTGCCCCATCTCGATGCGGGCGATGCGGATGATGACCGTCTCGTCGGGCTGCACCACCACCCAGGCGTTGACCTCGTTCGGGACCGTCTGGGCAAGGGCCGGCTTCAGCGCCGGGAAGCTGAAGCCGAAGGTGAAGGCACCGGCCGCCACCGCGCCGCCGCGCAGGAACCCGCGCCGGCTGAGGGCCGAGGAGGAGATGTGGGAAGAATGCGTCATGACGGCCTCCTCAACCCCGGTTGGATGCCATGCGTGCAGCGGCGAGCTTGGTGCCGGCGAGCACGCGCCCATAGGTCCCGCACCGGCAGATATTGGTGATCTCCGAGCGGATGTCCTCGTCGCTCGGGCTGGGGTTCTGCGCCAGCAGCGCAGAGACAGCCATGATCATGCCCACCTGGCAGTAGCCGCACTGGGCGACGTCGAGCTCCGCCCAGGCCAGCTGCACCGGGTGCGGCTTCTCCGCCCCGAGCCCCTCGATGGTCACGATTTTCTGTCCCGGCTCTACGGCACTGACAGGCACCGAGCAGGAGCGGGTGGCAACCCCGTCCAGATGGACGGTGCAGGCGCCGCACTGCGCGACGCCGCAGCCATATTTGGTGCCTGTGAGACCCACGTGGTCGCGCAGGACCCAGAGCAGGGGCGTATCCTCCTCCACGTTGATCTCGAAGTCCCGACCATTGACGTTCAGCTTGGCCATCGTCTGCTCCCGGTCTGGTTATGCTGTTCCAGGCTCACTTCGGCTGCGAAAGGGTCTGCAGGTAGCCGGTGATCGCGGCGCGGTCCGCGGCGCTCGTCACCGAAACCGTCATGGTCGTGCCGGGCACCATCGCGCGCGGATTCGCGAGATACGTGTCCAACTGCGCCGCATCCCAGGTCACATCGAGCGCCCTCATACCTTGCGAATAGCGGGCGCCTTCGAGGCTGCCCGCCTTGCGGCCGATGACCCCGCTCAGGCTCGGGCCGATCCGGTTCTGGCCGGACTCGACGGCGTGGCACGACGCACAGCGCGCGCGGAACAGACGTTCGCCGGCGGCAGCATCCTGCGCATGGGCCGCGCCTCCCGTTCCCAGCAGTGTCAGGGCAAGGCACATGATCAGGGGCGTCTGCCGAAAGGCCATTCCGTCTCCTAAGGTTACGTCGATAGGGCTGCATCAGGGATGAACGAATGCGTGATCGGCCGGTGACCCCGGCGATCACGCAAGGCCGAGCCCACGGGTGTCTGTGCCAGGGCGCGGCCTATCGGGGTGAGCTGAAGCGTCACTCTAACCTTGCGTCGACACGGCGATTAGGGCGGCGGGGCGGAATGGGCCTATGAGCACCGCTCAACAATGAGGTGCCCTCCGGCCACCGCCGTTCAGCTCAGGCCGAGGCGCGCGCGACGCCCGCCGTGCGCCAGGCCAGAAGCGCCGCCAGCAGCAGCAGGACAACCGCCGTACCGAAGGTGGCGCCGTATCCACGGAGATCGAACAGCAAGCCGCCGAGCGTCGCGCCAAGGGTGATGGCGAGCTGGACGACCGCCACCATGAGCCCGCCACCCGCCTCCGCATCCTGCGGGAGGGTACGCGACAGCCAGGTCCACCAGCCGACAGGCGCCGCCGTGCTGAGGAAGCCCCAGCCGGCGAGCAGCAGCGCCGTCGTGAGGGGGCTCCCGCCGAACAGCGTCAGCGCGAGCCCGATACCGGCCATGAGCGCCGGGATGACGACGAGCGTGCCGTAGAGGCTACGCCTCAGTGCAGCCCCGATCAGACTGGTGCCGACGAAGCCGGTGACGCCCATGACCAGCAGAATGAGCGAGAGCGTCGGCACGTTCACCCGCGTCACCGTTTCCAGGAATGGGCGCAGATAGGTGAACAGGGTGAACTGCCCCATGAAGAAGAGGCTGACCGCCGCCATGCCCCATCCAACCATCGGCCACCGCACCAGCCGGAACGCACCGGGGGCGGCAGGCCGCCGCTCCACCGGCAGCGTCGGCAGGCTGGCCAGCAGCCAGAAGAACACCAGAACGGCTACGGGGACGACGCAGAAGAATGCGCCGCGCCAGCCGATCAGACCGCCGAGGAAACTCCCCATGGGCGCAGCGACCACCGTCGCGAGGGCATTGCCGCCGTTCAGGATCGCGAGCGCGCGAGGCACCTGCGCTTCAGGGACCAGACGCATGGCGGTGGCGGCGGACATGGACCAGAAGCCGCCGATGACGACCCCGATCAGCGCACGCCCGGCCATCAGCACCGCGTAATTGGGCGCGGCCGCGACGATGGCGCCCGACGCGATCATCACGCCCGTGAGCGCGAGCAACAGCACCTTTCGGTCGAGGCTTCCGGCAAGGGACGCGATGAACAGGCTGGTGATCACCGCAAAGGCGCCGGAAACCGAAATCGCCTGTCCGGCCTGTCCTTCGGAGATGCCGAGATCGGCGGAGATGGGCGTGAGCAGGCTCACCGGCATGAATTCGGAGGCGATGAGGGCGAAGGCACACAAGGCGAGCGCGAGCACCGCGCCCCAGGCGGCGGTGCCGCGTTGCACGACGGCGAGATCCGGCTTGGAGGATGTAAGCATGAGCGTCCGTTCCGCATCCCGCCCGGGGCGCGCGTCCCCCGCCCCCCGAACCTGGGTTCAGGGGCGAGCGGCACGCACCGACGTGCGTCAGGGCTGGGATGTCGGTTGTCTGAGTGAGGCTGGCGCCAAGGCCTGAAGGATCAGGCCGGCACTGGAGCCGCAAAGCTAACGCACCGCCTCATGGCCGGGTAGCCGGCCGCCATCGCATGAAGCGGTGAACGCGGCTCATCAATGCAAGACCGCTGAACGGCAATCAGGCTTCGTCCAGCCTCACCGGAAGGCGCACCCTGCTGCGGGCGCACCCCTTCGCTCACATCACCGCGCCGAGCTGCCAGGGCACGAATTCGTTTCGGCCATAGCCCAGAAGTTCCGACTTGGAGCGGGTGCCGGAGGCCACATCGAGCACCGTCTGGAAGATCTCCCGGCCCTTCTCCTCGATGCTGACGCCTTCAAGGACATCGCCGCAGTTGAGGTCCATGTCCTCTTCCATCCGGCGATAGAGATCGCTGTTGGTGGCCAGCTTGATGGAGGGCGTGGGCTTGCAGCCATAGGCCGAGCCACGGCCGGTGGTGAAGCACAGCACGTTCGCGCCTCCAGCCACCTGCCCGGTGGCGGCCACCGGATCGTAGCCGGGCGTGTCCATATAAACGAAGCCCTTGCGGTCGATCCGCTCGGCATAGCGATAGACGCCGCGCAGGGTGGAGGTGCCGCCTTTCGCCACCGCGCCCAGCGACTTTTCAAGAATGGTGGTGAGCCCGCCCGCCTTGTTGCCGGGGGACGGATTGTTGTTCAGCTCGCCACCGGCGCGGGCGGCATAGTCCGTCCACCAATCGATGAGATCAACGATCTTGCGGCCCACCGCCTCGCTCTCGGCCCGGCGGGTAAGCAGATGCTCGGCACCGAAGATTTCCGGCGTCTCGGAAAGGATGGCCGTGCCGCCCTGCCGCACCAGAATATCCACCGCCGCACCCAGCGCAGGATTGGCGGTGAGGCCGGAATAGCCGTCCGAGCCGCCGCACTGGAGCGCCAGCATCAGCTCGGATGCCGCCACCGTCTGCCGCCGGGAGGAATTGGCGAAGGCGAGCATCTCCTTCACCCGCGCGACGCCGGCCGCCACGGACTTGCGGGTGCCGCCGCTCTCCTGGATCGTCAGGCTCTGGAAATGCTCGCCTTCGACGATGCCATAGGCCTCCTTGAGGCGCGGGATCTGGAACACCTCACAGCCAAGGCCGATCACCAGCACGGCCGCGAAATTGGGATGGGTGGCATAGCCCCACTGGGTGCGGGCGAGGATGTCGAACTCCTCCCCCTTGCTGCCCATGCCGCAGCCGGTGCCGTGGGTGAACGGCACCACGCCATCGATGTTCGGATAATCCGCGAGGATGCCCGAGCGCGTCACCTCATCCGCAATGTAATCCGCCACGGTGGCGGAGCAGTTCACGGAGCTGAGGATGCCGATATAGTTGCGGGTGCCCGCACGGCCATCGGCGCGGCGGAAGCCCTCAAAGATGGCGGGCGTCTCGCCCGGCAGCAGGCCTTCCGGCGCGCGGGCCTCCGAGGCGAAGGCATAATCGCGCTCGAAGTCCTGCAGCATCACATTGTGCTCATGCACCCATTCGCCCGGCGCGATGTCCGCCTTGGCGAAGGCGATGACCTGCCCGAACTTGCGCACCGGCGCCCCGGCGGGAATGGGGGCGGCCGCGATCTTGTGGCCGCGGGGCACGGGCCCCGCCGCCGTCAGGCCGCCAGCCAGCGCCGCGCCGCGTGCAACGGTATCGAGGACGATGATGACATTGTCCGTCTCGTGGAGACGCAGCGTGCGCGGGCTGGACATGAAGAAACCTCAGACTTCCAGGATCGCCTTGATGACCCCGGCCTCCGGCCGCAGCCACTCCTGGAACAGGGCCGGCGCATCGGAGAGCGCGCCGCGATGGGTGTTGAGCGCGCGCGTGGGCACCTTGCCCGCCTCCATCTGGCGCACCACCTCGGCGAAATCGTCCGGCTGGGCGTTGCGGCTGGCGAACAGCGTGGTTTCGCGCTTGTGGAACTCGGGATCGGAGAAGGTGATGTCCTGCCGCACCACGCTCACCAGCACATAGCGGCCCGCATGGGCGACGAAGCCGAAGCCGCGCTGCATGGCGCCCGCATGGCCGGTGGCGTCGATCACCACATCGTAGAAATCGCCGCCCGTGATGCCGCGCGCCACGTCTTCTGCGCCGGCATCGGCGATGAGCAGATGGTTCGCGCCCAGCGCGTCCCTGGTGAAATTCAGGCGATCCTCGCGGGTGTCCATCACCGACACGTCCGCACCCCGCGCCTTGGCGAAGATGATGGCGGACATGCCGATGGGGCCCGCGCCCACCACCAGCACCTTGTCCTGCGCCGTGATGCCGCCGCGCTTCACGCCATGGGCGCCGATGGCGAGGAACTCGATCATCGCCGCGTCATCAAGCGAGGCCGAGCCCGCCGGAATGACATTCTGCTCCGGCACGCAGAGGAACTCCGCCATGCCGCCATCCCTGTGCACGCCGAGCACAGCGATGTTCTGGCAGGCATTCGTCACGCCCTTGCGGCAGGCCACGCACTTTCCGCAGGAGAGGTAGGGCACGATATAGACGTTCTCGCCCTTGGTGAGGCGGCTGCCGTCCGGCGCCTGCTCCACCGTGCCGGAGAGCTCGTGGCCCATCACGCGGGGATATTCGAGGAAGGGGTGCTTGCCCTGGAAGATGTGGAAATCCGTGCCGCAGATGCCCACGCGCCGGATGCGCACCAGCACCTCGCCGGGACCCGGAACGGGCTCGGGGCGGCTGATCACCGACAGGCGGCCGGGTTCTTCGCAGAGTAACGCCTTCATCGTCCGGGTCTTTCCTGAAATGGAACCGAGTGGCGACCCGGTGAAGACCGGGCCGCCTCGTCAAATCACTTCAACATGTCTTCCGGCAGCGAGGTCCCGTTGTAGCGGGTGTAGATCTCGTTCAGCTTGCCGTTCTTCAGGTTGGTGGCGATCACCTTGTTGACAGCCTCGCGCAGCGCATCGTCGCCCTTGCGCAGACCGGCCGCATAGGGGTTGGTCTTGAGCACCAGCTTGATTTCCAGCGGATCGTTGGGACGGCGCGCGTTCACCGCCGCCATCACCTGCGGCGAGGAGGCCATCATGTTCACCTGGCCGGACACCAGAGCGGTGATGAGGGTCGCGTCGTCGTCATAGCGCACCATCTCCGCGCCCTGCGCCTGGGTGGTGGCTTCCTTATCGTTGCTGGAGCCGCGCGTGGTGCCAAGGCGCTTGCCCACGAGGTCCTTCAGATCCTTGATGGCAACGCTCTTGGGCGCTGCGACCACGATCTGGATCACGCCGTAGGGATCGGAGAAGTCAATCACCTTCTTGCGCTCGTCCGTGACGCTGAACGAGGCCATCACCAGATCGGCCTTGCCGGTGAGCAGGAAGGGGATGCGGTTGGGGCTCGTGACCTGCACGATCTCCAGCGGGAACCCGAGATCGGCGGCGATGAGCTTGGCGCTCTCCACATCCGAGCCGGTGGGCTGCATGTTGGCATCGTTCATGCCGAAGGGCGGGGAGCCGAGGTCCACCGCGATGAGTATCTTGCCGCGCTTCTTGATCTCGTCGAGCGTATCGGCGCGGGCCGGCAGGGCAAAGCTGCCCGCGGCCGCAAGGCCGGCGGCCCCGGCGAGAAAGGCGCGACGGCTGATGTTCAGGCGCTCCATGGTTCCATCCCTTCTTCTGTGCTTGGCGTCAGTTTGAGAGTGGCGTCAGCGTTTTGGGTCTATTGCAGGCGCGGGGCCGTCAGGTCACAGCCCGCTGCCGACGAAGGCTTTCAGTTCTTCGGTCTGCGGGTTCTCGAGCATGGCGCCCGGCCCCGTTTCCCAGACCTTGCCCTTGTGCATGTAGATGACCTTGGAGGCCACCTTGCGGGCGAAGGCCATCTCGTGCGTGACGAGGATCATGGTCATGCCGCCCCGCGCCAGATCCTCCATCACCTTCAGCACCTCGCCGGTGAGCTGCGGATCAAGCGCGGAGGTCACCTCATCGAACAGCATCAGCTTGGGCTGCATGGCGAGCGAGCGGGCGATGGCCACGCGCTGCTGCTGGCCGCCGGAGAGCTGCTCGGGATAATGGTCGGCCTTCGCCTCCAGACCCACGCGGGCGAGCACCTCGCGCGCCAGCTCCCGCGCCTTCGCCTTGGACAGCGACTTCACGCAGGTGGGCGCGAGCATGATGTTCTGTTCCGCCGTGAGGTGCGGGAACAGATTGTAGCTCTGGAAGACGATGCCGACGTCCCGGCGCAGCTCGCGCTTGTCGAGCTTCCTGTCATGCACCGCATGGCCGCAGACGGAAATGGTGCCGTCCTCGATGGTCTCCAGCGCATTGATGCAGCGTAGGGCCGTGGACTTGCCGGAGCCGGACTGGCCGATGACCGCCGCCACCTCGCCGCGTCCCACCTCGAAGGACACGCCATCGAGAACCTTGACCGCGCCGAAGCTCTTATGGACGTTCGAAAGACTAACGACGGCCGACATTGAGCTTCCTTTCCAGGCTGCGGCTCCAGGTCGAGAGCGGATAGCAGAGGACGAAATAGATGCTGGCCACCACGATGAAGATGGTGAACGGCTCGAAGATGGAGTTGTTGACGAGCTTGCCTGCCTGCGACAACTCGATGAACCCAACCACGGAGGCCAGAGACGTGTTCTTCACGATCTGCACCAGGAAGCCCACGGTGGGCGCGGTGGCGATGCGCATGGCCTGCGGCAGCACCACCTTGGTCATGCGCTGCCAGCGGCTGAGCGAAAGGCATTCAGCCGCCTCCCACTGCGTCTTGGGCACGCTCTCGATGCAACCGCGCCAGATCTCCGCAAGGAAGCCCGAGGCATAGATGGTGAGGCCGAGGCCCGCCGAGAGGATGGCCGGCACTTCCTTGAAGCCGACGATGGCGATCCCGAAGTAGAACAGGAACAGCAGGATCAGCAGGGGCGTGCCCTGCACGATCTGGATGTAGCCGATGGCGATGCCGCGCACGATGGGGCTGGGAGAGACCCGCGCCAGCGCCACAAGGAAGCCGACGATGCCGCCGCCCACGAAGGCGATGGCCGAGAGGCCGACCGTCCACAGCGCGGCCCAGCACAGAAACTCGAAGTGAGTCAGGGTAAAGGTTGGCATCCCATTCCCCTCTCAGAGCGCCGTGCCAAGCTTGCGGCGCCGCACGAAGACCACGAGCCCGAACAGCCAGAACGCGAGGCGCACCACGAAAGACAGCGCCAGATACAGCACGCCGACGACGATATAGGTCTCGAAACTGCGGAAGGTGTCGGACTGGATGCGGTTGGCCACCGCCGTCAGTTCCTCGGCCGAAATCTGCGAGGTGATGGACGAGGCCAGCATCAGCAGCACGTACTGGCTGGTGAGCGCAGGATAAACCCGCTCGATGGCCGGGCGCACGATCACGTGCCAGTAGGTCTGCGGCCGGCTGAGGCCGAGGCACTCGGCCGCTTCCAGTTGCGATTTGTGAATGGACTCAAGGCCGGCCCGCACGATCTCGCTGGTATAGGCGCCCACATTCACCACCAGCGCCAGCACCGCAGCGAGGTTCGCTGAGACGTGAATGCCGAGCGTGGCGATGCCGAAATATACGATGAACACCTGCACCAGCAGCGGCGTGTTGCGGATGATCTCCACATAGGCCGCCACGACGAACTTCACCCACGGGGGACCATCGGCCCGGCCGATGGCGCAGAACGTACCCAGCACGAAACCCAGCACGGTGGAGACGAGCGACAGTTGCAGCGTCAGCCACACGCCCATGGCGAACTCGCGCCAGAAGGGCAGAAGAACCGCGAAGTCGAACTGATAGGTCATGCGCCGCTCCGCGCGGTGTTCGGCGGCGACGCACGCCTGGCCATCACGCCGTCCAGCAGCGGGGTGGCCGGCACGCCCCCCGCTTCTCCCCACCAGCTCAGGAACGCGGCGATGCGGCGTTCCACCTTGGTGGCGTGGTTTTGCGCAATGTCCGAGATGCGATGATCGAGGAACGGATTGAGGAAGCGGTCCATGGTGGTGGCGAGATAGGCCTGCGCCTCCTCACCCATGCCATGGGCGGCAAAGCCGGGCAGCACTTCGGCGCGATAGAGGCCATCAAGGCGATCGCGCACCGCGCCATCGGCGAGAATGGCCTTCACGGTCTCGTCCGGATCGCGCCCTTCCGAGCGCCAGATGTCGGCGAGCACGGTGTGGCCGAGATTGAGAATGTGCAGCTTCAGCCGCTCGAACGGGCCGAGATCATCCGCCATCACCACGCAGGGATGATCGAAGGGCACGACAAGGCCCGGCCGGCGCTCGATGGCCCACAGCGCGTAGGGCTCGGCCACCGCGCCCACGGGATCGAGCGCCTGCGAGACGATGCGGTCCACCAGCGTGTCGGCGAAGATCACGTCCCGCTCCAGCCACGCAAGGAAGGCGGCGGGCGTCTGCGCATCAGCGGCAAGCAAGCGCACGGTCTGCGCCAGCACGCGGCCGTTGCCGTTGATGAGTTCGCACGGCAGCACCGTGAGCGGACGACCGCCCTGCCGCCAGCGGCGGTGCAGGAGCGCGGTGAGCTTGCCGGGAAAGGACTGAGGCACGCCGCCGGCCAGCAGCGCGGGATCGCGGTCGGCTGCCGCCACCTCGTAGCCGGCGTCCGCCGTGTTGGAAACGATCAGGTCCGCTTCCGTTGCGAAGAGCTCGGACACGGCCTCCCAGTCGCGGGCGGCGGAGAGGCCACGATCCACGCTGCGCACGTCGATCCGGCGCTCGATCCGGGTGCCGTTCTCAAGGCCGCGGATGATGACGGGATAGCCCTCGGGACGGCCGAAGGCGGCGACGCGCCCGGCGCGGTCGGCGGAACCCGAAGCCTGCACGACGGCGATGGGGCCGACGGCCTGCCCGGCCTCACGGGCCTCGTGCACGAAGAGGTCCACATGTGCCTGCAGGAAGCGGCTGGTTCCGAACTGAATGATGCGGCCGGTCACGCGAAGACGCCTTTCACCCACAGGGCGAAACGGATTCGAGACACGGCTGCCGGGCAAGCCCAAGCCTGGCTCATCGAGCGCTCTCCCTGATTTTCGTTCTTGTCTAGTTAAATATGAAAATCCATGGTGTGCGAACAGAGTCAATCGGTTTTTTATGCACTAAAATACAAACAGGCATCCCCGCGAAGCGGATGCCCGAACGGGAGCGGGACGCTGAAACATGCGGGGGAACAGCCTTTTCAAGCGCACCTACAACCAGTGTTTGAGCCTGCTCGGCGACCTGCCGCCGGGCGCGCGACTGGGCTCGGAGGCGCAGCTGGCGCAGGTGCTGGAAGTCAGCCGGACGACGGTGCGGGCGGTGCTGGCCGCGCTGGCCGAAGCCGGCCTCGTGACCGCGGAGGCCGGCCGGCGCCAGATCGCGCGCCATCCGACGCCGGCCCACTATTTTCCCGAGCCGCAGACGGAATCCGTCCGCGCCAGTGTTGAGCGCCAGTTCATGCAGTGGGTGTTGCAGGGCGATTTCCGCCCCGGCCAGCTCATCCATTGTGCGGAACTGGCGCGACAGTTCAATACTTCAACCACGGCGATACGCGAATATCTCAGCCACTTCAGCCACTTCGGACTCATTGAGCGACGCCCGAACAGCGCCTGGGTATTCAAGGGCATCACCGCGGATTTCGCGGCCGAGATTTATGAGATCCGCGAGATGTTCGAGCTGCGCTCCGCCCAGCGCTTCGCCAGCCTGCCGCCGGAGGCTCCCGCGTGGCGGGAGCTCGATGCCCTGGAGGCGGAACACCATGCGCTGCTGAAGGAAATCCATGTCCGCTACAGGGATTTCTCTCGGCTCGACGAGCGGCTGCACCGGCTGATCCATGACGCCTCGCACAACCGCTTCATGATGGATTTCTACGACGTCATCTCCATGATCTTCCACTACCATTACCAGTGGAACAAGGCGGACGAGAAAGAGCGCAACACCGTCGCCATCCACGAACACCTTGCCTATATCGCCGCGCTGCGCAGCCGCGACGCCCGTGCCATCGAAGCCAAGTGCCGGGCGCATCTGCGCACCGCCCGCTCGACGCTGCTGCGCTCCATCGACGCCGGGCCCCTGCGTCCTGGCGCGAGCCTGCCGCTGGATCCGGATCGCCCTCCCCTCGCCCTTCCGGTGGGGCCGTCCCATTCCAAGGCCAAGCGGTCGCCCGTTGCAGCGAGGCGGCGCTGAGGCCGGCGGCCACTCCAAAGAGAAACGGGAGGGGCTTATCCGCCCCTCCCGTTGCCTCTCATTGCCGATCTGCGATCCTCACGCGCCGTGTTCGGCCGCGTGCGGCGGGGCCGCAACCTCCTCGTCCCTGGCTTCCTTATGGTGCGTCTCGCCGATCAGCACATAGGCGGCGGGCACCACATAGAGGGTGAACAGCGTGCCGATGGCGAGGCCCGTGGCGATGACGAGGCCGAGGTTGTAGCGCGAGGCGGCGCCCGCGCCGGAGGCGAAGATGAGCGGCACCACGCCGAGCACCATGGCTGCCGTGGTCATGAGGATGGGCCGCAGCCGCAGGGTCGCCGCGGCGATGATCGCGTCCCGCTTCGATTTGCCTTCGAGCTGAAGCTCGTTGGCCACTTCCAGCATCAGGATGCCGTGCTTGCTGATGAGGCCCATGAGGGTGGTGAGCCCGACCTGCGTGTAGATGTTGATGCTCGCGCCACCGATGCCGACGCTGATGAACAGCAGCGCACCGGCGAGCGACATGGGCACCGACAGCAGGATGACCACCGGATCGCGGAAGCTGTTGAACAGAGCCGCGAGCGCCAGGAAGATCACGATCAGCGCGAAGGCGAAGGTGGTGACGAAGCCGCCGCTTTCCTGCACGTATTGCCGCGAGGCGCCGCCGAAATCGAGCGTATAGCCGGCCGGCAGCGTCCGCTTGGCGAGATCCTGAAGCGCCGTGATGGCGTCACCCGTCGTCACGCCCGGCGCCACCACGCCGGCGATGGTCGCGGCATTCACCTGCTGGAAGTGATTGAGGGATTCCGGAACCGTCTTGGTCTCGATGCGGGCCACGGTGGACAGCGGAACCATCGTGCCGTCGCCGGTGCGGATATAATAATCCAGCACCTGATCGGTGTTGAGGCGCGCCTCCTGCTTCACCTGCGGGATCACCTTGTAGGAGCGCCCGTCGAGGCTGAAGTAGTTCACGTAGCCGCCGCCGAGGAGCGAGGAAAGCGCGCCGCCCACGCCGTTCATGGTGAGGCCGAGCAGCGAAGTCTTCTCGCGGTCGATGACCAGAGAGGCCTGAGGCTGGTCGATCTTCAGGTCGTTGTTGAGGAAGATGAACAGGCCAGTGTTCAGCGCATCCTGCAGGAACTTGCTGGCCACCTCGTTCAGCTTGTCGAAGCCGTCCGAGGTGCCGATGACGATCTGCATGGGCAGGCCGTTGGAGCCCGGCAGCGGGGATTGCTGGAAGGCGACGATCTTCTGCCCCGCCACCTGGTTCAGTTCCTGCTGGATCATCGGCTGCAGGGTCTTCGTGGTGGCCTTGCGCTGGTCCCACGGCTTCAGCACCCAGCCGGCGATGCTGGTGGACGGGCTTTCCACCTGGAACACCGTCTCCGTCTCCGGATGCTTGGCGAAGGTCTCGAACGTCTGCCGATTGTAGAGCTGCTTCTGCTGAAGCGTCGCATTGGGGGCGGAGATGCTCTGGGCCAGGATGATGCCCTGGTCCTCTTCCGGCGCCAGCTCGCTCTGGGCGGAACTGTAGAGCCAATAGACGCTGCACAGGACCAGCCCCGCAAAGACGGCGATGACAGGCAGATAGTTCAGCGCGCCGGTGAGGGAGCGGGAATAGGCCGCCGTCACGGCCCCCATCACGCGGTCCACCGCCAGCACCATGCGCGATTCCAGGTCGCCGCCGGCATGGTCCACGGGCTTCAGCATGCGCGCCGACATCATGGGGGTGAGCGTCAGCGCCACTATGGCGGAGATGGTGACCGCGCCCACCAGGGTGAAGGCGAACTCGGTGAACAGCGCACCGGTGAGGCCACCCTGGAAACCGATGGGCACATAGACCGCCACCAGAACCACCGTCATGGCGATGATGGGGTTGGCGAGCTGGCGGGCGGAGGCGAAGGCGGCCTGAAGCGCCGTCATCCCCTCCTCCATGTGATGGTTGACGCTCTCCACGACGATGATCGCGTCATCCACCACAAGGCCGATTGCGAGCACGAGCGCCAGCAGCGTCAGGAGATTGATGCTGAAGCCGAAGGCCAGCATCATCAGGAAGGTGCCGATGAGCGAGAGCGGGATGGCGATGACCGGAATGAGCACCGAGCGCCAGGACCCCAGGAACGCGAACACCACGATGGTCACGATGACCAGCGCTTCGACCAGCGTATGGATCACCTCCTCGATGGAGCTGTTCACGAAGTCCGAGCTATCATAGATCACGCCCATGGTGAGGCCGCTCGGCAGCTGTCGTTCGATCTCCGGCAGCGCGGCGCGCACGCCCTTGATCACGTCGAGCAGATTGGCGGACGGGGCGATCTGGATGCCGACGTAGACGGACTGATTGCCGTTGAACATGGTGGCGGAATCGTAATCGTCCGAGCCGAGCGTGACATTGGCCACGTCCTTCAGCCGCACGATGGCGCCGTTGGCCTGCTTGACGATGAGGTTCTTGAACTCGTCCACATTGTGCAGGCTGGTGGAGGCGGTGAGGTTCACCTGAACCATCTGCCCCTTGGTGTTGCCGAGGCTCGCGATATAGTCGTTGTTGGTGAGCGCGGTCGAGACTTCGGAAGCCGTGACGCCATAGGCCGCCAGCCGGATGGGGTCGAGCCAGGCGCGCATGGCGAAGGTCTTGCTGCCGAGCAGTTCCGCCGTCTGGACGCCTTCCACCGCCTGAAGCTTCGGCTGCACCACGCGGATCAGATAGTCCGTCACCTGATTGGGCGCGATCGCGTCGCTGCGGAAGCCGATATACATGGCATCGATGGTCTGCCCGACCTTCACCGTCAGCACCGGCTGCTGCGTGCCGGTGGGGAGCTGGTTGAGGACCGAATTGACCTTGGTGTTGATCTCGGTGAGCGCCTTGCCGGTATCGTAATTGAGCCGCAGGTTTGCGGTGATCGTGCTGGTGCCCGTTGTGCTGGTCGAGGTCATGTAGTCGATGCCGTTCGCCTGGGCGATGGCATTTTCGAGCGGCGTGGTGATGAAGCCGGCCACCACGTCCGGGTCCGCGCCGGGATAAGTCGTCGAGACGGTGACGATGGCGTTCTGCGTGCGCGGATATTGCAGGATGGGCATGGAGCTCATGGCCCGCAGGCCGAGAACCAGGATCATCAGGCTGACGACGATCGCGAGCACCGGCCGGCGGATGAAGATATCGGTGAAGGACGACATGCGCGCCTCCGCTCAACGGTCGGTGATGGAGGGAGAGGGCGTATTCGTCGGCAGGACGGCATTGTTGACTGTGACCTGCGAGCCGTTATGCAGCTTCATCTGCCCCGCCACGACGATCTGGTCGCCCGCCGAGAGGCCGGAGGTCACGGCGATCTGATCGCCACGGGTTTCACCCGTCTTCACGAACACCTGCTTGACCGAGAGGCCGGTCGACGGGCCTTCCTTCTTCTCCACCACGAAGGCGATGTCGCCGTAGGGGTTCGCGGTGATCGCCGTCTGAGGCACCGTCACGAGATCGGAGGGCTTCCCGACGGAAACCTCCACGGTCGCGAACATGCCGGGAAACAGGCGCTTGTCGTCATTCTTGAACTCCGCCCGCACCTGCACGTTGCGGGACGAGGAGTCCACCTTCGGGCTCACCGCCGTGATCGTCCCCTCGAAGCCCTGGCCGGGATAGGTGTCAACGGTGGCCTTGACGGCCTGGCCGGTCTTGATCTCGGCCAGCGCCTGCTGGGGCAGATAGAAGTCCACGAAGATGGGGTTGAGCGACTGGAGGGTCACGATGGTCGTGCCGGCGCTCACATACTGGCCGAGATCCACCGCGCGGATGCCAAGGCGGCCCGAGAAGGGCGCCTTCAGCGTCTTCTTGTCCACCACCGCCTGCTGCTCAGCCACCTGCGCCAGCGCCTTCTTGAGGTTCGCCGTATCGCTATCCACGGTCGCCTGGCTCACCGCGTGGATCTTGAGCTGTTCCTTGTCGCGATTGAGGATGATGGCGCTCACGTCGGCGGTCGCCTTGAGGGCCTCGAGGTTCGCCCGCTCCTGGTCGTCGCGCAGCTTCAGGAGCACCTGCCCCTCCTGCACCTCGTCGCCGGACTTGAAGTTCAGTTCCGAGACGGTGCCCGAGCTTTCCAGCGCGAGGTCCGCACCGGCCTCCGCCCGCACGCTGCCGACCGCCTTGATGCTGGTCTGCCACGGCGAAAGCGCGGCCTCCATGGTGGCGACCGTCTGCGGGGGATCGCGCAGAGAGGCCAGCGCCTGCTTGATCATCGTGGCCTTGAACATCTGGAAGCCATAGAGGGCTCCGAAGACGAGGCCGACGGCGATCAGCATCATGATCATCCGCTTCTTCATGGATTGCTTCTCCTGGCCGCTCGGGGCCGTCATGTCGCAAGGGTCGGACGCCGGCCTCGAGCCGGCGGCGGCCTCAGTGGTCCTGGAAATAGCCCGCGTTGGTCCGGGGCAGGGATTGTGCGGTCTGGTCGACGCGGTTCCACCAGCCGCCGCCGAGGGACTGGAACAGCGCGGCGGTGTCGCTGAAGCGCTGGGCCTGCGCCTTCACCCGGGCGATCACGGCCTGCTGGTAATTCTGCTCGGAGGTCAGCACGGAGGGATAGGTCACCGCACCCGCCATGTACTGGGTGCGCGAGATCTTCACGCTGTCCTGCGCCGCCTTCTCATAAGCGAGCTGCGCCTTCAGCGTATTGGCGTCCGCTTCGATGGCGCGCAGCGAGTCCGCCACATCGCGGAACGCGGAAATGACCGTGCTCTTGTAGGTGGCGAAGGCCTGTTCGCGGCTGGCGATGGCCGCTTCCTTGTCGTGATAGAGCGTGCCGCCGTCGAACACCGTCTGCGACAGACTGCCAGCGACGCTCCAGGCGGCCGTCCCGGGCGAGAACAGGCTGCTCGGGGTGAGGCCGTTGCGGCCATAGCTGCTGCTGATCTGGATCTGCGGCAGCATGTTGGCCACATCCACGCCCACCGTCGCCGTCGCCTTGTGCAGGGTGGCTTCCGCCGCCGCGATGTCCGGCCGCTGCCGCACCAGCGCGGAGGGCAGGCTCACCGGCAGATCGCGCGGCAGGGTGAGGCTCGAAAGGCTGACGTGCTCACCGCGATCCTCGCTCGGCAGCCGGCCGAGATAAGCCATCAACTGGTTGCGCTGCTGCGCCAGCTGCTTCTGGAGCGGCGGCAGCGTCGCCTGTGTCTGGGCGAGGTTCGACTGCTGGGAGAGCACGTCGGATTGCGCCACCGCGCCCAGCTCGAACTGGCGCTGCACCAGCTTGAGCTGCTCTTCCTCGGACTTGATGATGTCGTTGGTGGCGTCGATCTGGGCCCGCAGCGATGCGTCGGAAATGGCCGCCGTCACCACATTGGCGGTGAGGCTCAGATAGGTCGCTTCCAGCTGATACTGCTGATATTCTGCCTGGGCCTGCAGCGCCTCCACCTGCCGGCGCGTGCCGCCCCAGGCATCGAGCACATACGAGACGCTCACCGAAGCATTGTAGAGATTGTAGGGGCTGCTGTTGCCGCTCTGGTTCTGCGAGGCGTTGGAGACCACCTGCCGCGTGCCGCTGCCGCTCGCCGACACCTGCGGGAAGAGACTGCCCTCCTGCGCCAGCACATTCTCGCGTGCCGCCCGCAATGCCGCCTGGGCCGCAGCGACGTCGGGATGGTTCTGAATGGCCTCGGTCACGAAGGCGTCGATCTGCTTGTTGCGGAACACCTTCCACCACTCGCCCGGCAGGTCGCGCCCGCGCAGGAAGACCTGGCTTGCGCCGCCTTGGACCTCTGCAGTGGCGGTGGGCGCAGGATTGCCCTCCGGCAGATAGCCGTTGACTCGCGGGGCATCGGGCGCGGTGAAGTCCGGACCGACCATGCAGCCGTGCAACAGAAGCAGTGATGCCGCCAGGGCGCCGCCTTTGACGCATGCGCTGGCGGCGTCGAGAGATTTATGTTTCCGCATGGTCGCCTTGAGTCCAAACTGAACCGAACCGTTCAGTTCGACTAGGAACTAAGCTTGGCTTGCGTTAGAGTCAATAGAACTAAACCGTTCAGTTCGGTGGGGAACAATCATGGGAACGGGATCCGCAACGGTGGCGGAAGACAGGGGCGTGCTGCGCCCCAAGGCGCTGAAGGCTCTGGGGGCTGCCCGTGCGGTATTTCTCGACTGCGGGTATGACGCTGCGAGCATGGATGCGATCGCCCGCGCCGCGGGCATCTCCAAGGCGACGCTCTACGCCCACTTCGCCAGCAAGGAAGATCTGTTCGAGGCGCTGATCCGCCACGAATGCCGCGACCTCAAGGCAAAGCTGACGCCGCTGGATGCGAGCCGTCCGGCGGACGAGGAACTGCTGCGGATGGCCCGCGAGCTGCGACGCCTCTTTGCCCAGGACGAGGGGCTGACGATCTATCGCATCATCGTGCCGGTGGCCCACCGTTTCCCTCGGCTGGCGCGCATCTTCTACGAAGAGGGACCGGAGACGGCGATCGGACAGATGGCGGATTTCTTCCGCGCCGTGAGCAGCACCGGACGACTGGCGATTCCCGATCCGGACGTGGCCGCGCACCAGTTTCTGGCGCTGGTCAGCGACGACCTCAAGCTGAGCTGCTCGCTCGCGCTGCCCTACCGCTGGGCGTGGGACGACGAGGCGGTCATGCGCAGCAGTGTCTCCATGTTCCTCTCGTTCTACGCGGTGGATGGCATGCCCGGCTAAACCGCGTCCCGTCCTTTTGCATCCTGCCGGTCGAAGCGGCGGCGGCCGCCGTGGCGCGGATCAAGGCGCTGCGTGTCTTTTGCCACGTCATAAAATTAACTTATCGCCATAATCAGCAAATAGAAGTTAATCTAATGAGCGGGATTTGTTAGAAGCTTTGCAATGAGCCCAAGGGCGCGCCGGTGTACGGATCGCTGCGCCCGAATGTCGGAGAGAAGCATGAACGCAACGACTGAGACCCCCACGGGCAAATGCCCGGTCGCCCATGGCACCGGGGGCACCCAGAATCGGGACTGGTGGCCGAACCAGCTGCGTGTGGACCTGCTGAACCTCCATTCGCCCAAGTCCGATCCGCTCGGCGCGGCGTTCGATTATCGCGCGGAGTTCAAGAAACTCGATTACGAGGCGCTGAAGAACGACCTGCGCAAGCTGATGACCGATTCGCAGGACTGGTGGCCTGCCGACTTCGGCAATTACGGCCCGCAGTTCGTCCGCATGGCCTGGCACAGCGCCGGCACCTATCGCCTGGCCGACGGCCGTGGCGGCGGTGGCCGTGGGCAGCAGCGTTTCGCGCCCCTCAACAGTTGGCCGGACAACGTCAACATCGACAAGTCGCGCCGCCTGCTGTGGCCGATCAAGCAGAAGTACGGCCAGAAGATCTCCTGGGCCGACCTCATGATCCTCACCGGCAACGTGGCGCTGGAGACCATGGGCTTCCGCACTTTCGGTTTTGCCGGTGGCCGCGAGGACACCTGGGAGCCGGATCAGGACGTCTTCTGGGGCTCCGAGACCGCCTGGCTCTCGCACCGCACGCTCGAGAAGTTCGATGCCCCGCTCGGCGCCACCGAGATGGGCCTCATCTACGTCAATCCGGAAGGCCCGGACCGCAACGGCGACCCGATCTCCGCGGCCAAGTTCATCCGCGAGACCTTCGCCCGCATGGCGATGAATGACGAAGAGACCGTGGCGCTCATCGGCGGCGGCCACACCTTCGGCAAGACGCATGGCGCCGCCGCTGAATCCCACAAGGGTCCGGACCCGGAGGCAGCCGCGCTTGAGGCGCAGGGCCTCGGCTGGGCCAGCAATTATGGTACCGGCCACGGCGCCGACACCATCGGCAGCGGCCTCGAAGTAACCTGGACCCAGACCCCGGCCCAGTGGAGCAACTTCTTCTTCGAGAACCTGTTCAAGTATGAATGGGTGCAGACCCGCAGCCCGGCCGGCGCCATCCAGTGGGAAGCCAAGGACGGCCCGGACATCATTCCGGACGCGCACAATCCCGAGAAGAAGCACAAGCCGACGATGCTCACGACGGACCTGTCGCTGCGCTTCGACCCGATCTACGAGAAGATCTCCCGCCGCTTCCTCGAGAACCCGCAGGCCTTTGCCGAGGCCTTCGCCCGCGCGTGGTTCAAGCTCACCCACCGCGATCTCGGCCCGCGCTCGCGCTACCTCGGCCCGGAAGTGCCGCGTGAAGTGCTCCTCTGGCAGGACCCGGTCCCGGCCGTCGACCACCCGCTGATCGACGATGCGGACGCCGCCGCCCTCAAGGCGAAGGTGCTGGCTTCCGGCCTCACGGTGTCCGAGCTCGTCGGCACCGCCTGGGCCTCCGCCTCCACCTTCCGCGGCGGCGACAAGCGCGGCGGCGCCAATGGCGCGCGCATCCGCCTCGCCCCGCAGAAGGACTGGGCGGTGAACCAGCCCGAGCAACTCGACAAGGTGCTGAAGGCGCTCACCCGCATCCAGGGCGAGTTCAACCTCAACGCCAGCGACGGCAAGAAGGTGTCGCTGGCCGACGTCATCGTGCTCGCCGGCAATGCCGGTGTGGAAGAAGCCGCGAAGGCAGCCGGCCACGATGTGTCCGTGCCTTTCGCGCCCGGCCGCACCGATGCCTCGCAGGCCGAGACGGACGCGGATTCCTTCAAGTGGCTCGAGCCGGCGGCCGATGGCTTCCGCAACTATCAGAAGGACGGCCTCGCCGTGCCCGCCGAAGTGGCGCTCATCGACAAGGCCCAGCTCCTGACGCTCACCGCCCCGGAGCTCACCGTCCTCATCGGCGGCCTGCGCGCCATCAACATCAATGTGGATGGCGCCAAGCACGGCGTCTTCACCGACAAGCCCGGCGCGCTGACCACCGACTTCTTCACCAACCTGCTCGACATGAGCACGCAGTGGAAGGCGGCCGGCGAGAGCAAGGACGTCTATGAGGGCCGCGATCGCCAGACCGGCGAGCTCAAGTGGACCGGCACCCGCGTGGACCTCGTGTTCGGCTCGAACTCCATCCTGCGCGCGCTCGCCGAGGTCTATGCGGCCTCCGACGCCAAGGACAAGTTCGTCACCGACTTCGTGGCCGCCTGGACCAAGGTGATGAACCTCGACCGGTTCGATTTGGCCTGATCGCCCCCAGGACAACCGACCGCCGCCGGAAACGGCGGCGGTCTCTTATTTGCGGCCTGCCCGGGGGCCTCACGGTGACGGCCTTGACGGCCCTCGCCGTTTGCCCGCCTCGCGGGCGTCAGAACATGCCGTTCTTGTTCTTCGATGTCTCCGGGATGGGCTGCACCACATCCCAGTGCTCTTCGATCTTGCCGTCCTTCAGCCGGAAGATGTCCACGATGGCATTGCCGCGCGTGCCGGGCTCGCGCACCGCATGGACGTGCAGGATGACGAAATCCCCATCGACAAAGACCTGCGTGATCTCGCTGTGGGATTGCGGATAGGTCGTCTTCAGGAATTCCAGAAACTTCCTGAAGCCCTCCGGCCCGTCCTCCGCCGTCGGATTGTGCTGGATATAGGTCCCGAGATATTTCGAGGCGGCCGCAAAATCCTTCTGGTTCAGCCCCTTGTCGTAGAAGTCCAGAACGATCGCCTTGTTGCGCTCGGCCTGAGACCACATCTCGGCCTGTGCCAGCGCCGGCACGGCGGACACGCAGAAACTGAACAACAGCGCCGAAACAGCCAGATATTTCATTCTCGATCCCCGACAGAACATCGCCACCAGATGGCACGGACGCGGGGAACGACAAGTCACAATCGTGTCGGGACGAGCCTCTTCCAACGTTGCACGCGGCGGTTTCGGACGCGAACCGTACACAGGAACGAGACCCGATCTGCGCCTTCAAGAGAGCCTCCTATTTCGGCTCGAAAGACAGACCGTTCGAACCCTCCAAGAAGCGGCCTGAGGCATCGAGCACGCCGGCATTGCCGGTCGAGGCTCTGAAATGGCAGATGTGACCGGCCTCTCCCACGGCGGCGCTGCACGATATTTTCGCGAAGTGCGTCACGGTTGTGTTCGCGGACGAACCCTTCTCAGCGCCTGTGTCCATTGTCCCCGTGCCGACGCGCTGATCGGTTCCATGCGCTCCGGCGGGTCATGATCCAGCAGGTCAAGCATGACGGGGAACGGATCTACGAGCGTTCCCGGGCGAGCCGGAAGGGGCAGGCTTGTTGTTTTATCGCGTTGCGCTCCGCAGAATTGCTCGTATTCCGGGGAACAGGCTCTGACAGCCGGCATGAGGGAAGGAGGCGACAGGTGGTGAAACGGCGCGGCGCCTCTCTCGGGCTCCTGATGCTGCTCGCGGTGTGGCTCGGGCTTAATGCCCTCTTCCTCGGCCTCAACGCCCGTACGGCGCTGGAGCGGGCGCGCGGGGAGGTCAGTTCCAGCGGCCTCGCCCTGCACCGCGTGGTCTCGCAGCGGGTGGCGCAGCACGACGCGCTCCTCACCAGCCTCGTGGCGCTAGCGCTGGTGGCCGATCCCCCGCCGCAGGACGCCATCCTTCAGGTGAGCCAAAGGTTCATGCGCTTTTATCCCCGTGTCGCCGGCATCGATCTGGTGGCACTGAAGGAGACTGTCGGCACGGTGGCGCTGCACCCAGTGATATCCATCGCCTCTCCCCCCGCGGACCACCGCAGTCTCGCCGCCGCCCTCTATGCCCTGACACCGGGAGAACCGCGCAGCTTCCTCGATCCTCCCATGCCCACCCACTATCTGGTCGGCAAGAAGGCGAGCGCGGCGAACCCCGCGCTGGCGGTCATCATCGAGATCGACGCCGCCCTGCTGGTGGAGCCCTCCGAGCGCCCCCCCTGGGCGCACGCGACGCTCGCGCTGGACGGACAGACGCTGGTGCAATGGCCCGCAGAGCAGGAAGCCGCGGCCCTGTCCTTCCTGCCCACGCCCCGCTTCACCCGTGCCATCGACAGCACCAGCCAGCCCCTCACCCTCACCCTCGTGCGCCCGCTGTCGCTGGCCGAGATCCTCGATCCGAAGCTGAGCCTCGGGTTTGCGATCCTGTCGCTCCTGGCCCTGCTGGTGCTGCATTATGCGTGGCGCCAGCGCCTCGCCGCCCGCCAATCCGCGGAGACCGCCCGTCTTGCCGAGCAGCGCACACGGCTGCTGGAGCACGAGACCCGCCTCGCCCATGCGGCCCGCGTGAATGCGCTGGGGGAGCTCGCCTCCGGCATTGCCCACGAACTGACCCAGCCGCTCACCGCGCTTCTGAGCCAGAGCCAGGCCGCGCGGCGGCTGGCACGGCCCGGCAGCGACCCTGCACTGCTGGAACAGGCGCTGGAGGCCAATGTGCGCGAGGCGCGGCGTGCCGGCGAGATGCTCAAGCGCATGCGTGACTACATCAGCAACCGCGAAACCAGCCCCGTTTTCACCCCCGTGGCGCGTATCGTGGACGACGTGGCGGGGTTGGTGAAGACTGATCTCGACCGGCGCGGCATCGCGCTGGTGCTGGAGAATGCGGCGCCGGACGCCTGCATTCTCGCCGATCCCATCGAGATGGAGCAGGTGCTGCACAATCTCATCCGCAACGCCGCCGACAGCCTCGACGGCACGGGACTTGAAAAGAGCATCACCGTGCGCATCAGCGCCCTGCCGGCCTCCGCCGCCACCGTCGAGGGCCATGTGGAGATCCGCGTCTCCGACAGCGGGCCGGGCATTCCGGAGACCGCGCTGCCGCGCCTGTTCGAGCCCTTCTTCACCACCAAGCCGGATGGGCTGGGTCTCGGTCTTTCGCTCTGCGCCACGCTGCTGGAGCGGTGCGGCGGCAACATCTCGGCCGCGAACGCCCCTGCCGGAGGCGCGGTCTTCACCCTCACGCTTCCCGAAGCCGGCGCCGCCCGGCAGGCCGCGCAATGACCCCTGTCCGCATCTATCTCGTCGATGACGACCAGCCGGTCCGCGAGGCGCTGTGCCTACTGCTCGGCACCTATGGCATGACGGTGGAGGCGTTCGCCGATCCCGCAACCTTCCTCGCCCATGTGGACCGGAGCCGACCCGGCTGCCTCATCCTCGACCTGCGCATGCCCATGATCGGCGGCCTGCAACTGCAGCAGAAGCTGGTGGAGCGCGGGATCGACTGGCCCGTCATCATGATCACCGGCCACGGCGACGTGAATGCCTGCCGCCGTGCCTTCAAGGCGGGCGTGCTCGACTTCCTCTCCAAGCCCGTGGACGAACAGGTGCTGCTGGACGCCATCGCCGCGGCAGAAAAGGCCCTTGAACAGGTGCTTGAGCGGGCGGAGGCGCAGGATCTGCTGGGCCGCCTCACCGAGCGCGAGCGCGAGGTCCTGGACATGGTCTGCCAGGGCTGGGCGAGCAAGGAGATCGCCACCGCGCTCAACGTCTCGGCACGGACCATCGACGCCCACCGCGCCCATATCGCGGAGAAGCTCGGCACGAGCTCCGTCGCCGAATTCGTGCGCCTCACGCTCGCCGATCCCGCCACGACGTCTAGGTAGCTCTACCTACATCACCCTGTGCCCTCACGGATTCAGCCCCGAAGCAGCGGCCGATAGATCTGAGGCCAGAAAGCAGAGCGCTTTCGCCCAACGATCAATCAGCCCTCCGGGAGACCGACCATGATCCGCCTCATCCTCGCCGCCGCTGCCGCTCTCTCCCTCACCTCGGCCGCTTCCGCGCAGCTTCTGCAGGAAAAGAACATGCCGCTCGCGCTCGCCGCCGACCTCGCCCGCGAGAGCGTCGCGGCTTGCAGCGCGCAGGGCTACAACGTCACCGCCACCGTGGTGGACCGTGCCGGCGTGGTGCGCGCGGTGCTGCGCGCCGACAACGCCGGCCCGCACACAGTCGATGCCGCCCGCCGCAAGGCATTCACCTCCGCCTCCACCCGCCTGCCCACCTCGACGGTTGCCGAGAACGTGCAGAAGAATCCGGCCGCGGCGCAGCTCGTCGCCATCGACGGCTTCCTGGTGCTGGCTGGCGGCGTGCCGGTGAAGGCGGGCAGCGAGACCATCGGCGCCATCGGTGTCGGCGGTGCGCCCGGCGGCAATCTGGACGAAGCCTGCGCCAACGCCGCCCTCGCCAAGGTGCAGGACCAGCTCAAGTGAGCTGAGGGAGGCATTCCGGGGCTGTTGAAGGATAAGGGGCGGGGCGCTTTAGCACCGCCCCGCTTTCCGCGTCGTGCCACAATACGCGGGCGCCGGCGGCTCCATGTTCCCTTCCGGCTTCCAAGGGTGAGGCCGTTCCCCACAGCGTCTCGCCCCCTCTGCTTGGTGCTAAGGCGCCTCAGGCGAGCTGCGCTCCGTTCGCACTTCGCCGGGCGTTCTTGCAAATCGTTCGCATTTGCATTGACAGACCGACTTCTTCTGCCATTCTCGCGAAACAACGGGATTGGCTAGGCTTGCATCATGCTGGATCAGGCGACGAAGGGAATGAATGGCTGGCGGCGGGAGCGCGGCGAAGCGGCGCTGTCGGATGTGCATGGCACCATCGCCGTCAGCCACCGCAGCCGGCTGGGGCGCCTGTTCGCCTTCATCGGGCCCGGCTATCTCGTCGCCACCGGCTATATGGACCCCGGCAACTGGGCGACGTCGCTCGCCGGCGGCTCGCGCTTCGGTTATGCGCTGCTGTTCGTGGCGCTCCTGTCGAACATGATCGCCATCCTGCTGCAGGCGCTGTGCTCGCGCCTCGGCGTCGCCACCGGACGCGACCTCGCCCAAGCGTGCCGCGACAGTTTTCCAAAGCCCGTGGCCTTCGTGCTCTGGCTGCTGGCGGAGCTCGCCATCTGCGCCACTGATCTGGCCGAAGTGATCGGCACGGCCATCGGCCTCAATCTCCTCTTCGGCATCCCGCTGGAACTCGGCGTCATCGTCACCGCGCTCGACGTGTTCCTGATCCTCTGGCTCCAGAAGCTCGGCTTCCGCTTCGTGGAAGCCTTCATCGTGGCGCTGCTGGGCATCATCGGGGCCTGCTTCTTCATCCAGATCGCCATGGCCGATCCCGACTGGGGCGCCGTGATCCGCGGCTTCGCGCCGACCACCGAGATCGTCACGAACCCGGACATGCTCTATCTCGCACTGGGCATTCTCGGCGCGACGGTGATGCCCCATAACCTTTATCTGCACTCGGCCATCGTGCAGACCCGCAAGCATGCGCCGACGCCCGAGGGCGTGCGAGAAGCCATCCGCTTCGCCACCTGGGATTCCACCTTCGCGCTGATGTTCGCGCTCACCATCAACGCTTCCATCCTCATTCTCGCCGCCGCCGCCTTCCATGGCACCGGCACGGGCGAAGTGGCGGACCTCGGCAAGGCGCATGAACTGCTGAACCCGCTGCTCGGCTCGGCGCTGGCGCCCACGCTCTTTGCCGTCGCCCTGCTCTGCTGCGGGCTCAACTCCACGGTCACCGCCACCATTGCCGGACAGGCGGTGATGGAGGGCTTCATCGAGATGAAGATCCAGCCGTGGCTGCGGCGCCTCATCACCCGCGCCATCGCCATCGTGCCGGCGGCGGCCGTGACCATCGCTTATGGCGAACACGGCGCCTCCACGCTGCTGATCCTCAGTCAGGTGGTGCTGTCCCTCCAGTTGCCCTTCGCCATCGTGCCGCTGGTGCTGTTCACGGCGGACCGCCGGAAGATGGGCGAGCATGTGGCGCCCCGCTGGCAGACGGTTCTCGCCGCCGCCGCAAGCCTTCTCATCATCGCGCTCAATGTGAAGCTGCTGGTTGATACCGCGCTGGGCAGCTAACGCGCCTCAGCCGGCACGGGCGACGGCCTCGGTCTCGTCCTGAAGCGCCGCGATGAGGTTCAGGAAGCGCTCGCCCTGCACCAATACATGGGCCCGCAGCCGCTCGGCGGCGACCTCGCCCTCGCCGGCCAGCAGTGCTGCCAGAATGGCTTCGTGCTCCGCAAACGAGGCGTCCATCCGGCGCGGCACGCGCAGTTGCAGGCGCCGGTAGGGCTGGAGCAGGCGCTGGTGGCGTTGGGCCTCGCCCGCCAACACACGGTTACCCGTCGCCGCATAGATGGCGGCATGGAAGCGGGCATTCTCGCTGTAATAGGTCTCGCGGTCTTCCGCGCGGACGGCGGCGGCGCAATCGGCATGCGCGGCTTCGATGGCGGCGCGATCCTCGGCGGTCATGCGGCGGGCAGCGAGGCGGCCGCAGGCGGCCTCGATCTCGGCCATCAGCTCGAAACTCTCGATGAGTTCCCGCGGCCCCAGCAAGGCCACGAAAGCACCCCGGCGCGGCCGGATCTCCACCATTCCGGAGGCGGCAAGCTGGATCAAGGCTTCGCGGATGGGCGTGCGGGAGACATCGAACCGCTCGGCGAGGCCCACCTCGTCGAGCCGCTGGCCTGGCTTCAGCCGGCCCGACACGATGTCGTCTTCCAGGGCCTCCCGCAGCCGCGGGGTCGCCTCGCCACGCATCGGAACGCCTCGCCAATGCAAGTTACAAAATCTTGCATACATGATTATTGACATCGGATGCAAGTCGCCCCTTGATAGAACCGACGCAAGGGTGACCCTGGGGGCGTGCTACAGTGGATGCGAGGCTGAACGGTGCGCGCGGCGGTTTCCTCGATCTCCGTCCGGCGCGGTCGCCGTCCCGGCCCGCAACCGAGAGGACCGGCGCGATGACGTCCAACAGTTCCTTCTTCGGCGATCTCCTCAACTCCATCGCGGACCGCGGCCGCGCGCTGCTCGACCGGTCGGGCCGCAGCACCGGCGCCACGCGGGCAGCGACCCTCGTGGAGCGCTGCCAGGAACTGCTGTCGGGCAAGGGCGAGGCGTCCGGCGTCGCGCTGGCCGCCGAAGTCCTCTCCCGCTACGGACAGATGAAGACCGGCGAGCGCATCGCCTTCTTCGAAAGCCTGCTGGAAGTCTTCGGCCCGGACAACGAGCGGCTGGAAAAGGCCATCGCCGCTTATTCCGCGAAGCCCGGCGAGGCCGCCATCGCGGAACTGCATGCCGCCAGCGAGCCGCGCCGGCAGGAGTTGTTCCGCCGCTTCAACATGGCCCCCGGCGCCACCGCCGAACTGGTGCGCATGCGCGAGCATCTCATGGATGCCCTGCCCCGGCGCAAGGACCTGACGCCGGTAGACAGCGACTTCACGCACCTGTTCTCCTCCTGGTTCAATCGGGGGTTCCTCGTGCTGCGCCGGATCGACTGGTCGACGCCCGCCAATGTGCTGGAGAAGATCATCCGCTATGAGGCGGTCCACGCCATCCGCGACTGGAACGACCTGCGCGCTCGCGTCGACAGCCCGGACCGTCACTGCTACGCCTTCTTTCATCCCGCGCTGGTGGACGAGCCGCTGATCTTCGTCGAGGTGGCGCTGATGCGCGAGACGCCCGGCGCCATCGCCCCAATCCTCGACCAGTCGCGCGAACCCATCGCGCCCGGAACCGCCACGACGGCGGTCTTCTATTCCATCTCCAACTGCCAGCGCGGCCTCGGCGGGGTCAGCTTCGGCAACTTCCTCATCAAGCAGGTGGTGGAGGAGATCTCCCGCGAGATCCCCTCGCTCACCACCTTTGTCACGCTCTCGCCCGTGCCCGGCTTCCGCAAATGGCTGGATGCCGAGAGGCGTAACGCGGACTCCACGGTCCTGACGGCCGCCGACCGTGAACTGCTCGCCCTGACCGACAGCGCGGAATGGACGGAGCAGGATGCAGTGCGCGCGGAACTGTCCTCGCTGATGAGCGCGCTCTCGGCGCATTATTTCCTGCAGGCCAAGACACCGAAGGGCCGCCCGATCGATCCGGTCGCGCGCTTCCATCTCGGCAACGGCGCTCGCCTCGAGCGCATCAACCCCATGGGCGACCTGTCGGAAAAGGGCATCGCCCAGGCCTATGGGACCATGGTCAACTACCGCTATGTGCTCGCGGATATTGAAAAGAACCACGAGGCCTTCGCCGCCAAGGGCGAAGTGGTGGCGAGCACGGCGGTGAAGAAACTCCTGCGGGGCGAAAACGCGCCGCGCGCTCTGGTGCCGACCCAATGACCTCTCAGAACCATTTCTTTGCCGCCATCCGCGCGGCCATGCCCGATCTGTCGAAGCCGCTCGCCACCCATCCGGATGGCGCGGTGGAGACCTATGGCGACGCCCTCGCCCTCTCCGCCCGCCTCGCCAACGTGCTGGTGAAGCGCGGCGTGAAGCCCGGCGACCGGGTGGCAGTGCAGGTGGAAAAATCCTGGACCGCCTTCGTGCTCTATCTCGCCGCCCTGCGCGCGGGTGCTGTCTATCTGCCGCTCAACACGGCCTATACGCTGGCGGAGCTGGAATATTTCCTCTCCGACGCTGAGCCGACGGTGGTGGTGGTGCGCCCCGAGGTGGCCGGCGACGTGAAAGCCCTGGCCGCCAAGCTCGGCGTGCCGCATGTGGAGACGCTCGGCAGCGACGGCAAGGGTTCGCTCACCGAGGCGGCCGCAGGCGAGAGCGAGAGCTTCGAGGACGTGCCGCGCGCAGCCGATGACCTCGCCGGCATCCTCTACACCTCCGGCACCACGGGCCGCGCCAAGGGCGCCATGCTCACCCACGAGAACCTGCTCTCGAATGCGGTGACGCTGCGCGACTACTGGCGCTTCACCTCCGACGACGTGCTCATCCACGCGCTTCCCATCTTCCACACCCATGGCCTGTTCGTCGCTGGCGACATCATCCTGATGGCCGGCGCCTCCATGATCTTCTGCCCGAAGTTCGACGCCAGCGAGGTGCTGCGCCTGATGCCGAAGGCGACCACGCTCATGGGCGTGCCCACCTTCTACACCCGCCTCCTCGACCATCCCGGCCTCACCCGCGAGGCCACCGCGCACATGCGCCTGTTCGTCTCCGGCTCCGCCCCGCTGCTGGCCGAGACGCACCGCGCCTTCCAGGAGAAGACCGGCAAGGCGATCCTCGAGCGCTACGGCATGACCGAGACCGGCATGAACACCTCGAACCCCTATGACGGCGACCGTATCGCCGGCACGGTGGGCTTCCCGCTGCCGGGCATCAGCGTGCGCATCACCGATCCCGCCACCGGCGCGGTGCTGGGCGCCGACGAGATCGGCTCCATCGAGGTGAAGGGCCCGAACGTCTTCAAGGGCTACTGGAAGCTACCCGAGAAGACCGCATCCGATTTCCATGACGGCTTCTTCATCACCGGCGATCTCGGCAAGATCGACGCCCGTGGCTATGTCCACATCGTCGGGCGCGGCAAGGATCTCGTCATCACCGGCGGCTTCAACGTCTATCCGAAGGAAGTGGAAGGCGAGATCGACGCTTTGCCGGGCGTGCTGGAAAGCGCCGTAATCGGCCTGCCGCACAAGGATTTCGGCGAGGGCGTCACGGCGGTGATCGTGCGCACGCCGGGCGCCAGCCTCAGCGAGGCCGAGGTGCACCAGGCGCTCGAAGGCCGTCTTGCCAAGTTCAAGCTACCCAAGAAGGTGTTCTTCGTGGACGAACTTCCCCGCAACACCATGGGCAAGGTGCAGAAGAACATTCTGCGCGACACCTACAAGGACACCTACTGCTCGGTTGCCTGACCGCCGGGCGATGCCCGATGATGGGCGGCGGTTGATCCGCCGCCCATTTATGACGTTAAGTAAGCCCTAAGTCTCCGGCTCAAGATCCCGAACAATCGGGACGGCCGGGAGGAAACGCCAACCGCCGAGGCACCGCGTCAGCCACGCGGCATGCCCCAGGGAGGACTGCCATGACCTTTTCCCGCATCATTTCCCGCCGCCATGTGCTCGCCGGTGCCCTCGCCGCCCCCGCTGTCCTCAGCTTCGCGCGCCTCGGCCATGCGGCGACCACGCTCAAGATCTCGCATCAGTTCCCGAGCTCCAGCGGCGACGAGGGCGATTTCCGCGACCGCCTCGTCCGCCGCTTCGCCGCCGAGGTGGAGAAGCGCTCAAATGGCCAATTGAAGTTCGAGATCTATCCCGGTTCGTCGCTGATGAAGACGAACTCCCAATTCTCGGCCCTGCGCAAAGGCGCCCTCGACTTCTCGCTCTACCCCATCTCCTACGCCGGCGGCGAGGCCCCCGAGTGCAACATCGGCCTCATGCCGTGCCTCGTCTCCTCCTACGCGCAGGGTCTCGCCTGGAAGACCAAGCCGGTGGGCGAGGAGTTCAACGCCTATCTGGAAGGCAAGGGCGTCAAGATCATCACCTGGGTCTGGCAGGCGGGCGGTGCCGCCAGCCGCGAGAAGCCGCTGGTCTCGCCCGAGGATGCCAAGGGCATGAAGATCCGCGGCGGCTCGCGCGAGATGGACCTGATGCTCCAGGCGGCCGGCGCGGCGGTGCTCAACCTGCCGTCCAACGAACTCTATGTGGCGATGCAGACCGGCGCCTGCGACGCCGGCATCACCTCCTCCACCAGCCTCATCTCCTTCCGGCTGGAGGAACTCTCCAAGAACCTGGCCGCCGGCAAGGGCAAGTCCTACTGGTTCATGCTTGAGCCGCTGCTCATGTCCAAGGCCATCTTCGAGAAGCTGCCCAAGGACCAGCAGGATCTGATCCTCAAGGTCGGCGCGGAGATGGAGCCCTTCGGCCTCAAGGGCGCGCAGGAGGACGACCACAAGGTGGTGGAGGTGTTCCAGAAGGCCGGCGCCAAGATCCACGATCTCGACGACGCGGTCCTAGAGAAGTGGAAGGTGATCGCCCGCGACACCGCCTGGAAGGATTATGCCGCCAAGACGCCCCTCTCCGCGAAGCTGCTGAAGCTCGCCGAAGAGGTGCAGGCATGAGCGCACACGGGTTCGAGCTTCCAAGCGCCGGCGCCTCTCCGGAGGCGCGGGCACTCAGCGCGGCGCAGGCGGCACACCCTCTTCTGGGTGTGCTGCAAGGAGCGCTCACCTTCGTCAACCGCATCATCCTGATCGGCGCATCCGTGGCGCTGATCGCGGCGAGCGTCATCCTCTCCTACAGCGTCGTCATCCGCCTGCTGTTCCACGCGCCCACCTACTGGCAGGACGAGGCCTCCGTCTTCCTGCTGGTGGGTGCCACCTTCATGACCGCCGCCTACGTACAGGGCCGGCGCGGCCACGTGGCCATCGAGGCGCTCACCGCCTTGCTGCCGCCCGCCGTCAACAAGGCGCGGCTGCTGCTCGTGGATCTGGCGAGCTTCGCTTTCTGCGCCTTCTTCACCTGGAAGTCCTATGTGCTGCTGCACGAGGCGTGGGTGGAGGGGCACGTCTCCTCCTCCACCTGGGCGCCGCCCATGTGGATCCCCTATTCGGTCATGACGCTCGGCATGGGCCTGCTGTCGGTGCAGATCGCGCTGCAGTTCATCTGCGCGCTGGCGGGAGGACGCCGCTCATGAGCACGCTCGTCGTCGGCCTCATGTATGGCGGGGCGACCCTCGCCACCATGTTCATCGGCATGCCCATCGCCTTCGCCCTCGGCGCGGTGGCGGTGCTGTTCATGTTCGGCTTCATGCCCTCCGCCTCCCTCGATACGGTGACGCAGAATGTCTATGAGGAGATGGCCTCCATCACCCTCCTCTCCATTCCGCTGTTCATCCTGAAGGGCGCCGCCATCGGCAAGTCGCGCGCCGGACAGGATCTCTATTCGGCCCTGCACGCCTGGATGCACAAGGTGCCCGGCGGACTCGGCATCGCCAATGTGTTTGCCTGTGCGCTGTTCGCGGCCATGGCCGGCTCCTCGCCCGCCACCTGCTCGGCCATCGGCTCGGCGGGCATTCCGGAAATGCGCAAGCGCGGCTATTCGGGCGCCTTCGCCGCCGGCATCATTGCGGCAGGCGGCACGCTCGGCATCCTGCTTCCGCCCTCCATTACCATGATCCTCTATGCGGTGGCGGCCGAGCAGTCGCTGGGGCGGCTATTCCTCGCCGGCCTTGGCCCGGGCCTGCTGCTGGTGGTGCTGTTCGCCGGCTACGCCATGATCCGCTTCCGGCAGGAATATGCCGCCGCCAAGATCGCCTATGAGCGCACGGGCGCGCATTCGGAGATCCTCGCCGAAGACAAGCTCACCATGCGCGACCGCTTCGCGGCCCTGCCCCGCGTGCTGCCGTTCGTGATCCTGCTCACCGGCGTCATGGTCGCGCTCTATGGCGGCTATGCCACTCCTTCCGAAACGGCGGGCCTCGGCGGCATTCTGGCGCTCGGGCTGATCGCGGCCATCTATGGCGTGTGGAAGCCGGCGGACCTTGCGCCCATCCTCACCTCCACCATTCGCGAATCCACCATGCTGATGCTCATCATCGGCATGTCCCTGCTCTACTCCTATGTGATGAGCTATCTGCATATCAGCCAGGCGGCCGCGCAGGCCATCGTGGGATTGCAGCTCTCCAAATGGCTGCTGCTCGCCACCATTCTGCTGCTGGTGGTGGTGCTCGGCTTCTTCCTGCCGCCGGTCTCCATCATCCTCATGACCGCGCCCATCATCCTGCCGCCGCTGCGCGCGGCCGGGTTCGACCTCATCTGGTTCGGCGTGGTGATGACCATCGTGATGGAGATGGGGCTCATCCATCCTCCCGTGGGCCTCAACATCTTCGTCATCAAGAACATCGCGCCCGACATTCCGCTCAAGGATGTCATCTGGGGCACGGTGCCCTTCGTGCTGCTGATGATGCTGGCCGTGGTGCTGCTCTGCCTCTTCCCGCAGATCGCCACCGGCCTGCCGGACATGGTGATGGGCAAGGGGCGCTGAGCCCCGCCTCGGGGCACGCGAAAGAGAACGGGCGCGCGAACACCGCGCGCCCGTCATCGTCTGTCAGGCGGCAATCTGGCCGAATGGGTCCAGCACGAACTTCTGGGCCGCGCCCTTGTCGAAGGTGTCGTAGCCCTGCGGGGCATCCTCCAGCGAGATCACCTTGGCATTGACGATGTCGGCGATGGGCAGCCGGTCATGCAGGATCGCCATCAGAAGCTGGCGATTATAGCGCAGCACCGGCGTCTGCCCGGTGTGGAAGGACTGCGCCTTCGCCCACCCGAGACCGAAGCGCATGGACAGGCTTCCCCGCTTCGCGGCGGGGTCCACCGCGCCGGGATCATCAGTGACATAGAGGCCCGGAATGCCAACAGAGCCGGCGGCGCGGGTGATCTCCATCATCTGGTTCAGCACGGAGGCCGGCTGCTCGCCACCGGAATGGCCACGTGCCTCAAAGCCCACCGCATCAATGGCGGCATCCACTTCGTCCGTATCGATGATCTGCGCAATCAGATCGCCCAGACGGTCACTTTTGGTCAGATCCACCGGCTCAAAGCCGACCTTCTTGGCGTGGGCGAGGCGCTCGGGGTTGAAGTCTCCCACCATGACCACCGCCGCCCCCAGAATGCGGGCGGAGGCCGCAGCGGCCAGCCCGACGGGTCCGGCGCCGGCCACATAGACCGTGGACCCGACGCTCACGCCGGCGCGCACGGCCCCATGGAAGCCGGTGGGCAAGATGTCGGACAGCATGGTGATGTCGCGAATCTTGGCCATGGTGCGGTCGCGATCCGGCAGCTTCAGCAGGTTGAAGTCCGCATAGGGCACGAGAACATATTTGGCCTGGCCGCCGATCCAGCCGCCCATGTCCACATAGCCATAGGCACCGCCGGCCCGCGAGGGATTGACCGTCAGGCAGACCCCGGTGTCCTGCGAGCGGCAGGTCCGGCACCGCCCACATGCCACATTGAACGGGACCGAGACGATGTCCCCCACCTGCAACATTTCCACGTCGCCGCCCTTTTCGATCACCTCGCCGGTGATCTCATGGCCCAGCACCAGCCCCGCCTCCGCGGTGGTGCGACCGCGCACCATATGTTGATCGGAGCCGCAGATGTTGGTGGTGAGCACCTTCAAAATGACGCCATGATCAATCCGTCGTCCGTTGGGCGCCTCGAACTTGGGATCGGGAATATTCTGGACTTCGACCTTACCAGGCCCGAGATAAACAACGCCTCTGTTTCCAGACATTATGGTCCTCCCATCCTGACCGGTTCTTTGTGCCGGTTCACAGGCCGGCATTGCGCCAGCCCGGCTGCTGGCGATGGGCGAGACAGACGAGGCCTTCAGCGCGCGCAATGGCCACCCGCGCCGCGCAAACGCGGCACAGTCGAACATGGGTACCTCGGGTCACGTCGTGTCGAATTCAGGTGCCGTCGCGCCGATGCGGCGGCTGTCGCATACGATCTCTGGAGCGCTTCGCCCCAGGAGGGCAGGCACCCGTACACGCCGGTCCTAAGGCTCCGACACCGATCAGATACCTGACTTCTGCGAGCCAGCGGAACTGTTAAGCCCAAGTTCGCAGGTGCAAGATCAGCCGCGTTTATTGATCAATTGTGGATCAGGGAGCACGGCCCTGCCACTGCCCCAGAGTTGATGCGGGAGAACTATATTTCACAGGCGCGAGAGCACCGCGCAGGTCACCGGCCTCCGCCGCCCATGCGTTCAAGGCAGGGCATTCCCGCCGCCACGCCCGCCGCCACATCTTGCAGGAGGGCCTCGCGCCGACGGTAACCCAAGCGGGACGATGGTCCGCAATACAACCCAGGATATACATCGACACGCGTTCGCACATGCGAGCGGCCGCCGGCACGCAGCGCACCGCGGATGCCCTGTCAGGAGGCCGGCGCGTCCGCCTGCGGGCGCTCGACGGGGATCACGTCCACGCCCACGGCAAGGATCTGATTGCCCGAGGACACCACCACGCCATCCACCGGCGACACGTCCGCATAGTCGCGCCCGATGGCGAGGATCACATGGTCCTCGCCGGCCGGAATGGCGTTGGTGGGATCAAGGCCGATCCAGCCGATGCGCGCGCCGCACCACACCTCGACCCAGGCATGGGTCGCATCCGCGCCCGCAAGGCGCGGCTGGCCCTCCGGCGGAATGGTGCGCAGATAGCCGGACACGTAGCGCGCCGGAAGACCGGCCCCGCGCAGGCCGGCGATCATCACATGGGCGAAGTCCTGGCACACGCCGCTGCGGGCGTCGAAAGCCTCCACGGGGAGCGTCGTCACCGTTGTGGTGCCCGGCTGATAGGCGAAATCGTCATGGATGCGGTGCATCAGCTCCAGCGCCGCGGCGAGCACCGGCCGCTCGTCCGGGAAGGATGTGGCCGCCCATTCGGTGATGGTGAGCTCAAGCGGAATGCTGCGGCTGGCATAAAGCCCATGCACAGGCGAGGCGGGCCCGAGGTCCTGGCTGGCCATGGCATCCAGCCGAATGCTGGCAACGGTGGGCGTCGTCTCCGCCTCGGGCAGCGGCGCCACGGACACCTCGATGCGGCTGCGGGTGGAGATGTCGAGCCGGTCGTGGGCTGCATCCACCACCATCCAGGCGATGCCATTGCCAAAGAAATCGCGCCCGCGCTCCAGTTCGCTGGGCTTCGGCGTCACGTCCAGAACATGGGCGATCACGTGCTGGTGCCCCTGCCGGTCCACCGGCGACATGCGCAGCACCTGCTTGGTCGCGCGCACGACGCCCGCATAGCTGTAGCTGGTGGTCTGGCGGATGTCGTAGAGCATCAGAACCGCCTCCCGCGCGGCCTCGTGCCAAGCTGCTCCGCCCGGTGTCCCTCCGGTGCGCCGGACAGCGATGGAAGGGATATCAGGTCGCCACGGGCCAGTACACGGCCTCTTCCGGTCCCTGAATGAAGTAATGGGCGCCGATCTCGTCCGAGAGTTTCAGCATGTCGGCTTCCATGGCGTCGAAATGCTTCAGCTCGAAGGTCTCCGCCGTATGGGCGATGAGGTCAGAGAGGATGCGCCCCACGAGGCGCTCGGCGAGCGAAGGCGGCAGGTCGGGATCGCGGCCGGGCAGCACCCGCAGGTGATCGGCGATGCGCTGGATCTGGAACATCAGCGAGCGGGGATTGTCCGGGTCCAGCAGCACCAGATCGAGCACCGGCCCCCGCGCCTCCAGCATCACATAACGCGTGCGATAGGTGATCTGGCTGTCGGCGAGTTGGAGCAGCACGTTCAGCGCGCCACGCGGCGCCGCCGGCTCGGCGAAGGTGCGGGCGAAGCGCAGCAGGGCAATGGAACGCTCGATGCGCCGGCCGATCTCCAGGAAACGCCAGCCGGCGAGACGGTTCATGTTCTCGCTGGCGAGGCCCGAGAAGGCGGCGATGATGCGCAGGGCCGCGTCCGCACGCTCATAGGCGTCCGCCTCGGAGACATTGCCGGTCAGCGGCGCCTCGATGCAGGCTTCCAGATCGAGCAGCGCCCGCCAGCCGTCCGGCGAGAAGCGGTCGCGGATGACGGATGCCGAGGCGCGGGCACTGCGCACCAGTTGCGGCAGCGAGCCCGGCAGATCGTTGCGGGTGAGCGCCGCGAGGCCGTAGCGCGCCGGCGTGCCGCGCGCGAGATCGCGGGGCACCGCGCCCCAGGTGGCCAGCAGGCTCACGAGCCGCATCACCAGCGGGCCGGAGGAGGATTCCACTTCCGACAGGCGCCCCACCAGCGCCCGCACCAGCCTCAGCGAAGCTTCCGCCCGCTCCAGATAGCGGCCCAGCCAGAAGAGATTATCCGCGGCCCGGCTCGGCAGCGTGCCGGAGGAACGGCGGATGCGCACATTCTCCGGGCTGGGCATGAGGGTCGCGGAGGACACTTCCTCCGTGGAGAGCACCCAGACGTCCGCAGAGCGATCGCCCCGCTGCATGGAGAAGGCGCGGGCATCGCGGCTCTCCGAGATGCGGCAGAAGCCGCCGGGCATGACCACCCAGCCGTCATCTGTCGCGGCGAGGAAGACGCGCAAGGTGAAGGGGCGCGGCACCAGCTTGTCGCCGCTCCACACGGGCATGGTGGAGATGCGGGCGATGTCCTGCGCCACCAGATCCCCGCCGCGCAGGGCCATGATGGTCTCGATCCGCTTGCGTTCGGCCGCCGTAAGATCGGCGCCCACGGCGGAGAAGCGGCGCGGCAGGCCGGGGATGGCATTGCCGAAGGCGGAGGTGAGAACGAGATCGTCCAGATGCTCGCACACCTCGGCGCGCTCGGCCGCCTGCCCGCACCACCATGTGGCGACGTGCGGCAACGCCAGAGGGCGCCCCAGCACCTGCAGCGCCAGCGTCGGCAGGAAGGCCATGAGCGCCGGTGCCTCCACGAGGCCGGAGCCGAGCGCATTGGCCAGCGCGACGCCGCCCTGCCGTACCGCATGGACAAGACCGGGCACACCGAGCCGTGAATGGGCATTCAGCTCCAGCGGATCGCCGAAATCCGCGTCCAGCCGGCGCAGCAGCACGTCGATGCGCTTGAGACCGGCGACGGTGCGCACGTTCACCGCGTCGCCCCGCACGGTCAGGTCCTCGCCTTCCACGAGCAGGAAGCCGAGATAGCGGGCGAGCAGCGCGTGCTCGAAATAGGTCTCGTTCAGCGATCCGGGGGTGAGCAGGCCGACGCGCCCTTCGCCCGTGGTGTCGAGCTTCAGCAGCGAGGCCCGGAAATTCTGGAAGAAGGAAGCGAGGCGCTCCATGCGCAGGGTGCGCGAGACATCCGGCAGGGCGCGCGTGACCGCGAGCCTGTTCTCCAGCGCATAGCCGACGCCGGACGGCGCCTGCGTGCGGTCCGAGAGCACCCACCAGCGCCCGTCCGGGCCACGGCCCACGTCCGCTGCATAGAAGCGCAGGTAGCGCCCGCCACGCGGTGCAACGCCCACCAGCGGGCGCAGGAATTCCGGGCTGCCGGCAACGGCCGCGGCAGGCAGCGCCCCGCCCGCCACAAGGGCGCCGGGGCCATAGAGATCGGCCAGCAGGGCTTCGAGAAGTTCGGCGCGCTCGATCAGGCCCTCGGCCAGCACCTGCCAGTCGGACTTTTCCAGCAGCAGGGGGATGTGGCTGAGCGACCAGGGGCGCTCGTTGCCGCCCGCATCGTCATAGACCCGATAGAAGACGCCGGATTCGCGCAAATAGCGGTCGGCGGCGGAGAAGCGGCGACGGATGCCCTCCGGCCCGAGTTCGGCGAGTTCCGCGAGGAAGGGCACCCAATGGGGACGGGGCTGGCCGTCCGCATCCATCATCTCGTCGCGGACACCGGGCAACGTCTCGTAACCGCCGAGGACGCTCTCGACGGCCGCCTGTTCGAAATCGATGCTGCGGGTCTCCGCACCGGACACGCCGTCTCGCCTCCCCTTGCGCGTGCCGCGCTCCATCGGGAGAGCGGTCCGCCATTAGACGCCCCTCCGCTTGCCTGAAGCTGCGGAGGTAAACGGGAGCTTAACCTGAATGCCGGCTCTGCCTGCGGTCCCGTCCAAGAGGGGGCGGCTTATGCACCGCCTTCGCTGCTGCGGACACAGATTCCAGATTGCGGACACGTCTCCCCTCGACCTGAGGAAGCAAATTCAGGGCCATGGCCCGTGCTTTCCCAGTCAACGCATGCGGCCCGCCGCATCGGCGGCGGGCGCTTGTCCCTAGGGCACGCTGACCACGGAGCGGGCATTTGCCGCCCCCGCGTGCCCCGCAGGTTCAGAGCGAGGCCGGCCGGCGCAGGTCGAGCGTCGTCGGGAACTCATTCGGGGCCGTCTCCAGCGGCACATGGGCCATGGTGCCCGGCGTATGGCCGTGGTTCTCGAAGCGGGCGAGGCGCCGCGCCTCGGCCTCGTAGGAATTGACCGGGAAGGTCTCGTAATTGCGGCCCGCCGGATGCGCCACGTGATAGACGCAGCCGCCCCGCGACCGCCCGTTCCAGGTGTCCACGAGGTCGAACTGGAGCGGCGTATGAACCGGGATGGTGGGGTGCAGACCCTCCGGCGGCTGCCAGGCCTTATAGCGCACGCCGCCCACGAAGGTGCCGTTGCGGCCCGTGGGCGTGAGCGGCACGGGACGGCCGTTGCAGGTGAGCACGAAGCGGCCGGGCACGAAGCCCTCCACCTTCACCTGCACGCGCTCCACCGAGGAATCCACATAGCGCACCGTGCCGCCGATGGCCCCTTCCTCGCCCAGCACGTGCCAGGGCTCCAGCGCCTGGCGCACCTCGATGTCCACGCCCGCCCGCTGCACCTTGCCGAAGGCCGGGAAGCGGAACTCGAACTGGGCACGGAACCACTCGGGATCGAAGTCGTAGCCGGCACCCTTCAGGTCATCCAGCACGTCGAGGAAGTCGGACCAGCAATAATGCGGCAGCATGAAGCGGTCGTTGAGGCTGGTGCCCCAGCGCACGCAGCCGCCGTCGAGCGGCTTGCGCCAGAAGGAGGCGATGAGCGCGCGCAGCAGGAGTTGCTGGGCAAGGCTCATGCGCCAGTCCGGCGGCATCTCGAAGCAGCGGAACTCCACGAGACCGAGACGCCCCGTCGGGCCGTCCGGCGAATAGAGTTTGTCGATGGAGATTTCGGTGCGGTGGGTGTTGCCGGTGACATCCATGAGGATGTTGCGCAGCAGCCGGTCCACCAGCCAGGGCGGCGGCGGCAAGTCCGTGCCCGGCATCGGGAATCTGGAGAGGGCGATCTCCAGCTCATAGAGGCTGTCGTGACGGGCCTCGTCGATGCGCGGGTGCTGCGAGGTCGGGCCGATGAACAGGCCGGAGAAGAGATAGGACAGCGAGGGGTGGCGCTGCCAGTAGAGGATCAGGCTCTTCAAGAGGTCCGGCCGGCGCAGGAAGGGGCTGTCCGCCGGCGTGCGGCCGCCCACCACCACATGGTTACCGCCGCCGGTGCCTGAATGGCGGCCGTCGATCATGAACTTCTCGGTGCCGAGGCGGGCGAGGCGCGCTTCCTCATAGACACCGCGCGTCACGTCCACGCAGCCCTGCCAGGTGGCGGAGGGGTGGATGTTCACCTCGATGACACCCGGATCGGGCGCCACCTGAATGACGTTGAGGCGATAGTCGAAAGGCGGCGGATAGCCCTCCAGATGCACCGGCATGTTCAGCTCGGCCGCCGTCGCCTCGATGGCGGTGACGAGGTCGAGATAGGCCTCCAGCGCTTCCACCGGCGGCATGAACACGCACAGGCGCCCGTCCCGCGGCTCCACCGCCAGCGCGGTGCGCACATAGAAGGGGCCGGCCGCTGGGGTGGAGGCGAGATAGCTCTCCACCACGCGGCGCGCACGCGCCGCGGCGGGGATGGGGCCGTCCTTGCCGTCGCGCCGATAGCCCTGGGCCATCTCGTCGGGATCGGGCAGCGGATCGCGCACCTCCAGCGGATCGGCGGCTACCGTGTGCGGATAGAGGGTCGGGGGGATGTAGGCGAGCGAGCTCAGCGGCAGGCGGAAGCCGATGGGGCTGTCGCCCGGCACGAGGAAGAGATGGCCGCGCCGGAATTTCCAGTGCTCGCTGAGCCAGCCGCTGCCGGTCGGCCCCCACACCTGCTGGATCGGCAGGACATAGCCCACCGGCGTGCCGAGGCCCTGCGCGAATGCGCGGGCCATGGTGTTGCGCGCGAAGGGGTCCTCGATGCGCGGATCGCCGGGCTCGAGATTCTCGGGGAGGTTCGCTTCCTTCAGAATGTAGTGGGCGATGTCCTCATAGGCCGGCTGGGCATGATCGGCGGAGAGACCGAGCCGCTCGGCCAGCGCCTGCGAGAAGCGCCCGGCCTGTTCGGGTCCGACACCGTAATTGGTGTTCTCGTCGGCGATCAGCGCATCATCGTGCCAGATGGGCTTGCCGTCCTTGCGCCAGAACAGACCGAAGGACCAGCGCGGCAGCGTCTCGCCGGGATACCACTTGCCCTGCGCATAATGCAGCAGGCCGCCGCTGGCGAAGCGATGGCGCAGGCGGCGGATGAGATCATCGGCCCGAACCCGCTTCATCGGGCCCATGGCGGCGGTGTTCCATTCCGCCGACTGGTAGTCGTCGATGGACACGAAGGTCGGCTCGCCGCCCATGGTGAGGCGCACGTCGTTCGCCTCGAGGTCGGCGTCCACCTTGGCGCCCAGCGCATTGAGGGCCGCCCAGCTCTCGTCCGAGAAGGGCAGCGTGACGCGCGGCGCCTCGGCGACGCGGGTCACCTTCATGTCGAACTCGAAGGTCACCTCGGCCTTCTCGACGAGGCCGGTGATGGGCGCGGCGGAGCGATAGTGGGGGGTCGCGGCCAGCGGAATGTGGCCTTCGCCGCAGAGCAGGCCGGAGGTGGCATCAAGGCCGATCCAGCCGGCGCCGGGGAGATAGACCTCGGCCCAGGCGTGCAGGTCGGTGAAATCCACATCCGTGCCCGAGGGGCCGTCGAGCGACTTCACGTCGGGCTTGAGCTGGATGAGATAGCCGGACACGAAGCGGGCGGCGAGGCCGAGCCGGCGGAGCACCTGCACCAGCAGCCAGCCCGAATCGCGGCAGGAACCCTTGCCGCTCGCCAGCGTCTCGTCGGGCGTCTGCACGCCGGGCTCGAGGCGGATGATATAGCCCACATCCTTCTGGATGCGCTGGTTGAGCTCCACGAGGAAGTCCACCGCGCGGCGCTTCTCGAGCGGGATGCTGGCGACGAAGGCATCGAGCAGCGGGCCGCCGTCCTCCAGTTCAAGATAGGGCGTCAGCTCCGACTTCACCTCGGGCGCGTAGGTGAAGGGGATGTGTTCGGCATACTCCTCGATAAAGAAGTCGAACGGATTGACCACGGCGAGGTCGGCGAGGAGGTCCACCTCGATGCGGAATTCCGTCGCCTTCTCAGGGAAGACGAGGCGCGCCTGCCAGTTGCCGAAGGGATCCTGCTGCCAGTTGAGGAAGTGAGTCTTGGGCTCGATCTTCAGCGCATAGGCCGGAACGGTGGTCCGGGTGTGCGGTGCCGGCCGCAGGCGGATGATCTGGGGCCCCAGCGATACCGGCCGATCATATTTGTAACTGGTAACGTGATGCAGGCTGGCAAGGATGGACATCAGGGATCACCAAGGTCGGCGGGCAACGGCGCCCTTAAGTTAGACAAGGGGTTGCAACCGTAAAGCGCGACTTTGCGGCGGCGGGTGCCGCTTTGCGCGGCACCGACGGCCGCAGTCTATGAATCGGGGATGTAAACGAAACGACACCGGGCAGGGCCCGGTGTCGCGGCAGGATCAGGCTGAAACGTGGGAGGCGCCCTCGGGGCCCTTGTCCCCGTCCGGCGGCGGGGCCCCGTGGCCGGCGCCCCCGTGGGCCGGCGGCGCCTTCTTGAGGAACTTCTCCTCGAAGCGCTGGAGCACCGTGTAGAAGGACGGCACGAACAGCACCGCAAGGCAGGTGGACGCCAGCATGCCCGAGACCACGGCGATGCCGATGGATTTGCGCGAGTTGGCGCCGGCGCCGGTGGCGAATACCAGCGGCAGCACGCCGAGGATGAAGGCGAACGAGGTCATGAGGATGGGGCGGAACCGCAGCCGCGCCGCCTCCACGGCCGCATCCATGATGTCCATCCCCTCCGCCCGCTTCTCGCGGGCGTATTCGACGATGAGGATGGCGTTCTTGGAGGCAAGCGCGATCAGCAGCACGAGGCCGATCTGGGTGTAGAGGTTGTTCGCAACCCCGAGCCCCAGAAGTGCGCCCACGGTGCCGAGCAGCGCCAGCGGCACCGCGAGGATGACCGAGAGCGGCTGGATCCAGCTCTCATACTGGCCCGCGAGCACCATGTAGACCAGCAGGATGGCGAGGCCGAAGACGAAGTACATCTGCGAGCCGACCTGCTTCTCCTGGTAGGACATGGCCGTCCATTCGAAGCCCATACCCTGAGGCAGGGTGGCCTTGGCGATCTGCTCCATGATGTCCAGCGCCTGGCCCGAGGAGAAGCCGCGGGCGTTGGTTCCGACCACGGTTGCGGTCGGATAGACATTGTAGAGCGAGATCAGCGGCGCGCCCGGCAGCACCCGGATGTCGATGAGGGTGCCGATCGGAACCATGGTCCCGTTGCCCGCCTTCACCTTGAGGTTGCCGAGATCCTCGGGCCGCACGCGGAACTTGGCGTCCGCCTGGGCATAGACCTGGAAGACGTTGCCGAACTTGTTGATCTGCGTGACGTAGGTCGAGCCCACATAGCTCGAGATGGTGTTGAAGACCTGCTTCACCGTGATGCCGAGGGTCTCGGCCTTGATGCGGTTGACCTCGACCTCAAGCTGCGGCGAGCCCACCCGGAAGGACGAGCCGACATGGCTGAGGGCGGTCTGGCCGTTGGCCTTCTCGAGGATGGCCTGCGTGGCGTTGTAGAGCAGCTGGTAGTCGAAATTGCCGTTGCGGATCAGCGGCTGCATGGTGAAGCCGGCCGCGTTGCCGATGCCCTGGATGGCCGGCGGCACCAGCACGAGGACCGAGGCCTCCTGGATCTGGCTCATGTCCTTGTTGAAGCGCTCGTAGAGCGAGAGCAGGTCCTCTCCCTTCTGCTTCTCGCGGGCGCCCCACGGGTCGAGCGTGACGTAGAGCACGCCCGCGTTGCTGAGGGACGAATTGTTGTCCAGCACCGAGATGCCGGTGATGGCGATCACATTGGCGACGCCGGGGATCTTCTGGGCAATCTCGGAAGCGTTCGCGACCACCTTCGTCGTGCGCTCCGTGGAGGCGCCGTCCGGCAGTTGCACCGAGATGACGAAATAGCCCTGGTCCTCGATGGGGAGGAAGGCGGTCGGCACGCGGGTGATGCCGTAGCCGGCGACGCCGATGAGGATGAGCGCGCCCACCACCATCAGGGCCGAGTGGTGCACCATGCGGCTGATGAGGCCCGCGTACCAGTGCTCGCACTTGTTATAGACGGCGTTGAAGCCGCGGTAGAAGGCGTTGCGCTTCTCCGGCGGGGTCGGCGGCCGCAGCCACAGGGCGCACTGGGTGGGCTTCAGCGTGGCGGCGTTGATGGCCGAGATGAGCGCGGTGGCGGCGATGACCAGCGCGAACTGCTTGAACATCTGCCCCGTGAGGCCGGGAATGAACGAGGCCGGAAGGAACACCGACATCAAGACGAGGGTGATGCCGATGACCGGGCCGAACAGTTCGTCCATGGCCTTTTCGGCCGCGGGCCGCCCCGGCATGCCCTCCTCGATGTGTCGCGCCACGCCCTCCACGATCACGATGGCGTCGTCCACCACGATGCCGATGGCGAGGATGAGCGCGAACAAGGTGGAGAGGTTGATGGTGAAGCCCATGGCCGCCATGGCGGCGAAGGCACCGATGATGGTGACGGGCACCGTCGTGGCCGGGACCAGCGTCGCGCGCCAGTCCTGCAGGAAGACGATGATGACGACCAGCACGAGGATGCCGGCCTCGTAAAGGGTCTTGTAGACCTCGTCGATGGAGGCGGTAACGAAGAGCGTGGTGTCGAAGGGGATCTCGTAGGCGACACCCTGCGGGAAGCTCGTCTTCAGATCCTCCATCTTCGCCTTCACGCTCTTCGCCACGTCGAGGGCGTTGGCGCTGGGCAGCTGGAAGATGGCGATGCCGGTGGCCGGCTTGTTGTCGAGGGTGAAGGTCTTGCTGTAGCTCTGCGCGCCGAGCTCCACCCGGCCGACATCGCGCACGCGCACGATCTGTCCGCCGTTGTCGTTGTTCACCTTGACGATGATGTTCTCATAGTCCGGCACGTCATTGAGCCGGCCCTTGATGTTCACCGTGTACTGGAAGCTGGTGCCGTTCGGCGCGGGCGGCATGCCCGTCTGGCCGGCGGTCACTTCCTGGCTCTGGCCCTGGATGGCGTTGATGACGTCCGAAGGCGTCAGGCCATAGGCCTGGAGGTGGTCCGGATCGAGCCACACGCGCATGGCGTATTCGCCGGCACCGAACACCACCACGTTGCCGACGCCCGGCAGGCGGGCCAGCTCGTTCTGGATGTTGATGATGGCGTAGTTGGAGAGATAGAGGCCGTCATACTGGCCCGTGGGCGAGGTCAGCGCCACGAACTCGAGGATGGACGTGCCCTTCTGCAGCACGGTCACGCCCTGCTGCTGCACCGACTGGGGGAGCGAGGCGAGCGCGATGGACACGCGGTTCTGCACCAGCACCTGCGCCATGTTCGGATCGGTGCCGATGGCGAAGGTCACGACCAGCGTGTAGGTGCCGTCGCTGGCCGACCAGGACTGCATGTAGAGCATGCCCTCTACGCCGTTCACCTGCTGCTCGATGGGCAGGGCGACCGTATCCACGAGGGTCTTGGCGCTGGCGCCGGGATAGTTCACCGACACCGTCACCGTGGGCGGGACGATGTTGGGATACTGGGCCACGGGCAGGCGCAACACGCACACCGCGCCGATCAGGACGAAAAAGAGCGCCAGGACGTTCGCGAGAACCGGCCGCTCGATAAAAAAGCGCGAAATCATGGTCGCTGCCTGTGTTCGAGGGACCGGAGGTCAGTTCTTGGGCGCAGGCTTGGACGGATCGATCGGCGGCTTGGGCTTGGCGCTCTCGTTCACCATCTGCCCCTTCTCGACCGTGACCTTCGAGCCGGGGACGGCGCGCTGGAGGCCGTTCACCACCACCTGGTCACCCTTGGCGAGGCCCGAGGTGATGGCGCGCAGGCCTTCCGCCTGCATCTGGCCGAGCTGCACGGTCTGCTGCTTCACGATGCCGTCGGACCCGACGGTCAGCACATAGCTGCCGCTCTGGTTGGTGCCGATGGCGGCGTCCGCCACCAGAACCATGTCGGTCGAGGCGCCGAGCGGCAGGCGGACGCGGGCGAAGAGACCCGTCAGCAGGGAGAGATCCTTGTTGTCGAAGATGCCGCGCACGGTGAGCGTGCCGGTATTGGCGTCCACCTGCGGGGCCACATAGTCGAGGTGGCCAACGTGGGGATAGCCCTGCTCGGTCTGAAGGCCGATCTCCACCGGAATGTCGGCAAGCTGCCCCTCGATGCTGCGCAGGGTCTTGCCCTGCTGGGCCAGGGCGTCCTTGATGCGCAGGACCTGCGTCTCCGAGAGCGAGAACCAGACGTAGATGGGGTTGATCTCGACGATGGTGGCGAGCTTGGTGGGGCTGCCGTAGCCGACCAGAGCGCCGACATCCTGAAGGTGGGCGGTCACGACGCCGTCGAAGGGCGCGCGCACCTCCGTATAGCCGAGGTTGATCTTGGCGAGGTCGAGGCTGGCCTGCGCGTTCTGAACGTCCGCCACGGCGCCGTCGCGCTTGGCGCGCGCCTGGTCGAGGGTGGCCTGCGAGGCGAAGTCCTGCTTGGCGAGCTGGTTCTGCCGGTTGAACTCGGCTTCCGCCTGCACCTGGGCGGCCTGCTTGGCGGCGAGCGTCGCCTGGGCCTGCGCCACGTCGGCCTTGTACTGGTCCTGTTCGATGACGAAGAGCAGGTCGCCCTTCTTCGCCATCGCGCCGTCCTTGTAGTTGATGCTGGTGAGGAAGCCCTGCACGCGGGCGTTCAGGTCCACCGTATTGATGGAGGCCGTGTTGCCGGTCAGCTCCAGATAGCGCACCACCGACTGCTCGGGCGCCGGGGCGACCGTGACGGTGGGCGGCGGCGGGGCGACATAGGTATTCTGCTCATTGCAGCCGGCCAGCGCCAGCGCCGCCAGAGCCGGCGCCACGACCTTGACGGACCGCCCCTCGAACGCCGCACCGCGCGCGCCAGCAACCCACGCCCAAACCGTCATAATCGACCCCCGACCTTCACCCGGCGCGAGTGTAAGCAGCGCCCCCGGACCTGTCCATGAGACCGCCATACCAGAGTAACGCCCTGACGACACCCCTCCCTGGCGAAAAGCTGCCCGGATCCGGCCCCTGCCCCGCTCACGCTCGCGGGCCCCGGTCACAAAGTGCCGCCGCGCCGTATTTTCCGGCCGCTCGCATTGACAAGCCGCCGACCCGTTCATAAGTCTCCCCGCGGCGCGTCAGGCGGTTCGCAGCGGCGTTTTTCGGCCGGGGTGTGGCCTAATCGCCGCAGCCCGGCGCCGAAACGCAGCGGACTTGCTGGCGCCCCATTGTGCGTCGATGAGGGCGCCATCTCCCGGAGGGTCCGGCGGCCGTCTCCGCCCTTCCGCTGACGTGAAGACGGCACGGATAGAGACGCACAATGCTCGGTGGACTTGCCCGCAAGATTTTCGGCTCCGCGAACGATCGGCGGGTCCGCGGCTATCGGCCCAGCGTGGAAGCCATCAACAAGCTGGAACCGGAACTGGAGACGCTCACCGACGAGCAGCTCCGCGAACGCACCGTCATGTTCCGCCAGCAGCTGGCCGAGGGCAAGACGCTGGACGACCTGCTCGTCCCCGCCTTCGCCACGGTGCGCGAGGCGGCCAAGCGCGTGATGGGCATGCGCCACTTCGACGTGCAGCTCATCGGCGGCATGGTGCTGCACGATGCCGGCATCGCCGAGATGCGCACCGGCGAGGGCAAGACCCTGGTCGCCACACTGCCCGTCTACCTCAACGCGCTCGCCGGCAAGGGCGTCCACGTCGTCACCGTGAACGACTACCTCGCCCGACGCGACGCGGAATGGATGGCGAAGGTGTACGGCTTCCTCGGCCTCACCACCGGCATCATCGTCCACGGCCTCGACGACGACCAGCGCCGCGCGGCCTACGCCTGCGACGTGACCTACGCGACGAACAACGAGCTGGGCTTCGACTACCTGCGCGACAACATGAAATACGAGCGCGCCCAGATGGTGCAGCGCCCGCACTATTTCGCCATCGTGGACGAGGTGGACTCAATCCTCATCGACGAGGCGCGCACGCCGCTCATCATCTCCGGCCCGCTCGACGACCGCTCGGACTTCTACAACACCATCGACAAGTTCATCCCGCGCCTCTCCAAGGGCGACTATGAGGTGGACGAGAAGCAGCGCTCCGTCGCCATGACCGAAGCCGGCATGGAGAAGATGGAGCAGATGCTGACCGAGGCGGAGCTGCTGAAGTCCGGTTCGCTCTACGACATCGAGAACGTCTCCATCGTTCACCACGTCAATCAGGCGCTGCGCGCACACTCCCTGTTCCAGCGGGACAAGGACTACATCGTGCGCAACGACGAAGTGGTGATCATCGACGAGTTCACCGGCCGCATGATGCCGGGGCGCCGCTATTCCGAAGGCCTGCATCAGGCGCTGGAGGCCAAGGAACGGGTCACCGTCCAGCCGGAGAACCAGACGCTCGCCTCCATCACCTTCCAGAACTACTTCCGCCTCTATGAGCGGCTTGGCGGCATGACCGGCACGGCTGCCACCGAGGCGGCCGAGTTCGCCGACATCTACAAGCTGGACGTGGTGGAAATCCCCACCAATCGCAAGGTCCAGCGCATCGACGACGACGACGAGGTCTATCGCACCAACCGCGAGAAGTTCGACGCCATCGTCAAGCTCATCCAGGAGTGCGCCGCGCGCAAGCAGCCGGTGCTGGTGGGCACGACCTCCATCGAGAAGTCCGAGCTTCTGGCCGAGCGGCTGAAGCAGGCCGGCATGCGCCAGAAGGACTTTTCCGACCGCGCCGCCTTCACCGGCAGCTCGGACGGCAGGAGCTTCGCGGTGCTGAACGCCCGCTACCACGAGCAGGAAGCCTTCATCGTCGCGCAGGCCGGCGTGCCGGGCGCGGTGACGATCGCCACCAACATGGCCGGCCGCGGCACCGACATCCAGCTCGGCGGCAATGCGGAGATGCGCATCAGCGAGGAGCTGGCCGACCTGCCCGCCGGCCCCGAGCGCGAGGCGGCGGAAGCGAAGATCCGCGAGGAAATCGCCGCCCTCAAGCAGGAGGCGCTGGCCGCCGGCGGCCTCTTCGTGCTCGGCACCGAGCGCCACGAGAGCCGGCGCATCGACAACCAGCTGCGCGGCCGCTCGGGCCGCCAGGGCGACCCCGGCCACTCCAAGTTCTTCCTGTCGCTGGAAGACGACCTCATGCGCATCTTCGGCTCCGACCGGCTGGAGGGCATGCTGAAGCGCCTCGGCCTGCAGGAGGGCGAGGCCATCATCCACCCCTGGATCAACCGGGCGCTGGAGAAGGCGCAGCAGAAGGTCGAGGCGCGCAATTACGACATGCGCAAGAACGTGCTCAAGTATGACGACGTTCTCAACGACCAGCGCAAGGTGGTGTTCGAGCAGCGGCTCGAGCTGATGAATGACGAGGACGTGGCCGAGACCGTGGTGGACATGCGCCACGACGTCATCACCGATCTCGTGGCCAAATACATTCCGGTCAATTCCTATCCCGAGCAGTGGGATGTGAAGGGCCTCGACTTCGCCGTGCGCGATGTGCTCACCCTCGCCCTTCCGATAGAGGACTGGGCCAAGGAGGAAGGCATCGCCGGCCCGGAAGTCACCGAGCGCATCATCCAGAAGGCCGACGAGTGGATGGCCTCCAAGAGTGCGCAATATGGCCCCGAGCTGATGCGCTATGTGGAGAAGTCGATCCTGCTCCAGACGCTGGATCACCTCTGGCGCGAGCACATCGCCATGCTGGACCATCTGCGTCAGGTCATCGGCCTGCGCGGCTACGGCCAGCGCGATCCGCTGCAGGAATACAAGTCCGAGGCCTTCCAGCTCTTCTCGGCCATGCTCGGTCGCCTGCGGGAGATCGTCACCGCCCAGCTCATGCGGGTGGAGATCGTCTCGACCCCGCAGCCCACCGAGCTGCCGCCCATGGAAGCGCACCACATCGACGCCTCCACGGGCGAGGACGAACTGGCCTCCGCCAGCGCCGCCCTCAGCGCCCGCCCGGAACTGGCGCTGGCCACCGAAGTCCCCGCCGCCGACCGCGACCCCAACGACCCCTCCACCTGGGGCAAGGTGGGCCGCAACGAACCCTGCCCCTGCGGCTCCGGCAAGAAGTTCAAACACTGCCATGGGCGGTTTGCCTGAGGCAGGGCGCGACGGAATGAAAAAGCCCCGGACGGGTGACCGGCCGGGGCTTTTTTTGTGGGCGGGTGGAGGCGCTGGCCGGACATGCCACATAGCGGCCTCACTACTGCGCTTAAGCGATACTCTACGCGTAGTTTTGTCGTAATGGGTAATAAGAGCCGCCACCGCAAGCAGAAATAAAGTTTCAACGCATCTTGTTCGGTTTATACCTCACAGATTACCCATCCCATAAACAGATGCCGCTCATCAAATTCGCTTGTACGTCTTCCCCGCCAGTACACGCTTAACTTGTTCGACGTTCCGGGCCTGGACGATGCTGGCGATCTGACTCACAGCTTTCCCTTCAGCGGCGAGCTGACGGATACATACGACCTGAGCGGGCGTCAGAACATCACTGCGGCCAGCAAGAACCTTTAAGTAGAAATCATCATCCAGCCAAAGCTTGGACAACAGCAAGTTTGGTACACCTGCGACCCTGCCGCCGCTGGCCCGATATTTAGCTTTCGCATATTCGGCGATAGCGGCATCGCGCTCTTCTAGCGTAACTTCGACACGCGATGTGAGGCGGTGTTCGTGAAGGAAGCGGAGACCTTTGAATCCGCCGGGAATCATATTGAGCGAATTACCGGCGACCATGTGCATGTCGACCTGCTCCTCCTCCCAATCCATGATACCTTTGTATGTATGATTCAGAACAACTAGCTCAGAACATAAAATTACTTTGGCATTTCCTACATAAGAACGCCAGGCCACGTGGAATTTCTTATTGCTACCAGATCGCACTTCTTGAAAATGTTCCTCCATACGCTGAAGCCAGTTCCTCGTGGTAATGCCAACATAATACCACTGCTCTAATGAACGGCCCTCGTCGAGAAAAGTGATTGAATGGCAGTATCCTTGAGCGCCCAAAGTGACGTCGCCCCATCCCACCATCAGCGCCTGCAGAGGTACGCTGATATTTCGTGTCAGACCATCCGTCTCCTTGACCATGATATGAAGCACTACGCGTCGCTGCTCGAACGGACGCTCGAATCCCGGATTATCAAAATACGCTTTGAATTGAATATCGGTGCTTTTTGTTTCTACGTCGTAATAAAAAACCACATCAGCGTCGATCGGCAGCATGTCGCAGCGCGTCAGCACTCTTCCCACCCGCTCGTTATCTTCCAATAGGCGCCGCGGGATAGAGCCAACCTCAGCCTTGAAATTCTTTTCTGCGGCTTTCAGGAAGTTGAGCAGCTGGAAATACAACAACGACACGGGCAGAGACCCGATCTTACCGTGCCGCAGATCGCCAATCAGATGATGAAACGAGTGCGGATCAAGCAGATTGCTTTTGGGCACGGGGCGTCGGGCGGTGGAGACGGGCATTCTTGGCATACAGGAAATTCCTAACCTCTATATCTAGCGATCACGGAGGCTGTCAGTTTATTTGAGCATTTAAGTTCAAAGTGCGCGGGCTTTTTTTCGCGCCAAGCGCTTTGACCGCACACCGCCCATTCGATCAACGTCTGCTTTTGATACCATTTGCAGCACCGTTGCCCACTCGTTTCCAGCCCCCAAGCGGACATTCAGATGCCCATTGCGCAGGGTCTGCTCTTGGCGTGAGCAGACATCATGCCCGGCGATGCGGCCGTGGTTACAGACCAAACGCCAGTTGAGCGTGCGCATGGAGGAGAGCCGACGGGCGATGACGAGGGTGGCGAGCCCTTCCATCAGCCTCACCACGACCGCCCAGCCACGCGAGGTTCACGGCAGAGACGCGAAACCCGACCCATGAGCCTCAAGTGGCCTCGCGTGTCCTGAAGATGCTTCGCCTCCGCAGAACGCACACCCTTTCTCGGCGCCCCTTCACGTCTGCGGGAATGCCCCAAGCTGCGACATTCCGGACCTAGGCCACGCGTCTGCAACCCTGTATGCAGATTAAATCCTATCAATAATGATATATTGATATGATATTGAATGCATTTCCGCATCGCGGCGGTGCAGGAGGAACAGACGTGACCACTCCGGGGCTGAGGATCGAAGGCCGGGACGCGGGCGGTTCGCACGCGCGGGTGTTCGGGAGGCAGATCATCTCCACGGCCCAGCACCCCCCATAGCGGGACGCATCCCGTCATCGCGGCCGGGCAGACGAGGGCTTTCCTGTCACTGCCATCAGAGCCCGCCCGGACGTTCGAGGGCTTGGGCTCCTTCCCGCCCGTCTACCCCCTCCCAACCCTCCCCCGCAGGCGGGAGAGGGCTTTCCCCGCGAGGTTTCGGGCGTGTCGCTGCCGGTGGCGCGACAGGCCCCCTCTCCCGCCTGCGGGGGGGGGGGGGGGGGGGGGGGGGGAGGGGGGGTTCGGGCGCGCGCCGCCGCCCCCTGGCCTCCACGACCCCCCTCCCCCCCCCCCCCCCCCCCCCCCCCCCCCCCCCGGGGGGGGGGGGGGTCTTCCCCCGGGGGTTTTGGGGGGGGTCGCGGGCGGGGGCGCGACGGCCCCCCCCCCCCCCCGGGGGGGGGGGGGGGGGATGGGGAGGGGGAAGGGTCGTTCGGGAACGTCCAGACGGCCCCTTGCCTACCCGAAGCCCCTTCCGCATCGCCCGTCACCGCCCCTGCCCTCCAAGCGGAAGGCCATCATCCAGACCCCGAGACGAAGCCCCCTGCTCCGCCTTGGCTCATCCCCCAGACCGGGCTCCGTGATCCTGAGCGCCCCGCTCGGTAGACGGAGCCCAAAGAGACACTCCCATGGAAATGATCGACCTGTTCCCCATCGTCTTCGGCACCTTCAAGGTGGTCGTGCTCGGCGTCTGCATGTACTTCGCCATCAAGTGGCATCACGATCAGGCCAAGCTGAAGAAGAAGGCGGCCGAGGAGCAACAGGCCGCCGCCGGCGCCCCAGCACACCCGACCGGGACGCCGCTCTGAGGGCCTGCGCGCCTTTTTCCTCGCCACCCGCCTGCCCCCTCCCAGCCCTCCCCCGCAGGCGGGAGAGGGCTTTCCCCGTCAGCTTCGCCTCACTCCGCCGCGAGCCGCAGAACCAGCGTCTGGCGCTCGTGGAGGCGGCGGTAGAGGCCACCGTCGAGGCGCAGCAGGTCCGCCGGGCGGCCCTGCTCGGCGATGCGGCCGTGGTCGAAGACCAGAAGCCGGTCGAGCGTGCGCACGGTGGAGAGCCGGTGGGCGATGACGAGGGTGGTGCGCCCCTCCATCAGCCGCTCCATGGCCTCCTGGATCTGCGCCTCAGATTCCGAATCAAGGCTTGAGGTGGCCTCGTCCAGAATGAGGATGGGCGCATCCGCCAGAAACGCGCGGGCGATGGCGACGCGCTGGCGCTCGCCGCCCGAGAGCTTCACGCCCCGCTCGCCCACCAGCGTCGCATAGCCGCGCGGCAGGCGGGCGATGAAGCCGGACGCATTGGCCAGCGCCGCCGCCCGCTCGATCTCCGCCATGCTCGCGCCCGGGCGGGCATAGGCGATGTTCTCCGCGAGCGTGCGGTGGAACAGGATCGGCTCCTGCTGCACCACGGCGATCTGGCGGCGCAGGCTCGCCTGCGTCACCTCGCGCACATCCTGCCCGTCCACGCACACGCGGCCGTCGCTCACATCATGCAGGCGCTGCACCAGCTTGACGAAGGTGGTCTTGCCCGAGCCGGACGGCCCCACCAGCCCCACCCGCTCGCCGGGGGCGATCTCCACGTGGAGATCGTCATAGAGCGGCGTCTCGTGGCCCGGATAATGGAAGCGCACATGCTCGAAGGCGATGCGCCCTTGCGTGATCCGCGCCGGCACGGCGTCCGGCCGGTCCGCGATGGAGATGGGCGTCTCGTGGATCTCGGCCAGCTCCTGCATGTCGTTCACGGAGCGCTGGAGATTGTGAACGTAATAGCCGATGTCCCGCAGATAGCCGTGGACGACGAAATACATGGTGAGCATGTAGGCCACCTCGCCCGGGCTCGCCTGCCCCCGCCACCACAGCCAGAGGCCGGTGCCGATGATGGCCGTGCGCAGGGCCAGCAGCGCCACGAGCTGCGCCGTGCCGCTCCAGGTGTGGGCCATCCAGGTGCGGCGCACGCGGGCGCGCCACTTGGTCATGACGCGATCCAGCCGCGCCTCCTCCCGCGCCTCCGCGCCGAAGCCCTTCACCACGGCGTTGCAGCCGATGGCATCCGCCAGCGTGCCGCCCACCCGCGTGTCCCAGCGGTTGGACAGCTCGGAAGCGGGCGCGACGTAATAGACCGAGAGCGCCACGGTGAGCGCGATGAACAGCACCGCGCCGCCGCCGATCACCGCCCCCATGATGGGCCACTGGAGCGCGAGCAGCACCGCCGCGCCCATGAGCACGGTGACGGAGGGCAAGAGCGCCACCAGCAGCGTGTCGTTCAGGAGATCGAGCGACCACATGCCCCGCGTGATCTTGCGCACGGTGGAGCCGGCGAACGAATTGGCGTGCCAGTCGGAGGAGAAGCGCTGCACGCGGGCGAACGTATCCTGCGCCACGTCCGCCATCATCCGGATGGTGAGGCGCACGATGCCCGCATAGGCGATGTGGCGGAACACCACCATGACGGCACCCAGCGCGAGGATGGCGAAGAAGGCGTGCAGCGCCGCCATCCCCGCCTCCGGTCGCGCGGCGGCGGCCGCGCCATCGGCAGAGACGAGCGCATCCACGAGCCGGCCCGCATAGAGCGGCACCAGCACCTCGCAGAGGGTGGAGAGCGCGATGGTGCCCACGATCACCCCGATCACGCCCGGCTGGCGGCGCCAGTGGGCGGAGAGGAAACCGAAGACGAGGCGGAAGGCGCGCGAGCCCTTGGAACGGCGCAAAGACGACATGGCGATGCCCGGCGGCATGACGCCCGCCGGCCCTGATGAAACGGAATGGGAAAGCGTGCCCCTCAGCGGGCACGGACTGGCGCGGAAGATCGGTTGGATCAGCGCTGCGGCTTGGGAAGAAAGCCGCTTGCCGACCATGGGGCGCGTCCGACGGATTGCCCCGCAATCCGGTTCGGCGGCGGCCCGTCAGGCGTCCGGAGCAATCGGTGTCAGACGACTAGTCTGATCCGATCCGGCTCCAGACCTGAATTGGTCGGCTCCCCCGCAGGGGCGTGTACTGACGCATCTGGCCCCTCCTGCGGGTTGAAGATGCCTCTTTCCTACCCCTCCCCCAAGGAAAGGGTCAAGCCGGCGGGCAAATGTTCACGCAGCCTTGAGCATTGCGACGGTAACGGGAGCAGGCCGCACGCGCACGAAAAAGCCCGGCGGCCGAGGGCGCGCCGGGCTTTTTGAAGGTCTCTTCGGAAGAGCGGCTCAGTTGCCGAAGCCGCCGCTTCCCACGATGGGGGCCGCCCCCATGAGGGCAGAAGCCTGCGCGACGCCCGTATCGGCACTGGCCGTCTGGGTGGTGGCGCGCGTGTAAAGCGAGGAGGTGCTGCCGGCCGTCGGCGCAGCCGTCCCGTTGGGATAGGGCGTGCTCGCGGCCCGCGCCGGCGTGGATGCGACGGGCGCCGGAGCCGGCGTGGCCGCCGGCGCGCCGGGCCGCACGGGCGCGGCGACGACCTCGCCATCCGCCTTGGGCGGGCGCACGTTCGCGGGATCGAAGGCCGGCACATTGTCCTGCCCATAGGCCATGCGGGCGGGGGCATTGTCCTCGCCATTGAGCTTGGCGAGGAACACCGGGTTCATGCCGCCGTCACGGCCGGTGCGCACCGGCGCGAGCGGCGTGTTGGAGGAGAGCTCCGCCACCTTCAGATTGTCGGAGCGCTCCTTGGCGCCCACCGCGCTCGCGATCTCCGGGGCCACCGTATAGGCCGGGCACGGCGCGGACGGGTTGAAGGCCTGGCCGGGCGGCAGCTGGGCATCGAAGACGTACTGCCGGTTGCAGACGTTCACCTTCGGCTCGTGCTTCGTCACCTCGAAGTGGTCGTAGCCCTGCTTCAGGTTGCGCCAGAAGGCCATGTTCGGATTGTTGCGGTGACGGGCCAGATTCTGCGGCGTCATGCGGAAGGGCATGGCCTGGATCTGGAACGCCCGCTGTCCGCCGGCAAACGCCTCGCGGGCCAGCGCGAAAATCTCCGCGATCTGCTCGTCCGTCATGGCGTAGCAGCCGGCCGACGAGCAATCGCCGTGGATCATCAGGAATTCGCCGGTGCGGCCCCACGACTTGTCAAAGGCGTTGGGGAAGCCGGTGTTGATGGAAAGGTAGTAGCTGGAGTTCGGGTTCATCAGGCCGGGGGTGATCATGTAGAACCCCTCGGGCGCCTGACGGTCGCCGATCTTGACCTTCGGCCCCAGCTCGCCGGACCAGCGGCAGATGGGATAGGTCTTCAGCAGCGCGTAGCTGCCGTCATTCTTCGCCTTCCAGACCTCCAGCTCCGCCTCTTCCTTGAAGACGCGGATGAGAATCGGATTCTGCGGCGCCATGTCCTTCTCGGACATGAGCGAGATCATCTTGGGCGACAGCGGCTGGTTGGCCTTGGCCGAGACATCGTTGCCCTGGCCATTGCAGGCCGCAAGCGCAAGCGCGGCGACGGCGGCAAGGGCCGCAAGGCGCACGCGGGAGAGGATGGCAAGCGGACGGCTCAACACGGAACTCCTGGGTCCGATCCGGGCGCGGTGAGCGACAGTTCTGAAAGTTCTCTAGCCTTACGGCCTGACCGCCGCAAGATGGGAGAACCCTCGAGGTCGACCGCCCCCAACGTCAGATGACGGCGCATTGCGGCCGTCCTGAGATGGTGGCTGGCCTGGGGCTTGCGGAAGAGCACAAACCGCCCGGATGGGGCCGATAACCGTTTCGTTGGTTAACGAACCGTTAAGGCTCAGAGGGTGCGGCCGATGGCGAGGAATTTCGCCCGGCGCGCCTTGCGCACCGCATCCGCATCGAGCCCGGCGAGCGAGCCCATCGCCTCGGCGATGGCATTGCCGGTCGCTTCAATGGCCGCCTTGGGATCGCGATGGGCGCCGCCCACCGGCTCGCGCACGATGTCGTCCACGATGCCGAAGCGCAGCAGGTCCTGCGCCGTGATCTTCATGTTGGTGGCCGCCTCCTGCGCCTTGCTAGTGTCGCGCCACAGGATGGAGGCCGCGCCTTCCGGCGAGATCACGCTGTAGACCGCATGCTCCAGCATCAGCACCTTGTTGGCGGCGGCAATGGCGATGGCCCCGCCCGAGCCGCCCTCGCCGATCACGACCGCCACGTTCGGCACGCCGAGGCCGAGGCCCGCGTCGGTGGAGCGGGCGATGGCTTCCGCCTGCCCACGCTCCTCGGCGCCGATGCCGGGATAGGCGCCCGCGGTATCCACCAGCGAAATCAGCGGCAGGCCGAAGCGGTCCGCCAGTTCCATGATGCGCACGGCCTTGCGGTAGCCCTCAGGACGGGCCATGCCGAAATTGTGCCGGATGCGGGTCTCGGTGGTGGAGCCCTTTTCGTGGCCGAGCACGCACACCGCTTCACCCCGGAAGCGGGCGAAGGCGCCGATGAGGGCTTCGTCCTCGCCATACTTGCGATCGCCGGCGAGCGGCGTGAAATCCGTGAACAGGCCCTTGGCGAAATCGGAGAAATGCGGGCGCGCCGGGTGGCGGGCCACCAGCGTCTTCTGCCAGGGCGTCAGGCTCGCATAGAGTTGCGTCAGCGCTTCCTGCGCCTTGCCTTCCAGCTTCTGGACCTCATCGGCGATGCTCACCCCGTCGTCCGGAGAAGACAGCGCGCGCAGTTCTTCCACCTTCGCCTCGAGCTCGGCCACAGGCTTCTCGAAGTCCAAATAGCTACGCATGCATGTCCACGGGGTTTGAGGGTGAAACCGTCAGGGTACAAGGCTCCTGGCCCCGCCTCGGGGCGCGCGGAAGCTGCCCCCCACGGCACGGCAAGTCAAGCCGGAGGCCATTTACGCTGTGCAGACCCGGCAACCATCAGATAGGGGGCAGCGTTCTCCAGCGGTAGACCCAAAGGAGCGACACATCATGCCGCAGGCTGACAAATCCAAGGAAACGCAGGAGGCCGAGGCCCGCAAGGCGGCCCAGCGCACGCCGGCGGCTGGCCCCCACGCCAAGCCGCACCTCACCGACACCGAGAAGACGCCCGGCAGCGGCACCCTGCCCGATCCCAAGCACCCGCAGGAGGGAGACGCGACCTCCGGCTGACGTGAGAGGCCGACGCAACCCGCCCGGACGCTGCGGCATCGCGCAGGCCGCGACCGGGCGGGTTCGGCCTTGTTTGCGCCCCCTGTCCCCGGCTATTGCTGCGGAGCGATACAGCTCTCGCCCGCCGCCCCGCCGGGGACGATGCGGCAGCCAACGAGGACCCCTGCCCCCATGCGCGCCCTTCTCGATGTCATCCTGATCGTGCTGCAGCTTTATGTCTGGGTGCTGATCATCTCGGCTGTGCTCTCGTGGCTGGTCGCCTTCAACGTGGTGAACCCCTACAACCAGCTGGTGCGGACCATCAGCGAGATCGTCTACAAGCTGACCGAACCGCTGCTGGCTCCCCTGCGCTCGGTGCTGCCGAGCATCGGCGGCCTCGATCTCTCCCCCATGGTACTGATCCTGATCATCTTTTTCCTGGAGCGGGTGATCGCCTACTACATTTACCCCATGGTGTTCTGATCCCAACCCATGGCCTTCTGCCGCGAGACTGCCGACGGGCTTGAGGTCAGCGTGCGCGCCACCCCCAAGGGTGGCCGCGACGCCCTCGACGGCGTGAGCCAGCTGTCCGATGGGCGCGACGTTCTGAAGATCCGCGTCCGGGCGGCGCCCGAGGATGGCGCGGCCACCGCCGCCGTCGCCAAGGTTCTGGCTGGCGCCGCGGGCGTTGCCCCCTCCGCCGTGCGCCTCGCCTCAGGCGCCACGGCGCGCCTCAAGGTATTCCGCATTTCGGGCGATGCCGCCCGCCTGCGCGTGACACTCGAAGCGGCCGTCGCCGCCCTTTGATCTTCCCTTAAGTCGCAGAAACGCAAACGGCCCGCCGAGGCGGGCCGTCCGGCTGAGGCATGCGCCGATCAGGCGACCTTGCGTTCGGGCGTTTCCGCGCCGAGTGACCAGGGCGCGGGCGTGTGGCGGGTGTCGACCATCTTGTTGTCGACGCCATTCTCGTCGAGGAAGGTCTTCTGCTCGCGATAGGTCATCGCCCAGGCGCGGTTGAACTTGTTGAACAGGCCCTGATCCCAATAATCCTCCAGCTTGAACTCCTTCTTGGAGAAGACGTCATAGCTGGGGATCTGGTAGGTTTCGGCAAACTCCACCGTGCGGCTGTCATAGGTGAAGTAGATGGACGGCGTGCCGTTGGAGAGGGCCATCAGATTGCCGTGCAGGCGATAGCCGAGCACCAGATCCTTCTGCTGCACCAGCGCCTCATAGTCGGCCACCACGTCGGAGTAGAACAGCCGCTCGCGGTGGAGCTTCTCGATCTCGTCGTCCCAGTACCATTCCGAGACCCATTTGTTGGCTTTCAGCGCTGCAATGGCCTCTTCGCGCTGCTCGGCGGTGCCGAACACGATCTTCTTCTCCTCCACCTCGCCCTGGGCCATGAGCACCACGTCCCAGCGGTTGGCGCATTCCTTCACCAGATCGCGGTGGAAGGTGAGGTAGCGCTTGATGTCCTGCGCATAAGCGGGGGACACCTCGCGCCGGCAGGTGATGCCGACCTGCTTCACGTCTTCCAGATTGGGCAGCGTGATGGTGAGGTTGGGATCGTTGCGCCGGAAGGCGGTGGGGCAGCCGACGATGCGGATGTTGCGGATGCCGATGTCCCACAGCACCTGCGCAGAATAGGCCCCGCGCACGCCGATGGAGGCGGAGGAATCCGCCATCATGTGCAGGACGGTCTTGGTCTCCTCCGAGAGTTCCATCTCGCCCTTCACCGGCGCCTGGGCGCCGATGCCATAGGCGATCACCGGCAGCTTGAGGCGTTTCAACACCTCAATGGTGTTCTGCCACTTCATATGGTTGTGGACATAGTTCGAGCCGCGCAGGAAGACGTAATCATATTCCTCCCGCAGCCGGTCGATGTCCTCCATCTTCGGATTGGCGATGGGCAGCACGCCCAGCTTCTCGAAGTTCATCAGCTTCAGCGATGAATCGAAGACGAAGGCGTCACCGATGTTGTGATAGTGGTCGATGCTGCGCTGGACGTCCTTGTAATTGTACCAGCGGACGCAATCGTGGTCGTAAACTTCTCCCGACGGGATCATGACGAGGACGCGGGCCATTCTTGCCTCCCTCTGGAAGCTGAGGCGGTTGCCTCAGGCGGTGCGCGCAACGGCTTTCTGAACCGTCGCGCCGGGGACATCCGAACGCTTCTCGGCGCGCAGGCGCCGGTAGAGTTCGAGATGGGTGCGGGCGAAATCGAGATGGGTGTCCGGCTTGCGGATGCCGGCGCGCAGGCGCTCCCACAGCGTGTCATCGGTGAGGGCTTCCACGAGGCGGTCGGCGAGATCCTCGGCGCTGCCGGCGCGGAAATGCAGCCCGTCCACGCCGTCGCGGATCTTCTCCGCCATGCCGCCGATGTTGGAAGAGATGATCGGGCGGCCGTGATGGAAGGCCTCCTGGATCACCACGGGGGAATTCTCCCACCAGACGGACGGCATGATCATCCAGTCCACCGAGCGCATCAGGCGCGGCATCTCCACATTCTGGTAGGAGCCATAGAAGCGCACCCGGTCGCCAGCCTTCTCCACCAGCGCGGCAATCTTGTTCTGATAGGCCTGCGGCTGGCGCTCCAGGTTGCCGCCGAAGATCATCATGCGGGCATCCTCGCCCCACACGCTCTCCGGCACGCGCCCCACCGCGTCCAGAAGGACGTCCGCGCCCTTGTAAGGTGTCATCTGGCCGAAATAGGCAAAGCTCCCGCGCCGCGTGTTGCCGCCGGTGAGCGGACGGGGCGGCGCCACTTCGGCAATGTCGAGCCCGTTCTCGATGACCGACATGCGGCTCGCATCCAGCCCCCAGTCGATGAAGCGCTGGGCGAGGAAATGGCTCGGCGAGACATAATGATCCGCCAGTTGCAGCATGGACTGCACGAAGCGCTCGCGCTGCAGGAAACGCGCGGGCGAGATGTCGGGGAAACAGGCGTGGCAATCGGTGGGCGATGAGCGCTGGCACAGCTTCATGCCCGCCGTCTTCACCATCTGCCCGTGGTGGTGGCAGATGGACAGGAATTCGTGGAACGTCACGACGATGCGCGTGTCCGGCAGGGCATCGCGCACCGCGAACAGCGTCTCAAGCCCAAGCCCGAGGATGTGGTGGAAGTGCACCACATGGGGCTGCACGTCGGTGACGAAGCGCAGGAAATCCCGGCGCAGATCCTCCGTGTTGCGGTTCGACAGGAGAAAGTGGTCGTAATCGTCCGCGTGATAGAGGATCTCGTCCTCTTTCTGCCGCAGGCTCATGAGCGCGGAGGCGCCGTGGCGCGGCACGGGATTGCCGACGCGGGCGAGATAGCGGGAGGAGGCACCGCCCACCGCATTCAGTCCCTTATGCAGATTGTGCGAGGCCACCTCCGCCCCGCCCAGCGAATAGCCGGGGTGAGCGTGGGAAATGATCAGCACGCGCAGATCCTCGACGCTGCCGTCGGGCGCCACGGGCACCGGCACGGCCGGCAAAGGGGCGGACGGGTTGGGCTGTGCATTCATGGATCAACTCCGCATGTTCGCCACCGCGAGCGACCAGCGCCGGTCGAACGCCCAGCGATCGACCTTCCGCACAAGGCCGTGCCAGGACGCCACCGCTGGTCCGGCGGCCCCTTCGCTTGTCTCGTCCGCGCAGATCATTTCCACCTCGGGCACCCAGACTGAGGGCGTGCCGCCGAGCCGCAGCTTCAGCGCGAGGTCGAGGCGCTTCTCGGCGATCCCGAGATAGCCACGTGTAAACCCCTCCACGCCCTCGAAGGCAGCGCGCGGCAGGATGCAGCATTCCACCGTGCCGGCCGTCACTTCTATCGGGTCGGCCTCCGCCACCGCAGCACGCGGATAGCCGACAAGCCGGTCGCTGAGGCCGCGGCCGGTGCCCTCGCCCTCCAGCATGGTGCCGGCCCAGCGGATAGAGTCGTCTTCGAACAGCAGCGTGGGCGAAACGAGGCACCGACCGCCCCGTGCCCGATAGGCGCGCTCCAGGCGCGGCAGCCAGCCAGGCCCGCGCGGCAGGACATGGGCGCACATCAGCAGCAGATGCTCGGCGGAACTTGCCCGCACACCCGCCTCGATGGCATCGCACACATCCTGCGCCCCCTCGGCCCGCACGAGGCGCAGACTGAGGCGATAGAAATCCGCGAGGCGCCGCACCTCGGCGGACACCTCGTCGAACCATTCCTCGCGCACGGCGACGACGATGGGCAGCGCCCGCGTTTCCGGCTCCAGCGCCAGCAAGGAGAGCAGGACACCCACCTGCGCCGCGCCTTCGTCCACGCCGATCACCAGTGCGGTCGAGGCTGCGCCGTCGAAACCGCCCGCCTCGCCCATCACCCGGCCGGCGGCGGGCCGGCGCTCCAGCGTCTGCACCAGCGGACCCAACTGCCGCTCCACCACCTGTGCGGCCACGGCGGAGCGGGGCTCCACGGCGGAGGACAGGCGCTGGAGCACATGGCGCGGCGTGGCGCGCGTCAGTGGCAGCGGGCGATAGACGGGGCCGCTCGCGAGCGTCAGTTCGAGATAGGCGGCATCGCGCGCATGGGCGGCCACGCGCGGCGCGAAGGCGAGAAAGCCATGGCCATGATGGCCGGGGTCCAGCGCCGCGAACAGGGGATCGGAGGCGAAGGCGCGGGTCACATCCGGGCGGGGCTGGCGCGTCCAGCCCTCGTCGATGCGCACGCCGGTCTTGCCCACCTTGAGATGGACCGCCTCCACATGTTCCTCGCAATCAACGATCCAGCCGGAGACCAGCACGCCACCGCCATCCACCATTAGCGCGAAATCGATGCCGAGCCGCACGGGCAGCTTCAGTTCGCTCACCGTGTCCCGTCCGTCGAAGCGGTTGGCGGCGGCCTTCAGACGCGCCAGCACGTCGGTGGGCGCGGTGAGGCGGGGCAATACGGCCCGGGCATGGGCGGGCACGTCGCGGGGCTCCAGCCGCACGCAGCGCTCATAGACGGTGATCGCCCGCCAGCCCTCACGGGAGCGGAACAGCACCTTCTGCAAGGCGGCGGCGTCGATCTTCTCCGCCGCCGTCATCACGCCCGCAAAGCCACGGCTGCGGCCGGCGAGATCCTCGCGGGGGAAGGAGGCGCTGTCGAGCTCGGCCAATGTCGGCTCGGCACCGATGGCGAGCACGCGGGCGCGGCCCGGCACCAGGTCGGCGGTCCAGCCCTGAAGGAAGAGTTCACCATCCTCGTCGGCGCCCATCACCTCCACGAAGCCGTCGGGCCGCGCCACGGCCTGCGCCATGGCCGCCACGGCCCGCAGACGGCGTGCGGTGGGCTTGCCGGCGAGCAGCGCCTCCACGATGCCGTCCACCACCAGGGCGGCGGAGGGGCCGGCATCCTCGGCAATGGCCTGTAGCGCTGCTTCCAGCGGTACCGGACGGCGGGCAAAGGCATAGCGGGCGGGATGGCCCGGGCGGCGGAAGACGATGGAGGTGAGGCGTCCACGTCCCAGAACCGCCAGCGGCACCAACGCGCAGAAGCCGGACCGGGCTTCCGGCGGCGCCTCCGGCCGGCGCCAGGAGACGGTGGCGGCCTGCGTCGCCGCGCTCGGGTCGCCATTGAGCAGCGCCTGCACGCTGGCCGGCATTTCGCCCATGCCGGCGATCAGCGCCAGCCCCTCGTCCACCGCCGCCACCAGCGCCGTCTCGCCATCGAGCGGCAGGCCGTGGATTTCGCCCCGCTCGGCGGGACGGTCGGTGCTGGGGCGGTCAGGCGCGTGCGGATCGGGCATGGGCGTCCTCAGATGCGAAGGCCGATGGCGAGGGCAAGGCCGATGCCGACACCAATCAGCACCGCCAGGGCGAAGAACTGCGGCTTGATCTCGTCGCGCGCCTGCTCCTTCAGCGCCTCGAGGCGCGCGTCGAAGCCGGCGAGCGTACCGTCGAAGCGGGTGAGGAAGATCTCCACCTGATCGAGCCGCTCTGTGAGCGCGTCCTGCCCGGCGCGGACGGTGGTAAGCGCCTCCTCCAGATGCGACTCCCGGTCGGAAAGCACGTTCAGCCGCTCGGAGGCCTCCTTCAGGCTCACGCCTGTATCGCGCTGGCCGAGCTGGAGCTGGCGCTGGGCGGCCACCAGCAGGTCGAGCCGATCGAGCACTCGGGCCATGGGCGCGGCGACCGCCGCCTCCGCCGCCTTCTCGTCGGCGCTCGGTCGGCGCAGCACCAGTTCCCCCTTGGGATCGACGGTGATCGCGATGACGGTCAGCCGATCGGGGGATTGCAGCGCCTTGGGCGGCAGGTCGATGGCGAAGGCGTGATGGCCGTCGCCGATGCCGTTGCGCCGCAGGTCCACGCGCGGCTTGTCGGCGACACCGCTCGCCACCTCCACGCCATCCAGCAGGATGCGCACGAGGATGCGGGCCTCGGGACGGTTGCGGTCCCACACCCAGCCGAATAGCTGGCCATTGTCCACCGCATCCACGCGGCCGGCGAGGGCTGCCTCTGGGCTCGCGGCGGCGGGCGCAGCCGCGGCCTCCGGCGGCGCGGCTGGCTTTGCAACAGGCGCGGGTTGCGCCGCCGGCTTGGCTTGAGCGACGGGTTGGGCGGGCGCGCCCGCCTCCTTCACCACCGCCGGCTTCGCGGGGGCTTCCGCCTTGGGGACGGACGGCGCCACAGCCAGCGGCTTGCGCGCCGGGGCCGTGTCGGGCTTGGGCCTTGCCGATACGTCATTTGCGGCAGACGGCGCCGGCGATGCTTCCGCGAGCGACATGGCGGCTCCTTAAGCGGCGACGGTGGAAGTCGCGGCATCCGCCGCGAGGGGCCGGGCGATCTGGCCGGCGAGGCGCAGATAGCGTGCCGCGACCGCATCGATGGAGGGCGGCGGAACGGTCGCCGCCGACAGGCGCCGCCACAGGGCCGCATCCTCCGCGCAGCGGCGCATCACGCCGGCGAGGTCCGCCGCGTCGCCCGGCAGGACATGCAAGCCGTCCACGCCATCGCGCACCGCCTCAGCCATGCCGCCGATGCCGGAGGTGATGACCGGACGGCGATGCATCTGCGCTTCCTGAATGACGAGCGGCGCGTTCTCCCACCAGACGGAGGGCATCACCACCCAGTCCACACCCGCCATCAGGTGCCCGACCTCATGCCGCTCATAAGAGCCGAGGCGCAGGACATGGGAATCCGTCTCCGCGAACAGGCGATCGATCTCGGCGGTGAAGGCCTCGCTCTGGTAGAGCGCCGCGCCATGGACGCGCAGCTCGAAATCGACGCCGCAGCCGATGAGCCGCCGGGCGGCATCGAGCAGCACCTTCATCCCCTTCCAGGGATTGATGTTGCCGAAATAGCCGAAGGAGGCCCGCCGTCCCTCGTGCGGCGGCCGGAAGGGCGCTGCCGAGGTGAGCGGGCGGCCGTTGGCGATGACCTCGATCTTCGCAGGATCAAGCCCCCAATCCACATAACGCGCCTTCAGGAAGCGGCTCGGCGAGACGAAGGCGTCCACATAGGAGAGGTGCGTCTTCAGATGCTGCTGGCGCAGCAGGAAGCGCTCGGTGGGAATCTCGGGAAAGCAGGCGTGGCAGGCATCGGGGCTCGCGCCCATGCAGCGCTGGCCGCCCTTGGTGCGCGCCATCAGCCCGTCGTGATGGCAGATGGGATAATAGTCATGCAGCGTCATGACGATGCGCGCATGGGGCAGGATGCGCCGCACGAGGGCGGGAAATTCCGCGCCGATCAGCAGCAGATGGTGGAGATGCACCACGTCCGGCCGGAAATCGCGCAGCAGGGCCACGAGATCGGGCACGGCGCCATAGAGGTCGATCTGGCTCATGCTGAAACGGTCGAAATGGCCGGTCCAGAACAGCACCTCGTCCTTGGCCGAGCCCACGGTCTGGAACGACGTGCCGGGCCGCGCCTCGCGGTGCAGCCGGCTGGTGGCGCCGAGGAACAGCGCCTCGCAGCCCGCCCGCTGGTAGGCCTTGAACAGGTCGTGGGCGAAGATCTCCGTGCCGCCGGGATGCAGGTCCGGATGGTTGTGCGCAACGACCAGGATGCGGGGGCTCGCAGGCGCATTCATGAGCGGCCTCCCCGCTTCCGGGCGACGAAGATGTCCTGGTAGTGATCCGCCGGAGTGCCGCGCCAGTGGCCGAGGCTTTTCAGGCCGATGTCGAAGCCGGCCTCCCGCAACAGGCCATCGATGAAGCCGTCATCGAAGCCCACGGCGGCGAGGGGCGCCTCCGCATTGGCGAACCAGCACGGCCCCTCTCCGTCCCGCACAAAGCCGAGCCGGGCATCGCGCCCATCGCCCGCCCGCGCCACCTCGTCGAGCACGAAGGCGGTGAGGAACAGCTTGCCGTTTGGCCCCAGCACGCGGGCGATCTCGCGGATATAGGCCGCAAGCTCATCCGCCGGCAGGTGGGTCGCCACCGAGACCATGATGGCGAAATCGAAATTGGCATCGCCATAGGGCAAAACGAGATCCGTGCCCGCCACCACGCCGCCCGGATTATAGAGCGCATGCGCAATATCGAGCTTCTGGAAGCGGAACTTCGGGTAAGCCGGCGTGATGGTGGTGGCGCACCAGGCGACCCCGTCCAGCACCGGATCGAACCCCTCGTAGCTCCCACGCTCGGGGTGCAGGAACTGCGTGAGCGGAACGGCCATGCGCCCGATGCCGCTGCCCACATCCAGCACGCGGTGGCTGCGGCGCAGGCCGCCCAAAGTCACGAAATGGCGCAGGAATTCGGCGCCGATGGCGCGGAAATCCCCGTCGCCCACAAAGATGCTGTCGGCGGGAGGCTGGGGCAGGAAGCGGTTCTGCCCGATATGGTCCAGTAGCCAGTCGAGCTGGGCGGACACCGGATCGAAGGCGCGGGTCTCAGGAGCATGGACGTTCATGCGGCGTCTCCCGTCCAGGTCTCGGCCATGAGGGACGACATGGTGTCGCTCCAGCGCTGCGCGTGCAGCCAGGCATTGTAGGCGGAGGCGGTGCCGCGCCCGTGGTCGGGGCTCACCCGCATGGAGCGCCGCTCCAGATGATAAAGCTCCGCCTCCGGCACGTATCGCACGGCAAGGCCCTTGGCCCGCACCTTCAGGCACAGGTCGCTGTCCTCATAATCGCCGATCACATAGTCCTCGGTGAAACCGCCAACCGCCTCATAGAGCGCGCGTCGCATGAGGACGCACGCGCCGGTTACGGCCGGCACCGCACGGGCCACATTGGCTGGCGCGTAATCGCGCGGCATGCCCTTGTGATAATGGTGGTTGAGCCACTGCCCGCGCACGCCGCGCGCGAAATACATGCCCGCGTGCTGGAGCGAGCCGTCGTCGAAGAGGAGCTTCGGCCCCACTGCTCCGATGCTGTCGTCCGCGAGGGCCGCCACCAGCGGCGAAAGCCAGCCGGAGGCCACCGGAATGACGTCGGAATTGACCTGCGCGATCACCCTGCCCCGCGCCTCGCGGGCACCGGCATTGCTGGCGACCGCGAAGCCGGCATTGCGCGGCATCACCACCAGCACGACGGACAGATCATAGAGGATGTGAAGGCCCCGCAGCAGGTGCTCGACGCCATCGGCCTGCTCGGGCGAATCCAGCACATAGATGATCTCCGCGCGATCGCGGATCGCCGGGTCGGCGGCGAAAGCCCCGATCTGGAAGCGCAGGAAGTCGAGCACGCGATAAAGCGGCACCACGATGGAGACCTCGGGCGCAGCCACGCGCTCGCCAATGGCGATGACGCGCGGCGACCCCACCTGCGCGACGAAATCATGCTGAATCGCCGCCAGCGCCGGGCCGAGGCAGCGCGCCAGCGCAGTATCCGTGAGGAATTGCGGCGGAATGGCCTTCAGAGCCCGGGAGCGCTTCTCGGAAAGATCCGCCGGCTGGGGCGCGGGCACGAGCATGTGGCGTTCGCCGGACTTCACCCGCAAAGCGAAGCGCGGCTGCAGCAGGTCCATATGCGCCGGCGCAAGGGCCGCGAAGCCCGTCACGGGAACCGTCTCGTCCCCCTGCCCCACCTGGCCGGAGAAGTCATGGCGGGCCTCGGTCAATGGTACGAGGGTTTCCCCGTCGATAAGGTCGAGGCCGGCGACGAGGCCAAGGGGATCACGCACCCAGCCGCCCGCCAGCAGGCCCGCAGAGGTGGCAAGCGCCAGATCGATCTCCGCCGAGGGCAGATGCGGGCCACCGGAGAGGGCGCGCGCTGGCAGTGGGGCCTGAAGCTGGAGTTCCACGGCCGCCGCGCGCGCCGCCTCCGAGCCTTGCGCTGCGACAGCGACGGCATATTCCCGCAACGCCGGATCAGCCTTGCCATTGGCGCGCCACCAACGGGCCAGTGAGCCGAGATCGGCAGGCCATTCGAGACGGCGCACCGCGAGCCAGCCGCTCCCGGACAGCAGAACGAGGGTCTCCGGCTCCTGCTCCGCATTGCCCAGCGCCAGATAGAAGCGGCGCTGACCGCGCCCGTCCGGCGCCCCGATGCGCGGCGCCGCCGGAAGGCGGGAGAAACGATTGGGAGAAATGCAGTGGAGCGCGGTGGGCGGAGCGACGCCGGCCGGCAACCCGCCCTCCACCAACGCGGTCTCGCCATCGAGCCGCGCCACCGCCCGCATCACCGCGGGCTGGGCGCTCGTCGCGCGAGCGAGTCCGTAAATGAGACGGGCATAGGCCCGGTTGCCGCGCAGGCGGAAGATGCTCGCCCACGTCTCAAGCAGCGTCGTGATGAGCGACACCCGCGCAACCGGCACGAGGCCTGCCAGCAGCGTCTCGACATCAACCGCGGGGATTTCGCGCGTGGGTTCGACCCGGACTTCCACGCTCCGGCCCACGGCGCCGGCAAACAGGGAAAGAGACAGCGCCGCATCCGGGCGGCGGAAGGCGAACAGGAGCCGCGTGCGGCCGTCCTCGCGCAGCAGACGCAACGCGCCGAGCGGCGCCAGCGGTGCGCCGGACGAGGTTTCGAGCCGTCCCGAATTCCAGACCCGCGAAGGCGCGTCCCAGGCCAGCATCAGCACGCCACCGGAGAGCGCGAAGACCTGGGGGCCATCCGCCGCATCCGGCACCGGGCCGATGACGATGGGCGTAAAGACGTCGCGGGCGGGTTCGAGCATCGGCTGTCACCTCGGAAATGCGCCGGAAGGGCTGCCCGCGAGACGGGCTCGCGGGCAGCAGGAAACCGCGGGCGGGGGAAGACCCGGCGGTGTCTTGGCAAGCGGCGCGGAGCGGTGCGCCCCACGCCGGAGCGTCAGTGCACGAGGAAGTAGGTGTTCGGGTGATCCTGAACGTCTTCCAGGCTCACGCCATGCAGCGTGACGGTGTCGCCGTTGCCGAGATCGATGACCGTATGGCCGCCCACCTCCGTGGCCCGCGCCGCCACGTCGTCGGCGCTCGTGATATCCGTGCCGTTGATCCCCTTCGAGATTTCGAGAAGATCGGTGCCGGCCTTGAAGTCCAGCACTACGTCGTTGCCGCCGCCGCCGGTGAAGACGAACAGGTCGCTGCCCGCGCCGCCTTGCAGCAGGTCGTTGCCCGCGCCGCCGTGCAGGATATCGTCGCCCGCACCGCCGGAGAGGAAATCATCCCCCGCGCCACCGACCAGGGCATCGTCGCCAGCGCCGCCGAGAAGCGTATCGTTACCCTCGCCGCCGGAGAGATAATCCGAGCCGGAGCCGCCGGAGAGGAAATCGTGGCCGGCGCCGCCGAACAGGGCGTCGTCTCCTGAGTTTCCGAACAACGAGTCGTCTCCGGCATCGCCGTAGAGGGTATCCGCGCCGTGTTCACCAAACACGAGGTCATGCCCATCGCCGGCGAGCACCGTGTCGTCGCCACCATGAGCGAAGATCACGTCGTGGAACCGGCTTCCGAGAAGCGTATCGTCGAATGCGCTTCCTTCGATGGTTGCCATGGCTGTCTCCGTCACTCCAAAGCACGCCCGATCCCGGACCGGCACTGGCCGTCAGGCGAAAGCGTGTCTGGCTCAAGTTGCAGAGGCGAATTCACAGGCCCGGTCACATGGCCGGCCTGATCCGCCCCCATGGGGGGACGCGGTCATCACGCCCTCGGAGGATACTTCCGTTTAAGGAACGCATCAGCTCCGATGCAGTGCATCATACGCAAGGGCATGACGGACAGGAAGACCAAAAAGTGATTTTCTTCAAGGAATATTATGGCCTTAGACTTGGCCATTCGCTCTTATTCAAAGACATATTCAGTAGTGTTTGATCTCAATTTGATTCAAATTTTGAAATTGCAGACGGAGATATAGCGCAGCACACGGCAGCCCGGTGCCGCCGCACGCTGCGCCGCATCAATTCTCGCGGAAGGCGCGGTTGAAGCTTTCGGTGACGGGACCGATGAGATAATCGATGGCCCGCCGGGGCTTGCGCACCGCCATCAGCTCCGCCGGCATACCCGGATAGAGGCTCACGGTCGGGTGCTTCTCCAGCTCCGCCGCATCGATGGATGCCCGGATGACGTAATAGGCGTTCTGCGAGTTTGGATCGATGGTCTGATCCGCCGCCACATAGATGATCTTTCCGTCAACAGGCGGAATCACCCGATGGTCATAAGCGGTGAGCCGCACCTGCGCCTTGCCGCCCACATGCACATTGACGATTTCCCGCGTGCCGAGCTTGGCTTCGACCAGGAGTTGCTCCTTCTCCGGCACCACATCCATGATCGGCTGGCCAGCGGGGATCGCGCTTCCGGGCGTGCGGAACTGGATATTGGCGATCACTCCATCCTGTGGCGCGCGCACGGTGAGCCGGTCCAGCACGTCCTTGGCGGAGGTGATCTGGTTCTCCACCTCCGCCAACTGGAGCTGCGCATCCTGAAGCTGGGTCGCCACATCGCTCTGCCAGTCGAGATCGATGCTCGCGAGCGTCGCCTCGGCGCTGGCCTTGGCCTGTTCGGACTTGGCGATCTGAGCCCGATAGTCGCCGACCCGGCCCTTGAGCTCGGACACGCGCGCTTCCTGCTCCAGCAGTTGAGCCTTCGCGACAAATCCCTTGCCCGCGAGCTCCTTGAGCCCCGTCAGGCGCTCGGAGATATAATCGCGCTGGCGCTCGGCAGACTCGATCAGCGCCGACAGGGACTGCGCCTCCGCAATCCGCTGCTCGATTTCCTTGCGCTGGATCTGGGTCTTGCCGACATAGGCATCGTGCCGACGCTGGAACAGCCGCCGCTCCGCAGACAGCACATCCACCGCCACGGGGTTCGCGGGATCGAGCACCGGAGGGGGGAAATCCACCTGCGCGGCACCGCTCTGCTCTGCGCGAAGGCGCGCGAGCTTCGCGAGGAAGCCGACGCGCCGGCCGCGGTACTGCTCAAGATCGGAGCGGGCCCGGGTATCGTCCATCAGCGCCACCGGCTGGCCCAGCTTCACCACATCGCCTTCCTGCACCAGCAGACGCTTGAGAATGCCGCCCTCCAGATGGCTCACCGTCTTGCGCTTGGAATCGACCACCAGCGTACCGGTCGCGACTGCCGCCGAATCAAGATTGGCCAGCAGTGCCCAGGTGGTGAAGCCGCCGAAGCCGATGAGCACCGCCAGCGTGCCAGCGATGACGGGTCCCCGCAGCCCCGATGGCGCTTCCACCGCCTCGCGTTCCAGCACCTGATACCAGGTCTCCACCCTGCGGTGCCGGTCCGGCGGCAGCACCTCCGCGCGCCGGGCCGCGACGCCGCGCTGGGGCGGGTCGGCCGGGCGCGCGGGCGTGCGCTGCATGTGATCCGCCTCGCTCATGCGGCACCTCCTGCGGTGGAGAGCTTGGGCTTGCGGGAGGGCGTCAGGGCCGCCACCACCGAAGTCCGATCGCCAAACTGGGAGATGCGACCGTCCTGCAGCACCAGCAGCTTGTCGGCGCATTCCATGATCGCCGGGCGATGGGCGATCACCACCACGATGGCACCGTCATCGCGCATAGCCCGCATGGCCCGCATCAGTGCGGCCTCGCCCTCCGCGTCCAGGTTTGCGTTCGGCTCGTCCAGCACGAGGAAGCGCGGCCGGCCATAAAGGGCGCGGGCAAGCGCGATGCGCTGCTTCTGGCCACCGGAGAGGGTGAAGCGGCCGTCGCCCACCGGCGTGTCGTAGCCAAGCGGCAGGCGGCCGATCATCTCATGCACGCCAGCCATGCGCGCGGCCTCGATGACCGCCCGCGGGTCGGGCTCGCCCATGCGCGCGATGTTCTCGCGGATGGTCCCGTCCAGCAGCGAGACGGACTGGGGCAGATAGCCCACCATCTCGCCGAACGAGCCGCGCTCCCATAGATAAACATTGTGGCCGTCCAGATAGATACCTCCAGAGGTGGGCTTTGCCGCCCCCACCATGAGGCGGGCGAGCGTGGACTTGCCGGCGGCAGAGGGGCCGACGACGCCGAGGATGGTGCCCGGCTCCACCCGGAAGCTGATGTTCTTGATGACCGCGAGATCGCGCCCCTGCGCGATGAAGATGAGGTTGTCCACCTCCAGCGGCCCCTCACTGGGCGGCGTCGGGAAGGTGTCCCGGTGGGCGTGATGGGCCTCCAGAAGCTCGCGCACCCGCTGCCAGGCGGAGGAGGCCGCGATCCAGGAGCGCCAATTGTCGGTGAGGCTGTCGAAGGGCGCCAAAAGGCGACTCATGATGATGGTCGCGCCGATCATGGAGCCCGGCGAGGCATCGCCCTCGATGACCAGCGAGGCGCCGAGCGACAGGGCGCCGATCTGCATGGTGAGCCGAAGCACGCGCGTGACCGCATGCATGCCGCGGCCGCGCCCGTTAGCCATGTTGGAGAGGTCGGCGGCGTGCACCTGCGAGGTGCGCCAGCGGCGCGCCAGATTGGGCAGCATGCCCATGGCCTCAATGGCCTCGGAGTAGCGCAGGTTCGCGCTGATCCGCGAGATGTTCTCGATGTGGGCCTGGTTCGCTTCCTTGGTGAGCCGCCGCGTGAACATGTCTGACAACAGGCCGAGCGCCACAAGGATACCTGCGGACACCACCGCCAGCAGCCCGTAATAGGGATGGAGCGCGAACAGGACCGCCAGAAAGATGGGGCACCACATGCCCTCCAGCGGAGCCATCACCGCGCTGGAGGTGAGGAAGCCGCGCAGATCGGACAGATCGCGAAGCACCTGCGTCGCCTTCACTGCGCCGCCCTCTACCGAAGCCGTGAGCGCCGCCTCCAGCGTCGGCAGGTTGAGCCGCCGGACCAAGGTACCAGCCATCGCCTGAAAGGTGAGCGCGCGTATATATTCTAGGATGCCGTAGAGGATCAGGCCGAATCCCGCGAGCAGCGCCAGCATCGCCAGCGTGTCATAGCTGCGCGAGTTGATGACCCGATCGTGCACCTGCAGCATGAAGATGGGCACGGTGAGCTGTAGCAACGTAATGAAGCCGCTCAAGGCTGCCGCATAGGCCAGACCCGCCACAAACGTCCGGCGGCCAGCCTTGATCAAGGTTCGTGCGTCAGACTGCCTGGATGTCATCGTGGACGCACCCTCCTACCGCAGCGCGAAGATTTTTGGCCGAAAGTCGAAACACCTTCAAAAGAGCGATGAGTTTCCCTATCATCGCCTCATTAAGTCCTACCTTCGATGACGTTGTCATCACTCTTCATCGGTTATTTGGAGAGAAGATGGCATAAGCTGTCAATCAATAGCTGACCAGATTCGTCAGCATGACTGGTCTTGGGGAGGTTAGTTCGAAATTTGAATCAAATTCGGACGAAAGGGGACGTGATGACTCATAAGATTGACCGACCCATGACCGAAGACGGTGGCGAAGACTTTGGTGTACGCTGGAGCGATCTCATGCCCTCCGGCGTGAGCGACAGCGGCTCGATGTCTGACCCGGACCCCAGTGAGACGGGCGCTGCTGCCCCGGCCACCGCCACCGATGCAGTCACACATCTGGAACTCGTGCGGGTGATCGAGCGGGTGCATCGCCGCTATTTCGACCTGCTGCGGGTGGAGCTGACGCGCCTCGGCGTCGACGACATCAGCCCCTCGCAGGTCATGCTGCTGTTCACCATCGGCGAGGATGAACTCTCCGTCCGCGACCTTCTGGAGCGGGGGCATTATCTGGGCTCCAACGCCTCCTACAATCTCAAGCAGTTGCTGGAGGCCAATTACATCGTCCGGGCCGCGTCTGCCCGCGACCGCCGCTCCGCCCGCATACGGCTGGACGCGAAGGGCCGCAATCTCTGCAATCTCATCCGCAGCGTCGACGAGACCTACCACCGCCTGGTGGCGCGGGATGCGGAAGAAACGCGGGAACTCGGCATCGCCTTCGCCATGCTGCGGCGCCTAGAGTTCGTGTGGACCAACGCCCTTCGCTACGGCAACGGCTGAGCCGCTTCCCGTCCCCCATCGGGACGGGCCGTGACGTTCCTCACGCCCGGAAGCTCATGCGGATTGTCTTCATCCATCGGCGGGGGCCAGGCCAGTTCCTGCACCTCGCACCCTATCTCGCCAGCGAAGGCTGGGAGGTGACGCTCATCTGCGAGACCATGGACCGCCCCCTGCCCGGTGTGCGCACGGTCCGCCACCGCGCGGAGCACGCCCCCCATGGACGCGCCGACGCGACACCCCATTTCGCCACCCCAGAACAGCATGTGCGCATCGGCTACCGGGTGGCGGAAACACTGGATGCGCTGGCGCGGATCGATGGCCCCCCCGATGTGGTCTATGGCCATATGGGCTGGGGCGGCCTGCTGTTTGCCAAGGACGTGCTGCCGCAGACCCCGCTTCTCGCCTATTGCGAATATTACCACCGGCCGGAAGGGGGCGACGCGGGCTTCGACCCCGCCGACACCGTGACGCGCGACGACCGCCAGCGGCTGCGGCTGCGCAACAGCGCCCAGTTGCTGACGCTGGATGCCATGGATGGTGGCATCAGCCCCACGCGCTGGCAGAAGGGCCGCTTTCCCGCTGCCTATCAGAACCGCATTGCCCAATGCCATGACGGCATCGACGTCCGCTTGTGCCGGCCCGATCCGCAGGCGCGCGTCACCTTGCCCGATGGTACGGTGCTGCGTGCCGGAGATGCGGTGGTGACATATGCGGCGCGCGATCTCGAACCCTATCGCGGCTTTCCGGAATTCATGCGCGCCGCAGCGCGGGTGGCGCAGGCCCACCCGGACGTGCGCTTCGTCGTCGCGGGGGGAGACGGCATCAGCTACGGTCGCCCGCCCGCACATGGCCGGAACTGGCGCGAGGTGATGATGGCCGAGACTGGCCTCGATCCGGCGCGCATCACCTTCCTCGGCACCGTCCCGCACGCGGCGCTCATTCGCCTGTTCCAGATCTCGGCGGCCCACGTCTATCTCACCTATCCCTTCGTGCTGTCGTGGTCCGTGCTCGAAGCCATGGCGTGCGGCGCGCTCGTCATCGGCTCGGCGACGCCGCCGGTCGCGGAAGTGATCGAGGACGGCACAAACGGACTCATCACGCCCTTCTTTGACATTGACGCCCTGGCCGCACGCATGCGCGAGGCGCTGGACAGCAGGACCACCTTCTCCGCGCTCCGCGCGAGTGCCCGGCGCACCATTGCCGAGCGCTTTGCGCTCGACTCCCGCCTCAGACGGCAGCAGGCCCTGATCGGCAGCCTCACCGGCCGGCGGCCCGCAGCGCAACGCACCGCCATGGGGGCGGCGTGAGGCCTGCCCGACGACAACCGGGGCATTCTACTTCGATTTTCAAAGTATATTTTTAATATTGCGCGCCGCAAAACTGCGGGCAAGATAATGAAACCAGCGTAGGCAGAGAGACCGCGCTGCCCTGTCCCACGAATGATCGCACGATCCGCGAGGAGGACATTCATGTCTGCCACTCCAGCCGCCCCCCGCCGCGCCCGCATCGGCGTGCTCATGCCCGCCGGCAAGGTGATGGATCATGATCGCGTGGTCACCCACACCTATGGCAATCCGGAAAAGGCGACCTCGCTTTTCACCAATATCGGCGACTGCTTCGTGTTCGAATCCTCGCTCCGCATCCTCGATTATGCGGACGTGCAGCCCATCTATGCAGGCGAGAACACGGTTCCCTCCGACGCTTACGTGGAAAAGCTGAACCAGCTCGATTTCCTGTTCCTGCGCGGCTCGAACTACATCAACACCAATGGCAAGTGGGACGCCATCACCGCCCTGCTGGAGCGCACGAAGGTGCCGGTCATGGCCTTCGGCATCGGCGTGCAGACGCCGGACAATTCCGAAGAGTATGTGAACGAGTCGACCAAGCGCTTCCTGCAGCTGGTGGCCGACCGTTCCACCTCCATCGCCATCCGCGGCACGCTCTCGCAGAAGGCGCTGAAGTCCATCGGCATCGACAAGGTGCGCATCATCGGCTGCCCGACCGCCTTCCGCCACCGCAAGCCCACCATCTCCATCAACCGCATCGCCAGCGGCGACATCTCGAACCTCGGCTTCACGCTGCGCCGCAAGACGCACGGCAGCCAGACCCTGCAACGCTACATGCTGCGTACGCTGGCCGAGCAGTACAAGACGCGCATCTTCTGCGCCGGCGAACTGGAGGAGAAGCAGATCTTCTATGCCGAGCGCGGCATGCTGAAGGACTCCGGCGACGTGCAGGCGAATGCCATTGAGACTCTGATCAATGAGAACTGGTTCTATGGCCCCAGGGATCCGCTGATCGACCTCTACAAGGCCCAGCTTGCCGTCTTCGAGGCGGTGCAGGATTTCGAGGCCGGGCTGAAGGAGATGGATGGCGTGACCGGCTTCCGCCTGCACGGCAACCTGCTGGCGCTGGCAAACGGCGTGCCCGCGCTCTACGTGACCTATGACACCCGCACGCGCGAATTCGTTCAGACGCTCGGCATCCCCTCCATCGACATCAAGCAGATGGACCGCTTCTCCTTCCAGAAGGCATGGGACAAAGCGGACTTCGGCACCTTCGAGAAGGCCTATGCCCTGCGCTTCAAGGAGTTGAAGGCGTTTCTGGAAGAGAACGGGATGGCCCACCGTCTGGAGCGGCCGGTGCCCAAACTGGTGGCCGCCGAATGAAGACACGCGCCGCGTGAGCCGGCTCTTGCCGATGCTTCGCCGGGCGCTGCTGGCGCTCGGTGGGGCTCTCCTGATCTTGCGCGGCACCGCCGCGTCGGGTCTCGATCTGTCGGTCGCCGGCCCGGAGTTCATCGTCTTCGACCAGCGCATGCAGGCCTGCGATACGTCGGATTTGCCGGATGCCCCCGCCCGCGCGTTCCGCAACGCGCAGGGGCAGATGGTGCTGTTCGCACCGAACTTCCGGAACCGCGCGTTCGAGGGGCCGGACCTGCGCCATCTCGCCCGCGATTGCACCGTGCGCTTCGCCGCCCGCCAGAGCGCCGACCCCGGCCAGTTGGACGATCGCACCTGGCTGCATGCCTTCCACACAACGGATGGCATCCATGTCTTCGCTCTGGCCAGCGCCAGCTTCATTCCCTACCGCCATGGGGAATCCTGCGCCGCCGGACGGGAGCGGACAGCCTGCTGGAGCAACGGGATCGCGGCCCTGTCCTCGCAAGATGGCGGGCGCAGTTTCAGCTACACGGCGCCGCCGCCCCAGCATGTACTGATGCCGCCGCAGCCCTTCACCCCGCAGGTGCGCGACCCTGCCGGCTTCGTCTCGGCCACCAACATCGTCTCCTACAAGGGCGACCTCTATTCCATCGTCTGGCGGCGCGAGGCGGACGGGAAACGCTCGCGCAACTGCCTTGTGCGCGCGCCGGGCGGCGATGTGCGGCGCTGGGAGATGTGGACGGGCGAAGGCTTCGCCCCCATGGCCCAGGAAGGCCCGGCGGGCTGGCAGGTCGAGGGCACCGACTGCGCTGCCATCGGCCGTGGCCTGCCGGCGATCCGGGGGCTGGTCCTGCATCCCGCGAGCGGCACCTTCATCGCGGTGTTCCAGATGCGCCCGCGCGGCCCGACCGGCGGCGAGGACGGCTTTTATACGACCACATCCAAGGACATGGTGACCTGGTCCCCGCCGCGCCTGCTGCTCGCCCAGCCCCTGAGGGACGGCCTTGATGACCACGGCACCTTCGCCGGCTATCCGACGCTGATCGACGACAACAGTCCGGACCGCGACTTCGGCACCGTCGGCCCGCAGGCCGACCTTGTCTTCGTCCGCTTCATGGAACTGGGCGCAGGCGGCCCCAAGGGCCGCAACCGCCAGCTCGTGGCGGTGCCCCTCCGGATCACGCCCTGAACGGCCGTCCCCGCAGGTGGGGCTGGCTCAGGCCGCGACGAACTCCTGCCGCATCGGCGTGAACACATCCACGAGGACGCCGGGCTCGATGCAGATGGCGCCATGGTGCACGCCGCCGGGCACGTAGAAGCTGTCACCGGCCTTCAGGCGCGCCGTCTTGCCGTCAATGGTGATGTCGAAGACGCCGCTTTCGACGCTGGTGGTCTGCACATGCGGATGGCTGTGCGGCACGCCGCCGGGGCCCGGCTTCTTGAAGATGACCCGGACCATCATGATCTCGTCGTTATAGGTGAGGATCTGGCGGCTGACGATGTCGTCCAGCACCTCTACCTCCGTCTCGCCCGCGAATGCGAAGACGTCGCCCTTTTGCGCCATGTCTCTTCTCCGGAACGGCGCCCGCGGGATGCGCGGGCGCTCCCTGTTGCTCTATCGGGCCAGCCAGCCGCCATCCACGGGCAGCACCACGCCATGCACATAATCGGAGGCACGCGCGGCAAGAAACACCGCCGCCCCGCCGAGTTCCGAGGGTTGGCCCCAGTGGCCGGCCGGAATGCGGGCGAGAATGGCGGCACTGCGCTCGGGGTCTTCCCGCAGGGCCTGCGTGTTGTTGGTCTCGAAATAGCCGGGCGCGATGGCGTTCACATTGATGCCCTTGCCCGCCCATTCGCAGGCCAGAAGCCGAGTGAGGCCAGCCAGCCCGCTCTTGCTCGCCGTGTAAGACGGGATGCGGATGCCGCCCTGGAAGGAGAGGAGCGAAGCGATGTTGATCACCTTTCCGCCCCTCCCGTCCGCCAGCATGCCCCGCGCCACCCCCTGGGTGAGGAAGAACGTGCTCTTGAGGTTCACATCCATCACCGCGTCCCAATCGGCCTCGGTGAAGTCGATGGCGTCGGCGCGGCGGATGATGCCCGCATTGTTGACGAGGATGTCGACGCGCCCGCCGACGGAGGCCTCCTCGACAATGCGTCCGATAGGCTCCAGCGTCGCGAGATCCGCCCGCACCTCGGTGAAGGCGACGCCCGCCGCGCGCACGGCTTCACCCGTCTCGTCCATGGCGGAGCGGCCCACGGCGACGATGCCGGCACCCGCCTGAGCAAGGGCCACCGCGATCGCCTGCCCGAGGCCTGTATTGGCGCCGGTGACGACGGCGCGTTTGCCGGAAAGGTCAAAAGGAGAGGTCATCCCGCTCACCGCAACTGGTCCATGGCCACCATGTCCATGTCCGTATAATCGATATTGTCGCCGCCCATACCCCAGATAAAGGTGTAGGCGCGGGTGCCGACGCCGGAATGGATGGACCACGGCGGCGAGATGATGGCCTGACCGTCCGCCACCACCAGATGGCGCGTCTCCTCCGGCTTGCCCATCAGATGGACGACGCGGGCGTCCGCCGGCAGACCGAAATAGAGATAGACCTCCGAGCGCCGGTCATGCACGTGGCAGGGCATGGTGTTCCAGATATTGCCCTCGGCCAGCTCCGTCATGCCCATGACGAGCTGGCAGGACTTCACCACGTCCGGATGGATCATCTGATAGATGGTACGTTTGTTGGCGGTGGCCTGATCGCCGAGCGGCATGGCCTTGGCCTCGGCGATCCTCACCACCTTGGTCTCGTAGCGCGCATGGGCGGGCGTCGAGAGCAGATAGAATTTCGCCGGCGCATCGGGATCATCCGAGAGGAATTCCACATCCTTCGTGCCCTGCGCCACATAGAGCGCGTCGCGGTGCCCGAGAACATAGGCCTCCCCGTCCGCGACCACCTTGCCCGGGCCACCAATGTTGAAGACACCCAGCTCGCGCCGGTCGAGGAAATTCGGCGACCCGATGGTGGCCTTGTCGCTCTCCAGCTTCAGGGCATCGCTCCGGGGCGTCGCGCCGCCGATGACGAAACGTTCCACATGGCTGTAGGTCAGCAGCACCTTGCCCGGCTCGAACAGCCGCTCGACGAGGAAATGCTGGCGCAGCGCCGCCGTATCATAGCCGCTCACCGCGTCCGGGTGGCTGACCTGGCGCACGTCGATCATCATGATGAAAACCTTTCGGGGAAAGAACGGGCGCCAAACGCGCCCTCGAATGCTCAGCGGAAGACGGACGGGAGCCAGAGCGAGATGGCCGGAACATAGGTCACGAGCATCAGCACGAAAATCGTGGCTCCGAAGAAGGGCCAGATCGTCTTCATGGCCTCGCCGATGGAGATCTTGCCCACCGCACAGCCCACGAACAGCACCGAGCCCACCGGCGGCGTGTTGAGCCCGATCCCCGCATTGAGGATGAGGATGACGCCAAAGTGCACGGGGTCGATACCGAATGCCTTCACGAGCGGGAGGAAGATGGGCGTGCAGATGATGATCATCGGCGCCATGTCCATGAAGGTGCCGAGGATGAGCAGCAGGATATTGATCAGCAGCAGGATGACGTAAGGATTGGAGGAGACCGACTGCATCAGGTCGATGGTCGTCTTCGGCACCTGCAGAAAGGCCATCAGCCAGCCGAAAGCCCCGGCGGTGCCGATGACCAGCAGCACCATCGCAGTGGTCCGCACGGCACCGAGCGTAGCATGGACGAAGCCGTTCCAATCCATCTCCCGATAAACCAGAAGGGTCACCAGCAAGGCGTAGATGACGGCGATGCAGGAACTCTCGGTCGCGGTGAAGATACCCGAGCGCACGCCGCCGAAGATGATGCCGATGAGCATGATGCCCGGCAGTGCCGCGAGCACCGCGCGCAGAACCCCATGCCAGCCCGGAAAGACGCCTGCGGGATAACCACGTCGACGCGCGACGACGTAGGCCGTGATCATCATCGCCGCCGCCAGCAGGAGACCGGGAATAATGCCGGCAGTGAAGAGGTCGGCGATTGAGATCACGCCGCCCGCTGCCAGTGAATAGATGATCATGTTGTGGGACGGCGGGATCATGAGCGCGATGATCGCCGAATTCACCGTGACGTTGACGGCGTAATCCTTGGCATACCCTCGCTTTTCCATCTGCGGGATCATGATGCCGCCGATGGCCGAGGCATCCGCCACCGCCGAACCGGAAATGCCGCCGAAGAGAGTGGAGGCCACCACATTCACCTGCCCGAGACCGCCGCGCAGATGCCCCACCAGAGATGCGGCCATGCCGATGAGCCGGTCGGCGATGCCGCCGCGCATCATCAGATCACCGGCAAAGATGAAGAAGGGGATGGCCAGCATCGAGAAGGCGTTCATGCCCGAATTGAGCTGCTGGAACACCACGACCGGCGGCAGGTCGAGATAGACCACCGTGGCGACGGACGCGAGGCCGAGGCAGAACGCAACGGGCGTGCCGAGAAGGAGGAGGAAGGCAAAGACGCCGAAGAGGATTGCAATCGCCATGATAATGCCCTCTCGCTCAGTCCACGGAATGCGGTGCGGACAGCGGGACGCTCTCGACGCGCGGCGCGACGAGATCGTGCAGGAGCCGCTCCAGAGAGAACAGGACGATCAGACCGCCGCCCCCCACCAGCGGTAGGTAATCCACGCCCTGAGGAAGGTTCACACCCGCCATCTTGGCGCTCCAGGTGCCCATGGCGAGATCCCATCCATACCAGGCCATGGCCGCGCCAAAGCCGGTGATTAGGACATGGGTGATAATCTCCATGACGCGCCGGACGGGCGGCGGGGCAAAATGCAGGCCGATCTCGAAACCGAGATGATCCCCTTCCCGCACCCCCACAGCGGCGCCGAGCAGGATGAACCAGCTCATGAGCAGAAGGGCAAAAGGCTCAGTCCAGCTCGGAGAGTCGTTGAGCACATATCTGCCGATCACCTGCCAGAACACCACGGCGGTCATCAGCAGAAGCCCGAGCCCAGACACATAGAGCGCGATACGGGAAAGGCCGCGCACCAGACGATGCAGCAGAACAAAAATGGGCATGGCACCCATGGTGGCGGACCCTCGCAAGGACTGATCGGTCATGGCTTCATCTCCGCTCCGGCCTCAGGCCGGCGGCCGAAGCGGGCGGCGCCTTCCGGGCCGCCCGCGCTGTGCCGTCAGGCGGTCGCCTTGATGCGCGCGACCAGGTCCTTCATCTTCTCGGAGGTGACGAACTTGTCGTAGACGGGCTTCATGGCGTCGATGAAGGGCTGTTTGTCCACCTCATTGATGAGGGCGCCCCCCTTGATGACCTTCTCCTTGGCCTCGGCGTCGCGCTTGGCCCAGAGTTCGCGCATCTTCAGCGTTGCCGCCTTGCCTGCTTCGCGGAAGAGCTTCTGGTCGTCCGCCGAGAGCTTGTCCCATGAGCGCTTTGACATGCAGAAAACTTCCGGCGCCATGGAATGCTCGGTGAGCGAGAAATACTTCGCCACCTCATAGTGCTTCACGGATTCGTAGGAGGGGAAGTTGTTTTCCGCGCCGTCCACGAGCCCGGTCTGGAGCGCGGAGTAAAGCTCGCCGAAGGGCATGGGGGTCGCATTGGCGCCAAGCGCATTGATGAGGGCGATGAAGAGATCCGACTGCTGCACGCGGATCTTCATGCCCTTCATGTCGGCCAGCGTGTTGATGGGCCGCTTGGAATTGTACATGGAGCGGGCGCCGCTATCGAAGAAGCCCAGCACGATGAGGCCGTGCGGCTCGAACGCCTTGCCGATCTCGGCGCCGATGGGGCCGTCCACCACGCTGTACATGTGCTGCACGGAGCGGAAGAGGAACGGCAGGCCGAGCACCGCCGTCTCGGGGATCAGATTGTTGAAGGGCGCGGTGTTGACGCGGTTGAGATCGATGACGCCGAAGCGGGTCTGCTCGATCGTGTCCTTCTCCTGGCCAAGCTGGCCGGAGCTGAAGACCTGGACCTTCACACGGCCATTGGTCTTATCCTGAAGATACTGCCCGAAGAACTTCACCGACTCCACGGTCGGATAGCCGTCGGGGTGGATGTCTGCGGAACGCAGCGTCACGCTCTGGGCGGAAGCGCGCGTGAAGGGCGCCACCGCGAAGGCGGCGGAGGCAGCGGTCAGCGCAAGCGCATGACGTCGGGTCAGCATTGGCGTTCTCCCTGAGTGATGATGTTCTTGTTGGGCCCGCATATGGTACCTCGGAACGGCGCGGGAGCGACGGAACCGGATTCAGCGCATGCAGGCCCCACACTTGTATGGTAGTATGGACGAACTGGCAACTGGGAGAATGAACGTGGACGCCCTGAATGTGCCGACGACGGGATCAGCGGCACAGCGCATCGAGACGGAACTGCGCCGCGCGATCATCTCCATGTCGCTGCCGCCGGGCACGCGCCTGTCCGAGCAGGAGATCGCCACGAGCCATGGCGTGTCTCGCCAGCCGGTGCGGGAGGCACTCATCGGCCTTGCACGCACGCGGCTCGTGGAAATCCTGCCCCAGCGCGGCACCGTGGTGGTGAAGATCTCGACGCGCAAGATGATGGAAGCGCGGTTCGTCCGCGAGGCCATCGAGACCGCCGTCGCCCGCAAGGCTGCCGAGGCCTTCGATCCGGCGCAGCGCACGCGCATCGACGATCTGATCGACCTCCAGTCCAAGGCGGCGCAACGCAACGACCATGGCACCTTCCAGCGCTATGATGAACTGTTCCACGTGGCGCTGGCGGAAGGCGCCGGCTGCGGCCTTGCCTGGGAGGCCATCAGCGACATCAAGGCCCACATGGACCGGGCGTGCCATCTCACGCTAACCAGCGCCGCGACCATGGCCGCATTGGTGGATCAGCACCGGGCCATCATGGTTGCGGTGGACGCCCGCGATCCTGCGGGCGCGGCGGAAGCCATGCGCTGTCACCTGAGCGAGATCCTGCGCGCCTTGCCCAAGGTCGCGCAGGAGCATCCCGACCTGTTCGAATAGGCCGGGAACGCCTCACATCACAGCGCCCACCTGCCAGGGCACGAATTCCGCATCGCCATAGCCGAGCGCCTCGGACTTCGTGCGCTCGCCGGAAGCGGTACGCAGGATCTTGTCGAAGATCTCGCGCCCCTTCTCTTCCAGCGTCACGCCGTCGAGGACATCGCCGCAATTGATGTCCATGTCCTCTTCCATCCGGCGGTAGATGTCGGAATTGGTGGCGAGCTTGAGCGAAGGGGTGGGCTTGCAGCCGAAGGCGGAGCCACGCCCGGTGGTGAAGCAGATGAGATTGGCCCCGCCCGCCACCTGGCCCGTGGCAGCCACGGGATCATAGCCGGGAGTGTCCATATAGACGAAGCCGTGCTCCGTCACCGGCTCGGCATATTCATAGACGGCCCGGAGCGTCGAGGCGCCGCCCTTTGCTGCCGCGCCCAGCGACTTCTCCAGAATGGTGGTGAGACCGCCCGCCTTGTTGCCGGGTGAGGGATTGTTGTTCATCTCGCCCGCGCTGCGCGAGGTGTACTCCTCCCACCATTTGATGCGCGCCACCAGTTTCTCGCCCACAGCGCGGTCTACCGCGCGGCGGGTGAGCAGATGCTCGGCGCCGTAGATTTCCGGCGTCTCCGAGAGGATGGACGTGCCACCATTGCGCACGAGAAGATCGGAGGCGACGCCGAGCGCCGGATTGGCAGTGAGCGCGCTGTAGCCGTCCGAGCCGCCGCACTGGAGGGCGAGGATGAGTTCGGAGGCCGGGCGCGTCTGCCGGCGGTGCGCGGCGGCGGCAGGCAGCATCTCCTTGAGCGCGCCCACCAGATGCTCCACCGTCTTGCGGGTGCCGCCCTCGTCCTGAATGGTCAGCGAGCGGAAGCCATCGCTCTCCTGCACACCATATTCGGACTTGAAGCGGGCGATCTGGAACACCTCGCAGCCCAGTCCCACCATCACCACGGCAGCGAAATTGGGATGCGTCGCATAGCCCCACAGGGTGCGGTTCAGGATATCGAATCCCTCGCCCTTGGAGGCCATGCCGCAGCCGGTGCCGTGGGTGATGGGCACGATGCCGTCGATGCCTGGAAACTGCTCCAGAACCCCTGAGCGCTCCAGCTCCTGCGCGGCGAAGCGCGCCACCGAGGCCGAGCAGTTCACGCTCGTGAGAATGCCGAGATAATTGCGCGTGCCCGTGCGGCCGTTGGAGCGGCGATAGCCCTGAAAGGTCGCCCGCTCGGCCTCCGGCAGAAGGCCATCGTCGTGGGCGTCCACCGCGAAGGCATAGTCGCGGGAGAAATCGTGCAGCACCACATTGTGCTCATGCACGTGGTCGCCCGGTGCGATGGTCCGCGCGGCAAAGCCGATGATCTGGCCCAGCTTGCGCACCGGCTCGCCCTCGGCGATGGGCACCAGCGCAAACTTGTGGCCGCGCGGAATGCGCGCCTGCGCCGTGATGCCGGACACCACAACACCCGGCGCGAGCGCATCGAGCGCCACGGCCACATTGTCGGAGGCCGCCAGATGCAGAACGCGCGGCGAAGCAGCGCCGGCGCGCACCTCCGAAGCCCCTTCGCGAACCAGCTCATCCATTGGTCGACCTCCCGTAGCGTTATCGTTGACGGCGTTGATATGCTAATATATTAGCATCGCAAAACATCACAAGTGGGAGCGAGGAAACGTGCCAGCGGAGCCGGCATTTGCGCGGTGGACGGAGGGGCTTGAGGCCACGGGCCTCGCCAAGCGCGTGCGCGCCATTCCAGCCTCCGCGCGCATCCATGCCGCCTTGCGCGAGCAGATCATCGGCATGGAAATCGCCCCCGGATCCGCGCTTCAGGAGAAGCAGATCGCGCTCGCCTGCGGCGTCAGCCGCACGCCGGTGCGCGAGGCGCTGCTGAAGCTCGCGGACGAGCGCCTGGTGGATATCTTTCCGCAGTACGGCACTTTCGTTTCGCGCATCTCCGTGCCCGCCATGCACGACGCCATGGTGATCCGCGATGCGCTGGAGCGCGCCGCCGTGCGCGGCGCGGCCATCGCCGCCACCGAGGCCGCGATCACGCGCCTGCGCAATATCCTCACCGAGCAGCGCACCACTCACGAGGCAGGGCACCTCACCGCCTTCCACGCGGCGGACGAGACCTTCCATCAGGCCATCGCCGAGATCGCCGGGCACCCCAATCTCTGGCGCGTGGTGCGACAGGAGAAGGCCCATGTGGACCGGTGCCGTATCCTCTCCCTGCCCTCCCCCAGCCGCCGTATCGACGTGATGGCGGACCACGAGGCCATCTTCGAAGGCATCGCCTCGCGCGATCCGGACAAGGCCGAGGCCGCCATGCGGGCGCATCTGGATCAGGTGCTGCCCTCGGTCGGAATGCTGGTGAAAGCGCATCCCGGCTATTTCGAGGGCGTAGATCAGGCCCCCGTCGCGCCCGTCCATGCGGACGGCACGCCGGTTCAGCCCGCGCCCGTCAATGGCACGACAAGCGCGCCCAAGGCGAACGGAACCCGCACCCGGCGCGTGAAGGCCGAAGCGGTCCTCGCGGAGGCGGACGCAGAGCTCAAGGCGTCGCGGCAGACGACGCGCAAAACCTCATCAAAAACGCCCCGGGAAAGGACACGTTGAGCCCATGGCGAGCCCCCTCATCCACCCCGACCGCCTGTTTCCCGCCGACCCCGCCGTGCGCGCGGTGGCCCGGCGCCTTTATGAACAGGTAGCCGGCCTGCCCATCGTCTCGCCCCACGGCCACACCGACCCGCGCTGGTATGCGGAGAACAAGAATTTCCCGGATCCCGCACGCCTGTTCGTGGTGCCGGATCACTACATCTTCCGCATGCTCTACAGCCAGGGCATCCCGCTGGAGCAGTTGGGCGTGCCCCGCCGCGACGGCGGCGAGACTGAACAGGACGGCCGCAAGATCTGGCGCCTGTTTGCCTCCCATTACCACCTCTTCCGCGGCACCCCGACCCGCTCCTGGCTGGACCATGCCTTCGCCACGCTGTTCGACATCGAAGAGCGGCTGAATGCGGAGAATGCGGACCGCCTCTACGACCGCATCGCCGAGCGACTGGAGACCGACGCCTACAAGCCGCGTGCCCTGTTCGAGCGCTTCAACATTGAGGCCATCGCCACCACCGAGAGCCCGCTGGACGAGCTGAAGTGGCACCAGATGATCCGCGACTCGGGCTGGACCGGCCGCGTCGTCACCGCCTACCGGCCGGACCCGGTGGTCGATCCGGAATTCGAGGGGTTCCGCGACAATCTCACCCGCTTCGGCGAACTGACCGGCGAGGACACCTTCTCCTGGACCGGCTATCTGGAGGCCCACCGCAAGCGGCGCGCCTTCTTCAAGAGCTATGGCGCCACCTCCACCGACCATGGCCACCCGAGCGCCCGCACCGCCGACCTTTCGCTCGGCGAGGCGGAAGCGCTGTTCGAGCGCGTGGCCGGCGGTCAGGAGGTCTCGGCGCAGGATGCGGAACTCTTCCGCGCCCAGATGCTCACCGAAATGGCGCGCATGTCCGTTGATGACGGGCTGGTGATGCAGATCCACCCCGGCTCCGTGCGCAACCACAATGGCGGCATCCTCGCCCGCCACGGCCGCGACATGGGCGCCGACATTCCGAGCCGCACGGACTATGTGCATGCGCTGAAGCCGCTGCTGGACCGCTTCGGCAACGAGAAGAACCTCACCATCATCCTGTTCACGCTGGATGAGACGAGCTACTCGCGCGAACTCGCCCCGCTCGCCGGCCATTATCCCGTGCTGCGCCTCGGCCCGGCCTGGTGGTTCTTCGATGCGCCGGAGGGCATGAAGCGCTTCCGCGAGCTGACCACGGAGACGGCGGGCTTCTACAACACCGTCGGCTTCAACGACGACACGCGCGCCTTCCCCTCCATTCCCGCCCGGCACGACGTGGCCCGGCGCGTGGACTGCGCCTATCTCGCCGAACTGGTGACGACCCACCGGCTCGATGAGGACGAGGCGCACGAAGTCGCCCACGACCTCGCCTACAGGCTCGCCAAGAAAGCCTACAGGCTCTGACCTTAGCGGGTGCAGCGCACCCGGGGGCATCCGGTCCGGTCGCATCGCACCGGTCCGGCTGGCCCGTCACCGACTTTGAAATCGAGCCCGATCTTCCGGCCAGACCGGCAGTCGATCCGATCGGGACGGGCTCGCGAGGAAACGCCAAGGGAGAAATGCGACCATGACTTTCTCGAACATCAGCCGCCGCACCTTTGTGGGTGGTGTGGCCGGCGCGGCGGGTCTTGCCGCGCTCGGCGGCCGCGCGCAGGCGCAGCTCGCCCTGCCGAAATCACCCATCACCCTCAATGTGGTGGACGTGGCCGGCAATCTCGCGCTGACCCAGAAGCCCATCGAGAACTACCGGAAGGCGAAGCCCAACCTCGTCTCCAAGATCTCCTTCACCAAGGCCCCCGCGCCGGAACTGCCTGGCAAGATCAAGGCCCAGCAGGAAGCCGGCCGCGTCGATATCGACATCGTGCTCACCGGCACGGACGCGCTCGCCGCCGGCATCGACCAGAAGCTCTGGGTGGAGATGCTGCCGGCCCACGCCTCGGCCCTGCCCAAGCTCAACGACATCTATCTGGAACCCGCCGCGCGCATGCAGACGCTGGCGAGCGGCCAGGGCGTGGTCGTGACCTATTATCCCTCCGGCCCGCTGATCGAATACATGCCGACCGTGAAGACCGCGCCGACGACGGCGGAGGAGCTTCTGGCCTGGACGCGCGAAAACAAGAACCGCTTCCTCTATGCCCGCCCCGCCAATTCCGGCCCCGGCCGCACCTGGCTCATGGGCCTGCCCTATCTGCTCAAGGATGCGGACCCGACTGACCCGATCAAGGGCTGGGACAAGACCTGGGCCTATCTGAAGGCGCTGGGCGAGAACATCGAGTATTATCCCTCCGGCACCACGCCCACCATGAAGGAACTGGGCGAGGGCTCGCGCGACATCATCGTCTCCACCACCGGCTGGGACATCAATCCGCGCGTGCTCGGCATCGTGCCGAAGGAGGCCAAGGTCGGCGCCCTCAAGGGCTTCCACTGGGTGGCCGACGCGCATTACGTCTGCGTGCCCAAGGGCCTGCCGGACGAGAAGATGGCGGTCATCCTCGACCTCATCTCCTTCATCCTGCAGCCGCAGCAGCAGGCCTACACCTATGACGAGGGCTATTTCTATCCGGGCCCGGCGGTGAAGAACGTGCCGCTGGACCTCGCCCCCGCCGAAAGCCAAGCCGCCATCAAGGAATATGGCCGGCCGGAATATGCCGCGCTGATCGCCGATAATCCCATCGAGCTCCCGCTGATGCCGGACAAGATGGTGCAGGCCTTCCGGCGTTGGGACGAAGAGATCGGCGCGGCGAAGAAGAAGTAGCCGCACGCTTCCGCGCGCCGCGCAAGCAGCGGCGCGCCTCTCGACACTCTCGGAACCCGCCGGCGCGTCACGCGCCGGCATCCTGACCGTGCAACTTCCGGACGCGCGCCATGACCATTCACGCCGCCAGTTTCAATGAACTCAAGCTCGACCGCCTGTCGCGCGAATTCGGTACGCTCAATGCGCTGAAGGAGGTCAACCTCACCATCCGCCAGGGCGAATTCATCGCGCTGCTCGGCCCCTCGGGCTGCGGAAAATCCACCACGCTGAACATCCTCGCCGGCCTCCTGCCCGCCACCGGCGGCGGCATCTGGCTGGATGACAAGCGCATCGACCAGTTGCGCCCCGAGGAGCGCGGCTTCGGCATGGTGTTCCAGAACTACGCGCTCTTCCCGCACATGAGCGTGGAAGACAATGTGGGCTTCGGCCTGCTGATGCGCGGTATGTCCAAGGCCGAGCGCAAGAAGCGGGTGGACGAGGCCATCACCATGGTCCGCCTCAACGGCCACGGCCACAAGCTGCCCGGCCAGCTCTCCGGCGGCCAGCAGCAGCGCGTCGCCATCGCCCGTGCCATTGTGGTGGAGCCGCCGCTGGTGCTCATGGACGAGCCGCTCTCCAACCTCGACGCCAAGCTGCGCCTTGAGATGCGCGCCGAAATCCGCCGCATCCACAACATGCTCGGCGCCACCACCATCTACGTGACCCACGATCAGGAAGAGGCGCTTTCGCTCGCCGACCGCATCGTGGTGCTGAAGGATGGCGTGGTGCGTCAGGTGGGCGCACCGGATGAACTTTTCGCCAACCCAAACTATCTCGACGTCGCCGAATTCATGGGCTTCCGCAATCGCCTCACGGGCACCATCGCCTCCCGCGAGGGAGAGAGTGCGGTCGTCTCCATGGCGGCCGGCGGACAGATGGTCGGCCGCGTGCGAGGCGATGCCGCCGTGGGCGACCGGGTGATCGTCGCCATGCGGTCGGATGACCTCAAGCACGCGGCAGAAGGCGAAGGCTTCCCGGTGCGCGTTGCCTCCAGCGAGTTCCGGGGCCGCGAATATTGCGCCTTCGGCTCGGCCTCGGACGGCACGGATCTCGCCTTCCTTTCCCACAGTCCGCTGGTGGCCGGCGATCAGGTTCAGGTCTCTGCCGATCCCGCCCGAGTCCTCGTTTTCCCGGATCGCACCCAATGAGCCGCCCCGTGTCCCTCGACGCGCCCCGCATCTCCCTGTCGCAGCGTCTCGCTGCCCGAGGCATCGACGGCCTGACGCTGCTTGTGCTGCCGGCCGCGCTCTTCATCCTTGGCCTGTTCGTCTATCCCTTCCTCTATGGGCTCTGGCTGTCGTTCCAGCCCAAGGTGGGCGGCACGCTGGCCAATTATGTGAAGTTCTTCTCCGACCCGTTCCTCTACGGGACCATCGCCACCACCTTGTGGCTGGCGCTGCCGGTGACGATCCTCAACATCGTGCTCGCGGTGCCAATCGCGCTGCGCGTACGCCACCTGCGCCGCCAGCGGCTGCTGACCACCATTCTCGTGATCCCGATCACGCTGGGCACGGTGCTGGTGGCTGAAGGCCTGCTGAACTATCTGGGGCCGCAGGGCTGGTTCAATCGCACGCTCATCACCCTCGGCCTCATCTCCAAGCCGCTGGCGCTGCTCCACAATTACTGGGGCGTGTTCATCTCGCTGCTGCTGACGGGCTTCCCCTTCACCTTCCTGCTCACCCTCTCCTATCTGTCGGGCCTCGACCCGGCGCTGGAGCAGGCGGCGGCGACGCTGGGGGCGGGATCGTGGCAGCGGTTCCGGCACATCATCCTGCCGCTGCTGCTGGCGGGCCTTGCCATCACCTTTTGCCTGTCCTTCGTGCAGGCCTTCTCGGTGTTCCCCTCGGCGGTGCTCTTGGGCGCCCCGGCTGGTCCCACCCGCGTCATTTCGATTGCGGCCTATCAGGCGGCCTTCGAGGACTACGATTATTCCATGGCCTCGGCCATCGCCATGATCATGGCCGTGGTGCAACTGGCCATCGTCGCGGCGCTGCTGTTCGCCCGCGGCCTCATCTATCGCGGCGCCACCTCCGGCGGAAAGGGCTGAGCCATGATCCGGGATACGACACTCGGCGCGAAGCTCTGGATCACCGCCGTCTGGGCCGTGATCGGCTTCTTCATCCTGAACCTCCTCGCCATGATCGGGGCGGTGGTGGTCTCCTCCTTCGCCACGCGCTGGCTCGGCACATGGATGCCGCTCGGCTGGACGACGCGCTGGTACACCTCCGCCTGGGACGAATTCCAGCTCAATGACGTGCTGATCGTCACCTTCCAGGTGGTGTTCCTCGTGGTCTTCCTGTCCGGCCTCATCGGCGTGCCTGCGGCCTATGCCATGGCCCGCCGGGACTTCCCGGGCAAGAAGCTGGTGATGCTGCTGTTCCTGCTGCCTCTGCTGGTGCCGCCCATCACCTTCGGCATTCCGCTCGCCACCGTGCTCTACCGGGCAGGGCTCGCGGGCAGCATGACGGGCGTAGTGCTGGCCAATCTGGTGCCCACGGTGCCCTTCGTGGTTCTGGTCATGATCCCCTTCGTGGAACAGATCGACCAGCGCATCGAGGCGGCGGCGCGGGTGTTCGGCGCCAATACCTTCAAGCTGTTCCGGCATGTGCTGGTGCCGCTGCTGCTGCCCGGCATCCTCGCCGCGCTGCTCTTGGTGCTGGTGCGCACCATCGCCATGTTCGAGCTGACCTTCCTCACCGCCGGCCCTACCAGCCAGACGCTGGTCGTCGCGCTCTATTATGCGGTGTTCGCCTCCGGTGTGCGGGCGGTGCAGTCCATCGACGCCATGGCGGTGGTGTACATGATCACCACGCTCATCTGGCTGCTCATCGCGCTGCGCTTCGTCAATCCGACGCAGATCGTGGCCCGCGCCAAGTCCGAGCACGCCCACTGACCTGATGCGGGGCGCGCGGGAAGCCGCGCGCCCCGTTCTCGTTCCAACGCCCATTCAAGAAGGCCGAAGATGCGCCTCTCGCTTGCCAATCTGAGCCGTCTTCCGGCCGATATCCGCCGCCCCGCCTATGACGTCGCCTCCGCACAGGTGGGCGTCGTCCATCTCGGCGTCGGTGCCTTCCACCGCGCCCATCAGGCCGTCTATCTGGACGACTGCCTCGCCCGTGGCGCCGCCGGCTGGGCGGTGTGCGGCGCCAGCCTGCGCTCACCCGACACGTCGGAGGCGCTCGATCCGCAGGATGGCCTCTATACGCTCGCGGTCCGTTCCGGCGCGGGCGATGATCTGCGCGTCATCGGCTCGCTGCGCCGCCTGCTGGTGGCCCCGCGCGATCCGGCCGCGCTCCTCGCGGTCATGTGCGATCCCAACGTGCGCATCGTCACCCTGACCGTGACGGAGAAGGGCTATTGCCACGATCCGGCCACCGGCACGCTGGACGAAGCTCACCCCGACATCATCGCGGACCTCGCCAATCCGTCCGCCCCCCGCAGCGCGCCCGGCTTCCTCGTGGAAGCACTTGCCCGACGGCGGGCGGCGGGCGTCGCGCCCTTCACGGTGCTCTGCTGCGACAACCTTCCCGCCAATGGCGAGACGGTGGCCCGCGTGGTGGCGCGCTTTGCCGCCTTGCGCGACCCGGACCTCGGCCGCTGGGTAGAGGCGGAAGTCGCCTTCCCCTGCACCATGGTGGACCGCATCGTGCCCGCCACCACCGATGCCGACCGGGCCGTGGTGGCCGGGCGGCTCGGCATGGAGGACGCTTGGCCGGTGATGGCCGAGCCCTTCACCCAATGGGTGGTGGAGGATCGCTTCCCCGCCGGCCGGCCGCCGCTCGAAGAGGTGGGCGCGGAACTGGTGGCGGATGTGCGCCCCTATGAATTGATGAAGCTGCGCCTGCTCAACGGCAGCCACTCCACCCTTGCCTATCTCGGCTATCTGGCCGGCAAGGAGACCATTGCCGACACCATGGCCGAGCCTGCCTTCCAGAAGCTCGTGGCGCGGCTTCAGGACGAGGAAGTCACCTCCACCGTGCCGGCGCCCCCCGGCGCCAATCTCACCGCTTACAAACAGGCCCTGCGCGAGCGTTTCGCCAATCCGGCGCTGAAGCACCGCACGTGGCAGATCGCCATGGACGGCTCGCAAAAGCTGCCCCAGCGCCTGCTCTCCCCCATCCGCGACCGGCTCGCCGCTGGCGCACCCATCGGCTTCCTCGCCCTCGGGGTGGCGGGCTGGATGCGCTATGTCTCGGGCACGGATGAGAAAGGCAGCGCCATCGACGTGCGCGACCCCCTCGCCGCCCGCTTCAAGGCGGTGGCGGAGGTTGCCGGCCCTGACGCGGAACGGCTGGCGGATGGCCTTCTTGCGGTGCGCGAGGTCTTCGGCGCCGACCTGCCGGCCGATCCCCGCTTCACCGGTGCGGTGAAGGCGGCGCTGGGCCGCCTTTATGCACAGGGCGCCGCCGCCAGCGTGGACGCTGCCACGCGGGGTTGACGCTGCGGCGAAGGACCGCGACGTTCGGGCACGCACGCAGAAGGCGGAGATTCCCATTCCGCTTCTCTGAAAGGAAGCCCATGAGCCCCCATCGCCTGCTTCGACCCTCCCCCACGCCACTCTTTCCGGACCTCGCGGGCAAGAGCGTGCTCGTCACCGGGGCCTCGACAGGCATCGGCGCGGCGGTCGCGGAGGGGTATGCGGCCAGCGGGGCCAAGGTGGCCGTGCATTACAACGCCAGCCGGGAACCGGCCGAGCAACTCGTCGATCGCATTCAGGCGGCTGGCAGCGAAGCCGTGCTCATCCAGGGCGACGTGACCGAGCCCGGTGCGCCGGCGCGGATCGTCAAAGCGGCCGTGGATGCCTTCGGCCGGCTCGACGTGCTCGTCAACAATGCCGGCGGGCTCGTGGAGCGCGTGCCCATCCCCGATTACACGCCGGAATTTGCCGCCCGCGTGCTCGACCTCAATGTCACGCAGGTGATCGCCTTCGTGACCGCGGCGGTACAGCAAATGACGGGCCAGCCCGATCCGGGCGGCTCCATCATCAATGTCTCCTCCGTGGCCGCCCGCAACGGCGGCGGCAACGGGGCCGTTCTGTACGCGGCGGCCAAGGGCTTCATCTCGACCGCCACCCACGGTTGGGCCAAGGAACTCGCCAAGAGCGGCATCCGCGTCAATGCGGTGGCCCCCGGTGTGATCGCGACCCCCTTCCACGAACGCTTCTCGACGCCCCAGCAGATGGCCGCCATGCAGGCGACCATCCCCATGGACCGCATCGGCATTCCGGAAGAATGCGTGGGGGCGTTCCTGTTCCTCGCCTCCGACGCAGCCAGCGGCTACATCACCGGGCAGATCCTGGAGGTAAACGGCGGCCAGTACATGCCCTGACCCCGGCCGGTTTCGGGGGCAATGGTGAGGCGGTTTGCGCACAGATCGGCTGATAAATTGCTGACTATATTCTAGGACTTCTTGCAGGAGCGTCCCTCGTGGCCAGCAACATGGCGCGCCGGATGAGAGCCCGGTCTGCGCTGCGACGTCAAAGCCGTCGCGTTCGTTGATCTTTCGGCTACCTAGCGGAGAAATTTTCTTCGGAGCACTATCTCGCGCCGGCCCTTTCAAAGGATCGGCCAAAATGCCCGGAGGAACGCCCGCATGTTTGGTTTGTGGGACAAACAAAAGACTGCAAACAGCAGGCAACAGGTAGCGAAACCCGAGCCGGTCGTGGTGGAAAAGGCCGCTCCGCCCCCGCAACCCGAGTTGCGGACAGGAGATGCGGAACTCGTCGCGCTGCTGGAAACCGACATCCGACGGGCGGAAACGAAACTGGCGGGTGCCGGTGCCGCCATGCGAGCGGCGGCTGCCGCGGGCGTGCGCGATCTGGAGCACATCCGTGCCGACAGCGAGGTGATGAGCGCGGAAACGGCCTCGGCCAAGGAGAATGCCGCGAGCCTCGCGCGTGCCATCGGCGCCTTCGCCGAGACCGCCACCGAGATCGGCCGGCAGGCGCAAACGTCCGGGCGGCTCGCGGGCGAAGCCGAGACCGCCAATCAGGCCGTGACGGCGGCCACGCGGGAACTACATGTGGCCATCAGCCAGATCCAGGCCGTGGTCGCGCTCATTTCCGACATTGCGAGCCAGACCAACCTGCTCGCCCTCAATGCCTCCATCGAGGCCGCCCGCGCAGGCACGGCGGGCGCGGGCTTTGCGGTGGTGGCGAGCGAGGTGAAGGCACTGGCGGGAGAGACCCAGAAGGCGACCAAGGAGATATCGGAGAAGATCGACCGGCTGGAAGCCGCCGCCAAGGCGAGCGAGACCGCCGTGCAGCGCGTCAGCGGCACCATTGCCGAAATCCGCCCCGTGGCGGCGCGCGTGGCGGAGGCGGTGGCCGGGCAGGTCGGCGCCATCGACGAGATCGGCCGCAGCGCGGAAGAGGTGGAACGCTTCGCCGAGGTGGTGGCGGACCGCGCCCGCTCCATCAGCGCCGCCACCGGCGCCGCGGCGCAGACCAGCGCCGAGATCGAGCAGCGCACCGGCGACATGACCCACAATGTGGAGGAGATGTCACGCCATCTGCTCAGCGTGCTGCGTCAGACGCCGCTGGGCGACCGGCGCAAGTTCGACCGCTGGCCGGTGGAGATCTCCGGCCGTCTGTCCCATGCGGGCGGCGCGGCGTCGGTGAAGACCCTCGATCTTTCCATGGGCGGCGCCCTGCTCGCCGCAGTCACGCCCACCCCGCGGGTGGGCGAGCGGATCACGCTCGACCTGCCGGGTCTCGGCCCCCTGCCCGGCCGGATCGCGGCAAACAGTCCGCTCGGCTGCCACATCGCCTTCGAGCGCACCGACCATGCGGCGGTGGAAAGCCGCATCGCCGCCATCGCCCGCGAGGCGGCCGACGCCATCGCCCGTGCCCAGAGGGGAGCCGAAACGGTGCGCGAGGCCTTCGCGCGGGCCCTCGCGGCCGGCCGCATCAGCCGCGATGCCCTGTTCGACACCACCTATCGCACCCTGCCCGGCACCGATCCCGAGCAGGTGGAAACCCGAGCGCTTTCCTTCCTTGAAAGCACCCTGCCGCCCTTGCAGGAACCCATGCTGGGCGAAGACGGACGGCTCGCCTTCTGCGTGGCGGTGGATGTGAACGGCTATCTGCCGGTGCATAACGCGCAATATTCCAAGCCGCAGCGCCCCGGCGATCCCGCCTGGAACAACGCCAACAGCCGCAACCGGCGCATCTTCGATGACCGGGCGGGCCTGCTCGCGGCCCGGAACACCAAGCCCTTCCTCGTGCAGGTCTACGCCCGGCACATCGGCGGGCAGGTCATCATGATGCGCGAGGTGGATGCGCCCATCATCATCGAGGGGCGGCATTGGGGCGCCTTCCGCACCTGCTACCGGATGTAGCGCGCCGGGCGAGCGGCTATTGCCGCTCGATGCCCGCCTTCTCGATCACCGCCGTCCATTTGGCGATGTCGGCCTTCAGCCGGTCGCCAAGCTCCTCCGGGGTGCTCGCCCGCGCCTCGATCCCTAGGTCCAGCAGCTTGCGCTTCACATCCGGCATCGCGACCACCTCGGTGATCGCCTTGTTCAGCACGCCGATCACCTCGGGCGGCGTGCCCCCGGGCGCGAAGATGGCATTCCAGGAGGTGACCTCGAAGCCCTTCACCCCGCTTTCGTCGACAGTCACGAGATCGGGCAGCACCACCGAACGGGTCGGACCCGAGGCGGCGATCGCGCGCAGCTTCCGGTCCGCCATCATCGCCCGCGCGGAAGCATAGCTGTCGATCATCACGTCCACGTCGCCACGGGTGGCGGCGATGACGAGATCGGGCGTCGTCTTGTAGGGGATGATGGTGACATCAACGCCGGCCATGGACTTGAACAGCTCCGCCGACAAGTTCTGGCTGGAGCCCACATTGATGGTGCCGAGATTCAGCGCGCCCGGCGAGGCCTTGGCGAAAGCGATGACATCCTGCACCGAATGGTATTTCGAGCCGGCCGCCGTCACGAACAGGAACTCGAAATAGCCGAGCGACGAGACGGGCGCGAAATCCTTCACCGGATTGAAAGGCAGCTTCTTGAACAGCGGGACCGATATGGCCGTGCCGTTGGTCAGGAGCGCGAGCGTATAACCGTCCTTGGCCCCCTGAAGGGCCGCCCGCGCGGCGGTGATGCCGCCGGCACCGGGCTGGTTGTCGATGATGAACTGCTGTCCGAGTTTCTCGGTCAGCTTCTCGGCCACGACACGCACTGTGATGTCGGCAATGCCGCCCGGCCCGAACGGCACGACAATCCGCACGGGGCGGATCGGATAAGGCGTCTGTTCCGCAGCAGGCGCCGGTGCGGCACCGAGCGCGAAGACCATCGCGCAGCCGGCAGCGATCCTTGCGAGCAAGGTCATGATGTCCTCCCTTGGAAATCGGCGGCGCCGGTAGGCTCCGGCGTCCGCCCCTGGTGCCGTCAGCCCTTCAGTTGCGAGGCATCGTCCACATAGACGAGGCCGGCCGCAGCCAGCGGCTCGCGCATCTTGTACATGTCGAGCCCGAGCACGCCGGAGGCGAGCTTGGCGCGCTTCTCGCCCTCATTGGCCTCGCGGGCGGCGGCCTTCTCGGCCACCTCGGCGGCGCGGGCGAGCGGCACCACGACGACGCCGTCGTCATCGGCCACCACCACATCGCCGGGGTTGACCAGCGCACCGGCGCAGACCACGGGAATGTTCACGGAGCCCACCGTCGCCTTCACCGTGCCCTTGGCGGACACCGCCCGCGGCCATACGGGAAAGCCCATCTCGGTGAGCGTCTTCACGTCCCGGCACCCGGCATCGATGACGAGGCCCACGGCCCCGCGCGCCTTGAAGGAAGTGGCCAGCAGGTCGCCGAACATGCCGTCCGTATTGTCGGTGGTGCAGGCCACGACCACGATGTCGCCGGGCTTGATCTGCTCGGCCGCCACGTGAAGCATCCAGTTGTCGCCGGGCTGCGCGAGCACGGTGACGGCGCTGCCGGCCACCTGCGCGCCCGCATAGATCGGGCGCATGTAGGTCTTCATGAGGCCGATCCGGCCCATGGCCTCATGAACGGTGGCGACGCCGAACCCGGCCAGTTGGTCGATCACCGACTGTTCGGCGCGGGAGATGTTGCGGACGACGACGCCGGTCATGCCAGTTCCTCCAGGATCATCGGGAACAGGCGCTGGTAGGCCTCGCCATAGGTCATCGCCCGGCCCGAGTTACGGCCGCCCTGTACGCCGCGGTTGAGCGCGACGCGGGTGTAGTATTCCCAGAGATGCTTCTGTGCGGCGAGCACCTCGAACGCCTTGCGCTTCACCTCCCAGACGTCGTCGATGTTGAGGATGACGTTGGGCTTGAAGTCGCACTGCTCGGGCTGATGGGGCTCGAACAGGAAGACCGGCGGGGCGGCATAGGCGCGGGTCGGGTCCGGCTTGTGACCGGCGGCCTGCGCGATGATGCGGGCCTCCTGCGCGAGGCGCGTGGCCTCCGGATGATCGACGTTATAGGGATCGTTGAGCGAGTGCGTCAGCACGAAGGCCGGCTTCTCCTCGCGATAGATGTCGATGAGGCGGTCGAGGATGGCCTCCGTGCCCCGCAGCGGATAGTCGCCCGCGTCGAAGAACTCGATCTCGGCACCGAGGATGCGCGCGGCCTCCTCGGCCTCCGCCTTGCGCTGGGCCTTGACGTCCTCAAGCTTCACGCCGGCCGTCTTCCAGGCCCACTGGCTCTCGCCGCGCTCTCCGTAGGACAGGCAGGCGATCTTGACCCGATAGCCCTTGCGCGCATGGAGCGCGATGGCGCCACCCGCGCGCCAGACGAAATCGCCCGGATGGGCCGTGATGACGAGAGCGGTTTTTCCTTGCGACATGGTCCTGGACCTTCATTGCCATCTTGAAAGGGCCGCAGGCGGTGGCGCCTTGCGGCGGAAGGGAGCCGGACGTCCTGCTGTCGGACAAAGCGTCCGGCAGGACGGCGGGCATCAGCGCGCGGGAGAGGCCGCCTCGACGTCCTCGCCATCGAGCACGCGGCGCAGCCGGTCCTCGTCGAGCGCGTTCTCCCACTTGGCGATGGCGATGGTGGCCACCGCATTGCCGATGAGGTTGGTGGGTGTGAGCCCTTCCGACATGAGCCGGTGGATGCCGAGGATGAGCGCGACACTGGCCACCGGAATGGTGCCGGAGGACGCGAGCGTCGCCGCCAGCACGACGAATGCCGCGCCCGCAATGCCTGCGGCGCCCTTGGAGGTGAGCAGCAGGATCAGAAGCAGGCCGATCTGGTGGCTGATATCCAGAGGCGTGTTGGTGGCCTGCGCCAGGAACACGGCCGCCGTCGCGAGATAGAGGCAGGTACCGTCGAGATTGAACGAATAGCCGGTGGGGATGACGAGACCGACGACGCTTTCATCGCAGCCGGCCTTCTCCATCTTCACCAGCATGCGCGGCAGCACAGTCTCCGACGAGGTGGTGGCGAAGACGATGAGCATCTCCTCGCGGATGTAGCGCAGCAGCTTGAAGAGGCTGAAGCCGCAGAGCCGCGAGACCGCGCCCAGCACCACCACGACGAAGATCAGGCAGGTGACGTAGAAGCAGATGAGGAGGTTGCCGAGCGACAGCAGCGAGGTCGCGCCGAACTTGCCCACCGTGAAGGCGATGGCCCCGAACGCGCCGAGCGGTGCCGCCCACATGACGATGCCCACCACCTGGAACAGCATCTGCGACACGGTCTCGGTGAGATCGATCACCATCTTGCCGCGCGGGCCGATCCAGGTGAGGCCGAAGCCGCACAGCACCGAGAGGAACAGCACCTGCAGCACGTGCCCCTCGGCAAAGGCGCCGAGGAAGGTGTTGGGGATGATGCTCATGAGGAAGGAGATCGTGTCGGTCTTCTCCGTCTGGGCGAGATAGCCCTTGATGGAGGTGGTATCGACCGTGGACAGGTCCACGTTCATGCCGACGCCGGGCTTCCACAGATTGACCATCACCAGCCCGATGATGAGCGCGATGGTGGTGATGATCTCGAAATAGATCAGCGACTTGATCGCAACGCGGCCGACCCGGGCCATGTCCGCCATCTTCGCGATGCCGTGCACCACCGTGCAGAAGATGATGGGCGCGATGAGCATGCGGATGGCCTTGATGAAGGCATCCCCCAGCGGCTGCATCTTGGTGCCGAACTGCGGGTAGAAATGCCCCACGAGGATGCCGATGATCATGGCGGCGATCACCTGCACCCAGAGTTGGGCATACCACGGCCGGGCCTTGGCCGGTGCCTTGACCGGCGTTGCGGCATGCGTGACGGACATTGGGGCGTCTCCCGGTCAGCGCCTGTTGGCTCAGGCGTCGTTGAAATCGAAGAGGCGGGCCGGGTTCTCGACCAGCACCTTGTGCTGGAGCTCCGGCTCGGGGGCGAAGAGCGGGATGAGGTCCACGAGGTCGCCGTCGTTGGGCATCACCTTCACGTTGGGATGCGGCCAGTCGGTGCCCCAGATCACGCGGTCCGGTGCGGTCTCGAGGATCTTGCGCGCGAACGGCACCGCATCATGAAAGGGGGGGCCGGCGGTCGACACTCGCTCGGCGCCGCAGATCTTCACCCAGCACTTCTCGTCGCGCTCCATGAGGTCGATGAGGGTGCGGAAGGGCAACTGGTCGAGGCCCTCGTTCGCCTGCACACGGCCCATGTGATCGATGGTGTAGGGAACCGGCAGGCGGGAAAGCATGTCGGCATATTGCGGCAGGTCGATCGCGTCGAAATGCAGGTCGATGTGCCAGCCGAAGGGGGTGACCATGGCCACGATGCGGTCGAACACCTTCATGTCCGGCACGCCGCCGAGGTGGCGCACGAAATTGAAGCGGCAGCCGCGGAAGCCGCCCTCGTGCAGTTCCTCGATGCCCTTCTCGTCGATGGTGCCGTCGATATTGGCGACCGCCCGGTAGCGCCCGTTGCTCTGGGCGATGGCGTCGAGCGCGACGCGGTTGTCGGTGCCGTGGACGCTGGCATTGACGATGACTGCCCGCTCCACGCCGAGCTTGGCATGGAGGGCCTTGAAGGCAGGCAGAGGCGCATCCGGCGGGGTGTAGGAGCGCTTGGGATCGTAGGGATAGACGTCGCCCGGCCCGAAGATGTGGCAGTGGGTGTCGCAGGAGTGCGGCGGCAGCTTGAAAGCCGGCGTCCGCGTATTCGGATCAGGGCCGGGGATGGACTTGATGGGACCGGTCTGGAGGGTCATGACGCGCCTAGCGGGTGGTTGATTGGGTGATGATCAGGAGGAAAACCCGAACAGCCGCACCGGATTGTCCACGAGCAGCCGGTGCTGCTGGGCCACGTCCGGGGCATAGAGCGGAATGAGATCGACGAGCACGCCGTCGTTCGGCATCACCTTCACGTTCGGGTGGGGCCAGTCCGTGCCCCAGAGGCAGCGGTCGGGCGCTGCGGCGATGAGCGCCTGTGCAAAGGGAACCGCATCATGGAAGGGCGAGCCGGCCACAGACAGGCGCTCGGGACCGGTGATTTTGATCCAACCCTTTTCGTCCGTCCGCATGAGCTCGACGAGTGCCACGAAGGGCTTCTGCTCCAGCCCGCCCGAGGCCTTCACCGTTCCCATGTGGTCGATGACATAGGGCAGCGGCAGCGCGCGCAGGATCGGCACGAACTCCTCGATGATCTCGGGTTCGAGATAGAGGTCCACGTGCCATCCGTAAGCCTTGATCCTGTCGACGATCCTGTGGAACTTCGTCATGTCCGGCCGCCCGCCAAGGCGGCCGAGGAAGGTGAAGCGGCAGCCCTTCATGCCCGCGTCCGTCAGGGCCTGAAGCTCCTTGTCGGTGATGGTATCGTCCACATTGGCGATACCCTTGTAGCGCCCGTTGCTCTGGGCGATGGCATCGGTGATGACCCGGTTGTCGAGACCGTGAACCGTGGCGTTGACGAGCACCGCGCGCTCGATGCCGATCTTGGCGTGCAGCGCCTCGAACATCTCCAGGGGCGCGTCCGGCGGCGTGTAGCTGCGGTTCGCCGCATAGGGATATTTCGAGCCCGGCCCGAAGATGTGGGTGTGGGCATCCACCGCGCCGGCCGGCGCCTTGTAGGACGGCGTCTTCGTGTTCGGATCCGGCGGGAGAATGGTCGGCGCATCGGCACCCGTCCGGTTCTGCGCGCGCGCGAACGACGGCACGGTTGCGGCGGCAGCGGCGCCACCCAGCGTGGCAAGGCAGGCCCTGCGGGACACGCGGTTCATGGTTTCCTCCTGAACGCCCGTTTTGCTGGTCTTATGATCAATGGGCGGGCTTCGCCTTGGCTCCGCGCTGCTGCGCCTCCGCCACCGCACGCACGAGGTCCGGCGCGAAGCCGAGGTCGGCCACCATGTCGGCAGCCTCCCGCATCTCGGCCGCCCGCCTGACGCCGTGGGTGGCCACACGTTCGGCCATGGTGTCGGCGAGCTTGGCGAAATCCATGCCGGGGAAGCTGGCGTCGAGGGAGCCGAACACCTCGTCCGCTACGTCGAAGGCGCGGGCGGCGCGCGCGCAGTCCACGATGAGCGCCTCGATGCCCTTCACCATGATGGAGCGGCACAGCTTCATGGCTGAGGCGCGCCCGTGGGTGAGAGACACCGGCCGGATGTTCATGCCGAACGGCACCAGCGCATCGGCCACGGCCTGCGCCCGCGCCCCACCGCCGAGGATCGGCACGGCCAGGCGGGGTGCGGAAACCGGCGCCATCACGGCACCTTCCACATAATCGGCGCCGGCGCCTTCCACCGCCTTGCCGGCGGCAACCTTGGTGTGGGGTGCGGCCGAATTGATGTCGAAGAGGATCTGGCCCGGCTTCAGATAGCCGCTCGCTTCCTGCGCCACCGCCAGGGCCTGATCGGCCGTGACGGCGGAAATGACGATGTCGGCCCCTTCCGCCGCCTCGGCCGCGCTGGCCGCGGCACGGGCGCCAGCGGCGCGGGCACGCTCCAGGAGAGGCGCAGCACGGTCCGGCTGACCGAACTTGATGTCATAGACCGATATGGCCGGCACGCCCTTCGCCAGAAGATCGCCGGCGAACAGGGTGCCGACTTCGCCATATCCGATGATTGCCAGACGCGGCCCCATCCTTCCGTCCTCTCCCGCAGTGACGCGTGATCGCGCTCTTGGCTGCGACCTTCGCCAGAAGAGGAGGATGAAGCAAATGACAAATTTTCGGCTATTCGTGAATTTTCTGCATCTTCTATGGTGCGGCAACCGGCGCGCTGCGGCGCCCTGCAATCCGCGCGCGTACGAGCTCGAGCAGATCGCGCGCCACGGGTGAAAGCGGCACGCCGCGCTTTGTGAAGACCACCAGCGTGCGGGTGATCGACGGATTACGCAACGTCACAAGCCGCAGCCCCGGGATGGCGGAGCGCTCCATGGCAAACTTGGGGACGATGGTGAGGCCGATGCCCGCCTGCACCATGCTCACTGCCGTCTGGACATGCTGCACCTCATAACGCCAGTTCAGCGCCTCGCGACGGCTGCCCAGCGCGTCATCGATGAGCGCGCGGTTGCCCGCCTGCGGGCTGATGCGGATGAGCGGCACGCCCTCCAGCTCGCCCCAGGAAACTGCGCGCTTGTCGGCGAAGGCATGGCTCTGCGGGCAGAGCAGCAGGAAAGGCTCCTTCCGCAGCGGCGTCATCTCGAGGTCCCACATGGCCGCTGTCACGATGCCGATGCCGAAGGCTGCCGCCCCGGACCGCACGAGCCCCGCGATCTCGGAGGCCGAATTGTCGTAGATCTTCACCGCCACGCCCGGATGTGCCGCCTCGAAATCCAGGAGCACGTGTGGCAGATGGCTCGTGGCGATGGTGGGCAGGCAGCCGAGCGCCACCCGCGTCTCCTGCCCCAGCGCCTTCTCGCGCAGCGCCTCCACTTCCGCCGCCAGCCCCGCAAGCGCCTGTTTGGCTTTGGGCAGCAACGCCTCGCCATCAGGTGTCAGCGTCACCACGCGGGTGGAGCGGATGAGAAGGCGCACGCCAAGGTCGTCCTCCAGCTTCTTCATGCGGTGGGACAGTGCCGTCTGCGAAAGGTTGAGATGGGCCGCCGCACGCAGGAAGGAGCCGCGCTCCGCGATGGCGATGAAGGCCTGCAGGCCCAGGAAATCGATGCGCACGACGCCCTCTTGTTCGCAGCGGACGAGCCTTGCGCGCCCGGCCGCTCAGTTGCCCCTCGGGACAGAAACGCGACAGGCACGCCCTCTTTCCCGCGGGATGATCACGTGTTTAACCTGTCGCCGCGGGCGCACCGGGATCGGCAGCGCCCCCGCGTATCGCTTGCGGAAAGCCCCTACCATGACAATTCAGCTGTCCGGCGTCACCTCCATGGCCGCGCGCCACATTCTCGAAGAGCTCGGCCGGCTCTTCGAGACACAGACAGGCATCAAGATCGCCTTCACCGCCATGGGCGGGGTCGAGGCGGCACGGCGCCTGCGGGAGGGGCTGCCGGTGGATCTCGCCGCCCTCGCCGCTCCCGCTCTCGACAAGCTGGCGCAGGAAGGCCATCTCGTCCCCGGTGCCCGCGTGGACTATGCGCGATCGGACGTCGCTCTGGCCGTGCCGGCCGGCGCGCCGCACCCGCCCATCGACACGGCCGAGGCCGTGCGCGCGGCGATGCTCAAGGCCAAGCGCTTCGCCTATTCCACCGGACCGAGCGGCGATCATGTAAAGGCGCTCTGGGAGCGCTGGGGCATCACACCGGAGATGGCGGTGCGTGGGCTGCAAGCCCCGCCCGGCGTGCCCGTGGCGACATTGCTCGCGCAGGGCGAGGCGGACCTCGGCCTCCAGCAGCTCAGCGAACTGCTCGGCCAGCCGGGCATCGAGATCCTCGGCCCTCTCCCGCCGGACATCGAACTCGTGACCATCTTCGCCGCCGCCACCGGCATCCACTCACAGGCCCCCGAGGCTGCGGCACGCTTCCTTGCCTTCCTCACCAGCGATGAAGCCCAGGAGGCGGTGCGCCGCAGCGGCATGCAACCCATTCCGCAGGCCTGAGGCCGCCCCATCCTGCCTGCGCCCAAAGCCGCTCCGGGGCCTGCCCTGAGAAAAAGCTTGAAACCTCGTGCGCCAGCATGAGAACGGAGGAAAGCGCGACCGGAGCGGCAGGAGTGCCGGGCAACCCGGGACTCCCGTCGCAGGAACGAGATGATCGGGTGCTGATCGCACCCTCGGAGACACAACGACCATGCACGGCAGCCACGCCCCGGCACGCAGGATCATCGCGGTGAAGTCCGGAGGCGAGGCCGCCATCCCGGATTGGCAAGCCTGCTTCGCCGAACTTGCGCCGCACCTCGAGGTGCGCTGGTGGGATGATCCACAGGTGGCGCCGGAGGACGTGGATTATGTGATCGTCTGGCAGCCGGAGCCGGGGCGGCTCGCCGCCTACCCGAACCTGCGCCTCATCCTCTCTAGTGCCGCCGGCACGGACCACATCACGAGCGATCCGTCCTGGCCGCGCCACCTGCCGATCGTGCGGGCGGTGACGCCGGAAGCCTCCCAGCGCATGGCGGAATTCATCGTCATGTCCACGCTCGCCCTGACGCGCGATCTCAAGCGCGCCATCATCGGCCAACACCAGCGCGTGTGGGACAATTTCGAGGTGGACCGCTGCGCGTGGGACATGCGGGTGGGCATCCTCGGCCTCGGCTCCATGGGCGCAGCCTCGGCCCGCATGCTCCGGTCCGTCGGCTTCGGCGTCTCCGGCTGGTCGCGCAGCCAGAAGGCCATCGAGGGCGTCACCTGCCATGCCGGGCGGGAGGGGCTCGACGCCTTCCTGAAGGAGACGGACATCCTCGTCTGCCTGCTGCCCAACACGCCGGAGACCACCGGCCTCATCAATGCGGACCTGCTGGCCAAGCTGCCCGCCGGTGCCGGCCTCATCAATGCCGGTCGCGGCACCCACATGGTGCTGGGCGACGTGCTCTCGGCCCTCGACAGCGGGCAACTGAGCGGCGCCGTGCTCGACGTGTTCGAGGAGGAGCCGCTGCCGACGGACAATCCCGCCTGGACTCATCCGAAGGTCATCGTCACCCCGCACATCGGCTCCATCGCCTCGCGCCGGGCGCGTGCCGCTTTCTACGCCGAGCAGATTCGCCGCTTCGAGGCCGGTGAGCCGATGGACGCGCTCTACGATCCGGTGGCCGGCTACTGAGCCGGCCTGCGGGCAAAGGTCCCCTTTCGCAACAACGCGCCGCGACTGGGCATGCCCGCACCTCCATCTGCCGCCACGGCACTCGACGAAGGATTTCAAAATAGACCGCAAGCAATATTCAAAATATTTCTTTATATTCGTAGCTCGATACCATCCACCCATTATTTTCTTCTTTGAAATCATTGATGCGATCCGGCGGGATTGATAGAGAACAGGCGTCATCTCTGCCCCCGGGAACACACCGGCTTGGGTCCTGCTTGGTTGTCCTGCAATTCAAGCCGTCCCGCTGCCGCGCTCGGCGCAGATGTGACCCGAAGGACACGGCGTCTCGGGCCGGGTTCTCCCTCTGATCGGACGGCGCTCCGGGTGAGGCCATGACGCAACGTTCCGCCGTGCTGCTGCGCTTCATCCTGATGGGGGCGCTTTTCGGCCTCGTGCTCGGCACCTTCCTTGTGCGGGGCGAGGTGCCGCTGAACCGCACCCAGATCATCTGGCAGGTCGCAGGCGCCATGATCGGCGGCGCGGTGGTGATGGGCTTCATCGGCTCTCGACGCATCCGCCGCCTGCCTGCGACGGCCCGCACGCCGCCGCTCTCCGCCGCGCGCCGACGGGCCCTGCTGATCCTGTTGACCATCTGCATCCTTCTGCTGGGGGCGGTAGGCGTGATGATCGCGCGTCTGATGTGACACCCCAACGGCAGCGACGCCACAACGGAGTGTTTCGTGCGTTCTGTTTTCCCTAAAGGCGCGCGGCGGGCTGCCGCCGCGCCGGCCCGTGCCCTGCTGATTGCGCTGCTGCTCGGCGTGATGCTTCCCGCCATCGCCCATGCGCAGGGGGCAGCTGTCGCCGCCGAGGAGGTCGATCCTGCCCTGCAGGGCGGCGCGACCCTGATCCGCCGCGCCGCGCGCCTCTGGGGGCTTGGCCGCAAGGACGACGCCATGTTCTGGTTCTATGCTGGCGAACTGCGTGTGCATGCGGCGCAGGCTGCCCATCATCCGCAGGTCCTCGCCCTGTCACCGCAACTGTCCGGCCAGATGGACACGCTCGGGCAAGCGGTCCGCGAGTACGGGCAGAGCGACGCCTCCCGCCTCATCGCCACCATCGACAGGGTCCTGGCGTGGGACGATGCCAATCCCGATCCCGCCCTGCCGGCGGAGGCCGCGCGTCAGGGCCGGGCCGATCTCCTGGCGCTCCGGGACAAGGCACGGGCGGAGGCCGCACAGACGCGCAGAGGAGGCCCCGCCCGTCTTCCGGACAACCCACCCCCGCGAGTTCCAACGCCCATGTGAAATGCAAACGGCCCGGATGTCGCCATCCGGACCGTCTGTGGTCTGCTTTACCCCGCCCGAGGCGGGAATTGCTCAGCCGCGGGTGCGGGCGCGCACCATGTAGTCGTCATAGGTGTATTCAACGATCTGCCACCACAGGTATTCCTCGTTGCGGAACGCCTTGGCGTGATCGTGCACCTTCTTGAAGTCCGGGTTCTTGGCGCCGATTTCCTCATAGAGTTCCTGGGCCGCCTTGTAGCTGGCATCCATCATCTCATTGGGGAAGCGGCGCAGCTGGGCACCCGCCTTCACCAGCCGCTGCACGGCGGCGGGGTTCTTGGTGTCGTAATTGGCCAGCATGTCGCCATTGGCCTGGGCAGCCGCCGAACGCAGGATGGCCTGGTAGTTCTTGGGCAGCTCGTTCCACTTTTCCTGGTTGTAGAAGAAGGTCAGCGAGGCGCAGCCTTCCCACCAGCCGGGATAATAATAATACTGCGCCACCTTCTGGAGGCCGAGCTTCTCGTCGTCATAGGGGCCGACCCACTCGGCCGCATCGATGGTGCCCTTTTCGAGCGCCGGATAGATGTCGCCGCCAGCGAGCTGCTGCGGGACGACGCCGAGCTTGGCCAGGATCTGGCCAGCGATGCCCGCGATTCGCATCTTCAGACCCTGGAGATCCTGGGTGGTCTTGATCTCCTTGCGGAACCAGCCGCCCATCTGGCCGCCGGTGTTGCCGCCGGGCAGCATGTAGACGCCGTACTTCTTGTAGAACTCGTTCAGCAGCTCAAGGCCGCCGCCGTGGTAGAACCACGCATTGATCTGGCGTGCATTGAGGCCGAACGGGAACGCCGAGCCGAAGGCGAAAGTCGGATCCTTGCCCACGTAGTAATAGGACGCCGTGTGGCACATCTCGACGGTCTTGTTCTGCGTCGCGTCGAGGGCCTGCAGGCCGGGCACGATTTCGCCGGCCGCGAACACCTGGATCTGGAACTTGCCGTCGGTCGCTTCCGCGACCGTCTTGGACATCAGCTCGGCGGCGCCATAGATGGTGTCCAGCGACTTCGGGAAGGACGACGTGCAGCGCCACTTCACCTCGGGCGCGGACTGCGCGATCGCCGGCATGGCCACAGCGGCAGAAGCCGCGACACCGGCACCTGCGGAAGCAAGAAAATCACGACGTTTCATGGATGGCGGCTCCCTGGACATTTTATTGCGTGTCAGAGAACTAAAGGCTCCCTGACCCGAGGTCATCCTCGACTTTCTTCTAATGGCTTTTCCCGGTCTGCGAAATGGGTCTTTTGCAAGCCCCGCCGGCGCCTCACTCGATGACGATGCGCGGGGCCGGGCGGGCGGAGGCGCCGCTGCGGCTGATGGCCGAGCGCACCTGCTGCGCGATGGCGCGATAACCTTCCGCCTGCGGGCTGTCGGGATCGGACACGAGGATCGGCACGCCGGCGTCCGACATCTCGCGGATGCGCATGTGCAGCGGGATCTCGCCGAGGAAGGGCACGCCGAGCTTCTCGGCTTCCGCCCGCGCGCCGCCATGGCCGAAGATGTCGGACCTGCCGCCGCAGTGCGGACAGATGAAGGTGGCCATGTTCTCGACGATGCCGAGGATCGGCACGTTCACGCGCTTGAACATGGCGATGCCGCGCCGGGCGTCGATGAGCGCCAGATCCTGCGGGGTGGAGACAATGACCGCGCCGGCAAGGCCGACCTGCTGGGCCATGGTCAGTTGGGCATCGCCCGTGCCGGGGGGCATGTCCACCACCAGCACGTCGAGCGGTCCCCACTTCACCTCACGCAGCATCTGCGAGATGGCCGACATGACCATCGGCCCGCGCCAGATCATGGGGGTGTCTTCCTCCACCATGAAGCCGATGGACATGAGCTGGAGGCCGAAATTGTCCATGGGCAGCATCATGCGCCCATCCTCCACCTCCGGCTTGCCGTGCACGCCGGCGAGGCGCGGTACGGAGGGGCCGTAGATATCCGCATCCAGCAGGCCGACCTTGAGGCCGAGATCGCGCAGCGCCAGCGCCAGATTGATGGACACGGTGGACTTGCCGACGCCCCCCTTGCCCGAGGCGACCGCGATGATGGAGGCGACGCCGGGGACCTCGATGGCACCGCCCTTCGCCGCGCCATGGCTGTGGCCATGGCCGCCACCGGCCGGCGGCGGGGGGGCGGCCGGGCGGGCGCCCGCCTTGCGTTCGGCGGTGAGCGCCACCAGTGCCGAGGCGACACCCGGAATGGCGCGCACCGCGTCTTCCGCCTCGGCGCGCACGCTTTCCCAGGCGCGGGCCTGCGCCGCATCGACGGTGACGGAGAGATAGACCTTGCCGCTGGTAACCACGATGCCCGAAAGCGCCGGAGAAACGGCCAGCGCCACCCCTTCCGGCGTCCGCACGGAGCCGAGCGCGCTGCGCACCATGTCTTCGGTGATGTCGGCCATTGGTCCTCTCCCAAACGCTTCGGCGCCTCGCGCCACATTTGAAACCTTGTATGCCACGCTCGCGCGCGGAAGAAACCCCACCCTCACCCGGACCGGGCGAGCGCCTGTGCGATATCCGCGCGCAGCTCGGGAAGCAGATCCTGCTCGAACCAGGGATTGCGCTTCAGCCACCCCGTGTTGCGCCAGGAGGGATGGGGCAGCGCATAAACGCGGGGCCGTTCCGCCGCCGCCCGCACCTGCCGCCAGTTCGCCACCGTCTGCGTGAGGCTGTCGCCGATCTGCGCCTCCCGGCCCAGCCGCTTCAGATGATAGAGCTGTGCCGGGCGGCCGATGGCGAGGATGAGATCAAACGCCGGCAGGGCCGCGAACAGGCGGTCATGCCATGTGGCGCGGCATTCCCGCCGGGGCGGCAGGTCGCCGCCATTGGCGTCCTGCCCCGGAAAGCAGAAGCCCATGGGCACGATGGCGATCTGTGCCGTGTCGTAGAACACCGCCCGCGACACGCCCATCCACTGCCGCAGGCGGTCCCCCGAGGCGTCATGGAAGGTGAGCCCGGTCAGGTGCACCTTCGTCCCCGGCGCCTGGCTGGCGATGAGGATGCGGGCGGTGGAGGAGGCGCGGAGCACCGGCCTCGGCTCATGGGGCATCGGCCGGCCCAGCGGAGCCTCGACACATCTGCGGCAGGCGCGGATATCCGCAAGCAGCGCACCGAGCGGCGGATCGACCGCGCCCCGCTCCTCCAGTTCCGCTTCCAGATTCGGCCGCTCAAGCTGGTCCGTCATGCCGTCCCGTTCCTGTCCGGCCCCTCATATGGGGGCCGGACCGGTCTTTGGCACCGGCTCAGGCGCCCGCCTTCGCCGCTGGGCGGGCGGAGACTTCGGCCCGCCAGCGGGCGAGGTTCACCAGTTCCTCGGGCGCGGTGATGCGGGCCACCTTCATGAAGTCGATGGCGACGATGGCGGTGATGTCCGCCACCGTGAAGCGGTCGCCGGCGAGATAGGCCCGGGCGGCCAGTTCGCCATCAAGGAAGGTGAGGAAGTCCAGCACCTTGGCCTTGTTCGCCTCGCCCCATTCCTTCACCTGTGGCACCTCGCGCTCGGCGAGCGCCGGGTGGACATGGCGGAAGGCGAACTGCACCGCCTGCATCAGCTCGATCTCGGCCCGGCGCTGCCACATCTCCACCACCGCGATCTCGCGCGCGTCGCGGCCGAACAGGTTGGGCTCGGGCTGCACGGCCTCGAAATAGCGGCAGATGGCGATGGTCTCGGCCACGGCGGTTCCGTCATCGAGCAGCAGCACCGGCACGGTGCGGCGCGGGCTGATCTTGCGGAAGTCCTCGCTCCAGTGGGCCTTGGCGGCGAGGTCCACCATCTCCACGGGCACCTCGATGCCCTTCTCGGCAAGGAAGAACTGCACGCGGCGGGGATTGGGCGAGCGGGCGGACAGGTACAGAAGCATGGCGTGGCGTCTCCTCGTATTTTGTATGCCGAGAGACCACGGGAGCGGAGGAGGCGTCAAGCGCGGCCGGGCGCAGGACGGTCAGCCGTAATAGCTGATGTACTTGCGGAAATAGTCCTCCCACGTGACCTTCTCGCCGCGCACCAGATAGCGCGCATCCGCACCCGCCCAACGCACGTCGAGCGCCGCCGCCACCTTCGGATGCACGGGGATCTGGAGGCTGCGGAGCGAATCCAGCGGGCCGGAAAACCAGAAGAGCTGCCGCACCCCCAGTTCCTTCGCCAGATACTTCATCAGCATGGAGAGGATGGCACCATTGGGATGGGCGGTGGTGTAGAAGACCCGCTTCCTGCGGAAATTCTCCAGAATGTAGGCCCCCATGCCGGCCGGGAACTTCTCGTCCATGGCCAGCAGGCGCTTCTCCTCGAACGTATGCAGGCGCTTGGGGTCGATCACCCCTTTCACGTCCAGCGTGCGATAGGCATCGAAGCGCGCTTCGGGATCGGGGATCTCCTTGCGCAGACGGGCCAGCAGGCCGTCGAAATAGGTGAACTCGAAGTTGGGATAGTCCTTGTTGCGGGCGAACTTGTCGTCCGGCCCGTTGAAGGCGTCGAACGGCCAGAGCGAGGCAAAGCGCACGCAGGGATAGCGCAGCGTCGGCAGGTCGGCCGGCACGTGCTCCTTCAGCGGATACTGCTCCCACTCCTTGATGTCCTGGATGAGCAGCAGGTCGCATTCCTCGATGTCCCGGCGGCCCTGCTCGTGCAGATTGGGCGGCAGCTCCATGAAATGGTGTTTCACCGAGAACTGCTTCGAGAAGCCAGGATTTTCCCGGAAGGCCCGCGCCACCAAGCTGCCCTGGCAATTGCCGAAGACGAGGATCTTCTTGCGCGTGGTCGCCCCGCGCACCGCCTTGGCGAAGACGCCGGCCGCCGCCCCCGTCCCCGCCGGCAGATGGACGATGTCGAGCGCGTCGAGCTTCAGGGAGGCCTTGCGGAAATGGCGGATGCCAATGTCGATCTTCTGCGGCACGCCGGAATCGAGGCTGGCGTCGGGCGGTACCTCGAACAGGAAGCTGCCCCGTTCCCCCGCCAGTTGCGCGCTGCTGAACACCTCGGTCCCGAGCACCCCGCCATCCCGGGTGCGCACGGAAATCTCCAGCGCCGGCTCGTCCGGCTGCGAAACCGCACCGACGCGCGCCGCCACCTCCAGCCGGTGCAGTCCGGCGGGCAGGAAGAGCGGCGACCAGGAGCGCCAGAACTTGAGCGCGGAGACTGAAACGGGCGACAGCCCGACCGGTCCGGAGGCGGGCACGAGCCGCAGGCGCCCCAGCATGCGCCAGCGCATGGGCGGGGCGGCGGCGGTTTCCGCTTCGCTCGCCGTGCGCAGCGTCAGGCCGGTGATGGTGAAGCGCGAGGTGCCGAACCCGGTGAAGCGGAATTCGAACGGCGCGTCCGCCCCGCTCTCCATGGAGAGGGCGTGGGGCACCTCGAAAAAGAGCGAGCGGTCCCCGGCGCACAGTTCCTCATGGGTGAAGTCCCGCCATGCCCGCAGCATCCGGTTCTGCGCGATCACCTCCACGCCCAGCATGGGGTGACCCTTCTGCACGGGGGCGGAGAACTCGCCGTCGAAGCTCAGGCAATACCGCCCCTCCGGCAGCCGGAGGAAGGGGCCGTACATGAACAGGCGTACCGGTAGAACCAGGTCTTGCGCGACCCCGCCATCGGCGAGACGGCGACCTGGCAAACGCACTTCCATGGTGGAGAGGATGTCGCGTGCCTGCGAAAAATCCGGCGCCACGCGCGCCGCGTCGTCAACCACCATCACGTCCGTCCCACCACCCCTGCCGGGCCATGTTTGATACGCTCATCGCCAATGGTCTAGGATAAACCAATGACGCAACGGTGGGACAGACGTTGAAAACGGCATCGGGTTTCCTACGCGACACGGCGTTCCGCCGTCATCTGCGCCCGTTCGGACCTCACGATGCCGGTTCGCGGCACCAGCGGAAGCTTGACACCATGCGTTCCCCGTCCTCTCTCGCCGCGCTGGCACCGATGGCCGGCGGTTTCAGATCCGAATCATGAGCTCCTTCTCCTCGCTGGTGGACATGCTGCGCCATCAGGCCCAGCACACGCCCGACAAGCGCGCCCTCGTCTTCTCTTCCGGCAAGCCGGAGATCGAGCCGGAACTGAGCTTCGCAGGCCTCTACGCGCAGGCCGCGACCCTGGCGCGGCAGATCGCGGATCAGACGCAGCCCGGCGACCGGGCGCTGCTCGTCTTCCCGTCCGGGCTTGAGTTCGTCGTCTCCTATTTCGCCTGCCTCATGGCGGGCGTGGTGGCGGTGCCGCTCATGCCGCCCCGGCGCAACGCCAATCAGGATTCCAGCGCCGCCATCATCGCCGACTGCGCCCCCGTGCTCGCGCTCAGCCCGGCGGGCGAGGCGGAAGACCCGCGCGGCACGCTGCGCCAGCGCCTCGCGGACGGCAATGTCCGCCATATGCCGGTGGCACTGGTGGACGGCGCGTCCGATGATCTGCCCGCTCGCACCATCGCCCAGCAGGATCTGGCCTTCCTGCAATATACGTCCGGCTCCACGTCCACCCCCAAGGGCGTGATGGTGAGCCACGCCAACCTGCTGGCAAATCTGGAAATGATGCGCCAGCGCTTCGGCAATCACGCGGGTTCGACCCATGTGAGCTGGATCCCGCTCTATCACGACCTCGGGCTGATCCTGAACCTGCTGGAGCCGCTCTATGTGGGCGCGACCTGTGTGCTCATGACGCCGTCGGGCTTCATGCACAGGCCGCTGAACTGGCTGCGCAACATCGCGCGCTTCGAGGCCGAGGTCGCCGCCGCGCCCAACTTTGCCTACCACCTCTGCGTGGACCGCTTCCGGGCAGACCAGATGGAGGGCGTGGACCTCAGCCGCTGGACGCTGGCGGTGAATGGCGCCGAGCCGGTACGCGCCGTGACGATGGCGCGCTTTGCCGAGACCTTCGCCCTTTACGGCTTCAACGCCCGCACGCTTCACCCCACCTACGGGCTGGCGGAAGCAACCCTCGTCGTGAGTTCCGCCCCGCGGGGCAGCGGGGTAACGGTGCGCGAGGTGAGCGCCGAAGGGCTGAAGGACCGTCGCATCGCGCCGCCGAAGGACGCGGAAGACCGCCAGCCCATCGTAGGCTGCGGCCTCACCATGCCGGGCCAGAGCATCGCCATCGTCGATCCGCAGACCCGCCGCCGCGCCGAGCCCGGTGCCATCGGCGAGATCTGGGTGCATGGGGCGAGCGTCGCCGGCGGCTACTGGAACCGGCCGGAGGAGAGCGAGGCGACCTTCCGGGCGCACATCGAGGACGAGCCCGACGCCGGCCCCTTCCTGCGCACCGGCGACCTCGGACATCTGGATGGGGATGGCGAACTCTTCATCGCCGGCCGCATCAAGGACGTCATCATCATCCGCGGCGTGAACCATTATCCGCAGGACATCGAGGGCACGGTGGCGGATGCCCACCCCACCCTGCGCCGGGACTATGGCGCGGTGTTCTGCGTCACCGGCGAGGACGGCACCGAGCAGGTGGTGCTCGTGCAGGAGGTGGAACGCACCAAGCGCCATGCCATCGACGAGACGGAAGTCTTCGCCGCGATCCGGGCGGCGGTGGTCAACAATCACGAGGTGAACGTGGCGAAGATCGTGCTGATCCGCCCCGGCACCATCCCCAAGACCACCAGCGGCAAGATCCAGCGCAGCCGCACCCGCCAGCAGTGGCTGGACGGCACGCTGGAGGTGTGGGATCCCCGCGCACCGGAATCGGCGGCCGAAGCCGTCTGACACTTTCGAACAGAGCCCGCATCATGCCCAGCCCCAGCGACATCCTCAGCCATTGCCGCGAGCGCCTCGCGGCCATCGTGGAGACGGACGCCTCAGCCATCGCGGATGACGCCAGCTTCGCCAGCCTCGGGCTTGATTCGGCCATGGCCGTGCATTTCGTGCTGGAAATCGAGGAATGGCTCGGCATCGAACTTTATCCTTCGGTGACCGAAGACTATCCGACCCTCCAGACCTTCAGCGCCTATGCTGCGAGCCTCAAGGCGTGAACAATCGAGCGCCTGCCACGTTCCTGCCCATGTCCTGAAGGCTTTTGTCCCACCCTTGCGTTGGGGCGCGGCGTGAAGATTCGCCAGTTTCCGCAGATCCGGCACCGGCTTTTCATGGCCTGCCGATGGATACGCTTTGTTTGGAGACTGTCCGTTACACTGCGACCCGCCATTGCCTGAACCCCTCGTGTTGCCGCCTTTTCGAGAGGCCGGAACCGGACGGAGCCAATACATGGAAAGTGCCCGCGTTCATCTCTACCAGTTCGCCTCGGGAGGCCATTGGGCGCCCGGCGACAGCGTGGAGGCCTATCTGCGGCAGCTCATGGAAATCGACATGGGCCTCACCCCCCGTGCGGACCGCATCGCTGCCCTGACGGTGTTCCTCGACGAGGCCTTCCAGCTCGCCCATTCCATCGGCTGGACCGGTGCGGTGCGCGAGGCCCCGCAGATGTTCGCCCTGCCGGGCCTGCCGGCGGACGAGCAGATCTACATGGTGGCCTGGGAGCAGGAAGACGGCATCGCCTTTGCGGCCGCCCCCTATCCGCTGCCGTGGCTCGAGGCCAAGGCCACCCGCTTCACCGACAGCACCCGCGCCGTTCCGGCCCGCGAGGAGCGCGCCCCCGGCCCTTTTGAGCCCGCTCCTCGCGCCCCGGCTCCGCGCGAGGAGGAAGCCGATCCGTTTGCCGAGTTCGCCCGCCGCGGCGAGGAAGCCGCACGCCTCGCCCGCGAGGCGGCGGAGGAAGACCGCCCGGCATCCGGCCGCCGCTTCTTCTGACAGCTGAAACAGAAAACCCCTCGGAGCGGCAGTCTCCGAGGGGGCCGTTGCGGGCGACGCATTGCAGGCCCCGCCCGTTCCAGTCTGAAGCCTACCGGCCCATCGCGGCCAATCCGCCGCGGCTGCCTGCCATCGCGCGTTCCATGCCGCGCGCCGGGACGAGGCGCAGATGCGCCCGCTTGCGGGCCGCCAGCCAAAGTCCGCCGCGTCCGTCCGACGCCAGTTCATCCGCCACGAAGCCGGATGCGGTGAGCCGGCCATAGAGATGCGGCACCGAGATGTGGCGCGCGTTGTCGAACGCCGCGAGCAGCCAGCCGCCGTCCTTCAGTGCGAAGCGCGCACGGGCCAGCAGGCGGTCCATCTCCTCGCCCTTCGGCATCTGCGAGACGATGAGGGCCTCGGCGATGCCGTGGGCGACGCAGTCGAGATTGCGCGGGGCACAGCCGACATTGGTGAAGCCGCCCCGCCACATCAGCAGGGCCAGAGACAGGGCATCGCCGCCCAGCACGAGCACATGGTCGTGGGCATCGACCCGATCGCGCTGCGTCAGCAGACGGCCGAGACCGGGCAGGGCAGCGAGGGCGGGAGCGAGATCCGCACAGATCGCGTCAATCTGTGCGGTGAATCGCCCTCCCTCTCTTGAATCCGTCTCTAGGGGAGGTTCGGTGACGGGCGCTTCGACGTCGGCCACCGAAAGATCATGGGCAAGGGGCATCTCGCCTCCGGAAAAAGCGGCCGGCCCGAAGGCTCGACCTGACGCCCCGAAGATCGGTCCCATCCGCCTAAAGGCGCCATCCGGAAGCCGCGGCCGCCCGGTAAAGCCCCCGTAAGGACCGCTGCGGAGAATGCCCCGCGCGCCCCTGTTGTCTTTTTGAACGTCCGAACCTTGCGCCACGGGCTGGAGGAACCGCGGCCAGGAGGCTAGATGAGGGACGCGCCTTCCCCGCCGCACCGTGCCCTTCCGGAGCGCACATGCTCGCATCTGCCCTGCCCCGCCATATCCTCGTTCCGCTCATCGTGGCGTGCGCATTGTTCATGGAGCAGGTGGATTCCACCGTCATCTCGACATCTCTGCCCGCCATTGCCGCCTCGCTGCACGATGATCCGGTGGCGCTGAAGCTGGCGCTCACCTCCTATCTGCTGAGCCTCGCGGTCTTCATTCCCGCGTCGGGCTGGTGTGCGGACCGATTCGGCGCACGCACCGTGTTCCGCTCGGCCATTGTCATCTTCACGCTGGGCTCGATCCTCTGCGGGCTCTCCACCAGCCTTCTGGATTTCGTGATCTACCGCATCATCCAGGGCATGGGCGGGGCGATGATGGTGCCGGTGGGCCGCCTCGTGATCCTGCGGTCGGTGCCGAAGTCCGAGATCGTCTCGGCGCTCGCCTGGCTGACCATTCCGGCGCTGCTCGGGCCCGTGATGGGTCCGCCGCTGGGCGGCTTCATCACCACCTATTTCGACTGGCGGCTCATCTTCTTCATCAACGTGCCCATCGGCATTCTCGGCATCATCCTCGCCACGCGCTTCATCGAGAACGTGCGCGAGGAGGACGTGCCGCCGCTGGACCTGCACGGCCTCGTGCTCTCCGGCATCGGCCTCTCCGGACTCGTCTTCGGCCTCGCCGTGCTGGGCCAGCACCTCGTGCCCTATTGGGCGGCAGTGGGCGTCACCGCCATCGGCATCGTGGCCCTCGGCTTTTATGTCCGCCACGCCCGGCGCACGCCCCATGCGGTGCTGGACCTCTCGCTGCTGCGCATTCCGACCTTCCGCGCCGGCGTGGTCGGCGGCTCGCTGTTCCGCATCGGCGTGGGCGCCCTGCCCTTCGCTCTGCCGCTGATGCTGCAACTGACCTTCGGGCTGTCCCCCTTCGCCTCCGGCATGCTCACCTTCGCCTCATCCGCCGGCGCTCTGGTGATGAAGACGACGGCGCGGCCGATCCTGCGGCGCTTCGGCTTCTGGCGGGTGCTGGTGGTGAACGCCCTGATCTCCTCGGCCTTCATCGGCGCCAATGCGCTGTTCACGCCGGAAACGCCCCACGCCGCCATCGTCGCGGTGCTGCTGATGGGCGGCTTCTTCCGCTCGCTGGAGTTCACCGCCATCAACGCATTGTCCTACGCGGACGTCTCCCAGCCGGAGATGAGCCGCGCCACCTCCTTCGTCAGCGTGGCGCAGCAGGTGTCGCTGTCTCTGGGCGTGGCGCTGGTGGGCATGGTGCTGGAGGCGATGCGCAGCGCACGGGGCGAGACGGCACTGCAACTGGCCGACTTCACCCCCGCCTTCCTGATCGTCGCAGGGGTAAGCGCGCTTGCCGTCTTCAGCTTCATGAGCCTACCGAAGGATGCGGGCGCGGAACTCTCCGGCCACAAGGAAAAGCCGAGCACGCTGCCCGATCCCCGCGGCGAGGTGAACACCGCGGGCTCGTAAGGTTCAGGCCTCGTCCGTCTCGTGTTCCGCCCGGTCGGCGCTGCCGCGAAAACCGGTCGCGACGAGATAGAGCTCGGCCGAATCCGCACGGCTCGCCGCCGGCTTCAGGTGGCGCACCTGCGCATAGTCGCGCTTCAGGTCGGCCAGCAGCGTGCCCTCGGTGCCGCCCTGGAACACCTTCGCGATGAAGGCCCCGCCCGGCGCCAGAACCTGCCGGGCGAAATCCGCCGCCAGTTCCACGAGGGCGATGATCTTGAGGTGATCGGTCTTCTTGTGGCCGGTGGTGTTGGCCGCCATGTCCGACATCACGAGGTCCGCCTTGCCGTCCAGCATGGCGAACAGCCGCTCGGGGGCGGTGGGATCGAGGAAGTCCATCTGGGCGAACATGACGCCCGTCACCGCATCCATCTCCAGAAGGTCGATGGCGACGATCTTGCCCTGCCCTTCCGCCGCGCCGATCTTCTTGGCCGCCACCTGGCTCCAGCCGCCGGGGGCGGCGCCAAGGTCCACGATGCGCATGCCCCGCTTCAGGACGTGGAGCTTTTCGTCCATCTCGATCAGCTTGAAGGCGGCACGCGAGCGCCAGCCCTCGCGCTTGGCGCGGGCCACATAGGGATCGTTGAGCTGGCGCTGGAGCCACTTCTGGGACGAGGACGAGCGGGTGCGTGCCGACTTCACACGCACCTTGAGGGGGCGGGCGTCGGGACCGCGGGGGGAGGAACTCAAGTACAGGACTCCGAATAGCTGGGCTGCGCGCGATGCCGCTTCCATACACCATCGGCGCGCATGAGCTGCACCAGCATGCCTTCGCGCAGGCCACGGTCGGCCACGCGCAGGCGCTCGGCGGGGAAAGTCTCGCGGACCGCCTCCATGATGGCGCAGCCGGCCAGAACGAGGTCCGCCCGCTGGGCGCCGATGCAGGGATTGGACACCCGCTCCTCGAACGACATCCCCATGAGGCGGTCCACCACCTCGCAGATGTCGTCCGCATAAAGCCAGGCACCGTCCACACGGGTGCGGTCGTAGCGGTCGAGGCCGAGGTGGATGCCGGCGACGGTGGTCACGGTGCCGGAGGTGCCGAGCAGATGCATCCGGCCCGGCTGACGCAGGCCCCAGCTCTGGCGCACGCCTTCCAGCATGTCCACCACTTCGGCCACCATGCGGTGGAAGAGATCGCAGGACACCTTAACCCCACCGTGCCGCTCGGCGAGCGACACGACGCCCACCGGCAGCGAGGCCCAGGAGCGGATGCGGGCACGCGGCGGACCATCGTCGCCCGCCGCCCGGCGGCCGAGCCACACCACTTCCGTGGAGCCGCCGCCGATGTCGAACAGGATGGCGCCGTCGCAATTGGGATCGACGAGGGGCGCGCAGCCGGCGGCAGCGAGGCCCGCCTCGGTGCGGCGGTCGACCACTTCCAGCACGAGGCCGGTGCGGTCTTCCACCACCGAGCAGAACTCATCGCCATTCGCCGCAGCGCGGCAGGCTTCGGTGGCAATGACGCGCATGCGCTTCACGCCCCGTGCCTGGATCTTGCCCGCGCAGACCTCGAGCGCACCCACCGCACGACCCATGGCCGCCGCGCTCAGCCGTCCGCTGGCGCCGAGGCCTTCGCCGAGGCGGACGATGCGCGAGAAGGCATCGACCACGCGGAAGTTGCGGGCCGTGGGCCGGGCCACGAGCAAACGGCAGTTGTTGGTGCCAAGGTCCAGCGCGGCATAGAGGTTGTCGCTGCCGGGATAGCCGAACCGCGTGCCCATGGGCACGGGTTCCGCGCAAGGGGCGGCGCTCCCGGCGCCGCCGCAGTCAACCTCGTCCCGCGCCGCGATGGACGGCCCGAGATCGGGGCAGCCGCTTTCCGGCTCACCGCCAACGGACAGCGCGCGGTCTCCGCACGCTTTGTCCGGTGAGGGCCGGTGCGTCTCGTCCCTCATCTCAATCCCCTCGCAGGGAGCTGCAGACCTGCCGCATGCTCACCCGCCTTCGATATCAGTTAAGGGGAGTGTAACACCGGAAAAGGGACGTGCAATCCGGCAAAGCCGCAGGACTGAACCGCGCCGGTAGCAGCAATGCCGGCCTTTCGCCTCATTCGGCCGCCGCGCGCCCGGTCACGTCCAGCGTCAGCCCTGCCGCAAGGGCATCCGTGCGAAAGGCTTTCACCGCATCGAGCGACAGTTCGTCGGCGGTCCGGCTGCCGAGGGCGGGCAGCTTCTTCAGCACGTCCGCCGGAGCGGTGATGATGTGGACGCCGAGCCGGTCCGCTTCGATGACGTTCCAGACCTCGCGGGTGGAGGCCCAGATGACCTCGACGTTCGGCGTGGCGCGGGAGAGGGCCACTGCCTTGGTGATGGCGGGCAGGTAGTCGATGCCGAGATCGGCGAGCCGGCCGGCGAAGACAGAGATGATGGACGGCGCGCCGCCCGCGAGCGCCGCGACGCCCTCCTCCACCTGCCGCTCGGAGAAGACGGCGGTGAGGTTCACCTTCACGCCGTCCTGCACCAGATCACGCACCATGGGGAGCAGCGATTCGCCCTTGGTGTTGGTGATGGGCAGCTTCACATGCACATGCGCGCCCCAGGTGGCGATCACCGCCGCCTGCGCACGGATTTCCGGCAGTTCGTCCGAGAACACCTCGAAGGAGATGTGACGGTCCGGCACGGCGGCGACGAGATCGCGGGCATAGGCCTCGTAATCCGTGACACCCGCCTTGCGCAGCAGCGACGGGTTCGTGGTGAAGCCCGCGATATGGGGCTGCTTGGCCATCTCCACGATCTGCGCCTTCTCGGCGCCATCGGTGAACAGCTTCACCTTCAGATCGGCCAGGGTCACGGACATCCTCTTTCCTCCAGACGCGACACGTCTCGTTGTGCCCAGCCTACTTCGGCGCGGGCGTCTTGTCCGTCCCGCCGATCACCAGCGGGCGGGCATGGATGCCGATGGGCTCGGCATTGGTCGGCAGCGGCGCGCCCTTGGCGAAGGCCCAGAGCTTGAAGCCGCCATCCGCCGCCAGCTGCTGCGCGCCATCGGGCGCCACATCCGCCGGCAGACGGACCAGCGTAACGTCGTCTCCTGACGGATCGATGTCCTGCCGCGCCACGATATAGGCGGCGGGCGCCTTTTCGGAAGGCGCGACGAAGGGCACGGCGGCGACGACATGCATCCCCTCCGGCAGGCGGTTCCACCAGGGACCGTCGAGGCGCACCACCGCCACGTCGGCGCGATGCTCGCTCACCGCGGCGATGGCGGCATCGGCGGAGGCGAGCCGCTGGCGCGGCATCTGCGCGCCGAAATAATCCTGCGCCAGCAGTTCGGTCGCGCCGTCGCCCGCATCAGCCACCGCGACGGAGAAATCCGCCTTCTGCTGGAGGATGGAGCCGGCAATGACGGCGGTCCACACCCGCGCGATGGTGGCGGGCTTCTGCCGGCCCTGCACGGCCGCAAGTTTGCGGATGAGCGCCGCCTGCCGGCCGGGCCGGAACACCACGGCATTGGCCCCCGCCTTGCCGCGGCCCACCTCGTCCACGATGGCGGCGCGGGCATTCAGCAGTGCCAGGATCTCGCCATCGACGCGGTCGATCTCGGTCCGCAGCACATCAAGCGGTCGCGGCGGCGGCGCGTCCTGCGCCTGCAGCGGGCCGGCGGCGAGCAGCGCCAGAAGGGCGCTCATTGCTAGGATGGGCTTTCGCATCTCTCTCCCTCACCGGGGCACCGTCCTCGCATCAACCGATTAACAGGACGTTCACCACGCCGGCTGAAACGCCGGGGCGGTGTCCGTTACGGCAAGAATGCGGAAAGCCTGAGCCCCCAATTTCCCCTTGAACGAAGAAAGTCCCCTGGCGAGGCGGAATGATGTCACAGCTGATCGAGCGGATGGCGCGAGCAGCCCATGCCCATGCCCAGACCTGCTTCCCGCTGCTGGAAGCCTGGGAAAACCTGCCGCCGGAGCGCCGCGCGCACCAGCGCCAGCTCATGGCTCATGCGCTGGCCTCCCTCAGCCCAAGCGATATCCGGGAACTGGCGGGCACGTCCGCCGACCTCACCGTTCTACCCACGCGGCCGAGCGAGTGGGTGCTCGCCGAGCTTCAGGAAGCCGCCCTCAATGACGACGGTTCGCGCGCCGACGCCCGGCGGCGCTACCGCTCGCTCATCGCCACGGCGACCATCCCCTCGGCCGAGACCTTCCAGGGCGGCGCCTGAGCGGCGCGACGGCAGCGGGTCGGCTTACACCACCACCCGCCGCTCGGCCTGCGCGCCCACCTCGAACACCCGCCGGTAGCGGGCAATCTGGTCCGGCGGCCCCATGGCCTTGGTGGGATTGTCGGAGAGCTTCACCGCCGGGCGGCCATTGGCCGAGATCACCTTGCAGACGATGGAAATGGGGTCGAGAACCCCATTGGGCGCCAGGCCCCGGAAGTCGTTCGTCAGCAGCGTCCCCCAGCCGAAACCGAGCCGCATCCGCCCCTTGAACCGGGCATGGATGCGGGCCACCTCGTCCGCATCGAGCCCGTCCGAGAAGATGGCCAGCTTTTCCTGCGGATTCTGCCCGCGCGCCGTCCACCAGGCGATGGCTTCCTCGCCCCCTTCCAGCGGATCCTTGCTGTCGATGCGGATGCCGGTCCAGCCCGCCACCCAGTCCGGCGCATGGGCGAGGAAGCCCGTGCTGCCATAGGTGTCCGGCAGGATGATGCGCAGGTTGCCGTCATATTCCTGCTGCCAGTCGGCAAGCACCTCATAGGGCGCGGCGGCCAGCGCCGCATCGTCCTGCGCGAGCGCCGCATAGACCATGGGAAGCTCGTGGGCGTTGGTGCCGGTCGCCTCAACCTCGCGGCGCATGGCGATGAGGCAGTTCGAGGTGCCGAGGAAGGTGGGGCCAAGCCCCTCGCTCAGCGCCTGCACGCACCAGTCCTGCCACAGGAAGCCGTGGCGGCGCCGGGTGCCGAAATCCGCGAGATTGACCGGGCCGAGGCTTTTCAGGAACTCGATCTTCTCCCACACCCGCGTCATGGCCCGGGCATAGAGCACCTGAAGCTCGAAGCGTCCGAGCCCCTTCAGCACCGCCCGCGAGCGCAATTCGTTGATGACGGCGAGGGCCGGAACCTCCCACATGGTGGTCTCGATCCACGGTCCCTCGAAGATCAGCTCATACTGCCCGTCGCGCTTTTCCAGATGGTAGGCGGGGAATCGGAAGTTCTCCAGCCAAGCCAGATAGTCCGGCGCGAACATCTGCCGCTTGCCGTAGAACATGTTGCCGCGCAGCCAGGTGGATTCGCCCCGCGACAGGGAGAGCGAGCGCACATGATCCAGCTGCTCGCGCAGCGCACCTTCGTCGATGATCTCGGCCAGGCGCACGCGGCTGGTGCGGTTGTGGATGCCGAAGGCCACCTCCACGTCCCGGTGCCGCCGGAAGATCATCTGCCCCATGAGCAGCTTGTAGAAATCCGTGTCGAGGACCGAACGGACGATGGGGTCGATCTTCCACGTGTGATTATAGACGCGGGTGGCGATGTCGGTCATGGCGGCCCTCGGGATGCGCCTTCAGCCTCCTATACCATTCGCGGCCCCATGGGGAGTTCCCCGCGCCGGAACCCGCCCGTTCCCCGTTCCGTTGTCCTTGCAGCGCAACGGGATGAGGCAGGCCATGGGACGCATCGACGAGCGCATCCGCGCGCGGGCGCAACGCATCTGGGAAGAGGAAGGCCGCCCTTCGGACAAGGCGGACATGCATTGGGAACGCGCCAAGCAGATCGTCGCCATGGAGGAAAGCGACCGTCTCGCCGCGAGCCCCTGCCCTCAGGCTGACGGGACGGAGACCCCGCGGACCCGCGCCACAACGGACGCGGCCGGAGGCGGCCCGTCCAAGGACGCCCGCTCGACGTGATCGGGCGGCCCAACAAAAAACCACGCCCCCTTGCGGGAGCGTGGTCGAAGGGCGCCGGCAGTTACGCGCCGGCCAGTGTGGAAAATACCCACCACACCTGTTCC